>CAMVOL010000080.1 GCA_947169105.1 uncultured Bacteroidales bacterium | reverse complement strand
CTGTTTTTACCGATTCTTTCTTGAATTTTCTGAAACACGACAAACAACACCGGCACGGTGAGCAGGATAGCCGTTTTCGACAGCAGGCCCACCAGCATCACCATCCCGATCTGCATGTAGATGTTGTTCTCCACGCCGAACAGCTTGGCGAACAGCAAACTGCCCGCCAGACCGAAGGACACCGACAGCATTACCGATAGCGGGATGAAGAGACTTTCGTAGAGAGCCACCATCACGAGATAGGCGAACACGATGCATATCAAGAAGATGAAAATCACTCTGCCGGATGTCTGGCTCTCCTCGCGGGTGATGCCGCCAAACTCAATGCTGTAGCCCACGGGCAACTCCTTCGCGGCGGTCTCCTGGATGGCCTTGATGGCACGACCGGAACTGCTACCCTCCGCCACGCTGCCCGACACATCAATGCTGGGGAACATATTGAAACTGTTGATGGACTGCGGCATATACTCCTTGGTGAAGGAGACGAATTGGTTGATAGGCATCATCTCGCCACTTTCGGAACGCACAAAGAGACTCGCCAACGACTCGGGGCGGTTACGGTCGGAGGGCCGAAGCTGCAAATCCACCTGATACACCTTGTTGTAGTTGTTGAAGTTGGAAATGTAGTCGCCGCCCAAGTAAGCGCCCATCTCGTTGAGGACAGTAGAGGGTGCGACCCCCATCTTCTTGCACCGCGCCACATCCAAATCCACACGGTACTGCGGATAGTTGACATCGTAGCTCGAATAGACCTCGCCGATTTCCGAGTGCTCGCTGAGTTTTTCCATAAAACGGGTGGTGAACAGCGTGACAGAAAGACCGTTCATGGCATCCTCCGAGGCTTTGTGGGTGGCGGTGCAACCCTCGTCCAGCTTGGCTTTCACGGCCTCCACCACCACGATGGAGTCATCGACCACCGTACCAATAACCAGCACCAACGCGAAGAGCGTCAGCAGGTTGACGGAGAATCCCGCCACCTTCATGAAGGCGAAAGTGCCGATGAGCGAGACGATAATGCCGACGGCGGGAATCAGCGTGGCGCGGAAATCTTGCAGGAAGAAGAGCACCACAACCAACACCAGCACAATGGCAATGACGAGTGTCAGAATCGCCTCGCGGATGGAGGCGAAGAGGAAGTCGTTGGTGTTGTCGAAGGTGACGATTTTCACGTCCTTGGGCAGCGAGGCAATCACAAGGTTCTCGAACTCCGACACTTCGGTCTTGCGGCCCGTATAGCGCAGCATATATTGGAACACATTGTCGGAGTTGCTACCCAACGAACCGACCGAGGCCTCAATGTTCTGTTCGGCCAGCACGGCGGATATGTCGCTGGGACTCTCCAGCGCGATGATGCGGAGCTGGCCGGGTTGCCGTTTCTCGGTGGCCACGCCCGTCTGCAGTACCTCGGCGGGCAGTTGCGCCTGTGCTTGGATGACGCGGTTCTGCACATTCACGGCGGCCATATCGGCATTGGTTCCCTGCTCGAAGTAGATGGTGATGCTGGCCACCGCTTTCCCATCCACCACTTTCATCACATAGACTTTGTCCTAGATGCTGTAGGTGGCCTCCTGCGGGATGACGATGGCGTTGTGTAGTTCTGTGGGAATAACGATTTTGCCCGTACCGCCACTGAGCAGCATTCCGTTGGAGTTGTCAAAGCGGGCGCAGACCGAGACGGCTCCCGTGCGCTCGTCCACCACGGTGAGTCCGTCCTGGATGGAAGGTCCCACGAGGTCGCCCTTGCGGTAAAAGATTCGCCCCACCACACCGTTGGAAGGACTGTGGATTTCGGTGTAGCTTAGGTCGTTGCGGGCGGAGGTGAGGGCCGCTTTCGCGGCTGCGAGGTTCGCTTTCGCCACATTGAGGTCGCTTTCGGCCAGCGAGAGTTCGAAGTCGGAGACGACCGATTTCTGCCGCAAGTTCTTCTTACCGTTGTATTCCAACTGCGCCTTGTCCAAAGCGGCCGTCATCATCTGCACGTTGGCATTGGCCGACTCCACTGCCGCCCGGCTGGGTGCATCATCGAGACGAGAAACCGGCAAAACACCGAAAGAACTCATCCATCAGTTTTTAATCGGCCAAATCAAGAACGCCCTGCTGACCACCGAGATGACCCACCAGCAGATTGCCGACCAGTTCGGCTTCCCAGACCAGAGAGAACCCTATCATACATTTTGGACGAAAAAGAAAGGAAAGTTGAGCCAAATAGAAATGTCTGTTTGCCGAAATCGTTGCACTTTTGCACTCGAAAAATTTAATCATTTACGAATAGAACAAAGGTAGCAATGAGAAGTAAAATTGAAGACTACAACGCAGTCGTAGAGGCTGCCGAGAAATTCACACGCAGTGTGGCTGAAGGCAACAGCAAGTATGCCAAAGAGTTATTCACCGAAGACGCCTGTCTGTTCGGTTTCCTGAACGGGAAGTTCGAGCGCGGCAGCATCGAGCAGTTCTACCACAATGTCGATACCGTGGGCGCGGGCGAGGAGTTCAAGACGCGCATCGACGTGCTGGAACTCGAAGAGACCTTGGCCGTGGTCCGTGTCTTGGAAGAGGGCTGGGGCGGCTCCATCGACTTCACCGACGTATTACTGTTATTGAAGATTGAAG
>CAMVOL010000079.1 GCA_947169105.1 uncultured Bacteroidales bacterium | reverse complement strand
CGCATCGACGAGGCCAAACACCTTCTCCGTTACTCAGCCATGCCCATCGGCCTCATCTCCGACCGCCTCCATTTCGACACGCCGTCGTATTTCGTACGCGCATTCACCAAAGTGACGGGACAGACACCGCTTCAGTTCCGAAACTGTCCCGAAAAGTGACATTTCCCGCTTGTTAATTACTTTGCCAGCCGCCAAAACGGCTGTATTTTTGCATTGTCAAAAGGGGAGTCAATAAAGCTCACCTAAAGTAATAAAAACCAACAAGTTAAAAAAATGAAAAGAACAATCATCATGTCCATTGCAGTCTGCCTCCTGGCTGCTTGTGGTGGAAAAAAGAACAATCAAAATCCAGAAGAAATGAACACACTGACGAACAAAGAGAAGGCCGTGGCCCTTCTGAAAGCCATCGAGACAGGTGACACCGTGGCAATTGGCTACGTGAACGCAGAAAACTACAAACAGCACAACCTCGGTGTCGAGGACGGCTTGGACGGATTCGGCCGCGCCCTCGCCGGACTGGCTGATTTTCCCGAAAAAGCGAAGGTGAACACCGTGCGTGCCTTCGAGGACGGCGACTATGTGGTCTGCCAGACCGACTACAACTTCTTCGGCCCCAAGGCGGGCTTCGACATCTTCCGCTTCGAGGACGGCAAAATCGTCGAGCACTGGGACAACCTGATGGCCTACAACGGTCAGCCCAACCCCAGCGGCCACACACCTTTCGACGGCACCACCGAGATGAAAGACCTCGACAAGACCGAAGCCAACAAAGCCCTTGTGCGCAACTTCGTGCAGGACGTGCTGATGGGCCAGCATCCCGAGAACCTTACCAACTACTTCGACGGCAACAACTACATCCAGCACAACGTCTCCATTGCCGACGGCCTCGATGGTCTCGGCGCCGCCCTCGCCGCCATGGCAGAGCAGGGTATCAAGATGGAGTACTTCACCATCCACAAGATTCTCGGCTGCGGCAACTTCGTGCTGGCTGTCAGCGAAGGCGCTTTTGCAGGCAAGCCCACTTCCTACTACGACCTCTTCCGCGTGGAGAACGGCAAGATTGCCGAGCACTGGGATGTGATGGAGACCATCGCCCCCGAAAGCGAGTGGAAACACCAGAACGGCAAGTTCAACTTCTAAGCCGTGCGGCGTTCAGTCCTTCCAAAACGAAGGGGTAAAAACCGGAAAATATGAAAGAATTCCCGAAATTTGTGAAATACAGGTTTCGGGAATTTGGTTTATTTTTGCAATCAAAAAAAACAGACAGATGAGAGAACCATCAATAATCGTAACTTGGCTATGGCCAGCCTTCTCGGCACCGCGAGGCCTGCGACAGGGATGTCTCAAAGAAACGTCTCGAAAGAATGTTCTCGCAGCGTAAACAGGGGACGCGTTAAATTATCACTGTTTTGACAAAGTAAAATATTAATTTCAAATAATTGTAAAATTTAGTATATAGAACATGCCTGAAACAACTATTGAATTTTTGGCCGAGATCTTGGAAAGGTACGGCCTGCAGTATCTGGCGACAATAGGCTTGGACGGCAAGCCGAAATTGCGGCCGATTCAGTTTATGACACTCAGAGACCGGAAGATGTGGTTTTGTACGAACAACAAAAAGTCCATGTATGCCGAGCTTCAGACATCCCCGTATGTGGAAATTTGTGCAAGCAGCCTCGAAACAGACCAAATCAACAGCCGTTGGGTGCGGTTCAGCGCAGAGGCTGTCTTTCCGCCTCAAAGCGAATTGGTGAGCCAAGTGAAAAAAGACATCATGGAAAAGAGCCCTATTGTTCATGAGTTGTATCATGACAATCCGGACAACCCTATCTTTGTGGTCTTCTATCTGAAAAATATCCAAGGAACCTTTCAAAACCTTGGCCATGTGAGCGGTCTTGAGGAACGTGAGGATTTTTCCAAACCGATATCTTTTTCGATATAAGGGCGAAAAGATATTTTCGTACCTTTGCAAAAAAATGTACTGATATGCAGGAATTCATATACAAGATGATAGGGGAGAATGGTACCTGGTGTGCCGCTGGGTACCGGGGAGACGAGCCAGAGGTGACGATACCGGCAATGTATTGCGGCCAGCCTGTCACCATATTGTTCGACGACCTCTTCAAGGGGCATCCGGAAATCACCGCAGTGCACATCCCCGGCACGGTTACCGAGATCGGTGGGTTTGTGTTTGATGGTTGCAGCGCCCTGCGGAACTTGGTTCTGCCTTCCAGCGTGGAAAATCTGTGGCAGTATGCCTTTGTGCGAAGCAGTATAGAAGAAATTGTCCTGCCGGAGAAACTCACATACATCGCGCCATTCGTTTTCAAAGACTGCAAAAAACTTCGGAAGGTTGTGTGCAACGGCAACTTGAAAGAGATTTGCGCCAAGGCCTTTGAAGGCTGCGACAGTCTGACCGAGCTGATTAATGTCGGTCATGTGATGGTCAGTCCTCGACATGGAGCACCCAATCTTCAATTGAATTTGTAAAAAAATGTTACATAAGATATAAATCCTATAAGAATCTGAAATACACCAATTTAGGAAAAACTGACATTCGGGTGTCGCGCATCCCCTATTCGCCATTGGCTGGCGGGCATCTGTCGCACCGTGGCTGGGAGAGCGGCACCAAGCGCAGCGACACCGACAAGACCATCCGCAGCAAGTACGACCACGCGAAAGAGAACGATTTGGAAATCATCAACCGTGTGGCAGAGTTGGCAGAGCGATTAGGCGTGTCGATGTCGCAGGTTGCATTGGCCTGGCAGTTCAAGCGTGGCGTGGCGGCCCCCATCGTCGGCGCCACCAATGCCAAGCACTTCGACGATGCAGTGAAGG
>CAMVOL010000078.1 GCA_947169105.1 uncultured Bacteroidales bacterium | reverse complement strand
TGTCGCGTCCCCAAGCGCCGTCGGCAAGACTTGTTCCCATAGCCACCATAAAGGTTACGTAGGTGGTGGAGAGCGGCAGTTTGTAGTTGGTGCCGATGACTATCAAGATTGAAGCCAAAACCAGATTGACCGATGCCCGCACCACGTCGAAAGCCGCACCGTCGGGTAGGTCGGCATTCATGGTGTCGAACCGCCGCCTTATGGCTCGGCGCAGGAAGCGTGGGGTGAGGCTTGAAGTAGCCGTCTTGGCGGATTGCGCCGAGCGGACTATGGTACGTGCTGCCTGGCTGGAGCCGAACATCTCGTCGCTCTCGTCTTGACGGCTCAGGTCGACAGATGTCTTCACCACATTCTGGGCTTTCTTCGATGTGGCCAGCGCCACAATCATTATCACCCCGGCGATGGCCAGATAGCCAAAGGGCGATTTCTCGGATTCCATCAGGGCGTTCATCATAAATGTGTCGGGGTCGGTGGCTCCGTGCTGCATCCAGTCTTGGAATGAGGACAAACCGGCGAGAGGCACACCGACAAAGTTCACCAGGTCGTTGCTTGCAAAAGCCATCGCCAAAGCAAAAGTCCCGAAAAGGACGACGAGACGGAAGATGTTCACCCTCACGATGACAAGAAAAAGCGAAATGAATGTCGTCACACAAAATATGCTGAACAGTAACATCCCCGTGTTTTGGGCAATCCACGCCTTGGTTTCGTCTCCGATAAGGGGAGTGCCGGCAAGTCCCTTGATGAAAATGAAATATATGAGAATGGTGAAGGCGATGCCTCCAAAGAAAGCCTCGGCGTAAGGATGCCGATGGGGGCGGAAGGTGAAGATGAGACGGGAAATCCACTGAACCACGGCACCCGTAACAAAGGCGAGGGCGACGCTAACGAAAATGGCGATGATGACGGACAACGCCTTGCTGGAATTGAGAAGATCGGACATTTCCAGACTGCCGTCGGTTGACATCTTAAGGAGTGCCAAAACGAATGTGCCGCCCAAAAGTTCGAACACCAACGACACGGTGGTGGATGTAGGCATTCCACGTGAGTTGAACACATCAAGGACAATCACATCCGTTACCATTACGGCTAGGAAGAGCATCATCACCTCGCTGAAAGAGTAGTAGGCCGGTTGCATGATGCCGTGTCTTGCCACATCCATCATTCCCGCCGACAGCAGGGCTCCAGCAATGATTCCCACCGAGGCAACGATGAGAACGGTGCGAAACCGCGCCACCTTTGCCCCAATAGCCGAGTTTAGGAAATTGACAGCGTCGTTGCTGACACCGACAAACAAATCAACCACCGCCAGCACCAGCAAGAATGCAACAATAATCAGATAACAAGTAGTTTCCATTTTTCTTAATGTTTATTTTTCAACCGCAAAAATAGAGGCCTCATATTACAAAGCCGTTAAGATAAAATGAAAAGATTGTTACAGGGCAGATTTTCATAAAAATGTCATACCGTTGTAATATCGCCAATCTATTTTTGCAGCATAATTATAAGATACGATATTATGAATAAACTGATGATTTTATTAGTGTTAGCTACAACCATAAGTGGTGTCGCACAAGAAAAGAATGCTGAAATTGAGGAACCGAAAGGCAGAACAATTACGGAAGTGTTCGGAAACTTCCACATGGGCTTTGGTTCGGGAAACGGAGAGGGAGGTTTTGCGTTAGAGCGGTGCTATCTTGGTTATGAGTACTATCTCGGCAACGGTCTGGCGTTTAAAGGTGTGCTTGATGTTGGGAAATCGGCTGATATGGACGATTACCAACGCATAGCGTTCCTGAAAAACGCAATGATCTCGTGGAAGACGGGGAACCTGACGTTGAGCGGCGGCCTTATCCCAACCACACAATTCCATTTTCAGGAGAAGTTCTGGAGCTACCGCTACATCAGGAAGTCTTTTCAAGATGAATACAAGTTCGGCAGCAGTGCCGATTTAGGTGTTTCCGCCGCCTACAGATTTTCTGATTGGCTCTACGCCGACGCAATTATAGTAAATGGTGAAGGATATAAGAAGATTCAAAAGAACAATGGGTTGGACTACGGAATGGGCGTAACTCTTACTCTAGTCAAAGATTTCCATATTCGCCTATACGGAGGATTGAATGAGAGCGGAGTAGAAGGGCGAAAGAATACCGCAAATCTGGCTGCTTTTGTGGGCTACCGTCACGATAGGTTTGCTGTCGGAGCCGAATACAGCTATATGGCAAACACATCGGGCGTGGCAGATGCTGACCAAAGCGGCTACTCTTTGTTCGCCATGGTAAACTTACCCAAATGCATATCTTTGTTTGTGCGATTCGATGACTTGTATTCCCGAAACAGCAAGAATAGTGCGAAAGATGAATCAGCTGCAATCCTTGGTGCCCAATTCAAAATTGGCAAATATGTAAAGATTGCTCCCAATTTCAGAATGATATTGTTAAAGACCAATGAGACAGAAAATATTTACACCGCATATTTGAATTGCCAAGTTGGCTTTTAGTGGGATAGGAGGATTGTTGACGGCCATAAAGGCCGCCCACAGAACGAAGCGTCAGGCTGATAGCTTGGGCACGGTGGCTTTTGTGTTGCTGTGGCACGGCAACACACGGGACGTTGGGTTTAATGGGGTGAATGGGCGGGGTGGACAGGGATGGCGGCGGCAAGTGGTAAGCCTGCCGAACTTGATGAGGCAATGCCACCGGAGTGCACGGAGGGGATGGGATGGGGGATTGGATAGATAGCTAATTTTCAGCGGTTTTTATACAAAACAGCCAAAGCGCTGATTTCGTGGTGGTTATAGCGGTTTCAAAGAAGGCACATAGAACCCACATAGAAGGGAGACAGAAGGGAGGATGTTCAAATTGAAAATTGGGGCAAATGGGCAGGATGGGGTGAATGGGCAATATTTGGCTGCGATGGTATCGCAGCACACAGGAAAAATGGCGTAAAAAAAGAAAAAATGGCGTTATAATAAAACAATGATTCCAATAAAAAATGGCGTTAAAAGAAAAATGGCGTTATCCTGAATGGCAAAAAGAAAGGGTGCCCGATGGGGACACCCTTTGCTGTTACCGATGCGGGGCTAATAGGGTTGCGGTAATTCGGTCGCAACGGCAGCCCGCATGGTGAGGATACTACATTTCGGAAAGCTTTTTATAACCTTCGTAGCGCAGTTTGGCGTTGCGCTCGGTGGCGACGAAGAGTTCTTCGGCCTCTTGGGGGAAGGTCT
>CAMVOL010000077.1 GCA_947169105.1 uncultured Bacteroidales bacterium | reverse complement strand
TGAGGCCGATGGGCATGGCTGAGTAACGGAGAAGGTGTTTGGCCTCGTCGATGCGACGCGACTGGATGTAGGCCTTGGTCGTCTGTCCCAAGGTGCGCTGCACGAAACGCCATCGACTTCCACCTCGCCGCTTCCGCCCGTGGTGAGCATCACGCCATAAAACGACTGCCGCAACACTTTCTGGAACCCCTTGCTTTTGCGGATGGCATCAAGCGTCACGACATCGACCATAAGCTCGTCTCCGTACTTGTCTCGCTTGAATTTAATGACTGGAATATGCGTTTCCTTCATCTTGTGACGTTGATTTCAAGTGGCAAAAATAACAAATTTCTGTTTAATTTTCGCAAATAAAATGCGAGGCGAGACTTGGCCGGAAAGAGGCTTGACGATTGTGCTGGATAAATGTAAACTTTGAAAAAATCATACAAATACGGGATGGTGTTCCGAAATTGTATATTTTTGCCGTTCAAAACAACGAATAATGACGGAAACAGAAAAACTACATAAAGCCTTACTCGAAGCCGACGCCATCATCGTCGGTGCCGGCGCGGGACTCTCCACCTCGGCGGGGTTCACCTATTCTGGCGAACGCTTCGAACGACACTTTGCCGACTTCATCGGGAAATACGGCTTCACCGACATGTACTCGGCGGGCTTCTATCCGTTTTCCAACGAAGAGGAACATTGGGCCTACTGGAGCCGCCACATCTACTACAACCGCTATGTGCCCGCCCCGAAGCCCGTCTATGACAACCTGCTCAAACTGCTGAAAGACAAGGACTATTTCGTCATCACCACCAATGTCGATCACCAGTTCCAGAAGGCAGGATTTGACAAACAGAGATTATTCTACACGCAAGGCGACTACGGTCTGTTCCAATGCGCAAAGCCTTGTCACCAAAAAACTTACGACAACGAGGAAATGGTGAAACGGATGATTGCCGAACAGCAGGATATGCGCATTCCGTCGGAATTGGTCCCGCATTGTCCCGTTTGCAGCGGTCCGATGAAGGTCAACCTGCGCGCCGACGAGACCTTTGTGGAGGACGAGGGCTGGCACGCCGCCTCGGAACGATACACCGAATTTATCCGGCGGCACAAAGACGGCAAGGTGCTGTTCCTCGACCTCGGCAGCGGCGGCAACACGCCCGTCATCTTCAAAATCCCCTTCATCCGTTGGACAATGCAGAACCCGAACGCCATCTACGCCACCGTCAACCTTGGCGAGGCGTTCACCGTGGACCAGATCGCCGACAGGTCGATTGTTATTGATGCGGATATTAATGATGTATTGGATGCATTATCGGGGTTGTAGGGGCGAATAATTATTCGCCCCAACGAAACAAAAAATATTGATTATGAACCGATTAGATTATTTGATACAGTATTTGATTGCCGAAGAACCTCAGTATTCCGAAATTCAGATTCCCGAGGATTTGCAAGGCAAGCGCGACCTGTTCCGCGCCCTGCGCAACGTGCGCGAACCCAAACCCGTCAGCGAGGAATTCCTGCGTTTGCAGGATGAGGAATTGCAGGCGCAATTGCAGGAAAAAGGCATCGTGGAATTGATTGATATTGTGGGTGTTTGTAGGGTCGAAAAATTTTTCGCCCCTACAGGAAAACAATTGTCGTTATGGCAGGGCGACATCACCCGTCTCCGCGTGGACGCCATCGTGAACGCCGCCAATGCGCAAATGTTGGGCTGTTTCCACCCGTTGCACAGATGCATCGACAATGCCATCCATTCCGCGGCGGGTGTGCAGCTGCGCGAGGAATGTCACCGGCTGATGCTGCAACAAGGACATCCGGAACCGACGGGGCGGGCCAAAATCACCAAGGCGTACAACCTGCCGTGCAAGTACGTCATCCACACCGTCGGCCCCATCATTCCCGACGGAATCCCGACGGAATTGCAGAAGGAGCAATTGGCCTCCTGTTACCGTAACATCATGGCTTGTGCCGATGAAAACGGTCTCGAAAGCGTCGCCTTCTGCTGCATCTCCACGGGCGAGTTCCGCTTCCCGAACCGGCTGGCCGCCGAAATCGCCGTGCAAACCGTCAAGGACTACCTGAACGCGCATCCCGATTGCAGCGTCAAGCAGGTGGTTTTCAATGTGTTCAAGGATGTTGACAGGGAGGTTTATCAATCCATCTTAAAATAAAGAAAAAATTGTGTTTTTGCACTCTTAATTATTGGTTGTTTGGTTATGAGCAAAACGACGATGGGCAACAAATTGCCCCGGAAACTGGAGCAAAAGATGAGGCACTAAAAATCATACAAGAGGTGATGAATGCCATCAAAGGTTGGCGAGGAATGGCCGCCAGTCTTGGGATTGCGAAACGTGAGATGGAATTGTTAGGACAAATCCTCTAATTAATGGAAAACGACAAACAAAAGAACCGGAAAAATGCGATATTGCTGAGTCTGTGCCTTGCATTGATTTGTGCATATCCGACGTTTATGAGCGCAAAAGATATGGTCATAGATGGGACTGTCCAGTGGACTTCTTTGATACTTACTATGTTTTTTGGTATATGGGTGCTTCTGCCATTTGCGATTGTTTTGTTTTACAAGGGTGATGAGTCTAAACAAAGAGACACAGAAAACAAGCGGCATTTTTCACAAAAACTAATAATTGCCGGTGCTATTGTTTTTGGTTTGATGTGTTTTGGCTTTGGCATATTTGGAGTTTATCATTTTTTGACGAACAAAGATATCGAGGCCAAGGATATTCGTCGTATAGATGGTGTCATATCGGAAGTTCACGTATATTCAGGTGGTACAAAAAGTTATGATCCAAGGACCACAGTGAAGTTGATAGAATATCCCCAATATTGGTTTGAGATACCACACATTATTGATAAAAACTTGACCAGCGAATCACCTATAACATTATATGTTCCTATTCGTGATTATCAGCGTGTCGTGGAAAATAGTGCGCTTACCAATAGAGAGCTCCATACACAAGATGAATACGCCCCCTTTGTGATCGCATACGAATCTATTAATTCCTGCTATACATTATCTGACTATAATGAGTGGTCTCGAAGGGATTCGACGTGGGGTTTATATGTGGGAATTGTTTGTATCCTGTTTGGAATTGGCGGAGAAATCTGGTTCTTCTGGCAAAAAAAGAAAAGAAGCCAATCACTTTAGCTGTAACTCCAACAAAAGTATATTCAAAATTCTGCATAGAAAAGGAAGAATAATTTCGTTTTCTGTGTGAGATTATGTATTTTTGCCAACTCATCAACAGGTCACGATCTCTGGTTTACCGGCAATGAATATTAAGAATTCGGAGAACGATACGATATGAAACACGAAATCAACCCTCAAGACTCGCCACGCGGATATGCTTTCGAGCTGTGGAAAACGGCTGGGATGCCGAAGGTGACGATTTTCAAAACCTTCGATATCACCGAGTGTCTATTCCGAACTGTTCACCAATCCTTTCCTGGCCTGGGGCAAATACCGCCGAGGGCTCTTCAAAACGACGTTGCCCATCTCGTTCCAGTTCCACCACGCCCAAATGGACGGTTTCGAGGCCGCGCGCTTCCTCAACGGGCTGCAGGAAACCATCAACGGACTCACAATACGATAAATACTGCATTTTTGCGGTCAGTTGAGA
>CAMVOL010000076.1 GCA_947169105.1 uncultured Bacteroidales bacterium | reverse complement strand
CCGTCGTTGATGAGTTCGGCCATCTTTTCCCCCACCGTGTCAATGTCGTGGAAGCCAGGGAGACTCATGTTGCCGTTGAGGTCGGTGGTGGTGGGACCCGGGTGCACCGAGAAAATCTCCAACGGGGTGTTGTGCTGCTGGAACTCGATGGCCATCACGCCCATCATGGCGTTTTGGGCGGCCTTGCTCGTCACGTAGGCTAACGGATGCCAGTAGGGACTGATTTCCGACGGCACGGTGACATTGACAATCCGGCCGTGGTTCTTCGCAAGCAGAGGCATCAGCAGCTTGGTGAGCGCGAAAGTGCCGACGAAGTTCACGTCGAGGGTCTCCCGAATGTCGCTGAGTTCCGTATGGAGGCTGTCCACGCCCATGTCGCCCGGGATGCCGGCGTTGTTCACCAACAGCGCAAGTTCCGGATATTTGTCGTTCAACTCACGGACGGCATTCTCCACACTCGCAAGGTCGGCCAACTCCACGTGTACCCAACCGGGCACGTCGATGCCCAAGGCGGTGAGCTCGCGGATGGCTTTCTCCGCACGCTCCTGATTCCGCGCCCCGATGATGATTCTCCAGCCGCTCAAGCCGAGATGTTTCGCTATGCCGAATCCGATTCCTTTGTTGGCACCGGTAATGAATGCAGTCTTTTCTTTCATTTTTTAACGTTTAGAAAATCATTCGAAAACAGGCTGCGAAAATACATTTTTATTGGTTCCCCCGCAGATTTCGCATGCCCTATTCCTCCCGCTTCCAGAGATAGTCCGCTATCTGTAACAGTAAACGGGCATTGTCGAAACTCCCTTTGACGTAAAACTTCTCTGGAAGGCACTCCGACACCCAACGTGAAAGCGAAAGGCTGTAACACCGGAACGGGATGCCGTTGTATTCAGTCAACCACGGGATGAACCAGGCATATTCGTTACGCAAATTGAAATGGATGAAACAGAGCGTGTCATGACGGCTGTTGATGACCTGAACCTCGAACCAATAGACTCCGCCTGTGGTCCTCCAGTTTTCATCTTTGTACAGGATTTTCCGTATTGTGTTGGCACTCAGCGTGTCGATTCGATCTGGCACTGATTGGTAGAAATTCTCCGCATAATCATAATCAAAAGCATTAGTTCTTCTTCTGGGGTACACATACATCATGTCCTTTTTGTCCAATTCGTCCAATAGTTTGTAGTATTTCTGGCGGTCTTTTTCAGCGATTTGAAATTCGGCGATGTTGGGAATGTGGGCGTAGTCGCGGTTGATGTCGCGAAGGATGCTGTCCAATTCGTGACGACTGGCAGTATGCGGGAACTTTATGCTTTTCCGTTTGTATTTAGCGTTGGCTTTCGGAAAACAGGGGTCATACTGGTCCAAGACCAACGTGGCATGGCTCGCCTGCAGATCGCCGTCAGATGTGACAAGATAACGGACCGTGTCTCTACGATATTTGGTAAGCCCACCGCAGAGAACGACCTCGATTATCGGTGCTTTCAGAAAACCCTCCAAAGGCGCGGAAAGGGTGTAAGGACGCAGCTGATCGTCGGCAAGGGAGTACGTGTAATGCCGCTGCCCGTCCCAAAACAGCGCCACACTGTCACTTAATAGTTTGAATGTTTCGACATCCATTGGGAGATACTGCTTGCGATACCATCTGCCATCCGATTTGTCGGCGAAGCAGAGCGTGTTGCGGAAGTCAACGCCCCAAAGCTGCTGGCCGCCGTCCCTCACCATATAGGGTTTTTCGATGCCCTCATCCGAAGTATAGCCACGGAAAGCGAAAACCACCGCATCCTCGTCCGCCTTGCAAAGGAATCCACCAACCGTCCATACATACAATGTTCCGTGATAGACAGCGGCCTCCGCAGGCGGCGCGGGCAGCGGTTCGCGGGTGAACGGCCGGTAATCCGTGGGGGAACTGAAATCAACCACATTGAGATTGTCGGTGATGGCAATCAGATGTCCGCGTTCCCTGTCGGGATAAAAATCCTTGACCGTGATCGGGAAACGCTGCCACTGAAGGTTTTGAGAAGAGGAGTAATAGACCTCCCTTCCTTGCCGAATCACCCATAAATCATTCCATATCAATACTTTGTTGATTTCTTTGCTTTCTCCTAACGGAGAGGGAATCCGTTTTGAAGTGCGCCAATTGTCTTCCGTCAGCATGAGCGGAAAGGTGTCGTGCTTGATGTTGACTCCAGCTAAGCCGTACAGCCCGTCGCGCATGTCAAATGCCGTGACATTTACCCAATCTGTTGAAATAACCGGCCGTTCCAGTGGTGTGAAGGTTACGCCATGGTCTTCGGAATAGTAGAGAACAGCTTCTTTGCCAGATCCAGTCAACCAAATATGACCTTGCGCATCTGCGCAAACTTGTCGGAGAACCACATCCCCGCTTACGGTTTGCTGTAACCAACTTTTTCCACGGTCTTCAGTGCGATAGCAATGACTCCTTTTCCCCCACTCGTCGTATGTGACGGCCATGGCGGTGTTCGTGTCTATAAAAGAGAGCTGATTTACGGTTATCCAAGTGTTATCGTTAACGAGAAAGAGCGGTGAGGCGCAATGCCAGTCGGAGTGGATGTCATCGGTGTAATAGACTTTGCCCCGCCCCGATGTCAGCCAACAGGTTCCGTCAGGTGCGAGCGCGAAGAGGGGAAAGCCGCCCAGCAAATCAAGTTCAGCACGATAGTCACGGTTTTCGCGCTCCTGCGCTATGCCCGAGAACAGCAACGAAAGAATGACCAGCACAAAGGAGATGTTTTTCATATTGAGTACATTTAAACAACTTTACAATAATGACACAAAAATGGCAAAAGGTTGCAGTTTGCCGTAATTTTCTCCCGCAGATTTCGCGGAACATCGCAGACCCTTTTTCTGCGCAAGTCAGCGTGTTCTGCGGGAAAACCAGCCTACCGTACCACCTTCGTGAACACCGGCGCTTTGTCTTTCTCCACCGTCACATAGACCTGAATCTCGTCGGTGGGCATGTCCGGCTTGTCCTCGCGGGGAAGGTTGACGGCGGTGAAGAGGTATTCGGTGCCGTCGGGGAGCTCGCGGGAGGCCACCGTCTTGGCCTTGGCGTGGATCATCGGGTAGCCATCGACAGCCGCGTCGAAGATGGCGGCTTCGTCGGCGCTTGCCTCGTGCTGGGCAGGGAAGTCCGCCAACTGGGGGCATTCGCCCTCAAGGAATCCGTTGGCTTTCAGGAAATTGTCAACCTCTTTGGGCATCGCTTCCAGGCGGGCGGCGCGGACTCCGTAACCAGGCAGGATTTCCGCACCAGGTTCAGCCGTTGCCAAGTCCTTCGCGCTGGACTCCAGACCGCCGCTGCCGAAGGTGCAGAACGGTACGATTTTCTTTCCGCTGAAGTCGGCGCTGTTGAGGAAGGTGGTCACGGGCGGCGCGTACGTCCCGAACCACACGGGGAAGCCGAGGAAGATGACATCATAGTTGGCGATGTCCGCTTTGACGGGTTGAATCTCAGGGAGGATGCCCTGCTCTTGATCTTTCTTGCAACGGTCGATGGTCGCCTGGAAATCAGGATCGTAGGGATTCACCATCGTGATTTCCTCGATGTCGGCACCGAGCTTGTTGGCGATTGCCTCCGCCACGGCCTTGGTGTTGCCGGTCTGGGAGTAGTAGAGGACCAGCATCTTGGGGGCTTCCTCTTTCGGGGTTTCTTTCTTGGAACCGCAGGAGACGGCGGTCAGCGTCACAACTGCGAGAAGCAGCATCAGTTTGGGACTTTTCATACGATTGTTCTTTGAATTCAGGCGCAAAAGTACTATTTTTTCTGATAATTCTCCCGCAAATTCTGCTGATCGTCTAACTCCGGTCTAACTCCGGTCTAACTCCGGTCTAACTCCGGTCTAACTCCG
>CAMVOL010000075.1 GCA_947169105.1 uncultured Bacteroidales bacterium | reverse complement strand
GCAGCATCATCACCATCACTAAGCAGGTAATGCTGACCGTGCCGGTGATGATGTCCATGAACTGGTGCAAAAATGTATGTGTGTGCATTTGTTAGCTTCTTCTGATATAACTCTTTTCAAATTCGGTACGGCTGAGCAGCGAACGTCCCAGCGTAACCTCATCGGTATATTCCAGTTCGTCGCCGATGCCGATGCCACGGGCAATTGTGGTGATGGCAGGGACTTTCCCCTGTATGTTTCTGTAAATGTAGAAGTTGGTGGTATCCCCGTCAACGGTGGCGGGCAATGCGAGGATGACCTCCCCCACCCCACCGGCCTCCACACGCTGGAAGAGGCTGTCAAGGTTCAAATGCTGCGGCCCGATACCCTCCATCGGAGCGATGACCCCGCCCAACACATGGTAAACGCCGTTGTACTGGTTGGTGTTTTCGATGGCCACCACATCCCGGATATCACGCACCACACAGACAATCTGTTTGTTGCGTTTCGGATTGGCGCAAATCTCGCACAATTCCGTATCCGAAAGGTTATGACATTCGCGGCAGTAGCACACCTTGTCCTTCAGGGCGATGATGGCATCCGACAGCATCTGCACGTCGCCACGCTCCATCTTCAGGATATGCAACGCCAGACGCAAAGCCGTCCGCTTGCCGATGCCAGGCAGCTTCGATATTTCGACAATCGCGTCGTCCAACTGTTTTGAAAAACCAATTTCCACGGTGATTACAAGTTTATCAAGTTCATCAAGTTCATCAAGTTTGTCAAGTTTTCAAGTAGAAGGTAGAAAGTTTGAAAGTTTGAAAGTTTGAAGGTTTGAAGGTTTGAAGGTAATAAGTAATAGATAAAATCGAATTAGTCTTCGTCACCTCTTGCGGCGGCGCGGCGCTGGTCCTTTTCCTTGATGCTGTCGCGCTTGTCGAACATTTTCTTGCCTCGTGCTAGGGCGATGTCAAGTTTGGCGTAACCGTTCTCATTGATCCACATTTGGGTAGGTATAATGGTCATGCCGCGGTCATTAAGTTTCGATTGTATCTTTTTGAGTTCCTTTTTATTAAGGAGCAATTTGCGATCGCGTTTGGGCTCGTGGTTGTTGTAGCTTCCATTGGCGTATTCGCTGATATGGATATTGTGCGCCCACAATTCGCCATTGATGAACGAGCAATAGGAATCGGTGAGGTTGACCTTTCCAGCACGGATGGACTTGATTTCGGTGCCAGTCAGGACAATGCCTGCCGTGAAGGTGGAAAGCAGATGGTACTCGTATTCCGCCTTGCGGTTCTTGATATTGATGTCGGCAGTCGGTTTCTTAGGCATAGTGGCAGATTAGAAGGGGAAGTCGCCCATGCTGGACGCAGTTTCGGCATCGTCGTTAAAGGATGCAGGGATGGTGATGGTGGCCGATTCTTCGGCAGCATTCGGCGTGATGCCGGCGGTGGCGGAATCAAGGAAAATGTCGTTCTCCACGTCGTCGGCGAACTTAGTAAACTGGGCGTCGAAGCGGACGCGCACGTCGGCGGTAGAACCGTGACGGTTCTTAGCAATTTGGATTTCGGCTTTTCCTGCCGAGGGCGTGCCGTCGGCGAAGGTCTCCATCTTGTAGTATTCGGGACGATAGATGAACAGCACCTGGTCGGCATCCTGCTCAATAGAGCCAGACTCACGGAGGTCGGACAGCTGCGGGCGTTTGTCGCCGCCGCGCAGTTCCACCTGACGCGACAGCTGCGACAGGGCGATGACCGGTACGTTAAGGTCTTTGGCCAAAGCCTTCAACGAACGGGAAATCAAGCTGATTTCCTGCTCACGATTGCCCTGACGGTTACGGTCGCTATCGTTGGTGGCCTGCATCAGCTGGAGGTAGTCGATAATGATAAGGTCGATATCGTACTTGTGTTTGAGACGGCGGCACTTGGCACGGAGGTCGAAGATGGAAAGACCGGGAGTGTCATCAATGATAAGTTTGTCGGTCTTAAGCACTTGCATCACGCTCATCAACTGTTCCCACTCACGGCCGTCGAGCTTGGCCTTGGAGATACGGTCAGCGGCGATGCCCGACTCGATGGCGAACAGGCGGTGCGCAAGCTGTGAGGCCGACATTTCGAGGGAAAAGAGAGCGACGTGCTTCTTGAAGTCGATGGAGGCGTTGCGGGCGATGGACAGCACGAAGGAGGTCTTACCCATACCGGGGCGGGCGGCAAGGATGACGAGGTCGGAGTTCTGCCAGCCGCCGATTTTGTCGTCAATGGCGCGGATGCCCGTCGGCACACCGTTGAAACCGGAGTCCATCTTCTGAATCTGGATAATCTCCTCCATCGCCTGATCGACGACCACGCCGAGCTCCTTGCTTTCGCGGCTGAAGTTGCCGTCCACGATGTTAAAGAGGTCTGTTTCCGCGTCATCCAGCAGTTCCAGCACGTCCTTGGGGTCGTCGTAGGCCTTCTTGCTGATGTCGCCGCAGATGGCGATGAGCTGGCGCAACACGTGCCGCTCGCGGACGATGCGGGCGTGGTATTCGATATTGGCGGCGGAGGCCACCTTGTTGGTCAGCGAGGCGAGGTAGGATAGCCCGCCGGCCGCCTCCAACTTCTTCTCCTTGCGGAGCCAGTCGGAAACCGTCAGAAGATCAATAGGTTCATTCTCCTGAAAGAGCATCTTGGCTGCACGGTAAATCTCCTGATGCTGCTCTTTATAGAACATGTCAGGTTGCAGCGTGTTCACCACATTGGTGATCGCATCGCGGTCGAGCATCAGCGCACCTAGTACCGCCTGTTCAAAATCCACGGCCTGAGGAGGTACTTTCCCCACATTTCCCAAAGCATTCTCAATCGTCTGATAGGAAAACCTCGTTCCCGTCCTTGTCTCCGTTTTTTGTTCTTCCGCCATAGTGAAAAAATTATCTTTAGGTTGATTATCAACCTTCTACAATAACACAATTCTGTTATAAATGAGGTGGCAAAAATACAACAAATGTTGTAAAATCCGGGAAAACCCAGCACGAACTTATGAACATTCGCACTCTTTTCACGAACAAAAAAAAGTTGATATTTTACTGGGCTATTCTTCCGTCACGGGTTCTCCGATGGCGTCGGCGTTCTCCTCAAGAAATTTCTTGGCGGCCTCGGCCTGCGACGCCTCCACCTGCACTAAGACAGAATTGGCTAATCCGACATAGGTAGGGGCATACTCATTGGCGATGAACACTTGGAATCCAGCATCTTCCAAGATACTGCGATAGACTTCGGCCAATGCAGGAAAGTTGGTCGAAGCAACGGTTTCAAGTTTGAGATTGTCTTTCATAATTGTTTGGTTTTTAAATCAGGCGGCAAAGTTACGAATTAGTTTATAAAGTTCATCAAGTTTGTCAAGTTCATCAAGTTTATAAAGTTTATCAGGTTGTAGAGCCGTCATAGTATGGCGGCTAATCTGCAGTTTCGTAAAAAGGTATAGTTTTCAGTTCTCAATTTTCAATTTTCCATTCAGAACAGCGACAGCTGGGTGGCTTTCTTCAGGTGGAAGCTGCGCCGGTGGTAGGGCGAGAGGCCGTGTTCAAGGACGGCGGACTGATGCTCGGGTGTAGGGTATCCCATATTCTTTTTCCATTGATAAACAGGATATTCCGCATCCAAAGCCATCATCCGCTCGTCACGGTAGGTCTTGGCAAGGATGGAGGCGGCGGCAATCGACAGGTAGGTGGCGTCGCCCTTTACCACACACTGGAACGGGATGCCCGTCTGGTTGCGGAAGCGGTTGCCGTCGATCAGCAGGAACTGCGGGCGCACGGAAAGCTGCTGCACGGCACGGTTCATCGCGGTGAGGGAGGCATTCAAAATATTGATTTCGTCAATCTCCTTCTCGGAAACGAACGACACAGCGTAGGCGACGGCATCACGTTCAATCTCTACCCGCAGCTCCTCCCGCACCTTGCGCGACAGCTGCTTGGAGTCGTTGATTCGGGAATTTACGTAG
>CAMVOL010000074.1 GCA_947169105.1 uncultured Bacteroidales bacterium | reverse complement strand
CAGATGCACACATACGGCATCGCGGCCCAGTTGCCAACGCAGCTGGCGGATGGCCTCCATAAACGGTGCGCTCTCAATGTCGCCGATGGTGCCGCCCACCTCGGTGATGACGAAGTCAAGTCTCTCTTCACTCTCATGCAACATCCGTCGCTTAATCTCATCCGTGATGTGCGGCACCACCTGAATGGTTTTGCCCAGATAGTCGCCGCGGCGTTCGCGGTCGATGACTGTTTTGTAGATGCGTCCGGTGGTGATGCTATTGTTGCGTGTGGTATGAATACCCGTGAACCGCTCGTAGTGACCGAGGTCGAGGTCGGTCTCAAAGCCGTCCTCCGTCACGTAGCACTCGCCGTGCTCATAAGGGTTCAGCGTGCCTGGGTCGATGTTGATGTAGGGGTCGAATTTCTGGATGGTTACCTTGTAGCCGCGTGCCTGCAGCAGTTTGCCGATGCTGGCGGAGATAATGCCTTTTCCTAACGAGGAAACGACACCGCCTGTGACGAAAATGTACTTTGTTTGCATAGTAACTAATGATTATCCTTTTCCCTTGTACATATAATAATATTGAATTCGGCGGCAAAGATACACTGATTTTGAGAAAATAACCGCAAAATTTTCAAAATTAACACCGATAAAATTTTACAAAATGACAAAGTGTAAACGGGTGAACAATGAAACTTGTTCTTTTCTTTCATTTTGTTAAGAATACGAGCGATTTCGTAGCAAAGTGTCAGTTGTGGCAAATTGCAATAAAAATAATGTCGTAAATATGATTGTTTTTCTATCTTTTTGTATTAACTTTGCAGCCAAAATCTGTACAAAAGAAAGATTAAGTAAGGATAATATGACAAAAAGTAAGCAAAACGGGCTATATCAACGACAATATGAACACGACGCATGCGGTGTGGGCATGGTGGTGAATATACACGGAGGCAAGAGTCACGAACTGGTGGATCAGGCCTTCCGTGTTTTGGAAAATATGGAACACCGAGGTGCCGAGACACGCGACAAGACGGGCGATGGTGCTGGCATCATGTTGCAGATTCAGCATGAGTTCATTTTGCTACAAGGCATTCCCGTACCGGAAAAGGGTAAGTACGGCACAGGACTGGTGTTCCTGCCCACAGTAAAAAAAATCGTAAACGATGAAGATTCCATTCACCAAGATGCACGGTTGCGGCAACGACTATATCTATGTTGATGTCATGCTGCACCCCATCGCCGACCCAGAGGCCTGCGCCATCGCCTGGAGCGATCGTCACAAAGGCATTGGCTCCGACGGCCTTGTGCTCATCGGCCGCAGTCCAATTGTGGAGGCCGACTATTCCATGCGCATCTTCAACGCCGACGGGTCGGAAGCGATGATGTGTGGCAATGCCTCGCGGTGCATAGGGAAGTATCTCTATGAAAAGGGCATCACCGAGAAGACGGAGATTCGCCTGCTGACGCTCTCGGGTGTCAAGCACCTCTACCTGCATCTTGCTGAAGGTAGGGTAGGGGCTGTCACAGTTGATATGGGTGAGCCCGTGTTCGAAGATGAGTCGCTGTTCGAGGAGTCTCACGACTTGGTGAGGGGAACCTTCGTCTCTATGGGCAATCCGCACTATGTCATCTTCACCGATAACATCGACCAGGTGGGAGCAACGGGGCGCATTCTTGAACATCACCCGGCATTCCCGCAGCGCTGCAACATTGAGTTCGCACAAGTACTGCCCGACCATCGCATCCGCACTCGTGTGTGGGAGCGCGGCAGCGGCATCACCGAAGCCTGCGGCACTGGTGCCTGCGCCACGGGCGTTGCTGCTTGTCTTCAGGGGCGTTCGGGCAGACGGTCGCAAATCGTCATGGATGGCGGCACACTCAGCATCGAGTGGTGCGAGAGTGACCGCATGGTCGAAGGACACGTCTTCCAAAAGAACCATGTCTACATGACCGGTCCCGCCGAGTTTGTCTTCGACGGAGAAATCGAATGCCCCTAAGTCAGGGGGCGACAGGGGTCTGAACAGGCGCAGCCCCCTGCGAATAGTAGTAATTAAAACGGTCTGATAAACGCTTGTTCAGACCCCCAACCCCCTCACTTAGGGGGCACGAAATATGGCATTAGTAAACATCCACTTCCTGAACCTGCAGAACAACTATCTGTTCGCCGACATTGCAAAGAAAGTAAATGCCTTCAAGGTCATTCACCCGAAAGCCGACGTCATTTCCCTCGGCATCGGCGATGTGACGCAGCCGCTCTGCCCTGCCGTCATCGAGGCTATGCACAAGGCCGTCGACGAGATGGCCACTGCCGGCAGCTTCCGGGGCTACGGACCCGAGCAAGGCTATGACTTCCTGCGTGAAGCCATCCTGAAGAACGACTTCCTGCCGCGTGGTGTACGCCTGAGCATGGATGAGATCTTCATCAACGATGGAGCCAAGTCGGACACCGCTAACTTTCAGGAGTTGTTTCACTGGGACGATTTCATTGGTCTCACCGATCCCATCTATCCGGTCTACATCGACTCCAACGTGATGATCGGACGTTGTGGCACTTATCGCGACGGCCACTGGACCAATGTGCGCTTCATGCCCATCACGGCGGAGAATGGCTTCGTGCCCGAAATCCCTAAGGGACGTCCCGTCGAAGTCATCTACCTCTGCTATCCCAACAACCCCACGGGTACCGTCATCACCAAGCAAGAACTGCGAAAGTGGGTGAACTACGCGCTGAAGAACGATGCTCTCATCCTCTTCGACGCCGCCTACGAAGCCTATATCCAAGACCCCGAAATCCCTCATAGCATCTACGAAATTCGTGGAGCGAAAAGATGTGCTGTTGAGTTCCGCTCGTTCTCCAAGACAGCCGGGTTCACGGGCGTCCGCTGTGGATACACGGTGGTGCCGAAGGAGGTCAGCGTGTCCACCTTCGAAGGCGAGCGCATTTCTCTGCATCAGCTGTGGTTCCGCCGCCAGAGCACGAAGTTCAATGGCACCAGCTACATCTCCCAGCGTGCTGCAGAAGCCACCTATTCGCCCGAAGGCAAGGCACAGGTGCGCGAAACCATCAACTACTACATGCAGAATGCCGCCCGCATGCTCACCGTCCTCAAGGCTTTGGGCTATGAGTGCTACGGTGGTGAGAATGCCCCATACATCTGGATGCGAACGCCCGATGGCATGGGCTCGTGGCAATTCTTCGAATCCTTGCTCTATGGAGCACAGGTGGTCTGCACGCCCGGTTGCGGCTTCGGTCCCAGCGGCGAAGGATATGTTCGCTTCACGGCCTTCGGCACGCATGAGCGCACAGCAGAGGCCTTGGAGAGAATCTCGAAATGGAGCAGATAAATTCCGGACGCAATATAGAATTTGACATCAATGCGTTTGTGCGCGTACACACAATTACGTTTTGACGCTTTGTAACAAAATGATGCTATTTGCTGACAAAAAGAAAGCAAAAAGACATCAAATACCACCATTTAGTTTACATAATGTAAGTATGTTATTATTTTAACAATCAAAATGCAACAGTTTTGATTGTTTTTGTAGCATTATGTTGTAACTTTGCATCGTCAATTGACAAATTGCAGCCCATCGATTGGGCTTAGTATTCATTTGTAAAGGTAAAAAGATATGAAGAAAATTGAAGCAATCATCCGTAAGACCAAGTTCGAAGAGGTCAAAGAAGCACTGCTGTCGTCGGATATTGACTGGTTTGAATACCACAGCGTGCATGGTATTGGTCAGAGTAGAGAAGAAAGAATATATCGTGGAGTCCAATATTCGACGGACGTGATAGAGCGTGTGAAGCTTACCATTGTTTGCCGCGATCAGTTTGTGGACCCTACGTTGAAAGTTATCCTCAGAGTCGCTCACACGGGTGAGGTGGGGGATGGCCGCATCTTCGTAAGCGAAATGATCGATACGTGGAGCATTCGCACCGGGGAACATGGTGATACGGTGTTGAGAGACAAGAAGTAGAATTAGTAAATTAACAACACACAAAAAGTTTTCAGGATATGAACGAAATAGGATTATCACTCGATACTGTATGGATGCTGTTGGCAGCCAT
>CAMVOL010000073.1 GCA_947169105.1 uncultured Bacteroidales bacterium | reverse complement strand
TCTCAACTGACCGCAAAAATGCAGTATTTATCGTATTGTGAGTCCGTTGATGGTTCCCTGCAGCCCGTTGGGTTGGCATTGTTCGGTGATTCGTTCAATCACAGCACCGTGAAAGCATATCTTTTTTCTCTTAAAGCCTGCCTGATTTCATCATCCAATTGATCTTCATCATATTTTGTTGACCAATAGTCGCTTTCGCTGACTTTCTTGAAATTGAGAAGATAGTCGGTTCGTAGTCGCGACACGAAATAGAAATATTCCGGTTTTCGTGGTTCTATAGAATTTTTCGTCCAGTCGCACGGACGAATCAAAGTTGCCTTCAGGCCGGTTCGCGACAAAGCAAGAGGTTTGCCAATCGCTATTGCCTTTGTTCGAAAGCCGGTCATCGTCCGGCAAAAGTAGAAAGAAATTTTTGGAGAATACTCGTTGTCAACCTTCAACAACTGCGCTCGAAGCGTTTCTGCCATTTGCTTGGCCTCCTCTTTATGCCCAACGCCATCGGCATATATGGTAATGCCGTTTTGGGAATAGTTTTTTTTCAGGCCTATGCCACACGCCAGGCGATAGGCAGGTGCCAAAAGAAGCAAGACAGCCAAAATCTCAAGCGCTGTGATGATAATTCTTTTCCGATTCTTTCTCATTGCTGTAATGTAATGGGACTTCTAATTTTATATATTTATCTGAAACGCAGAGACCTCGGCTTAATGCCGCTGCATTAATGGGTTGTCTCCTTCAAGGGCGAAAACGGACATCTCTTGCCGATGCATTGGTTGTTACGGGCCGAATAGTGGCAGACAATGTGCGGTTTCTCCATCTCGATGCCGAAATGCTCCTTCACGAACCCGATGGCGGAAAGGATGGAAAGGTAGGAGTCGCGTTTGCAGCAGCGCGGACCGCCGATGTCGCCGATCGCGTTCAGCGATTTGGCGGTCATCCAGTGCGGCAAGGAGAATAGTTCCTGCGACAAAGGAGTGGCCTTGGCGATGATGGAGACGAACATGCCCGAGCTGATGCCCGCGCCACAGGCACCCCAGAAACCGCAAGCACCTCCGGGAACCTGCTTGCCACGATTCATCATCTCCGCAAGGGCTTTGGGAAGATCAATATCCCCTCCGGCATTTTTGAAGGCCGTCAGCAGCGCGGCGCCCACCATCACGTGGTGCTCCGGACCGTGTATATGGCAGAACGGCAGTTCCATCATCTTGTTAAGGATTTCGACGGGATTTCTTGACGACTCCGCCAGGCAGAGGCCGACGATAGTGTCCATCCCTGCCGTGTGGCAATCGGAGCAGACGTAATGGCCGTTGACGCAACGGGTCTTGCTGTTCTCCTTTTTGTGGCATATCGCACATTCCATCAGCGTGTCCTGTTCAAGATATTCTAGCGGCGCACCGCAAATCAGGCATTCTTCGTGGTTCATAACATGTTTTTTCGGCAAAAATACAAAAAACGCCGATGCATGCCAGCTCCAAAAGTGGACACAAAAAATGCTATTGGTGATTACGATAATAGAAGCCGCTGATAAATATCCCTGTCCTCATCCTTGAACACATTGAAAACCACCTGTCTGACGCTGCAATCGGGATGTTCGGTCAAATAATCCTTGACGGTTTGCACGGCGATTTCGGCGGCCAGCTGGTTCGGGAAGCGGAACTCTCCCGTGGAGATGCAGCAGAAGGCGACGCTTCCGAGACCGTTTTCACCGGCACAAACCATAATGTTATGGTAACTGGAGGCCAATTGTTCCTTTTGGGATTCTGTCGGGATGCCGTTAGGGATGATGGGGCCGACGGTGTGGATGACGTACTTGCACGGCAGGTTGTAGGCCTTGGTGATTTTGGCCTGCCCCGTCGGTTCCGGGTGTCCTTGTTGCAGCATCAGCCGGTGACACTCCTCGCGCAGCTGCACGCCCGCCGCGGAATGGATGGCGTTGTCGATGCACTTGTGCAACGGATGGAAACAGCCCAGCATCTGCGCGTTGGCGGCGTTGACGATGGCATCCACGCGGAGACGGGTGATGTCGCCCTGCCATAACGACAATTGTTTTCCTGTAGGGGCGAAAAATTTTTCGACCCTACAAACACCCACAATATCAATCAATTCCACGATGCCTTTTTCCTGCAATTGCGCCTGCAATTCCTCATCCTGCAAACGCAGGAATTCCTCGCTGACGGGTTTGGGTTCGCGCACGTTGCGCAGGGCGCGGAACAGGTCGCGCTTGCCTTGCAAATCCTCGGGAATCTGAATTTCGGAATACTGAGGTTCTTCGGCAATCAAATACTGTATCAAATAATCTAATCGGTTCATAATCAATATTTTTTGTTTCGTTGGGGCGAATAATTATTCGCCCCTACAACCCCGACAATGCATCCAATACATCATTAATATCCGCATCAATTACAATCGACCGGTCCGCAATCTGGTCCACGGTGAACGCCTCGCCGAGGTTGACGGTGGCGTAGGTGGCGTTCGGGTTCTGCATCGTCCAACGGATGAACGGAATCTTGAAGATGACGGGCGTGTTGCCGCCGCTGCCGAGGTCGAGGAACAACACCTTGCCATCTATATGCCGCCGGATAAATTCGGTGTATCGTTCCGACGCCGTATGCCAGCCCTCGTCCTCCACGAAAGTCTCGTCGGCACGCAGGTTGACCTTCATCGGACCGCCACAGACAGGACAATGCGGAATCAATTCCGTCGGAATGCGCATATCCTGCTGTTCGGCAATCATCCGTTTCACCATTTCCTCGTTGTCGTAAGTTTTTTGGTGACAAGGCTTTGCGCATTGGAACAGACCGTAGTCGCCTTGCGTGTAGAATAATCTCTGTTTGTCAAATCCTGCCTTCTGGAACTGGTGATCGACATTGGTGGTGATGACGAAATAGTCCTTGTCTTTCAGCAGTTTGAGCAGGTTGTCATAGACGGGCTTCGGGGCGGGCACATAGCGGTTGTAGTAGATGTGGCGGCTCCAGTAGGCCCAATGTTCCTCTTCGTTGGAAAACGGATAGAAGCCCGCCGAGTACATGTCGGTGAAGCCGTATTTCCCGATGAAGTCGGCAAAGTGTCGTTCGAAGCGTTCGCCAGAATAGGTGAACCCCGCCGAGGTGGAGAGTCCCGCGCCGGCACCGACGATGATGGCGTCGGCTTCGAGTAAGGCTTTATGTAGTTTTTCTGTTTCCGTCATTATTCGTTGTTTTGAACGGCAAAAATATACAATTTCGGAACACCATCCCGTATTTGTATGATTTTTTCAAAGTTTACATTTATCCAGCACAATCGTCAAGCCTCTTTCCGGCCAAGTCTCGCCTCGCATTTTATTTGCGAAAATTAAACAGAAATTTGTTATTTTTGCCACTTGAAATCAACGTCACAAGATGAAGGAAACGCATATTCCAGTCATTAAATTCAAGCGAGACAAGTACGGAGACGAGCTTATGGTCGATGTCGTGACGCTTGATGCCATCCGCAAAAGCAAGGGGTTCCAGAAAGTGTTGCGGCAGTCGTTTTATGGCGTGATGCTCACCACGGGCGGAAGCGGCGAGGTGGAAGTCGATGGCGTTTCGTGCAGTGCAAGCAAGGGCTTGGTGGCTTTCGCCCGTCCCGGCGACGTCTGCACCGTAAAGGAGGACTACGGTCTGACGTCCTTAGAGCTCATCTTCGAGCGCGACTTCCTGCTGTCATTCTTCAACGACCCGCATTTCCTCGACAGTCTGCCCTACTACTCGCATCTCCGCCCATCCCCATATTTGGTTCTTGACGAGTCTCTTTACAATAAAATCGTCGGGCTTTTCGTCGAAATCCAGATTGAGATTGCAAACGAGCGGGATGTCCATCTCCTGCGGGCGCTGCTCTATGAGGTTTTGGTGCTGTTGCAGAAGGCGTTCCCCATAGAGACGAAGAAGCCTGTCAACGCGGAGTCGCGCGTGGTGCGCTTCCAGGAGTTGGTCAACGAGCATTTCGCCACAGAGACCGGGGTGGACTTCTATGCCGACAAGCTTTGCGTCACGCCCAACTACCTGAACCGCATCGTGCAGCGCACCTTGGGACAGACGACCAAGGCCTACATCCAGTCGCGCCGCATCGACGAGGCCAAACACCTTCTCCGTTACTCAGCCATGCCCATCGGCCTCA
>CAMVOL010000072.1 GCA_947169105.1 uncultured Bacteroidales bacterium | reverse complement strand
TTGGAGAAATAGTAGATGCGTATGTTTTAGAGGATAAAGGAGAACAGTAAATTCCAATTTATGTGCAAGCCGAGGGCAGAGCCAAGCTTGCTTGAGCTATGCCGAGGCGCAGCCATCAATCGGATATATTTCAATTTATACTGAAGGTCGTGGAAGATATAGAAAAAA
This sequence comes from uncultured Bacteroidales bacterium, assembly GCA_947169105.1. Taxonomy (GTDB): domain Bacteria; phylum Bacteroidota; class Bacteroidia; order Bacteroidales; family WCHB1-69; genus UBA1756. The sequence continues at coordinate 4,042 of CAMVOL010000072.1, read as the reverse complement.
TCATCAGTGAGGTGGCGGCGAAGGATGCAAAGGTGCTCTGCCGCGAAGTCTTGTCGATTACCGACACGATGGACGCGTTGCGCAGCAAGTGGACGGTAGAGGTGCTGACGGCCATCGTGTGTGGAAGCACACGCTTCAAGGAGATCCAGGAAGCCGTGCATGGTGTCAGCGAGAAGGTGCTGACCGATCGTTTGCGACAGATGCAGGAGGATCGGCTGATAGAGCGCCACGAGTGCTACGGCTATCCGCCACGGGTAGAGTACCGGTTGACCGACCATGGCAAGCGGCTCGTGTTCTTGTTCTTGCGGGGACTGCCGTTTATAAACAATGCTTTTTTGCCATAATGAATTAATGTATGTATGTGTTCGTTCTTTGGGAGTGTAAAGTTACTAAAAAGTTGCTAATAGTTTCGGTAGTGACAGACAAATTCAGCAATGGTTTTGCTGTCTTTTGCGGGCTGCGAATGTCGCTCTACTTTTGCTCCGCACCGCCACCAGCGAGACCGAGTACAACATCATCCACTTCTGGAAAGAAACACTCCTGCAGTACCGTTTCCTGCATGACATACAGCAGCGGGCTATCGATGACCACAACAACGTCATCCTATCGCTCATGGCACGAAGCCTGAACGACGAGGCGACCGATGGGACAAGCCCCAGACCAGCGGCAAACATTTTCAAAATAAAAATCTCTAAATAACTAATTATCAGTTATTTAGAGATTATTAAGGTGAACCCGTGGGGCGGTTTTTTCCTTTCTCTAATCATCATTATTTATCCCATAACCGTCTAATTCCCAAATATTTGCAAGGCACGCAATGGATAAGACCTAATGCTTTGGGATAAATAGGGCTCGATTTCGGTTGCAATTTTTGCAACCGTTTTTTTGTCCATAACTTTACAGAGCCCAATGGGGGAAAACGCATTCCAAAACGCCCAAAACTCCCCCAAATGTAACCACGGAAAGCATCTAATTTTGCATCGTTTTTAAATACAAATATAATATGGCAAGTACTAAATTTGAAATTTCCAAGAAAGACAGAAATGGAGCATCCGAACTGATGGTTCGGTTTTGCTATGATCGCAAGCATTCCTATCGCCTGCACACTCTTATCTGGGTTCCGCAGACGGCATGGAATGCAAGTAAGGGCAGACTCATCATTCCTCGCATACAAAGCAAGGAACAGAAACAGCTGTCACAGCTGCAAGCACAGGTAGATGACCTGTCGGCCTTCCTCAAGTCAAAATGCATTGAGGCACCATCATCGGCCGACAAGGATTATTGGACTCAAATGGTCAAGGAGTTCCACAACCAAGGTCAACCCATGACCAACTCTCCACTCACCAAGGAAGAGGACGAAATCGACCTTGGCGAGGATGTGATTGACGCATTCACAGCGTTTATCAACACCAAGGTCACAAACGCCAAGACCAAAGAACAAATGGAAGTGGCGAAGCGCACCGTCAAGAGATACACATTATATGTAAAAAGAGAGTTACGCCTCAAGGAGTGGACCAGTTCAGACCTTGCAGACTACCAACATTTTCTTCAGATTGAGCACACGTTCTTTGACGAGAAGGGCAAGTGTAAAAGGAAGTACCAGTACATCTACAAGGCCTCGCCCTCGTGCCACCCTCAAAAGCCAAGAGGTGGCAATGCCATATTCGCGCTCATGAAGAAGCTTAGAACCATGTTCAACTGGTGTGTAAAGACCGGTCGCCTTAACGAGAGCCCATTCCGCACGTTCCAACTTCAGGGTTGCGTGTATGGTACTCCTTTCTATATGACAATCGACGAACTGAACACATTGTATCACTTTGATTTCTCCAGGCGACCCAAGCTGGCCATTCAACGCGACATCTTTGTGTTGCAGAGTAATCTCGGGATGCGTATTGCCGATTTTTATGGTCTTACCTCCGCCAACATCGTGGGTGAGGCTATCGAGTACATCCCAGGCAAAACCCTTCACGACACCGGCGATGTAGTTCGAGTGCCGCTGACAGAGCGAGCTAAAGAGATCATCAACCGCTACCATGCAGACGATAGCAGCATCAGCCTCATGCCGTTTATCAGCGAGCAAAAATATAATGATGCTATCAAGGATATGCTGAGGCTTGCCGGCATCAACCGTATCGTCACGATTTTGAACCCGACTACTCGACTTGAGGAGAAGCACCCCATATGTGAGAAAGCCTCGTCGCATATGGCCCGACGTAATTTCATCGGCAATCTGTACGCCAAAGTTCAGGATCCTGCCATCATCTCCTCGATGACTGGGCACAAACCTGGTAGCCGAGCATTCGAGAGATACCGAGCGATCCAAGACGACATCAAGAAACCACTGCTTAAGATTTTTTACTGATATGAACCAGGGTAAATCATCTGTTCAACACACAGCTATTTACCCTGAACTATTTTCCGAAAAATAAGGTCCTTTGCAGCGGTTTTTGGGATAACCCTTCCATCAGCTATGTCTTTAGGGCAAAACGCCCTCTCAAGATGGAAAAAATCACCCCAGAATGGTAAAACTCGCAGTAGTAATTTTGCACCGCAATGAGAGGCGACTTCAACATAGCAGACGAGTTCGCAGCCTTGGTAGCAGCCAAGGTTGTCGACATCCTTCAGGAAAGAGGCCTGGTTATGGCAGCAGCACCTGATCCGAAGAAAGTTGTTGCGCAGGATTCACCCCTGTATACAATTGATGAGGTGTGCACTCGGCTTAAAATCAGCAAACCGACCCTCAAGGTGCACCGCCGCAAGGGGCTCATATCCCCTTCTGGTGGCTATGTTGGTCGATCACCGAGATTTACCGAAGAGGACATCGCAAAGTATCTGTCCCGCTACAAAGACGGCTGATGGGTAAGACCTTTGCAATGATCTCACGGCCTGGTGCCGTCACCGTCGGGTTGTCGCTCCCCGGACCCAAAGTAGCGGCAGCATGATACGGTGCTCAGCAAATGGCGTCGCGTATCCTCCGACGCCACAAATATATTAAATAATAAGTTTTCTGAACTAATTATGAAATTACAATTAAAATCATTAAAAACCATTGCGCCCGGGCAGTTTAAGGGCAGGGACGATATCACATCGGTGATTATCCCCAACACGGTTACCAGCATTGGTGACGAAGCGTTCAGCTTCTGTCGCAATCTAGACAATGTTAGCATGCCCAACACGGTCACCAGCATTGGCGACGAAGCGTTCTTTAGCTGCTGGAATTTAGCCAACGTAAATATTCCAGGGTCAGTTACCAGCATCGGTCACAATGCGTTTTGTGCCTGCTATCGGCTAACCGAAGTCGATATTCCGTCGTCGGTTACCAGTATGGGGGATTATCTGTTCAATGATTGCCAAAACTTGACTAGAGCAATCATTAACGCATCGGTTTACCATATAGGTCATGGAACCTTTAATCGATGCTTCAGGTTGCAGGAAGTGAGAATCCCCGATACGGTACAAACTATCGGCGTAATGGCTTTCTGTGATTGCTCTGAACTGAAGAACATAACCATTCCTTCCTCGGTGAGCTGGATTGAAGATTCTGCTTTCGAGGGCTGTGGGTTGACCAGTTTGGACATGCCTATCTCAGTAACGCGCATCGGTGCACAGGCTTTCATGAAATGCAGAAGTTTGGCCGAAGTGAATCTTTCCCTGTGGCTTAAAATCATCGATTCCCATGCATTCTATCGGTGCAAAAGTTTGACTGACATCGACATCCCCGAATCGGTTCATTACATCGCCGACCACGCGTTCCAGGGATGTGACAGTTTGCAGACCATCACTTTTCGCGGCTTGACCAAAATGGATGAAGATGCGGGAGTTTTTGAAGATTGCACCTCGTTAAATGCCATCAGTGTACCAATCAGGTACTTGGACATCTATGAGAACATGCTACCCGATGCGCTGCGTGGAATATTGATTGGCAACTACTATTAAGCGCACGGCCTCAGCGCCGTCCACTAACGGGATAGTCGCTCCCCGTATCCGAAGTAGCGGCTGCACGATGCGGTGCAACACCAATAACGGGGAAGTCGCGCATCCG
>CAMVOL010000071.1 GCA_947169105.1 uncultured Bacteroidales bacterium | reverse complement strand
CTTGTTGGCTGCTGGTGTGCAGCATGTCTGGTATTGAGTCGTTTTGCATAGTAAAATACGTTTTTGTTTTCGGTTGCAAAAGTACGAAAGAAAACACTGCGCAGTCCTATTGGCGAAACGATTCTCAGTCAACTAGTTGATTGTCAGTGGGAATATTTCGCATTATATAATATTTGGGAGCCGTATCAGCGACAGTTGGTGTGCCGGCGAAAAAAAAGAAAGGCGGGCAGATAAGGGTGAAGGGTGAAACGGTGAAATACGTATGTCGAGTAATTTCTTTTATTAAATATAATAAAGATTTTATTTTATTCCTTATTAACTTAATTGGCAAACACAAGCATTTCACCGTTAGACTCTTCACCCTTTGACCGTTTCGCCGGACCATCCAACCTCACAGGCCTGCTCCACTTCGGACAGAAGGGTGAAGGGTGAAACGGTGAAATGCCATGCAAAAGCCCGCCGGAGTTTTTGCTCTGGCGGGCCATCGGGCAATCAATCTTTATGATTGCAAATTCTCAATATCAGACAGACATCTCATCCCCTACCTCACCACGAATCTTGCCGTTCTGAGGTGCTCTCCATCCCCGGTTTGCAGCAGGTAGAGCCCCTTCTCCAGTTGTGAAACGGGGATGGTTCCTTTGGTACTGCCCGATGCCACCATGCGGCCCATAACGTCAATAATGCTGTAATCCACAGTCCCGCAAGGGAGATCTTTCAAGCAGAGGACATCGGCGACCGGGTTGGGGAAAACCTCGAGGGGCTGCTCTGAGGTTGGGGCATCAATAGCCATCTGGCCGCCATCGGGGATGATATCGAGGATTATCCCTTCAATCTTGGTCCATCCATAGGAAAAACCACCGGCATCGGGAATCTCGTACCAACCGTCCTTGTAACCTCCCCAGCCGAAATTTATGTGGAACTTGCCGTTGCTCTCGCGATAAGCATCAACCACCACATTGTGGCCCGACGTGCCTGCCTGGTTTTCAACGGCCAGATGGACGGGATATCCGGCCCTCAGGTTCGATATCAGTGCGGCCCTTGCGGCCGAATCAAGCTCGCTCAGAAGCCTGCAGTTCCCGAAACCGAACCGCCGGTAAGCCGCATAGGCCTGATCCACCGAAAAAGTACCGGAGCCATAGGAATCCGACGCAGAATAAACCTGCTTGCAAGCCACCCCGCAGGCAAAAACCAATGCAGAGGCCAACGAATCGGGAAGTGCCTCATCGCGCTGGAAGCAGGCGTCGGCGGAATCCAGCAGCACATTCAGCTGAGCGAACGAAGGGAAGCCGTATATGGCCCAGTCGTCGTCGATCTGGAACTGGCGGCCGAAATAATTGCCTGTGTAATAGTCGTCCCCGTCATCGAAGCGGGTCCCTTGGGTGGTCTGCAGATGGTTGAGAATCTGCCCCATGACAACAGCTGGGCAGCCGGCATAGCTATGATTGTTGTTCTCCAGCGGATCTTCAGGACAATGCTGGTTGTAGGGCTGCTCCTGTGTCCAGTGTGTTTTGACCAGGGGCTGTTGCGCCCATACGCTTATGGCGCACATCAAAAACAGTATGGTTACTATTTTTTTCATAGTGTTTGCATCATTTATTTAGCGGTGCAAAAATACTATTTTTTTTTAAAAGATATGGAATTATCGTATATTCCTCCGCAAACTCGCATCCTGAGTACCGTTATATACCCACGATGCCCTTTCGGTGTTGCATAATCTCATTTTTACCGTGCCGTATTACCGGGTTGTTTCAGCAGACGGGCAGTGTGCTGCTTGCCATCGGCACTGTAATTGTACCCACCTCTTTTCCCCATGGAAGACGCTGGGGAAAAGCGACACGAAAAACGTACTGGATTTTTATATTAAACTGCCATGAGCAGAAATAACATTTCACACTTTAAAAGTGTTTTTTAGCCAAATAGTAAGGTGAAGTATCTGTAGGGGGGGGATCAGCTAATAGCCAGTCGATTATAGCAAATAGCACTCTATAATCAATATTGATTATAAGTGCAAAAATACAATTATTTATACATATAAAAAAGAGCATCCCGATTGGGATGCTCTTATAAAAATTGGCGGCGACCTACTTTTCCATAAACAAATACCTGTCTCATATCATTACAACCATCAGATAAAATTAGGTATCAAAGGGCAATATTTCAGATACATTTTCGTTATAGTATTAAGTCTTTTGGTAAACCTCATGCTTAAACCACTTAGTCAATATAGTTCCGTTATCATACTTGTTTTAATGGGTATGATGATGATGGGATTTATTGTCGACAAGGTTAATGATTCACATCAATTTGCCAAACATACCGCAATGCCCATAAGCATGTATGTTATTTCTTACGATTTTGATTTTGACGATAATGAAGACGATGAATTTGATGAGAAGCAATGCATAGCAGGTGGCTTTATTGTAAATAATTGGACAACTGCAAACGAACGCAAGCAACTGGCAGAAAGCAAGTGTTCCCTATCCTTGCAGCGTGGTCAGGTGAGACGCTACTCACCTCGAAGCAGCCTTGCTGACAGCCATAACTATACCTTTTTATCAACTACTATAAGTGGCGTGGATCTATTCCATGCCGCTTTTTTTTGATATTCAAACCAACACATTAATAAGATGAAACCAATAGACATCTTAATAATTATCATCAATTTCGCCGGTGCGCTGACGGTTTTTCTCTTCGCCATGAAGATGATGAGTGAGGGTCTTCAGAAGGCTTCGGGTAGCAAGATGCGAGCCGTGTTGGGCAAGATGACCGGTCGGCCGCTGAAGGGCATCCCGACCGACATGGGTGTGACGGCGGCCATCTTGTCGTCGAGTACAACCACGGTGATGGTGGTAAGCTTCGTCAACGCAGGACTGTTGTCGCTTGGCGGCGCGGTGGCGGTAATTATGGGTGCCACTATCGGCACCACGGTAACGGCGTGGTTTATCACCCCGCTGGGACTCGGCGAGGGCTCTGGCTATTTCAGCCTCCCGCTTGTCATTGCCGCCGTGAGCCTCGTGTTCCTGCTGATGAAACGCGACAAGATGTGGTCGGTGGGACAGATAATCATCGGCCTCACACTGCTGCCGAGTACGCCGACTATGTAATCAACGTTAATGAAGCCATCGGAAAATAGAAATCCAATCAACATTTTAACAACCAATAATTAACACAACATACAATGAAAAAGACAATCGTAATGAGTGCGACCATCGTCGCCGCAATGAGCCTCGCGGCATGCCATGAGGACGGCAAGAAAGTTATCGACTTCAGTGAACTGCCGCTGACAGCACAAACCTTCGTGCAGACACATTTCACAGACAAGCTGGTGTCTACTGTCTTCCACGACAACGAAGTGGCAGACAATGAGTATGAAGTTATTTTCACCGATGGGGCCAACATAGACTTTACAAGTAATGGTGAATGGGACGAGGTGGAAGATCGCGATACAAACGGTGTGCCAACAGCCATCATCCCACTAGGCGTGATTGATTACGTCGCTGCCAACCATGCAGGACTGTATGTCGTGCAAATCGGCAAAGACCGTAACAACTACGACGTGGAACTCAACAACACCATTGAACTCGTCTTCAACAAGAACGGAGAGTTTTTGCGCTACGACGACTGAATCAAGGAACAATGCCATCAATAACCAGTATTGTAAACAAGTTCTTGCTTCCCCGTCAAAGGGAATTGGAGAAATACTTGAACGAGGCTGAAAGATTGCAACGGTCAGTACTCGCTCAGTTGCTCCGCTCGGCAATGGATACTGAATACGGAAAGAAGCACAATTTCTCTTCCGTCAATGGCTATGAAGATTTCATCCGTCATGTCCTCATAAACAGCTACGAGGACCTAAAGGACGATATCAACCGCATGCGCCATGGTGGAAGGGATATCTTGTGGCCAGGAAGAACTCGTTGGTATGCCGTATCGCCCGGCACAACCAGCGATAAACAGAAGTTCATCCCAGTCTCTCGTGAAGGCTTGCGCAGAATCCATTGCGCTGGAGGGTTTGACACAGTGGCCATCTATCTGCGAAACAACCCCCACTCGCACCTGCTCGATGGCCACGGCCTCGTTCTCGGCGGCAGCTACAAGGAGAATCTCTGTCTGAAAGAATCGGTTGCAGGCGACCTAAGTGCCATCATGATAGACAAAAATGTCCATCCTGTCGCCGACATGGTTCGTGTGCCGAAACACAGCACGGCGCTGATGGCCGACTTTGAGCAGAAATGCGAGCGGATTGTCCGCGAAACCATGCACAAGCGTGTGACAAGCCTCTCTGGAGCACCCTCATGGATGCTTTCCGTACTTACCCGCATGCTGGATGTTACCGGCAAGACTCACATCGATGAGGTGTGGCCCGACATTGAGGTCTTCTTTCACGGTGGCGTCGCCTTTACCCCATATCGCGATTATTACAATCGGCTTATCACCTCGCCCAACATGCATTATATGGAGACCTACAATGCCAGCGAGGGCTTCTTCGGCATACAGGACGACCCAGCAGACAAGTCGTTGCTGTTGCTGATAGACCGTGATGTATTCTACGAGTTCATCCCCGTGGAAGGTGGCGAAGCGGTGCCGCTGTGGGCAGTTGAAACGGGAAAGAACTACGCGATGGTCATCACCACCTCCTGCGGTCTTTGGCGCTACATTATAGGCGACACGGTGCGGTTTACATCTAAGAACCCCTACAAGTTCATAATCACCGGTCGCACCAAACACTTCATCAACGCCTTCGGCGAGGAACTTGTGATCGACAATGCTGAGCAGGCTCTCGCTTACGCTTGTCAGCAAACCCATGCCGAGGTGCTAGAATATACAGCGGCGCCAGTGTTTATAGATGAGCACACCAAAGGATGTCACCAATGGCTCATCGAGTTCTCACGACCTCCCGATTACCTCCACCAGTTTGCCTCACATTTGGACAAACGGCTGCAAGAACTAAACGGTGACTATGAGGTTCGGCGGCATAACGACACCACCATCCAATTCCCCGAAATTATCGTGGCCCGACCGAACCTTTTCAAAGACTGGCTGAAGATGCACGGAAAACTGGGTGGCCAACACAAGGTGCCCCGCCTGAGCAATACCCGCAAAACATTAGAGCAACTCCTTGAACTTAATAAAAATCATTCCATTTAGATAACCGACAAAATAATTTCCCCAAGAATAACAAAAAAAGGGAACCGCGATTGCGGTTCCCTTAGAAAGATTGGCGGCGACCTACTTTTCCACAAACAAGTGCAGTATCATCGGCGATGTGAGGCTTAACTTCTCTGTTCGGAATGGGAAGAGGTGATCACTCACTCAATAGCCACCAAAAATAATGGGTTTGACTACTGGAGCAGAACATATAAGAGAAAGATTGAATACCTCAGGGTATTCTATCAACGGAAAGTCTTCGGGTTATTAGTACCGCTCGGCTTTGACATCGCTGCCTTTACA
>CAMVOL010000070.1 GCA_947169105.1 uncultured Bacteroidales bacterium | reverse complement strand
TGCTTCATCTTTACCGAGTCGTGACAAAAGTCATGGAACGAAGTTACATAACTCTCAACTCTCAACTCTCCGCTCGACGCGAAGCGGCGCTTTCGTAGCGAAGCGGAGAAAGAACTCTCAACTAAAATCATTCCATACTGTTCACCCCCGTGTCTTCAGTATAGCCACGAAGCAGGTTCACGTCGGTGCGTATCACAAACTTTCGTCCGTCGGCACCCTTGGCCTTCACCAGGCAGAAGTACACCCCCTGCTTCACGGGCTTGCCGTTATACGTGCCGTCCCATCCTCCCGCGGGGTCGGTCCATTCGTAGAGCTTCTGCCCCCAACGGTTGTAGATGGTAGCACGAAACTCCACCAGGCTCTGGTAGCCCTCCTTGGCTTTGTAGATGGGATTATGCTCGTCGCCGTTGGGCGAGAACGCGTTGGGCATCTCCAGCCGGCTCTCCGAGATGGAAACCGTCATCGGATTCCGTTCGTTCCAGAATTCCTCGGTATAGCGTATCGTGTCGTTGCCTTGCGTAAAAGTGGCAAAGCACATCACCTTGTGCAGTCCTGCCTTTGTGAAAGTATAGTCGGTGTCCTCGTCGTATCTCACCAGGTAAGGCGTGTCGTGCTCACTTCCGTCCAATTCCGTCAGGTAGAAACGCCACTCGTAGTAGGCATCCCATCCGCCCACGTTCTGAGCGTTGGCATAAAACTGGACGGCCTTGGGAGCCGAACCAGTAAACGAAGTACCCGTTTCTTCTTCGCCCTGATCGTTTGTAGAGATGGCATACGGGTCAATCGTCGGCACCACGTCTTGCGCCTCGACCGTAGTCCTGGAGCCCATCCATGCCAGGCAAATGAGTATATAAAGATTCTTATTCATGATCATGAAAGTTTGAATTATCCTGCAAAGTTACAAAAAAAATGCTTATTTTGGGGTTCAGTTGAAAGATTTTTTGTACTTTTGTCGTCGTAAATCACAAAACAAGAGAAAATGAGAAAACATTTCAGGTATATTTTCGTTGTCGTGGCAAGCATTCTGAGCTTGTCGGTGTTTGCCCAAACAACACAATGGCGCGATATCTACACCGCAAAAAAGAAAGACACCATCTACGGCATCGCCAAGAAGTATAATCTTACGGTAGACGAGCTCGTGGCAGCCAATCCGGCTATGAAGGCCGACGACTACAAGCTGAAGAAGGGCGAAACCGTCTTCATCCCGTTCGCCAAGACCCCTGCCGACCTGGAGGCCGAGCGCCAGAAGGCCAAGCAGCCGCAACGCACCGACATACGTCAGCGAGCCATTCGGGTGGGAGTGATGCTGCCCCTGCATGATGTCGACGGCGACGGCCGCCGCATGGTGGAATACTATCGCGGCATGCTCCTGGCCTGCGACAGCCTCCGGCGCGCCGGCATCTCCACCGACATCCGGGCCTGGAACGTTTCCATCGACTCCGATATCCGCCAGACCCTCTTGCAAAACGGTGCCAGCGAGTGCGACATCATCTTCGGTCCGCTCTACACCAAGCAGGTGAAGCCCCTGGCCGACTTCTGCCGCAACTACGACATCCGCATGGTCATTCCCTTCTCCATCAGCGGCGACGAGGTAGAGCACTACGAACAGATTTTCCAGGTCTATCAGTCGCAGAGCCAGCAGAACCAGGATGCCATCAACGCCTTCCTGGAGCGATTCCCCAACCATCATGCCGTCTTCATCGATTGCAACGACTCCACCTCCCGCAAGGGTCTCTTCACCATGAACCTCCGCAAGCAGCTCGAAGCCAAGGGACGTTCGTTCAACATCACCAATCTGAAAACCTCCGACGAAGCCTTCCAGAAAGCCTTCAGCCGCACCAAGCCCAATGTGGTAGTCCTGAACACGGGGCGCTCGCCCGAACTCAATCAGACCCTTGCCAAGCTCGACCAGCTGCGCCAGCGCGACGCAGGAGTTGCCGTAGCCCTCTTCGGCTATATCGACTGGCTCATGTACACAAAGGTCTATGCCGACTACTTCCACAAGTACGACACCTACATCCCCACCAACTTCTTCTATAATGCCCTTTCCCGTTCCACTCAGAATCTGGAGCAGAACTATAAGAAGTGGTTCCATCAGGACATGCAGTACGCCCTGCCGCGCTTCGCCATCACCGGCTACGACCAGGCACAGTTCTTCCTGCGCGGGCTCCATCAGTACGGCACCGACTTCAAGGGCACCAAGCAGCAGCGCGTCTATAACTCCATGCAGACACCGCTCCATTTCAAGCCCGCGGCAAAGGGCGGCGGCATGCTCAACGCCCAGTTCATGCTTGTCCACTATAAGCCCAATAAAACCATCGAGGCGATTAACTATTAGGGTTCAAGGCGCTTCGCGCGTTCAAAGTTCAAGGTTCAATGAGAAAAATTCTGACTCTGCTACTTAGTTGCTTCCTCGCCCTCACGGCAACGGCCCAGGTGGGCGAGCATCGCAACGACTTCGCCCTGGGCGTCAATGGCGGCTATGCCCTTACGAACATCGGCTTCGTGCCCCGCGTCTCTCAGGGCATGCACGGCGGCATCACCGCAGGCCTCTCCGCACGCTATGTCTGCGAGAAGTATTTCTCCACCATCTGCTCCGTCCAGGCCGAGTTGAACTACACGCAGATGGGATGGAAGGAAAGCATCCTCGACGATGAAGACAATCCCGTCATCAACGAAGCAACGGGACTCCCCGAGCAATACAGCCGCACCATCAACTACGTCCAGTTGCCCGTTATGGCCCATCTCGCATGGGGACGCGAGCAACGCGGAGCGCAGTTCTTCTTCCAGATAGGCCCCCAGTTCGGCTATTGGCTGAGCGAGAGCACGAAGACCAATTTTGACTTCGCAGAGCGAAACTGTGCCGACCGCGTCAATCCCGTTTGTGCCCAGGACACGATGGCCGTGGAGCACAAGTTCGACTATGGCATCGCCGCCGGGCTGGGTATGGAATACAGCGTTCCCCGCGTGGGCCACTTCCAGTTGGAGGCCCGCTATTATTTCGGCCTCGGCAACATTTATGGCGATACGAAGCGCGATTTCTTCTCCAAGTCCAACATGAGCAGCATCATCGTCAAGCTTGCCTGGCTCTTCGACATCACAAGGACGAAGCGGTAATATCGCCCTCAACCGAAGGGGGTAGGGGGTAATTCCTATGATTTTTTATATCGGAAAGATTTAGAGCCCCTTGATAAGGGGCGGCTATCGCTCGGCACGTAGGAGACGCTTTCAGAGCGAAGCGGGGAAAGAATGCAGGGTTTCATATCCACAAATATTATGGTGATTATATACTTTTTGACCCTCAGAGTCAAACTCTATATGCTTTCCCCCAACTTTCACTTAGAAAATTTTGCAGTCTCACGTTTTTTCCCTATCTTTGCCCCACAAACCAAAACAATTCGCCTTTAAACACCCAATGTGCTATATGGACAGCAAAAATGAGACAACTGATATTTCGTTGATAAAATTAGATTTTATCCAACGAGTTCTTTCAGAGAAGAGTCTGGATACATTGCGAGTGTGGTTAGACATGTATGACGAAGCAAGATATGTTGCCTCTATTGATAGTAACGAAGAAGAATTGAAGATAGAACGAGCAAACACGATGAAGCGTTTTCATCTTAAAACAAAATAAGGAAACTTAAAACCAATCCGCCTATGAAGCAATAAAAAAGAACAAATGACATATAGAAACTGAAGCGTCCGCTTTGATTCTTGTTCTTCGAAATTCGCCAAATTAAGAACAATCCAAGATAAAAGTAAGGATGCTCACGTCGGTTCGGCGTGGGCTTTTACTCGTTGAAGGATTGTGGGTGTTTGGCGATACCTCGAAGAACGTAGACGAAGTAAGTAGTCCACGTTTTTTGTGTCATTTTTTGAGAATATCGAACAAACATTATTAACTAATAAAAACCCAAACGTATGAAAACAAAAACAATCTTTATGTTGGCAGCAATGCTGCTGATGAGTATCGGTGCATTTGCACAGAATAACGAACCGCTGGAAGGCGATGTGAATAATGATGGAACAGTAGATGTCGCCGACATCGTAAAGGTTATCGATATCATGCAAAATGGAGGTGGTATTGCTGGCCAAACAAAGTGTTATTGGTATGTAGGTTTAACTCAGCCAACAACTACTAATTACGAATCTATTGCTTCAATAGTTGAGTCATATAAAGATTCTTATGAATACACACCAGAATCAAGAGGATATGTATATGTATTGGTTACAGATGATAAGAATATTACAATTGTAGATCCTGCACTAAACGCAACAGTTGATATTATAGTTGATAATTCTACTATTTCAGGATATAAGATTTATAAGTCAGCAATTAAGTTATCTGGTCTTGTAATTATAAATGTAAGTTAATAAAAAAATAATATATAATTAAAAAATATGGCAACTTATACAGATTCAAAATCTAACGTTACTTTTAATAATACAAAGAATGTCGGACTTAAAGTTTCTGGCGGTCCTATATTGATAAATGGATTAACAGGAACAGACCCTGATGACGGCACAGGTATTGTAAATGCTATTGATATTGATTGGAACGGTGCAGTACTTTTTTTGAAGAGTTTTTGCAAATGCAGCATGATGTTGCAAAGGTTGGCGAAGAATTAAAGGAAAATGACATGAAACAACGAATACAAACCTTATTTATTGTGCTGCTGGCTATAGGCAGTAGTGCGAAGGGGCAGACGCTCAGCGTTGCGCCCATAGAGGTGGAGGCTGGTGGCGAGGCTACGCTGGTGGTGAGTGCCAGCGGACTGAGCAACGTCACGGCCCTGCAGTTTAATTTGAAGTTGCCCGAGGGCATCACGCTGGCTGGCAGCAACCAGTTGGGCAGCGCTGCGAGCAACCACACTTTGGATGTGCGCCCCTTGGCTTCGGGCGACAATATGTTTGTGTTTTACAACCTCGACAAGGCTTTGCTCAGCGATGGGCAGCTCATCCGCATCCCTGTGTCGGTAAGCGCGGAGGCACAGTCGGCGGCAGGAAACCTCTACACCTTCCACACCGCCACGACCGATGCCGTGAGCCACGAGCTGAGCGATGTCGCCTTTACCATCACCGTCACGGCGGCAGCACCGCAGAAGTGCGCCACGCCTGTGCTGACGTTTGCGAGTGGCAAGGTGAAGTGTACGTGCGCGACCGCAGGCGTCACCTATCACTACACCGTTGCCCCAACGGCAACCACGGGTGAGAGCACGACAGGCGAGATCAGTTTCGGCACGACGTTTACCATCAGCGTGAAGGCTGTGCGTGACGGCTACGAGGATTCCGATGCCGCCACCCTCACAATCCCGATGGCAGCGGTTGGTGACGTGAATGCCGACGGCAGCATCACCATCGCCGACGTCACCGCGTTGGTGAATATCATACTGGGGAAGTAAAAACAAAAAAAGAAACCACCCCCTTGCCCCTCCATACAGGGAGGGACTGGGGGGCTAGTTGGTATTGTTTTGACTGCAGATGTAGGGACGCGGCGTGCCGCGTTATTGGATATAGCTTTCCCCCTTCAGTTACGCGACACGTCGCGTCCCTACATTTTAAGGGTCATCTCCTATATCATTCCCAATATTATTGTTTGAGTCAATGTGTAGGCTGGGTGTAGAGCTATGCTCTGTTCGATACAAAGCTATGCTCCATTCGATACAAAGGCGTGCTCAGTTTGGAAAGGAGGCATGTTCTGTAGGATACAGAGACGTGCTCCTTTTGCACTGGAGGCATGCTCTGTAACTCCACCCAATCAACAGCACACCTTAATTTTGCCTGCGGCGCAAAGTGTAATTATCATTCGCTCGGCTTTAGGCATTAATTATTCATTAATTTTTGGGGGGATGATATAGGAGCTGGCACAAGGACCTCGAAGAGGTCACATGTGCATAACCGCGGGTCTTGACCCGCGGAATGTGTAAATATGCGAGGATATTTGTTTATGGCATCTTCCTTCCGCAGGTCAAGACCTGCGGTTAAGCATAGTGCGACCTCTCCGAGGTCGGGACGACAGGGGGGCTTTTGTATCAATAAGTCAAAGAACGCGTGTTATATATGGTTATAAAGAATAGAGAGAAGAGGGTGACGGGCGGCGGGTGATTGTAGATCGATGTGAAGGCAATTGGAGCGTTATGGGGTGACGAAAGTGTGGGAGTGGAGGCTGTTTTTCCGGTATTTGCTGTATTTCTTTTGCACTGCAAAGTTACGAAAAAATCTTGAAACTTCCAAATCGTAAGCACGAAAAACAGCACTTTCGGGGACAAAAACTGCACTTTCGGGTCCTTTTGATGTTTTCTTGGAGAATGTAGAAGTACAAAGGTGTTTCAGGCGA
>CAMVOL010000069.1 GCA_947169105.1 uncultured Bacteroidales bacterium | reverse complement strand
AACTCGCAGATTAACGCAGACTTTTTTTCTGCGCAAGTCAGCGAGTTCTGCGGGAAAATCAACAAAACACAAGAAACCTTACAGAAGATATAGAACGGAAGAATTACAAGTGTTACTCCTCAATCCTTCTAACAAACACCAATTCGCCAAAAGGAAATTTCATTTTATGGTCATATCCGGCACGCTTATCGTATAATAAGGATGAAACAATGGGTACACGGATGGTGTCACCGAACTCGCCACCCATTTTATTTACACCAGTAGTTCCCCATGCGTATTCATAACGACCCATATCAAAACGTTTCCAGCTAGAACCTGTGACAGGAAGATTCACATCCCATAATTCAACAGGGCAACATCCATTGTTCAAGTCAACCACTTTTAATAACTGGGAGTAAGTCATAGCTGTGTCGCCACGGAATAAATATTTGTCATCCTCATCCAACTGATGGTCGTTCTCTTTCAAAATATATGCAATGCCAGGAATGGTTTGCATCGTGTCGTATAATCCGATCAACTGCTGGTCCTTTACGGTCTCGCTATTCTCATAATACAAGCAATGCTCCATCGCCGTGTCACCATAGTCATACCAATGCATCCACTCAACCCACACTTCATTGAAAACTAATTTTATGTGACAAATGCTATCTTCATATTCGAATGGAAGAGCATCGTAATATGCCACAAAAACACCTCTTTCCTTTGATTCTTCTGAAGAATGGGTACTCCACCACTTGGCAGTGCCCTTTCTAAGTTTTAGCGAGTCAACGATTTTTTCTCCTATTTGTTGACGGTAAAGGTAACAGAGCAGACTGCCTGCTATTAGGACAAAGCCCAAAATCATCAAAATAACATAGCGTTTTTTCATCTTTTCGAGTATTGATTCAATCTGACTGCAAAAGTAATATTTATTTGGCACACACCATGCTGCATGAAAACATCTCGCAGATCTCGCAGATTAACGCAGATCTTTTTTTCTGCGCAAGTCTGCGGAGTCAGCGGGAAAATTATATTTTTGCCCCAAAAAAAACGAACAACTATGATCTTCTACTTTTCGGGCTGCGGGAACAGCCGGTTTGTCGCCGAGAGCATCGCTAAGGAATTGGATGAAAGACTGTTGTTTATTCCAGAGGAGGAACGCAACGGCAACTTTGACTATGAGTTGGGCAACGGGGAACGATTAGGTTTCGTCTTCCCCATCTACTCCTGGTGTCCTCCGCAGTTGGTGCTGGATTTCGTGAAAAAGCTGCACTTCGACCGGCAACCCTCCTACGTGTGGATGGCGGTGACCTGCGGCGACAACGGCGGATATGCCGACCGCGTGTTCCGGCAGCAGTTGGAGGAAATCGGTCTGCCACTGCAAGCCGACTTCTGCTTCCAGATGCCGAATACCTACGTTAACATGGCGGGCATGAGCATCGACAAGCCCGAGAAAGCGGCCCGCAAAATCGAGAACGCAAAGGCGCACCTTCCCACTGTTATCCAGAGCATTACCGAACGAAAGAGTGCCTCGGAGATGCGGCGTGGCATCTTCCCGAGGTTCAAGACCAACGTCATCGGGAAGAGCTTCCACAAGTGGGTCTCCGACGAGCCGTTCTTCAGCACAGATGCCTGCATCTCCTGCGGCAAGTGCGTGAAAGTCTGCCCGTTGCAGAACATCACGTTGGAGAACGGCCGCCCGAAATGGCACGACCACTGCACCACCTGCGACGCCTGCTACCACCACTGCCCGCAACACGCCATCCAGTACGGGAAGGCCACGAAGGGGAAAGGACAGTACCGTTTTCCGAATGCTGAATGATGAATAAAACATTGTAGGGACGTATCGCATACGTCCTGTATCGCATACGTCCGAATTTCAATGATTTACGAAATATTTTTGAACATGCTGCAACCATTGGGATTTTTTGCGTCATAACATTAGATAATGAAAAAACGACTCACTATGTCAAAGAGAATCTTTAGCATCCTGTTGGGGGCGCTGCTGTTCGGGGCTTCGGTGCAGATGGCCTGCGCCAATGGAGACCCTGTGTCGGTACGTTCCGCCATCACCCTTTCGCCCACGCCCGTGGCGGTACATGTGCCCGAGGTGCAACTGGTGGACGAAGTGGTCTCCTTCGTGCCACGCGACCGCTACATGGAGGTGACAGTCCGCTACCTATTCCATAACAGATCCGCACGTTCCTTCGACAAGCTGCCCTATGGTTTCCCCATCGACTATTTCGGTAGCGGAGAAGCACGTTGGGAGTCACTTGACGACATGTCTGAATCGGAGCAGGAGGTGGGCTGGCGCGATGACTATATCCATAATGTCTGTTTCACTATGAACGGGCGACAGCTCTCGTGGCAGTGTTCCCGCGACAGCATCATCATGCCAGAAAGTAAGGAATATGCTTTCGATGCCTTTCTTGACATAGAGCCTGACAGTGCTGGCGGTTACAGCAAACGGATAGTTGACAGTCTGTATGCACTTTATGGGGAAGAGATTTACTACTATAACAAGCCTGTTTCGCGCCGCTGGTTCTACACATACTTGAGCATTCCGGCAAACAGTTTCGTCACGCTTGAGGTGCGTTACGCGGTGGAGTGCGTTCAGGAGGGCACTTTATATCCTCGGAACAACAATTTCATTGATCATATTTATGATTTGTCGTTCCAATACGACTTCACGCCCGCAGCCTATTGGGGTGACGGCTATGCCGACCATTTTTCAGTTATACTTGATGCTTCAGAAATCAACCTCGTAGAGGGGGATTTTTCTTTTGCTAAAACGTATTATAATTTCAAGAACGGATTCAGCGGGATTCCGCTACAGCAAAAGGGGAAGCTGTGGCAATACGAGACACGTCGTTTCGATTTGGCTTCGGCCAAACCCTTTACCGTGTTTTATACCCTTCCCCGTCTTCCCAACCAGCCGCTTGACCGCATCCTCAATCACCGCATCGATCCTTCGGCCTACACCGTCGAGGTCAGCGGAGCCGACGGCAAGTATCCTGTCAGCAACCTCAGCGACCTTGACCCGGCCACGGCCTGTGTGTTGCGTCCTGACAAGAACGACTCACTGTACATTATCATCCGTTTCAAGAATCCAACGGTGCTGGAAGGGTTGCTGCTGCTAAACGGCTACACCAAAAGCGCAGAAACGTACATAAACAACTCTCGGATAGACAGCTTGTTGGTGTTTGCTGACCGTTTTGATGTATTTGACGATGGTGAAAAGAAGCACACCACCTCTCCGGACAAAAACATCATGCTATTAGGTAATGTTGACCATTGGATAGTCAAATATTCGGATTTTGTTCCCGCTGCTGCCAAAATTCCCGGGAAGATGCCGAAAACCTTCGATTGGCAATCACTTGTGGACAACGCCATGCAGTTGAACCTCAGTTTCGCCCCCTTCTATGACACCCACTACACCGAAATCCGAATCGTAATCTCAGCTACGGAAAAAGGATTGAAATATGATGACCTTTGTGTGTCGGAGATTCTGCTGATCGGAAAGTGACTCGTGCTAAATTAGCATTCCCGCTGTTTTTTTTTAACTGGCAATTAAATGATATCTAACCAGTATCTTCTGCGTTAATCTGCGAGTTCTGCGGGGAAATTATTGTCCAAACAATTCCGCATGACTCCCCAATCTGACGAGCTGGATGATATTATTCATCTAATAAGTCGTCCACACTATCATAAACTTTATTTTGATTGCGCCCTGATATGGCTTCAGCTATAGCCGCTTTTGTCACATCATTGGGCTCATCATAAACCACGTCAAGCAGAACGCTTTCTACATAGTTGTTGAGCGTTCTGTTCACCTTGGCGGCATTTTGTTTCAGCCGTTCCAACAGGTCTGTTCTAAGACGGAACGAAGTGTTCTTTCTTACAATAGTTTCCATTTGTAATACAATTAAATATTTTCGGCTGCAAAAATAATATTTTTTTCGAATACAAATCATATTGCCTAAAAATGTATTTTTGCCTTCGAAAATGTTATTTATGGCTTTTCGTGAAAAAGTATTTCTCATATATGATCCTTCTCCTGATGGCCTTGATTGTCACATCTTGTCGTCGGTTCACTATCACAACCGATCATACCATTGATACGAAAGATTATACACTTACTGTCCACGGACAAAGGCTTCGATCCGATGCGCAAGCGGCTTCTTTTCCCGTTGATACTTTCTGGAAACTTAGTGACACCGTGCGCCTTCACAATGACGTGTGTTCGGTGGCTGATAACTTAGACAATCTCTCGAATGGTTTTTTCAGGTTCGGCGACCGCCATCTCGCCAAAGGTTCCTACGTGCTCAGCCTCGAACTCGTCCACAAACCGGGCAGCAATCATGAGGCAAATGCCAACGCCGCCCTCACCAATCTTTGCGACTGGGGCTACATCATCATTGACACCATCCATTGGCGTAACGTTACGGTTGTCCGCAAAGGAACTCGGGACACCTTCAATATGAAAAACTATAATATCGCAACACAGCCTTATTATGTTTGCATACCTGATGAGATTCTTACCGATAGTGTTGAGGGGACCTCTCTCCGCGAATGGATTGAAGACTGGTCTGATGCGCGTTTCACCACTCATTACGAACTATTCAAGTTTCTATCCAAAAACGGTTACGACACGATACTGTCTCCCAAGGTTGAGATAAGGCGTTATCCGAGAGTCCGCCTCGTATACAAGAATTTTAACGAATTTTAACCGGCATCTTCTGCGCAAATCTGCGGGTTCAGCGGGAGAATATTTTTCCTATTTTCGCGCCGTTAAAAACATCCCGTTATGAAGAAATACCGAACCCCCATCCTCCTGTTCGCCATTTTCGAGGTCATTGCCGTATCGCTTTGGCTCTCAACAGGCAACCTCTTCTTTCTGCTGAACTTCTCCTACATCGGAATTTGCCTCGGTGTCGGGGGAGTATTGATGGCAACGGGGTGGAAACACGCCCGCGAGTTCGTGCAGTTCACCGTGGGAAGCTACATTTTGGTGTTCCTCGGCCTTGTCTGTCGCGAGAACATGCAGATGGAGGGATTCTGGTACTATCTGCTGTCCGGGGTTGTCGGGGCGGGGGTGCTGCACTACCTCATCGCCAAGATCTTCGGGCCGCTGCTGTTCGGGCGCGGCTGGTGCGGGTTCGCCTGCTGGACCGCCATGATCCTCGACCTGCTGCCCTACAAACAGCCCGCAAAACCACGGAAAAGCTTCGGATGGGTGCGCTATGTGATGTTCGCGCTGTCGCTCGCCATTGTCATCCTGCTGATGTGCCTCGGCAAAGCCGACAAAACGACGATGTTCTACCTTTTCGTGGCCGGGAATGTGCTCTACTACGCCGTCGGAATCGTCCTGGCTGTCGTGTTGAAGGACAACCGCGCCTTCTGCAAGTACATCTGCCCGATCACCGTCTTCCTGAAGCCGATGAGCTACTTCTCGTTACTGCGCATCAAGTGCGACGAAGCCAAGTGCATCCATTGCGACAAGTGCCTGAAAGTCTGTCCGATGGAGGTGGAGGTCAACAACAACTCGCGCAAGCGGAAGAACGCCACCGAGTGCATTCTCTGTCAGCAGTGCAAGAAGGTGTGTCCGGTGGGGGCGCTGAAATAGTTTCTCCCGCAGATCTCGCAGAACATCGCAACCCATTTTCTGCGCAAATCAGCGGGTTCTGCGGGATAATTTTTGTATTTTTGCCCTCGAAAAGAACGAACCACTATGTCAAAGAGAATCTTAAGCATCCTGTTGGTAGCATTGTCGGCAGCACTCTTCCTGACCGCCTGCAAGGTCGGCGGGAAAACGACGGCTGTCACGATGGAGGAGCTTCGGAACACCGACCTCTCGCGGGTGATTATGCCGGACTCCATCCTGACAAACCCCGACTACTGTTCCCAAAAGGATGAGTTTATGTTCATCGAAAAAACCTCCGAGTTCGAGCCCATCGGGTATCGAGGCCGTGACTTCCAACGGTTCTACATCCATTACGACAGCGTCCGTTTTATGGGCAACGGAGTCTATAAGGTGGAGGGACGCACCCGCTACCGCGACACTATCCGGCTTTTCTCCGGGACCATCACGCTGGACTCTATGCGCCTGAACAAAGGGAAGCACCTACCGTCAACGGGTAAATTCGGGAAACTGTGCGGGCATTACCAGTTTGATGAGGACGAATTTTCCGGTGGCGGGGTTCTGACGGGCAAAATGACGATCGACTTCGTGAAAGTTAACGGACGGTTCTACTACGATGCTTTTATGTTAGGTGTGGCCGACGGCTACGACAACCGCCAGTACGAGGGTGTGTGGACTTCGAAAGACCTCACCCGTATGGAGAAGTGCAATTGGGGCGATTTCCGGATACCCGATTCACAAGGATTGGACATTGGCGCTGGCGAGTTCAGTCCCGTAGATGAGCATTCGGGTCAAGGTTGGCAAGTTTATACTTGCGGTTGGGCCGAGAATGATTCTTTACAGGCTATATATCAGGCGGATATGCAATGGTTTACCCACGAAGAGGACTATGTCATCCCCTATTCCGGACGGCTGCAGCGGTATCTGAAAGAGTACGGCCACGGAAAGAGTCAGCCCTCGGCAAAAGTGGTTTTGGGGACTATCCCGGCAACGGAAGAAGAATTTGCAGTATGGTATAGCATAGACTCTCCCGCGGAGTCTCAACAGAACTATTTGTGGCCACCGATGAGCGACTATGCGCACGCCGACAGCACTGGCATTATGTTTGCCTATATGCGTATGGGCGAGTTCT
>CAMVOL010000068.1 GCA_947169105.1 uncultured Bacteroidales bacterium | reverse complement strand
ACCGCCCGGCACGGAAAGTCATCGTGAGCTAGGAGCCGACGCTTCCCAGCGTCGCACCCCCTCCCGCTTCCCAGTGTCACAGACAACCCGCTAATCGGCAATATCAAGAAGTTGTTGCTGAGCACCGACTGGAGCATACAGCAGGTGGCCGACGCGATGGGATTCCCTGACCAGGCCTCGTTAGGGCAGTTCTTCAAGCGCAATGAAGGTGTCTCTCCGCTTGCGTTTAGGAAGAGTTTCCGGTAAGGTTACTATCTACATACGCATCACCTATACCTCTTCCGGAACTCCGAAGGCGACATCCCCTCCTGACGCTTGAAGAACTGTCCGAAAGCCGACTGGTCCGGGAAGCCGA
Source organism: uncultured Bacteroidales bacterium (assembly GCA_947169105.1). Lineage (GTDB taxonomy): Bacteria > Bacteroidota > Bacteroidia > Bacteroidales > WCHB1-69 > UBA1756. The sequence continues at coordinate 6,405 of CAMVOL010000068.1, read as the reverse complement.
ACTGGTTGGCAATCTGCTGATGGGTCATTTCGGTAGTCAACAAGGCGTTCTTGATTTGGCCGATTAAAAACTGATGGATGAGTTCTTTCGGTGTTTTGCCGGTTTCCTTTTTGCAGACCTTGAAGAGATAACGCTCTGACACGCAGAGTTTGTCGGCATAGTAGGTGATATTGCGGCATCCTGACGGAGTGTTTTCGCCGACCAGCTCGAAAAAATGGTTCAACAGCTGACGAGAACGTTTGCCGTTATCGCCTGATGACGAAGTGGTGGCTTCTCCCATCGCATTGAAAATGGAAAGCAGCAGGTGAACGAGACTGGCGGTGATCATTTTGTGGCGGGCGATGAGATCGGGCTGCTCTACAACCATCCGAAGCAGCTCATAATCAGCGGCAAACATTCGGCCAAAGGGCTCATCCAGCGTTGTGTCGCTCCAAAAGGCCGTTTCCAGCGTCCCGATGTCGGCCTCCGCCCCAAGCAAAGCATAAACGACATTCATCAGCGATTCGTCAAAGGCCATGACCTCCACGACCATATTTTGGGTGGACGACTGCACGCTGAACGTCGCGCCTTCCTGCACGGCAAACACCGTTCCGGTAACTAATTTGTGCGTGTTTTGCTCAAAAAGCACCCGCATGCTGCCTCTCAGCACACGGCAGAGCCAAAACCCGTTGAGGTTGGACTTCACGAGTTCTTCCCCGTGGTGATATTGTTGGATGGTGACATTCATGCGGCAAAGATACAAAAGTTCCGAAAACATACAATACTGGTTCACCATCATACACCTTTGTTCCCTTTCGGCACGGTATTTTTGCATTATTAAACAGAACATAGTACATGACAAAATTTGTTAAACATTGTTCATCAATGGGTTAGAAGTCGAAAGGAATACGGGTATCGGTATGTTGTAGTCGTTTCGATCCCGAATTAGGAACTCGGTGACAATATCCAAACCGTAGCGAAAGATGCTTTTCGCCTTGCGGCCATGAGTTTTGACTGTGATTTCCCTGATGTTCCTGTGAACGTACTCGCCGACATCGTAGCACCATACAAAGGCTATCATCACTATCAGCAGGAGTTTTTCAATTCTCTGCAAATCAGTCAGATGAGTATCTTCAATGTTGAAGCCAGCAGTCTTCATAGCTCTAAACATCGTCTCGACCTCCCAACGTCTGCGGTACGTTTCCACAGCTTCGTCGGGTCGGTTAAACGAGACAATTACCTGAAGCTCAGGCGTTCCGTCTCGGCCTTTGACACGGCTTGCGGAGAGGTAGCAGGCCTGTCCTTTGATGTAGTGGATGCCCGGAAGGCACGTCCTTTGGCCGACCTTCAGTCCTTGGAACATCCAGTGGGCTTTTGCGCGGTCTCCCCTGCGGGGGCTGTCAACCCAGAAGTTCTCCTTGATGCGGATGTGGTAGCGGATGCGGTTTTCGTTCAGCCATCCGATCCACTTCTCCCCGACAAACTCGCGGTCAGCGAGCAGGCAATCGATGCTGTCCGCGCCGAAAAGGTTGACATAGCGTTGCAGCAGGGCAATCCTTTCAAGGGAGTTGGAATTCCCGCGCTTGGGCAACATGGTGAACATCAGTGGATAGGCGACCCCTTCGTGGGCGATGGCCAGCATGAATATGTTGATGTCGGTCTGGCCGAACTTCCAGTTTGTACGGTCGATAAGCAACACCTTCTTCCCTTTGGCGGGCAAGAGCGTGTACAGGAAACGGGCGATGAGGTCGTGGCTGAGGTCAAATTCCGCAAAAAAACGTTGGATTCGCCGCAAACACGAATCCGATTTGGCGAGAGAGTCGAAACAGTGCGCCAACGCGCTGTAGCACACGGTTTTAGCCTTGCATAGGGCGGCTATAAGCAGGCAAATCAAGCGGATATGGGCCTTGTTCATCTTTTTTGAGAAAAAATCGTTGACGGTCTCGAATATTTGATTATTTTTGCGGTCTTGATTGGTATTCATAGGCAGAAAGGAGTGGTGTTTTTTCTCGCCTAAAATACTGAATACCAATCATTTTTGCAATAGAATACCAAAAAAGTTACCAACCAACCGATTGTTGATAACTTTCTAAATATCAGAAAGATAAAGAAAAACTATAAATTTTGTCATGTACTAAGTAAACAGAATTGAAATGATGTTTTGTAATTGTATGAGAATCAATAGATTATTAATATTGGTAACTGCGTTGCTCCTGATGGTGTCGTGCCAGAATAAAGCGAAAAAGGAACAAAACGAGCCCGAAATCCATGAACTGCTCACGGTCACGGCGCAGGATTACACCTTGGATGCGGAATATCCTGCTTCTATCTATGGCGCCCAAGACATCAAGATCATTCCTCGCGTGGAAGGTCACTTGATGGGCGTGTATGTGAAAGAGGGCGAGCGTGTTCGCGAAGGTCAACTGCTGTTCCGTCTCGATGATGCACCCAGCCGGGCGGCAGTGGAGTCGGCCAATGCAAACGTGCAGATGATGACGGCCGCTTTGGACAAGGCGCAGTTGGAATACAACGGTAAGAAGAACTTGCGGCAGAAATCGGTCGTCTCCGACTTCGAACTCTCGCTGGCCGAAAGCGACCTCAATGTGGCGAAAGCGAACCTCGCAGCCGCGAAAGCGGCCCTCACCTCCGCCCGCAACGACCTAAGCTACACCGAAATCCACAGTCCTTCCAACGGTGTGGTGGGGCGAATCTTTTACCGCAAGGGCGACCTCGTGGGACCTTCCATCCAGGACGGACTCACCGTGGTGGCCGACAACCGGCAAATGCGGGTCTATTTCTCGATGACGGAAAAAACGGTGATGCAGTACCTGTCCGAACACAAAAGCATGGAAGCGACGATACAGCAGATGCCCGAACTGCGGCTGCAGTTGCCCAATGGCACCCTTTATGAACATACCGGCCATGTGGAAAGCATCAGCGGCGTGGTGGACGAGCGCACGGGAGCCGTCTCGGTCTGCGCCCGCTTCGACAACCCCGACGGTATGTTGCTCAGTGGCGGTACGGGCAAAATCGTTATTTCCACAGAACTACACAACGCCATCGTCATCCCGCAGGAGGCCACCTACAGCATCCAAGACAAAGTGTATGTGATGAAAGTGGCGGATGGGAAAGCGGTGGCCAGCTTAATACGTATTGAACCCACCTCCGACGGAAAGTCGTATGTGGTGACGGACGGACTAAAGATTGGGGAGGTGATTGTGGCAAAGGGCGCCGGATTTGTAAAGGAGGGAACCTCAATAATAAATAAATAGACTAACGCTTCCTATCACAATTCACAATTCACCAATCACTAATCACTATAATAATGACCGTCAAAACCTTTATATCCAGACCCTTGCTATCCCTCGTCATCAGCGTGTTCATCGTGCTGTTGGGGGTTATTTCGTTGCTGTCGCTGCCGGTGGAGCGCTACCCCGACATCGCGCCGCCGGCCATCTACGTGTGGGCAAGTTATCCAGGCGCGAGTGCCGAAACGGTGCACAAGAGCGTGGTGATGCCGTTGGAGGAGGCCATCAACGGGGTGGAGGGGATGACCTATATGACCTCGTCGGCCAGCAACGGATCGGCCAGTATCACCATCTACTTCGAGCAGGGAGCCAATGCCGATATGGCCGCCGTGAATGTGCAGAACCGCGTCATACAAGCACAAGCGCAACTGCCCGCCGAGGTGTTGCAGACGGGCGTGGCCACCGAGAAACGGCAACCCGGCCAGCTCCGCATCATCGCGCTGGAGAGCCCCAACGGCACTTACGACGAGAACTTCCTTAGCAACTATTTCTACAACAATTTGCGTCCCGCCCTGCTGCGCATCAAAGGTGTGGGCAAGGTGGAGGTGTGGGGTGCGCAATACGCCCTGCGGATCTGGCTCAAACCCGACGTGATGGCGCGTCACAAGCTGATGCCCAGCGACGTATCCACCGTCTTGGCCGAACAGAACATCGAGGCCTCTGTCGGTTCGTTGGGCAGCAACTCCGACAATGTGTTCCAATATATGCTGCGCTATACGGGCCGCAAGACCGAAGTGTCGGAGTTCGAGAACCTTGTGATTGCCTCGCTGCCCACCGGCGAGGAGCTGCTGCTAAAGGATGTGGCGGATGTGGAGTTAGGGCAGTCGGATTACGACTACATCAACAGCATCAACGGGCATCCGGGCGTGATGGGCTCGGTGAGCCAGATGGCCGGTTCCAACGCCACCAAAATCAACCTCGAAATCGACAAACTGCTGGCCGAAACCGAGAAATCGCTGCCCAAGGACGTGAAAATCGTCACCTTCGACAACACCAACGACTTCCTCTTCGCCTCCATCCGCGAGGCGATTCTGACACTCGTCATTGCCATTGTGCTGGTGTTGGTTGTGGTGCTCTTCTTCCTGCAAGATTTCCGCGCCACGCTGATTCCCGCCGTCGGCATTATCGTCTCGCTCATCGGCACTTTCGCCTTCATGAAGGTGGCGGGATTCTCCGTCAACCTGCTGACGCTCTTCGCGTTGGTGCTGGTTATCGGCACCGTGGTGGATGACTCCATTGTGGTGGTGGAGGCGGTGAAAGCCAAGATTGACGAGGGGTGCACCTCCGCCCGTAAAGCCTCGGAGGATGCCATGAATGGACTTTCCGTCACGCTGTTCACCACCACGCTGGTCTTTATGGTCATCTTCATCCCCGTGGCGTTTATGGGCGGAACCACGGGCATCTTCTTCAAGCAGTTCGGTCTGACGATGGCCGTCGCGGTGGGCATCTCGTTGGTCAATGCGCTGACATTGTCGCCGGCATTGTGCGCATTGATGTTGAAACCGTCGTCTTGTAGGGGCGAATCATCATTCGCCCCTACAAAGGCGGTGTCCGATCGAATCAAAAATGCCTACGATGTAACCTTCTCCGCCCTATTAAAACATTACACCAATGTGGTCCGCTGGTTGCTTGGCCGTAAATGGCTTACGGTCGGCAGTGTGGTGGCAGTGTTGCTGCTGTTCGGCATCCTATTCAAAGTGGTGCCCACGGGCTTTGTCCCCAACGAAGATATGGGCACGCTCTTCGTGGACCTTACGCCTCCGCCGGGCTACACGGCCAACAAGACTTTCGAGATGATGAACCGTAATTGCGACAAGATCCGTGAGTTGCCCGAGGTGCAGGATGTCGGCGGCGTGGTGGGTGTCGGAGCCGGCGCCAACATTTTCGTCCAGCTGAAACCGTGGAAAGAACGCCGAGGAAAAACACATTCATCTTCCGCCATTATGGAGAAAATAGACGCGATTTTGTCCCATGAAACGGAGGCGCAGAGCTTCGTCTCCGAACCTGGTATGGTGGAGGGCTATGGCGGCAACGGCGGCTTCGAGTTCTCGGTGCAGGGCCGCAACGGGCAGGATGCCAAAACGCTGCACGCGGTCACCACCCGTTTTATGGAAAAACTCAGCGAGCGCCCGGAAATCGGCGAGATCTATTCGAGCTACGATGTCAACTATCCGCAGTACCGCGTGGATTTGGATGTGGCGCGGTGCAAGAAAATGGGGGTCGCACCTTCCACCGTCCTCAACGAGATGGGGGCTTATCTGGGCGGCGACTACATTTCCAACTTCAACAAGTACAACAAGGTGTATCAGGTGGATTTGCAGCTCCGCCCCTCCGACCGTAACCGACCCGAGTCGTTGGCGAGTCTCTTTGTGCGTTCCGAAAGCGGCGAGATGATGCCCATTAACCAGTTCGTTACCCTCACCAAGGAGTATATGCCGCAGTCCATCAACAGTTTCAATATGTTCCCCAGCATTGATGTGTCGGGCAGCGTGGCGGAGGGTAGCAGTTCCGGTCGTGCCATCAAGGCCATCCAGGAGACCGCCGCGAAGGAGCTGCCTGTGGGCTACAGCATCGAGTTTGGCGGCATCACCCGCGAGGAGAGCCAGACATCCGGTAGAGTGATTTTCATCTTCCTGATATGCATCGTGTTCGCCTATCTCGTGATGGTGGCCCTCTATGAAAGCCTCTTCATCCCGCTGGCGGTTATGCTGTCGGTGCCCTTCGGTCTGGCGGGCAGTTTGCTATTTGCCAAGCTGTTCGGCGTGGAGAACAACATCTATATGCAGATCGGGATGGTGATGCTGGTGGGCCTGCTGTCGAAAACGGCCATCCTGCTTACCGAGTACGCTTCGCAGGCGCGCCGCGAGGGGATGTCGCTCGCCGAGGCGGCACTCCGCAGCGCCAAAGTGCGACTGCGTCCCATTCTGATGACCTCGCTGACGATGATTATCGGCATGCTGCCTCTGATGTTCGCCTCGGGCGTGGGCGCAAACGGCAGCCGGACCATCGGGGTTTGTGTGGTCGGCGGAATGCTGTTCGGCACGCTCGGCTTGCTGCTCACCATGCCGGTGTTGTTTGTCGTGTTTCAGAAAATTCAAGAAAGAATCGGTAAAAACAG
>CAMVOL010000067.1 GCA_947169105.1 uncultured Bacteroidales bacterium | reverse complement strand
GCGAGCTGGGTTCAGAACGTCGCGAGACAGTTCGGTCCCTATCTGTTGTGGGCGTAGAAGCTTGAGAGGACCTGACCCTAGTACGAGAGGACCGGGTTGGACGGACCGCTAGTGGACCTGTTGTGGCGCCAGCCGCAGCGCAGGGTAGCTATGTCCGGAAGAGATAAGTGCTGAAAGCATCTAAGTACGAAACTCGCCTCAAGATGAGGCTTCGCTGAAGGGTCGTCACAGACGATGACGTCGATAGGCCGCAGGTGTAAAGCCAGCGATGGCAAAGCCGAGCGGTACTAATCACCCGAAACTTGCTTGACTACTCGGAAAAGAGATAAAGAAGAATTTGTATTGCGGATTTCCTTCCGCGCCGCTTGTCAAGCCATACGCGGACCAATGTCCGTGAGACGAGATTGCGGTGGCGATAGCGCCGGGGCACACCTCTTCCCATTCCGAACAGAGAAGTTAAGACCGGCCGCGCCGATGGTACTGCCTGAAGAAGGTGGGAGAGTAGGTCGCCGCCCAGTACCACAGCGCCTCTTCAGATGAAGGGGCGCTTTTTTTGTGGCCGCCGTTGACAATTATTATGTACTTTTGCGACTCCGTTTTTAGAATCCAACCATAACCAAAACCATTTGCAATGAAAAAAATAAGTTTCAGTATCCTCCTTTTAAGTGCAATTGCTATGATTACATCGTGCCATCAGCAAAAAAAGATTGAGCCGGTACAATACCCGGAAACCAAGAAATGCGACACCGTGGACAACTACTTCGGCACGGCGGTGCCCGATCCGTACCGCTGGCTTGAAGACGACTATTCCGAAGAGACAGCCAACTGGGTGAAAGCGCAGAACGCTGTGACACAGCAGTTTTTATCGCAGATTCCCTATCGTGATCAGATGAAAAGCCACCTGATGGAGATCATGAACTACCCGAAAGAGGGTGCCCCGTGGAAAAAAGGCGACCGCTACTTCTTCTACCGCAACGACGGTCTGCAGAACCAGAGCGTCCTCTACTACAAGAACACCTTGGACGGCGAGGCGGTGGAACTGCTCGATCCCAACAAACTCTCCGACGACGGCACCGTGGCCCTCTCCACCCTCGATATCTCCGATGACGGCAACTACCTCGGCTACGCCATCTCCCGCAACGGCAGCGACTGGCAGGAGATTTATGTCAAAAACATCGAGACGGGCGAGGTGCTGAACGACCACCTCGTATGGGTGAAGTTCTCCGGCATCGCTTGGAAGGACGACGGCTTCTTCTATAGCCGCTTCCCCGAGCCCAAGAATGAACTCTCTGGCGTGAATGAGAACGGCAAGCTCTATTATCACAAAATAGGAACCGAGCAGAGCACCGACCAGCTGGCTTACGAAGACCGCACCAACCCCAACATCAGCTTCTCCGCCGATGTCGTCAACAAACGCTATCTCGTGATTTACGGTAGTGAATCAACATCAGGCAATTCTTTGTATTTCAAAGATTTGGATAAAAAGAATGCACAATTCGTGAAGGTGGTGACCACTTTCGAGGACGACTACTCCGTGGTGGACGAATTGGACGGCAACCTCCTTGTGAAGACCAACCACGACGCACCGGAGTACAAGGTGGTCAGCATCCCGATGGACAATCCGGCTCCTGAAAACTGGAAAGACATCATTCCCGCTGCCAAGGAGGTGCTCGCCGGCGTGAGTCACATGGGCAAACGCCTGATTGCTAACTACACCAAGGATGCCCGCTCACTTGTAAAGATCTTCGATGAGAGCGGCAAGTTCCTTGACAACCTCGACAACGATATGATCGGTTCCATCGGCGGTTTCGCCGGCGAGCCGGAAGAGAGCGAAACGTTCTACACCGTCACTTCCTACATCACACCGGCCACCATCTACCGCTATGACATCACAAATAACAAATCCACCCTCTATAAGAAATCTGAAATCAACTTTAATTCAGATGATTATACCACTGAACAGGTGTTTTACACTTCAAAAGACGGTACCAAGGTCCCGATGTTCATCACCCACAAGAAAGGCATCAAGATGGACGGTAACAATCCGACTTTGCTGTATGGTTACGGCGGTTTCAACATCTCGCTTACGCCCGGTTTCAGCGTGACCCGCATTGCGTGGTTGGAGCAGGGCGGTGTGCTGGCAGTGGCCAACCTGCGCGGCGGCGGCGAGTACGGCCGTGCTTGGCACGAGGCCGGCACCAAGTTGCAGAAACAGAACGTGTTCGACGACTGCATCGCGGCGGCGGAATACCTGATTGCGCAGGGATACACAAGTCCTGAGAAGCTGGCTTTGCAGGGCGGTTCCAACGGCGGTTTGCTGGTCGGTGCGGTGGTGAACCAGCGGCCCGACCTCTTCGCGGTGGCCATCCCGCAGGTGGGTGTCATGGACATGCTGCGCTACCATAAGTTCACCATCGGCCGCTACTGGGCGGTAGATTACGGCACCAGCGAAGACAGCAAGGAGATGTTCGAGTACCTATACAAGTACTCGCCGTTGCACTCCATCCAGAACGGTGTGGAATATCCGGCCATCTTGGTGACCACTGCCGATCACGACGACCGCGTGGTGCCGGCGCACTCGTTCAAGTACGCGGCGGCCTTGCAGAACAGCAACATCGGCGACCGTCCGCACCTCATCCGCATCGAGAGCAACGCGGGCCACGGTGGCGGTAAGCCCCTTGACAAAACCATTGAAGAAACCGTGGATATGTTCTCCTTCATTTTCTTCAATATGGGGATAGAACCGAAATATTGACATTTAGCTACCTGTCCGCCTCTTCCGCGGCATCGCCCGAAAGCCGAATGTTAGCGCGACAGCACTAACGGGATGAACAATGACACATTAAGGTGGTGGTAGCGCGGGTCGCCCATCGTAGCACGGTCGTAAACAAATGGAATGTTCAGATCGCCCACCCGTTCTGTCCAGCTGTCGCGATAGCGGCCGTACATCTCAAGTTCGTAACTGAGTCGTACTCCTATGTGTTTGTAATTGAATCCGACACCTATCGACCACGCCGTACCTACGCAGCGGTAACGGTTCCTATTGCTTTTTTTGTCGGTTATGTCACAATATTTGTAATCCGTGCCAAAATCACTTTCACCGTTGATGTACGAGCGTTCGTAGTCGCTGAAAGTGAGAAAGAGACGCGGTCCGGTGGCGAGGTGTACGGAGATGTCGTCTGTGACGTTGGCCCAGAACACCAGCATCAGGTTGATGCGGTAGTCCAGTTTGAACCGGTAGGTTTTTTCGTAGCCGTCCCATAGCGTCACCTCCTGACGAAAAGGATTTATCTTGTTGCTGCCACAGGCGTCAAGGCCGAAGCCGAAGTCGAGGCCGAGAGGACCCCACAGGCGGACGATACCGCCAAAATCGAACAGACCGCCGTGCAACTTTGAGCCCTTAAACATTTTGGCGTTGGGTTCATAGAGTTGAGCCATATCGTAGCCGAATTGAATGTACATAAGGTTGCGACAGTACAGTATGTCGGACACGGGATTTTCCTTGCTGTAAAGGTCGTAGCTGCGGTACGACTGGTAAACGTTGTTCTGTGCGGATGCGGCGCTGGCTAAAAGCAGCAGTGCGATGGTGATAAGCTTGTATCCTGTTTTCATAGTGCCGTCAGTTTATTTTACGACATTGTAAATGCCGTTGAAGGTGATGGAATAGGAGTTGGTGCGGTGGCAGCCCGCGAAAGAGAGGTTCTGTTCGGTGCCGTCGCGCTGTACCGTAATACTGCCCGAATAGACCTCTTTGCCACGGTAATGGCGCATACTGTCGCGGCGGGTGCACTTGATCCGCACAATGCGGTCGCCAGTGCGGATGCCCGATTTTTTCACCACGTCTGAACTGCTGTCAAGGCCGCGCACCACGCCGTCAGCATCGACCACAATCCCAAAGTTGATGAGCGGAATGCCCTTGTACAGGAACCGCGTGCAGGAAGTGGAGCGGAGACGGGGCATTGCCGCAAACAGCGGGTGCTGCACCCATTCCACCGCGCTGCTGTACAGCTTGTCCACATTCTCGTCGCTGTTGCGGTTGAAGTTGTACTTCATCTGGTAAACCATCGGGAGGACTTTCTCGCCGATGCGTGAAGCTTCCAGCATCGACACTTCGAGATAAACGGTGGTGGTGGCGCTCTTGTGGGTGTAGCCGCCCGATGTCACCGTCTGGTACTTGTTAACCGAAAAGTTGCCGAGGTAATGTCCTTTGTATCCGTACATTGCGTAAGTGTTGCTGCCCGTCTGCACGTGTTCGGTGGTTTCGGGCACGTAGGTGTATTCTACGCTCTTGTTAGCATCCTTGGTGATGGTGATGAGGATGTCGGGATTTTCGGTGTTGCGCCGTAGTCCGAGGCTGCCCATCTGGTCGCCGATTTTTTCTAATAGTTCCTTATCGGCGAGGACGTCATCGCTGAGAATCAGCAGGTCGTAGGTCTTGAAATTGCGCCATTTCACGTCCTTGTCCATACGGATGACAATGTTTTCGGGCGGAGTCTGTGTCTTTTTTTCCCACGTGCAGGTGAGCGGATGGAAACCGTAGGCCTGCATCCACATTGGCAGTTCTGTGTTGATGACCGCCTCGTAGTCGCCATCGGTGGCGTGGCTCAGCCGGAGCGTGTGGTTGCCTGGTTGCGACAGCATTTCGTTGACACGGTTCACGCTCACCCCACGCATGTCGCGGCCGTCCACCGACAGCAGGCGCGAACCCAGCAGGATGAAACTGTCGGAAATATTCCACTTGTACGACTTGTCGGCGGGCTTGGCGTCGGGAAGAAGCCTTGCGATATAATCTACGGCTTTTTGTCCGTCACCGTCCACGCGGATGGCACCGCTCCACGTAACTGTCGGATAATCAGGATCCCACCATGCGATATTTTCCACGGTGAGGGGGACATTCTGTGCCGATACCGTACCGGTGACGGCCAGAAGCACGATGGGGATGACTGCGAACAGAACCGACAACGTGCGTTTAATCAAGTTATTCATAATTTTAAAATTGTAAAAAACTGGCTGCAAAAATACAAAATTGCACGAAATGCAGATTTTTTTCCTCAGTTTATTTTCTTCTTCAGATACTCCTCCACCTTTTCCCTTGCGAAGTGATAGGAGGCTTTCAGGGCACCGACGGAAGTGTCCAGCGCTTTCGACATCTCCTCGTACGGGAGTTCGTCGTAATAGCGGAGGGTAAAGACAATGCGTTGCTTTTCAGGGAGTTTAATGATGGCCTCCTGCAGCCACTGCTCCAAGCGGTCGGCGGAGAAGTAGTGCTCCTGCGCCGCCACGTTCCAAAGGTGGTCGGTGAATTTGTCGTCACCGAGGGCGAGGGCTTCCTTCTTCTTTTTCAAAAACGAAAGGCAGGTGGTGATGACGATGCGGGTCATCCACGTTTTGAGGCTGGAATCACCGCGGAAGCTGCCGAGGAACCGCCAGATCTTGACGAACACGTCCTGTGTGAGGTCGTTGGCGTCCTCGTGCGAATAGACGAACCGGCGGACATAACTGTAAATGTAGCGGCTGTACTTGTCCATCAGCATACGAAATCCTCGTTCCTTCGTCTTTTCGTCGTTGAAAAGGGAAAGGATCTGTTCGTCCGAAGGGGTGGGGCGGGCTTCAAACGGTTCGTCCATAACGGAAATTTATTTGCGGGCCATCACCTTGAGGGTGGCCTCGACGATGTGCGGGGTGTCGAGACCGAATTTGGCCATCAGTTCGGCAGGCTTGCCGCTTTCGCCGAAGTGGTCGTCCACAGCCACCATCTCGACGGGAGAGGGGAGTTTGCGACCTAACAGCTGGCAGATGCTGTCGCCGAGGCCGCCGTTGCGGAAATGCTCTTCGGCCGTGACCACGCAGTGGGTTTTGGCTACGCTGCGGAGGATGGCCTCTTCGTCAAGAGGCTTAATGGTGTGTATGTCAATAACTTCTGCGCTGACACCCTTTTGCGACAGTTCGTAGGCGGCTTCGAGGGCGTGCCATACGAGGTGGCCGGTGGCGATGAGGGTGACATCGGTGCCTTCATTCATCATCAGGGCCTTGCCGATGACGAATGGTTGGTCGGCGGGGGTGAAGTTGGGCACGCTGGGGCGACCGAAGCGGAGATAGACGGGGCCGACGTACTCGGCAGCTGCGAGCGTGGCCTGACGGGTCTGGTTGTAGTCGCAAGGATTGATAACCACCATGTTAGGAAGCATCTTCATCAGGCCGAGGTCCTCCATCATCTGGTGGGTGGCGCCATCCTCACCGACGGTGATCCCGGCGTGGGAGGCGGCGATTTTCACGTTAAGGTTGGAGTAGGCGGCGACCATCCGGATCTGGTCATAAACGCGGCCGGAGATAAAACCCGCAAAAGCGCCGGCGAACGGAATCTTACCGCTGAGAGCAAGACCGGCGGAAATGCCAATCATATTGGCTTCCGCAATGCCGGTCTGAATGAACCTGTCAGGAAATTCCTTGATAAAATCGCCCATTTTGAGGCTTCCGATCACATCGGCGCAGAGGGCGAAAACATTGGGGTTGCGGCGGCCCGCTTCCAACAAGCCCGCCCCGAAACCGGAACGGGTATCCTTAAAGTCATTACATACAATAGGTTGCATAATCACAAAATTTGGCTGCAAAGATACGATATTTTTGGCGGGATTCATTGCCCTTTGTTCATTTTCTTTGCTTGATATCTGAATCTCCTCCTGCCAATTCCACAACAATAAACACTTATATCAGCATCCTCGTCTGCTTCCGATACTCGGCATAGCCGGGTTTGTTCTTCAGCTGGCGCTTCTCCATCAGCGGGATGCTGATGCCGAGGAACA
>CAMVOL010000066.1 GCA_947169105.1 uncultured Bacteroidales bacterium | reverse complement strand
TCAGCCACCGCGGCCGCGCGATGCGACAACTGCAGGAGTTCCTGATGAGGCGCGAACAATAATTTCTACAATTCAGGAAAATCTATAACTATCGTTTCACCACTCGTTTGGTGATATTGCCCTGTTCTGTAGTGACACGCACGAAATAGAGACCGGCGGCATATACCGACAAGTTTATCTCGACTTGCCAATCATTGACGCGTATAAACTCTAACCTCTTGCCGAAAATATCGTATAACTCCACCGTCTCGATGAGGCCCTGACCGTTGCTGACGATACATTTTCCGTTCGTAGGGTTAGGATAGAGCAGCACAAGGCGGTCTAAATCATGAGAAATGATTCCATCAGGCAGCGTGACACAAGTGAGGGAGCACCACTCGCTTTGGCTTTCCCCACAATCAGTGCGGACATAAATCGTATAGGCGGTGTTATCCTGCAAGCCATTGAACGTATATGTAGTGTCTAACAACGTTATAATCAGGGTGGTATCCAAGGATTGATCCGCCTCCATAATGACTGCCTGCCATTTCTCGTCATCTTCCGTGGCCGGGGTGAATTGGATGCTGATACTATTTGTTGACATGGAATCCACCATCAGGCTGTTTGGCGGGATACATGAAGCGCAGGTGTCATCGCAGTAAATCATAATATTGTCCACAGCACCGGGTGGATTATTTCCAAATGAAGCGTCATTGTTCCAATAGACATAGAGCCGTTGCGGACCAGCAAAAGTGGAATCCAAAATAAACACTTCCGTCTGCCATTGGGAATTATTCGAGTAAGCGTCACCCAGTTGCGTGGCAGTGGCAGGAATTTCTTGGGTTCCATCTGGTGTTCCTAAATACACTTTGACAAAATCGTACGCATGATTATTTGTCAATTCGCCAAAACAGCGAACGTCGAACAATATTTGGTAGTGCTCATGACCCGGCGGGAAAAAGAAGTCGCGGTACGCCCATACATGAGAGGTGGAATTTGTGTTGTAAGTGTTTGAAACGCCGTTGTTATCGGAAATGTAAAGCGCATTGGAACCGCCATTGTTGACAGCACTCCCGATAAACCATTTGTTCGTGTAGTTGCCGTTCACCATCATCCAGTTGGCATTGTCGATGGCATCTTCAAAATCACAGGCAAAGAGCAAATTGGCAAGGTGTCCCGATGTCAGGAAACTGCCCTGTTCCGACCAAAAGCCACTCTCTGTGGCGGAACAATTTGCCCTCACTTTCCAAATGTATAGGGTCGCTGGAGAAAGATTGTCCAAGGTGAACTGTTGGTTCTGTGTGGTAACGTACGTATAAGCGTCACTATTCTGTGATTTATACGCAATCGTATAATGATAAGCACCGCTGTCGGGCATAGACCATGAAAGATTAGCCGAATTGTTTGACACAGAGGCGACAAGATTGGTAGGGATTCCGTGACAATGGGAACCGATTATGGAGATGTTGTCAATGGCACCAGGCGGGTCATACGCCGGTGAATAGTCGTTAAACCATTGAATACTCAAACGTTGCAGACCGGAAAAAGAGCTGTCGAGTAGAACGGAAACGTTATGCCAAGTGGAATCCATACAAATGGCATCTCCTATTTGAATGAGATTATCGGGCGATCCTAAATATACTTTTGCATAGGCTAGATAATTAACGAGATATTTGCCCTGCGCTCTACAGTCAAACGAAATCATGTAGTCTGAATAACTGGGATCCAGATAGATGTCCCGATAAGCCCATATACTACCATGTTGTACAGTCAAATATGTATTCGTCGCACCGTTGTCTTTCGAAACATACAACGATGAATCACCTCCGTTGCTCACCGCATTGCCGATCACCCATTTGTTATAGGGATCAATTCCGCTATCAAAATACCACCCGCTATTTTCAGTGGCATCTTCGAAACCGCAGAAGTAAGGTATCCGTGCGACATTCTCCGTTGTCTGAAAGGTGCTTTCCTCCGACCAAACGCCGAATTCAGTAGCATTGCAGTGGGCCCGGACTTTCCATATATATGAGGTTGATGGGGTGAGATTGCCTAAGGGAAATTGTTCGTTTTGGGAGGTGATATACGAAAATGCAGTGTCTGTCATCGATTTATATGCAACAGTGTAGTAATCGGCACTCCCGTTCGGCAAAGTCCATGACAGATAAGCCATGGTATCCATAATATCATACTCTGAGAGACTTACGGGAATATGGCAAAGGTGCCCCTCGATAGAAATGTTGTCAATGGCAGCGGGTGGATTATGGCCGGCAGAGTAAAAATAGTGGGACCATAAGAAATAGAGTCGTTGCAAACCGGCATAGGAGTGGTCTATCGGGTAGGTTTTCGTCGTCCAATTCGAGATCCCACAAAGTCCTGTTTCCAGAGCGGTGGCTCCTTCAGGCACATATAAACCGTCGGGAACTACAGGAGGGCCCAAATAAACACCGGTAATGGCGGAAAGACCATACGATGTGGCGTACGAACGGATGTCGAATGATACAGAATATCCGGAATCGGCGGGATCAAAATAGATATCCCTATATGCCCAAACGAAAGAGGCGGGAAAACTACTATAGGTGTTGGTAGTTCCACCGTTATTGGATATGTACAGGGAATAATCCCCTCCATTATCGACAGCATTGCCGATATACCATTTATCGTGATAATTATAGTTTACGAACTGCCAGGAGTCACGCTCGCCAGCATTCTCAAAATCGCACGAATAAGGCAGCGTGGCGGGTTGCATTGTGGCGAACTTGTCAGCATAGTTCCAGTCACTCACGCCAACAGTGTCGCAGTGGGCTCGCACTCGCCATTCATAAATGGTCGCATCTTGCAATCCTGACAGCACTTGGAAAGTATCGGTGGTCGTAATTTCTGTGAAGACAGAGTCACTTAATGTTTTATAGCCAACCGTATAAAATTGAGCCGGCAATATTGGGTCGGCTGTCCATGAAAGAGACACGGTTCCCGGCCCTGTGCAACTCGCTCGGGTGTTAAGTGGCGCGAAGCAGCCTTCTCCGTATGTAAACGTTATTTGAGGAAGAAATGATTCCCCATAAAAGCTTGTTTCTTGATTTATGGTATGGCAAGAGTAATAAGACAGCTGGGCGTTTGGATTTATTCCGTAAACAGAATGGTAGGAGGAGTAGCTGGATTCTGGCCATAATGTCAATTGTTCCATTTCAATCAACAAGTTTCCTCCTGTATATGGAAATGGATGGTCCAACGTGATGGTAAAGGTGTCGCCGGAGATGACGCTAGAAAGCGTGCCCGTCCATACGGTTGCGACAGATGCACTGTCAAATCCGTTTTGCAGATTGGAAGAGAGGGTAACACCCATGCGGACCCTTTCGATGCATCCCACTGAGGGAGAAGAGTGGATGTAGTAGGTCAGACTGGTGATGTGTTTTCCGATCATGTCCGACAACATTGAGTCGGGATAGAGTGTATGGCTTTTCTGCGAAACGGTCTTGTTTCCGTTCATAGGAACATCATGGCTAAGGTCTGTACCCTCCGCCACTGTAAGGGTTTGCGCATTCAACCCTGCCATCAAAATCACTGCCATCGCAAAAAAGGTGATGATTTTTTTCATAACCAAAAGGGGTGATCTCTATTTTTAACTTTTTCGCGTCACATCTTCAGACTCTGTGAGATCCGTTGAACATAATCTGGTAATATGACGCTCCTATATAACAACTGTTATTTTGTCAGTTTGTGGAACGTCGCCATTCCTGGCGACCTTTTTGCGGCAGGAATGCCGCAACTCCTAAATCGCTGCAAAATTACACATTCATTTTTTTGGCCAAGTCTGTAATGGATTCAAGTTTCGCATGAACACAGCACTCCCTTCCTCACCCATTCACTAACACATCATTAATCACCATCGGGAAGTACTTGTGTTCCAGCTGGTGGATTTTCGTCTCGACCGTCTCCAACGTGTCGCCGGGTTCGGCGTGGAAGGCGAACTGGTTGATAATCTTGCCCGTATCAATCCCCTCGTCCACGAAATGAATGGTGATGCCGAAGACCTTGACCCCGTAGTGGAAGGCGTCGGCGATGCCGTGCGCGCCCGGGAAGGAGGGCAGCAGGGCGGGATGCAGGTTGATGATATGCATCGGGTAGGCCTCCAAGAGCGTGGGGCCGATGATGCGCATGTAGCCGGCCAGCACGATGTACTCGACCTGGCGTTTCCGAAGTTCAGCTAAAACGGCCTGCTCATAGGCGGCCTTCCCGGCATACTCCTTCGCACAAAAAGTGAACGCGTCAATGCCGGCGGCATTGGCGCGTTCCACTGCTTTGCTTGAAGGATTGTCGGATACCAGAAGGGCGATTTCGGCGTTCAGCGTCTGCTGTTTGACGGCCTCGATGATGGCCTGGAAATTGGAGCCGAAACCGCTGGCGAATACGGCAATCTTCTTCATACTAAATTAGTTGGCCTTCGGACATTTGCCGCCTTCCTTCGGGCAGCCTTTGCCTTCACCTTTACAACCATGGCCTTCGCCCTTGCAGCCGGGTTTTTCGCCTTTGCAGCAGGGTTTGGCGTCTTTCTTGCAGCAACCGCCGCAGCAGCCGTTGTCAAAGGCGGCTTTACGCTCGTCGAGGGTGAGCTTGTCCCAGTTCTTCATGGCAGCCTCGAAAGCGGCCTTCTTTTCCTCCTGGGCTTTCTTCATCTCCTGCATCTCGTCGTATTTGGCCTTGCGCTGGTCGAGCAGCTCGGCTTTACGCTCGTCGGTGAGGTTCTCCCAATTCTGCCAGTCTTCGCAAGCCTTCTTGCAGGCTTCCATCTCGGCCTTCTGCTCCTCGGTCATCTCCTCGCAGCAGGGGGCTTCGGTCTGGGGCTCGGTAGCCTCTGCCGGTTGCTCGGCAGGCTTGTTGTTACAGGCGGTGAACATCAGACAGCACGTGGCTGCCAACATAATGAACAGTTTCTTCATTTCTTTGATTTTTAAGTTCGTTTCTACTAAAAATATCGGCGGCAAAAATAGTGTTTTTTCGAAAGGTGAAGTGTTTAAAATTCTTAAAAATCATCACAGATCTTCATGAGCACGGGGGCATCGGCGAATGCCTGTAGGGGCGTTGGCCGATGCATATATGTTCTTAGGGCGATGCATATATGTTCATAGGCCGATGCATATATGTTCATAGGGCGATGCATATATGTTCATAGATCGATGCATATATGTTCATAGGGCGATGAGCATGTGATTCGCTGATTCAGGTTGTCACTTTTGTGTCTTACGACTGATCCGAGTTGACGGGTTAATAATTTGCGACTGATTCAGGTTGTCGCTTGTTTTTTTTTCGACTGTTTTTCGTTGTCAGTCGCCCGCGGCGCGACTGATTTCCGTTTACTCCACGCAGAGCCGGAGCTTTTGGTTTGCCTCAGTTCATTGGGGCATTGAGCCCCAATGAACTGATAACAAGCCCTTTTATTAGCTCCGACGCTGTCGCCGTCGCTTCTGGTTTGCCGCGACAAAAATACACTTTCCCGCTCATACCGCCTCCATCGCCTGTTTTTTTATCGCATCCTCCCGCCAGGAGTGCCAGTGGCGCTTCATTTCGCCCTGCATCTGGTGCGCCTCGTCGGGCGTGTGCCAGTCGATGCTGCTGTGGGGACGCTCGCTGTTGTAAAACTCCACCGCTTTGCGCACGGCTTCAAAGACTTGACGCAGGCTGGAGAAGGTCTTTCCGTACAGTAGCTCGTTCTTCACCGTCGAGTTGATGCGTTCCGCCATCGCGTTGTCCTTCGGGTTGCCGCTCTCCGTCATGCTGGGCGTTATGTTGTTGTCTGCCAGTACCTTGATATAGTCCGCACTGGCATACTGCGTACCGCGGTCGGAGTGATGGATGAGGGTCTCGCTGAAGCCTTCGGGCAGCGTTTTGATGGCCATCTTCAGGGCTTTTATGCTGTGCGCGGCCTCAAGCGTGGGAGCCACGCGCCAGCCCAGGATCTTCTTGCTGTAGGCATCCATGATGATGGTAAGGAAACAGAAAGTGTAGCCAAGTCGGGCTTCGGAGTCTTCTATCGCAATATAGGTGATATCGCTGACCCAGATCTGGTTGGGCCGCGTGGGAATTACGTTCTTGACGAGGTTGGGGTAGGTCGGCAGGCTGTGGCGCGAGTCCGTGGTGCGGGGGGCGCGGAACCTGCGTCGGATGTTCAGACCGTGCTCGTGCAAAATGTCACGGAACGCATCACGTCCCACGCGGTACTCCTCCGAGAACCGCTCCCGATATATGCGCCAAAGATTGTCGGCACCGATGCCCGGGTCTTGCTCCCGCACCCCACGGGCGAACTGCACCACAAACTGCTCTATCGCCAACCTGCGGAACAAAAAATCCTCGTCCCGCTTGTAAAAGGCCTGTCTTGTCACACCGGCCAGTGCACAAAGACTTGTGACGGGATAATGCCTCACTTCGTCTTCGTGCAGCCTTTCGACTGTCCGGTGCCGGCTTTTTTTCTTATCTCTATGCCGAACATCTCCTCCGAGACATCGACCATCGTCTCGAAGAAATCCGCACGCATTGTCTCGTCGTACAGCTTCTTTTTCAGTTCCAAAACTTCCTTACGGAGAGCCTTTATCTCCTCTGATTCACTGGTTTTTGCATCCTTTTTCATAAACAGCGCACTCTTGTCGTTTTCGGCTGCAAAGGTACGAAGAATTTTGTTGACTGAGGTTTTACCCAGCCCGTGTTCCTTAGCTATCTCCGATACGCTTTTTCCTTCCACGTGACGCTCTTCAGCAATTCTGAGCTTTACTTCATCCGGAATACGGTAGCATGATCTCTTACGTTTTGTTTTTTCGTTTACCATTTTTGTTGACTTTTGTGTCAACTTTTTTCAGCGTAAGACAGCATAAGGGGTTATCATGCACACTGGCAGCAACAAAGGTGCCAGATATGAAGTTTGCACCCTCAACGTGGTGTCGGCGGATTAAAGGGGAAAATCCTTTGCCCGTGTAT
>CAMVOL010000065.1 GCA_947169105.1 uncultured Bacteroidales bacterium | reverse complement strand
AACCGCTTCCGCACCTACTCCGACTCCAAACTGGCCCTCCTCTACTTCACCCTTGACCTCGCCGACGAACTGAAAGACAAGGGCATCCTCGTCAACTGCGCCGACCCGGGCATTGTCAGCACCAACATCATCCGGCAGGGCAACGTCGTGGTGGACAAGCTCTGCGACTGGTTCTTCCGCCCCATCATCTACCAACCGGCAAAAGGGGCCAGCACCATGCTCCACCTCGCCCTCACCCCCGACCTCAACGTCACCGGCAAATGCTTCGCCAACAAAAAGGAGGTGAAACTCAAACGCTCGATGATTGACAACCCCTACCGCAAACAGCTGCACGACAAAACGGAAGAGCTCATCAGGAAACTGAAAATTGAAAATTGAAAACTGAAAATTAAAAATGTGAGCGAAGCGAACCTCAAATCTTCAAATGCGAGCGAAGCGAACCTCAAATCAACAAATCACACATGTTACAAATCAAGAACCTACACGTTTCCATCAAAGGGAAAGAGATATTGAAGGGTGTCAATTTGGACATCAACAAGGGCGAAGTTCACGCCATCATGGGACCCAACGGTACGGGCAAGAGCACGCTCGCGTCGGTGATTGCCGGCAAGGAGCTATTCGAGGTCACCGAAGGGAGCATCACCTACAACGGCAAGGACTTGCTGGCGATGCCGATTGAGGACCGCGCCCGCGAAGGCATCTTCATCGGCTTCCAGTATCCGGTGGAAATCCCCGGCGTAAGCATCACCAACTTTATGAAGACCGCCCTTGAGGAAATCCGCCTCTACCGCGGACTTCCGCCACTCACGGAGCTGGAGTTCCGCAAACTGATGAAGGAGAAGGCCAAAATCGTGGAGCTTACGGAAAAACTCAGCAACCGTTCTGTGAACGAGGGCTTTTCGGGCGGCGAGAAGAAACGCAACGAAATCTTCCAGATGGCCATGCTCGAACCCTCCCTCTCCATCCTCGACGAAACCGACTCCGGCCTTGACATCGACGCCCTCCGTATCGTCGCCAACGGCGTGAACCAGCTCAAGTCGCCCGACAACGCCACCGTGGTCATCACCCACTACCAGAGGCTGCTGGACTACATCGTCCCCGATTTCGTCCACGTCCTTTTCGATGGCAAAATCGTCAAGAGCGGTCCGAAAGAACTAGCACTCGAGCTCGAACACCGCGGCTACGACTGGATCAAAGAAGAATACGAACAAAACTTGCAATAACACGCGATGACTCCTTTCACACAATATATCAAGGACTTATATAGCAACATCAAAGAGCAGCTGCCCGGCTCGGGCAACAACGCTGTTTCCGAGATTCGCGAAAAGGGGCTGCTGGAACTTGTGGAACGGGATTTCCGCACTTATCGGAAAGAGAACAAGGCCATCTTCGAGAAGCACATCGCCTGCGCTTCCGGCATGAAGCCGCAGCTCACTCCCCCGCCCTACCGCCCCGTCGAGGAGTACTTCCACTGCAAGGTGAAGGACTTCGACACCCGCATGTGCATCTTCCTCAACGGCTGGTATGTGCACACCGGCAACCCGCTCTGCGTCGAAGATAACGGCATCATCGTCGGCTCCCTGTTCGAGGCACTGCGCCAGTACCCGAAGCTCGTCTTCCAATACCTGATGGCCGAGAACTCCAGCCGCGAAGACTCCCTCTCCGCCATCAACCGCGCCCTGTTCAACGACGGACTTTTCGTCTATATACCTGACAATGTTATCGTTGAAAAACCTATCCAGCTGATT
Source organism: uncultured Bacteroidales bacterium (assembly GCA_947169105.1). GTDB lineage: Bacteria > Bacteroidota > Bacteroidia > Bacteroidales > WCHB1-69 > UBA1756. Next base: position 5,275 of record CAMVOL010000065.1, on the reverse strand, counting down.
TCGCTCACCGATTCTCCCAACGAACTGCTTCTCAACAACCGTAACCTCATCATCGTCGGCAAGAACGCGAGAGTGTCGTTCATCCAGTGCGACGACTCCATCCAGTTCAAACCGAGCTTCATCAACAACGTCACCAAGATTTATTTGGACGAAAACGCCGACTTCTCCTACTACAAGATGGAGAACAAGAATCCGGAGTCGCTGCTGTTCAATGAGGTGGATGTGGAACAAAAAGGACATTCGCACTTCTACTCCAACGCGATGACCTTCAACACGGGCTACCTCCGCAACAAAATCAACGTCTTCCTGAAAGAGCCCTTCGCGGCCACGAAAATGTACGGGTTGTATCTTGTGGACAAAAAGCAACATGTGGATAACCAGATTTTCATCGACCACCAAGTGACTGATTGCGAAAGCTATCAGCTGTACAAGGGCATTGTAGATGACGAAGCCGTCGCCAATTTCCTCGGTCACGTCGTCGTGCGGCAGGATTCGCAGCGGACGGTGGCGTCACAGACCAACCGCAACATTACGCTTACGGACAACGCCCGCGTCACGTCAAAGCCATTTTTGGAAATCTACGCCGACGACGTGAAGTGCAACCACGGCACGACGGTCGGGCAGCTGGACGAGGAGGCGATGTACTACCTGCGCACCCGCGGCATCTGCGAGGTGAACGCCCGTCGTCTGCTGATGCTGGCCTTCGCCAACGAAATCGCCGAATTTATCCAAATTGACTCATTGAAAGCCCGTTACAAGGAGATGATCCGCAAACGTCTGAACGGTGAACTCACCATCTGCGACCAGTGCGTGCTGCACTGCCCGCACTTAGGGATGTAGAGACGCTATTCTTCGCGTCTCCATATCCTGCATTATTACAAGACAGCTGCCGACAGGATTTTGCGAATGTAAGCGTTAAGGGACATGCCTGAGGATTGTGCCGAAAAGGCGATTTTCGCGTGCAACTCAGGAGGAATACGCACGTTAAAGCTACCGCTATAAGACTTATGTAGGGGCAAGCCATTCTCCTTGCAGTGAATGATATAATCATCCACACCGTTACGGAAATCCGCTTGCAGTTCTGCAAGCGTGTTCCCTTCGTATGTGATAAGCGTGTTTTTATCCAAGCCCAACACTTTCCCATAGAGCGTGTTGTCGTTCAAGTTGGCCTCTATGCTCCCTATAAAACCCTTGTAATTCAGTATTTCCATTATATTAAATTATTGTTTTCCAAGAAAAAAACGATATCCTTCAATGCCATCTCTTTTATCACATTAGTAGGATGAGGTTTGTGAGCCAAGTATTGAATTTTCAGTTCTTCATGGTAAAAACGGACACGAAATCCCGAGGTCTTACCCTTGGTCTCTTCAACAAATCCCAATTGAAAAAGTAGAGACTCCAATTCTGCGTATGTAAAATCCTTGGGAAGTGACTGCAATCGTTTAATCAGTTTTTCCTTCTTACTCATCTGTAACTAAAATTCAGTTGCAAAAATACAATATATTTCTATAATGGGAACAACGTTAAAACATCGGCTGCAAATATACGACATCAAACATCCTCTGTCAAGAGAATGTTGAAAAATATTTTATTGATTTTCAACGATATAAAACAGCAATTTTTAAGAAGAAAGTGGCACGTTTTAACAGATAAAACCACTTTTGGGCAAAAAAATGCCGGTTTTCAAAACGGGAAAATGAAGGGATCGGAAAGGGATTTTCGGAGAAATTGGGCTCGCTGCGCTCACATTCTTTAATTTTGCTCACTGCGTTCGCATTCGGGTTCGCTGCGCGAACATTTGGGCAGGCTATCGCCTGCATTTTGCTTGCTGCGTTCGTGGCGGAATGGTGCGAGGCGTGCAATCAATAAAATGGCGAGGGGGCGGGCGGCTATGCCCGACTCCGCTCCCCTTCTTCCCTTGTGTTCATTCCACCATTCCGCTGACCATAAGAGGCAGCGGAATCTCCTCATGTCCCCTGATTTTCCCGCACTCCATCATGGTGCGGAATGTATCTCCGAGGGCGGCACAACTTGGCTATACCGCAACATTATTGGTCGTCAATGCCCGACTTCTTGACCTTTTTCTCCAAACCGCCCCCTATCTTTTGCAAGACCTTTGTGTATGTGTCATCAAAACATCGATTGAAAGGGCTGAAATAAAGTTCATCAATGAAGTCAAGCGAGGAGATCTTAATCCTTTTGCCAGTCGAATCATCCCTACAAAGACAAATCAGCCGCACTTCGTTCTCATACTGGTATGCCTGCAATTTTGTAGCTAGTCGCCAAATGTCAACTTGTTTTTGTATTGGCTGAGTATCCATGTCTAAATTAAAAATACTTATAGAACTCCCGTAATGAACTGGCATGATGTAGATGTCATCATTCTTACAACCCTCCTTTATTGCATTTTCCAAATGACTGACCGTGGTTTTAATGGCGACACCCGATTTAGCATTGGACAAATAAATCTTCCACAATGCGTACGATTCATTCCTTGACATAGACCAGCAATTAATGAAAGACCGATTTTTTAACGAATCATCAATGGATAAAGACAGTGTATTGTTAGGAACGATACGGTTTATGTATTCTATAATTCGTTCGACGTTCTTTTGCGATATACAACATTCATTTTTATCGGTCATTTCCGATGTGCGCGACAAATATAATTCCTTGTTGATCAATAAGTCGAAAAACTTATCCCAAGAAAGATATTGCCATATCACTTTATTACCTCTTATTTCTTTGCGATTTCGAATTATCATTTTAATATTATTTTTTTAATTTTTTTAATCTTTTACACAACGAACGGAAGAATAATGGTTACGGTACAAATATTCATCGCAGTAAAAATAGCTAGTATTATACGTCAATTTGCACACATCCCAGGCAGTTCTATCATAGGCGGTACTACTCCAAAAATAGGCTTCCCTGCCAAAGTAAACGTCGTAAGTATTACCGGCAGGCAGCGCACTGAAGCCTGACGAGTTGCGACCGGAAGCAGAGAAGTTGCCCGCAGCATTTTCTACGGTGGAGGATTCCCACCCCGTGTCTCCTGAAAATTTGGCAGCAATATTGCCTACCGCACTCCGCATCTGACTCCATTCTGCAATAGTTGGCACATGCCATCCCGTGGGGCAGATACCTTGGGTACCAGGAGTGTAGTCATTGGCGTTAGAAGTAGAGTCATAGACAAAATCGTATTCGAATCGCATTGCCGCTGGTCCATTATAAAGAAGTCCATAAGTGGTTATGTTGGTAGAATCGCCATTCGGATATCTCCACGCTGGCTCAGTACCTACACTCTCAAACTGCGAGATGGGAATACCGTCGGCGTACTTCGTAGTGCGCAGGTTTTCCTTCATCCAGCACTGGGTGCCAATCTGCACCGTGTTGTAGATGTTGCCGTCAATGTCGGTGAGAGTGGCGGCGCCATGGCAGGGATATGCTTCTACCGTCGTAAAGCTCAATTCTTCCCCATAAGCCGTCCCAATGTTGTTGAGGGCGTATGCCCGTACGTAGTAGGTAGCATTGGTCGTGAGTGCCTGTGGATAGCTGGTGAAATTGCCAATACCTGTACTGTCAGAAGTGTGGCTGTCTGCCCTGGTCGGGTTGTGCGAGGTACTCCAACACACTCCACGGGCGAGAACAGATGCTCCTCCATCAGAAACCACATTGCCACCAGTGATGGCGGCAGTAGAAGTAATATCAGTGACATTGGCTGTTGTAACAGTGGGAATGTTATTTGTAGTAGTACAACCTTCATCGCGAAGACAACGGACAGAACAACCTAAATATCGAGCTGTATTTGCATAACGCTCAACTTCTGATCTACCGTAGAGAAGTCTGCGCATATATACTCCTACAAATACACTACCTGTTTCGATACCTTCAGTAGTGCTCCAAAAGTAGCCTTGTTTTCCAAAATAATTTTAGTTGCCAGCACAGAATGTGCCCGCTGGCAGAACACTGAAACCTGTTATGTTTCGATCGGGAGCTGACCAGTTGTCCGCAGCATTGGTAGAGGCTGTCCACCCTGTGTTGCTGGAAAGCTTGGCTGCGATATCCCCCCTAAAATAGAATTGGTCAACATCGTCCATGCTCATACCCACTGCTATCTCCATCTGCTTCCACTCCTCATCACTCGGCACGTGCCATCCTGTGGGACAAACGCCCTGTACACCACTCGGGTTAGTGGAAGATGAAGATGTATTCCGCATCACCGCCTTCCAGTTGTACAGCAGACCGTAAGTAACTCTGTTGGTTTCGCTGGAGTCTCGATTCGGATAGTACCAATAGGGCACAGTATCGGAAGATAAACTGTGTAATTGTAATTCGAGGTACGTCGTCTGAATGCGAGTACCATCGGCATACTTCTTGGTGCGCAGGTTCTCCTTCATCCAACACTGGCTTCCAATCGCCACCGTATTATAGATATTGCCGTCAACGTCAATGAGAGTGGGTGTGCCGGGGCAGGGAGATCCATCTGGAATTGAAGTCGTAAAGTTCATTTCTTCCCCATACACCGTACCCACGCTATTAGTAGCGTAGGCCCGCACATAGTAGGTGGTTCCTATAGCAAGTCCTGTCAAGCTGCTGGTAAAACTGCCCACACCGCTACCATCGGTGGAGTGGTTATCGCTCAAAGTGGGGTTCTGTGAGGTGCTCCAGCAAACGCCACGTGCGGTCACTTCACTACAGCCATCATAGGATACATTGCCGCCACATACAGCAGTGGTATCTGCGATAGCATAAACATTGGCAGTGGAGATTTGTGCCAATTCCATTAAGAAGATGGTAGTCACACTGTACTCCTCGCCATACGCCGTGCCCGCACTATTGGTGGCGTATGCCCGCACATAGTAAGTGGTTCCGCAAGCAAGCCCTTCCACATTAGAAGTGAAGCTACCCAAGTCACCGCTCTCAGTGGTGTGGCTGTCGGCCACGGTGGGCGTGCCGGTGGTGTTCCAGCAAACGCCACGGGCCGTCAGACTTGCGCTGTTCAGCACCGTCACCTCGCCACCCGAGACGAAAGAAGAGGTGTAAATATCGGAAGGCTCAATGGTGGTAACAACCGGCAGGGTGTCCAGCGTATGATACACATAAATCTGCCCGTAAGCAGTACCCACGCTGTTGGTGGCGTATGCCCGCACATAGTAGTCAGTGGCAGGAACAAGGTCCGTAAGACTGCTGGTGAAACTGCCCACGCCAACGCCATCGGTGGTGTGGCTGTCGGCCACGGTGGGCGTGCCGGTGGTGTTCCAGCAAACGCCAC
>CAMVOL010000064.1 GCA_947169105.1 uncultured Bacteroidales bacterium | reverse complement strand
GGCATCCTTCGGGTTCATGCTCTGGGCATAGATGTAGAGTTTCTCCTCTTCATCCTTCACCAGCCAGCCGAGGTCTTTGAACAGGTTGTAGTTCTTGACGACCTGAAGATACACTTCGGGGGAGTGTTCGTCGGTGCCTTCGGGGAGGTCGATTTCAGCCTTGGTGACGTGCAGGAGGCTGTAGGGGTTGCCGGCAGCTTCTACGTGTGCTTCGGCGGAGTTGAGGACGTCGTACGGACGGGAGGCCAGTTTTTCGACGATGTCGACGGGCGGCCGGAATCCCTTGAAAGGTTTGATGATACTCATAGGTTGGTTATTTTGTTGGTGTATTTTTTTCGAGCGGCAAAGATACACACTTTTTGTGATTCGGGAAAGGGTATTTTGTGCCTCTTTAAAAGTAATTAAAAATCACCGAAGAAAAACATATTATTTTTTTTCGGTAATTTTTTTTCGGTAATTTGAAATAAAGTTGTATCTTTGCCACAAATTTGATAGTTATGGTAAAGATTGTCAATCCGTTTATTGTATCGGGAAAAATCCCGCCCGAATATTTTTGCGACCGTGTTGATGAGGCGGCACAGTTGGAGAAAGCACTTAATAATCAGATGAATGTGGTTCTGACCTCCTCGCGGCGTATGGGTAAAACCTCCCTCGTGGATTTTGTTTTCAACACCCCCGGCATCAAAGAGGAATACGTAACCATCACGGTGGATATTTTGCACACTGGCACATTTCGCGAGTTTATCCTCGCCCTTGGTACCGCAGTATTTGACAGCGTGGCAAGCCGGAGTGAGAAATTACGCAAAATGTTTGTCACCTTCCTGAAATCTCTCAGTGCCAGTTTCGGCTACGACACCCTGCAGAACATGCCGACCTTTGATGTGAAACTGGGTGATATACAACGTCCTGAATACACACTTAGTGAGATATTTGATTATCTGGAGATGGTTGACAAACGTTGTCTGGTTGTCATTGATGAATTTCAGCAAATCACACGTTATCCAGAGAAGAATGTGGAAGCATTGCTCCGGACCTACATCCAGAAAATGTCAAACGCCAATTTCGTGTTCTCCGGAAGTCGCCGCAGACTAATGGAAGAGATGTTCTTCTCCTCAAAACGTCCATTTTACCAGAGTGCCAAGTCTTTACGTCTTGATCCAATTAAAACCTCTGTTTATCAGGAGTTTGCAATCCATCATTTTCAACAGGCAGAGAAAAATATAACCGCAGAGGCTTTCGAATATGTTTATGATGCATTCTGTGGAGTCACTTTCTATATTCAAAGAATCATGAAAGACGCATTTGCAGAAACCTGTATGGGAGAAACCTGCGATCTTGAAGCCGTTAAAGAGCTGATAGAAGATTATTTGGATGAGAACGATTCCCGTTTGCGCGAGCAACTTGCCTTTATCACCGAGTCTCAAAAAGAGTTGTTGTACGCTATTCATGCTGAAAAACAGGCACAGGGAATCACCTCCATGGCTTTCAACAAAAAATATCGCCTGCGCTCACCCAGTTCAACCCAGTCTGCGGCATTAAAACTGCTTGAGTATGACCTTATTACAAGAGCCGAAGACACCTATTCCATCTCTGATCCATTGCTGAGTCTTTGGTTGGACAGACGCAAAGTATGAGGGAATTTCATTTTCAATTCTCAACTTATTTGTATTTTTGCACCTCGTTTTACATCATCTTTTTTAATAGTTTAATAATTGTAATAATTTAATAATGAAGAAATTACTGGCTATTGTATTGTCTGTGCTCACTTGCAGCCTTTTTGCGCAGGTGGATTACGAATCGGAAATCAATAATATGGAGTGCACCTCCGTGACGGTGGGGAAGAAGGCCTCGAAGGACGGCAGCGTGATGACCTCCCACACCGACGACAGCGGCCGCAGCCGCACCAACATCAAGGTGGAACCCGCCGCCGACCACGCCCCGGGCGAGATGATGCCCCTCTACAAGCGCGTCGCCTGCAAGCCCGACACCAACCCGATGCCGAGCTACTGCTACGAATACACCGGCTCCATCCCGCAGGTGCCGCACACTTACCAGTTCCTCAACACCGCCTACCCCTGCATGAATGAGCACCAGCTCGCCATCGGAGAATCGACCTTCGGCGGCCGCGGCGAACTGCGCTCCTCCGAGGGACTGATCGACTGCCAGACGCTCTGCATGCTGATGCTCCAGCGCTGCACCACCGCCCGCGACGCCATCCGCACCGCTGGCGAACTGTTGAAGGAGTACGGCTGGTGCGACGGCGGCGAGTGTCTCACCATCGCCGACAAGAACGAGGTGTGGCACCTCGAGATCGTCGGCCCCGGCAAGGGGAAGAAAGGGGCCGTCTGGGCCGCCCAGCGCGTTCCCGACGACCACGTGGCCGTCAACGCCAACGCCTCCACCATCCGCGAAATCAACCTCAAGGACAAGGACTACTTCATGGCTTCCGACAATGTTTATAGCGTGGCGGAGGAGAACGGTTGGTACGACAAAAAGAAGGAGACCTTCCGTTTCGCCTATGCCTATGCGCCCGACTCCCGCACGATGCTGGCCTGCCGCCGCCGCGAGTGGCGCGTCTTCGACCTGCTCGCACCCTCCCTCAAGCTCGACGCCAATATGGAAAACTACCCCTTCTCCGTGAAGCCCGACAGCCTCGTAACGCTCGATGATATGGTCCGCGTGTTTCAGGATTATTACGAAGGTACGGAGTACGATATGCGTAAAACACTGACGGTTACGGATAAAGAAGGAAAAACCATCATTTCACCGCTGGCACCTCCCTTTATGAAAACGGATGAGCAGAAACTCTTCAAAATCAATGGGGGATGGCACTCCCACGGCGAGCGTAACATCGCCGTTTGGTTCACCGTCTATGCAACCATCCTCCAGTGCCGCGACTGGCTGCCGGATGAGGTGGGTGCCCTCTGCTGGTTCGCCCTCGACAATGTGGCCTCCTCCATTTATGTGCCTATTTATGCGAATGTTACGGATCTACCGGCTCCGTACAAAACTTGCGGTCGCGAAACCGGCTTCAGCCGTGATGCCGCATGGTGGGGTTTCAACCGTCTCGGTACTATCGCCAACAAGCGCTGGGGTGACATGCGCCGCTATGTCGATAGGGCCTGGAAACCGATGCAGCGTGAATTTTTTGACAAACAGACATCCATAGAGCAGGAGGCACTGAACCACTTGAAGGTGGACCGCGCCGCCGCTCTCCGTTATCTTACCAACTACACGGGCCTTCAGTGCAACCGTGCCCTTGACAAGGCATGGGAGACAGGCGACCTCATTTGGACCAAGTTTGACGGTGCATGGTAATTGGCAGTTTTTCACTTTTTGTTGTTGAAAAATCCCTCAAATTTTGAAAAAATGTTGGGAATGTCAAAATATTGTGTAACTTTGCGGCTCATTGTACGTAAAATACCGAGCAAATGATTTTAAATTTTAAAAATTTGACAATGAGAAAGTTACTGGCATATTTCTTTTTCCTGATTTTCTTCGTTCCCCTTTGCCTGTGCGAAACTTCCTGCCAAGCGTCCTATCGGAACATCCGTAAAGTCACCCATAAGAAAAAATCGAAAAACCATGCCTCCCGCCACGCATACCGCGGCCAGCGGATGGTGAAAGCCAAGTCTTCCCGCCCCATCAACACCCCCTATATGATGAAGACGAAACGGCGCAACTCCTATCATTATTAATATGTATCGCCGTCTGCTTATTGCAGTCATCGTTCTCTTTTCTACTACCGCTTTTGCGCAATCATTCCACGATTTCGGATTTTCCCGCTCCCAAAATATCGCTGTCCGTTCCCAAAACGAACAGCTTTTTTCTTTCCCATGGGCGGGTGGCATCAATTCGGTGAAAGCCGCCCCGTTTGACCTTGATTTTGACGGTATAGAAGACCTCATTCTTTTTGAAAAACACGGAAACCGTCTGCTCCCGTTCCTCAATCTTGGCTTTCCTGACAGTGTGGCCTACCTTTTTGCTCCGCAATATAGCCACTTTTTCCCTGAAGTCCATAACTGGGTGGTTCTCAGGGATTATAACGGTGACGGCAAGCCCGACATTTTTACATACGGTCTTGCGGGAATCACCGTCTATAAGAATGTTTCATCTGAAAATGAGATCCGATTTCAGTTGATAACAGAGCAAATCCAGTCCTATTATTATAATGGATATACAAATCTTTACACTTCGCCCGATGATTATCTCGCCATTGAAGATATTGACGGAGATGGGGACCTTGACATATTGAATTTCTGGATTTTAGGGAAATATGTCCATTATCACCGCAACTATTCGATTGAGATTTTTGGGGATGCGGAGCATCTGGACTTTCGTTTGGAGGACGAATGTTGGGGGCATTTCGAGGAGGCTGGGGAGAGCAACGCCGTGATTCTTAACAGCAGTTGCGGGCAGAAGGACGAACCTACACGCCATGTCGGTTCCACGCTTCTTGTTCACGATTTTGATGATGACGGCTTGGAAGACCTGCTGTTGGGCGACATTGACTACCCGAATCTGGCGCTGCTCCGTAACGGCGGCACCCCGCAGGAGGCGCTTATGGTTTCTGTGGATACCTTGTTCCCGAGTCCGTCGCAGCCGGTGTGGCTCTACTCGATGCCGGTCGTCAGCTTCGGCGATGTCGATAATAACGGCCGTGACGAGATGCTGGTGTCGCCGTCCGACCCGTCCCTCACGAAGTCGAAAGACCATCACTCATTGTGGCTCTATAAGCGCGATGAAGTGTCGGGACTGTATCATAAAATTTGTGAGGATTTCCTTCAGAATCAGATGGTTGATGTGGGCAGCGGCGCAGTGCCGGTGCTTTACGACTGGAACGGCGACGGTCTCACCGATCTCTTTGTGGCCAACTACGGCTCGTACGATTCGTCGAAGCTGGTGAATGGTTTCCTTACGTCGTACTATGCTTCCTCCATTAGCTATTACAAAAATATCGGAAATCAGTATAATCCGTCATTTCGATTGGTGACGGAAGACTTCGGAAATTTGAAACGTTACGGCTATCAGGCACTGTGTCCCACTTTCGGGGATTTCGATGGTGACGGCCGCACGGACTTGCTATGCGGCAGCAGTGACGGCACGCTCCTGTTTTTCCGTAATCAAGGTGATACGCTCCCCGATTTCGCGCCGCCCGCCCCGAATTATGCCGGCATTGACGTCGGCGACTTCTCCACGCCGCAGCTGTTCGACCTCGACCGCGACGGCCGCCTTGACCTTATCGTGGGTAACCGCCGCGGACGGATTGCCTATTATCATAATATGGCTCCGTCTGGATCTTCTGATTTCCAATGTGTTACCGATACATTGGGCGGTGTGGACGTGCGCGATGACGATGTCTCCTTCTTCGGTTACTGCGTGCCCCGTTTCTTCCGCAATAGCCAAAATGAAACGGTGCTTTTCTGTGGCAACGAACAAGGAACAGTCGTTTATTACGACCTGATTGACAATAATTTGTCCGGCACTTTCCGTAAAAAGGAGTCTGCCTTGAACGAGACGGTAGGCGAGGGGTTGTATCCGATTTCCGACGGCATTCGCAGTGCGCCAGCGGTGGCGGATCTGGATGGTGACGGCTATCCCGATCTGCTGGTCGGGAACTACGCAGGAGGTCTGTCTCTTTTTATGGGCACGGTGCCGCCGCCGTTGGCCATAGACGAATCGCGTCTGCCCGTCCCGTCGCTCACGGTCTTTCCCAATCCGACGGCAGGATGCTGCACCATAGCGCTCGGCGAACCGGCACGGTACAATATCGCCGTCTATGACCTGTCAGGACGGCAGCTGTCGCGTATGGAAACCGCCGGCAGTTCCATCTTCAGTCTTGACCTGACAGGATATCCCGACGGGCTTTATATCGGGAGGTGCGAATCCGCGACGGGTGTGAGGTATTTCAAGGTGGTGAAACAATAAGGAGAGAATGTGGAAATGACACGGGGATGCATGACCCTACAAATCCAAATACATCTGGTACAAAACCTGCAGGAACGCCTTGGCATTCTGGATGTTCCTTTCGCGTAGGGAATCGTTGGTAAAGGTGTCCTGATAGAAGGCACCCGATGTTGCGTCATAACCGAAAGCTCCGTCGGGCGTGATCCATCCGATGCCGTAATTGGTCTGATAGACAGCAAACTGCGGGGAATACGGATTCAGGATGTCTTTGCTCCATTCAAAGCGGGTGTCGGGAACATCCAATTGCCGTGCCAACGTGAGCGGCAGGTCGAGGTAGCTGCACAGCTGGTCAACGGTGGTGCCGCGGAACTCCTCTTTCAGTGTGCCGCCAAGCCACAGCATCGGGATATGCTGGTAGCCGGCGTCGTAGTAGTTCCATTGCCGGTAGGTGCGGTGACTGTGGTCGGCCACAAGGATGAACAGCGTGTTTTCGTACCAGCCCTCTTGTTTCGCTTTCTCAAAATACTGTCCGAGACAGTAGTCGGTGTATTGGGCCGAATGGAGGTAGGGGAGCTCTTCCACGTCCCACGCGAGCGACTCCGTGCGTTGCGGTACATCGTAGGGCGAGTGCGTGCTGGCGGTGAAGTTGACGGAAAAGAACGTTTCTTTTTCCTTGTTCAATTCTGTAAGATGATGATTGAAAGTAATTTCGTCGTAAATGGAGAGCTTACCGTGCGGGGTGTTGGCCGGATAGGCGTCCTCATCCACGAGGTGGTCGAAGCCCATTGCCATCAGGTAGGCGCGGAGGTTGCCGTAGGTGAGGTCCCCGCCGAAGTGGAAGGAAGTGCGGTATTGACGGTCTTTCAGTACCTCCGCCAAACTCGCTAATTTGTCGTATTTCTCAAAGTTGTCGGTGATGGTGACCACCGGCACAGGCGGAAAGCCGCTGATGATGGAGGAGATGCCCTCCTGCGAGCGGTGGCCCGCCGCATACACCTGTGTAAACAGCAGCCCCTCTTTCTCTAACTCCTTGAAACAGGGCGTGATACCCGCTTCGCCACCCAGACTTTCTATGAGGTCTGCCGACCAGCTTTCCAGTAAAATGATGACTATATTGGGATGGTCGGTGTTCAGGACTTTGAGGCAAGTGTCTTTTTCACAGCGGAAAAGGTC
>CAMVOL010000063.1 GCA_947169105.1 uncultured Bacteroidales bacterium | reverse complement strand
TACCGTTGATTTTCACGCCTGTCACATTGTTGAAAAATCTGGCACCACATGGCACATGAAAATCCTTACCGTTTCACAATCTTCCGGTGATATTCCTTCCCGTCCGCGTCCGTCACGCGCAGGAGATAGACGCCGGCACGCAGGTCAGAGACATTGACGCGGGCTGGGCTGTCCGTCACTGTCTCCGTGCGGACCAACTTGCCGTAAACATCGAACAGCGCCACGGTCTGGACCTCGAACTGTCCATTGTTCATTGTCCATTGCACATTGACCGCGTCCTCCACCGGGTTCGGCCAGACTTTGAACGCCGCCGGGTCGTGATCCTCGACACCGAGACAAAAATCATATACAAAATTGTCGTAGCTGCTCCAACCGGGGGCGGACTGGTACACCGATTCAAAGCCGCAGGGCACGTTCACGAGTATGGTGTCCTGGTTGTTGAAAACGGTATTGGAGTTGCTTCCTTCAAGAGTGGGCGGGACCTCACAGTAGATGCTAAGGACATTGAGACCTGGCCCCGATGTCGTCTGGAATGCCTTTTTGCCGATGTAGGTCAACGAGGCGGGAATAACGATAGATTCAAGAGAAGGCGTATTCGAGAAAGCGTATTCGTCAATGGTGGTCAGCTGTTGTGGCAGCACAACACTGTGCAGAGTGCTGCAGTCACGGAAACAGGAGGCTGGAATGGTGTCAATAAGCGGGGGGATGACGACTTGCCCTATATTCGTCAATCGAAAACAGTTGGCTCCGAGCCGGGTGATGTTGTCGGAAAGGATGACCGTTTCCAAATAGTTAAATCCGAAAAAGCAATTGTTCCCAAGCACCAACGGGTCAGGGCCGTTCTGGAACTCCACATAACGGCAGCAGACGGTATCATAGAGAAAAACCGTACCGTCATTGAATGCTTCGATTTTCCTCAAACTGCCGGGGAAGACGATTGAATCGATGTACTGCGGCGAAAAAGCCTCCTGCTCAATCACCTGCAGCCCCTCGTTAAAGGTAATTTTGGTCAAAGGACATCGATAAAAGGCATAATGCGGCAGTGTCGTCACACTGGCTGGTATTTCAACTTCGCTTAGGGAAGAAAATGCAAACGCCTCTTCTCCGATGTACGTCAAGCCAACAGGCAGCTCTACAGACTCTATCGGCGTGGATTCGAACGCATAATAATTGATGCGGGTCACATTGGGTGACATCACGATTTGATGCAAGGAAGAGGCGAAAAAGGCACCCGAGTCGATGGTCTCAATTGAAGCGGGAAGAACCACCGTGTGCATGCCCTTCTGATAGAAGAAAGCCTCTTTGTCAATGGCATTCACCGTGTAGGTCTGTCCTCCGTAGGTCACAGACGAGGGAATGGTAATCAGCGAATCGTAGTCATACACGGGATAGAGGAATCCCGGCTGACCTTGTTGGTAGGTGTATTGTGGCCAGGGCAGGGTGTGGTACACCGAGTCGTGGCAGCGGGTCACGGCCACGGTGTAGGGGGCCGTGGCGGAGGTGATGCGGTAGTAGAGGGTGTCACCGTCGGCGTTGGCGGCCTTGAAGTCGTAGTCGGGCCAGGGGTTCTGGGCTTTCAGTCCGCCGGCGCACACGGCGAGCAGCAGCGCCGCGCACACCAACGCGGCCCCGTTCTTAACCGATTGTGTAAATCTCTTTTTCATAACTACAATCTCATTTTACGACGACTTTGGATGAAGATTTATTCACACGTACAACGTAAACACCACTTCGCATGGGTACAAAGGTGTCTGTGTCAGATGTTGCGGCCTTGAAAACGACCTGTCCCTGCATGTTGATGACTTCCACGGACGAATTTTCTAGGATATTATCAATACGGATACCTCCTTCCATGCCCCAAGCTCGCCAACCGGTTTTCGTATGTGTGGGAACCCCAACCGTTCCGGGACGAACTTCCAAGTAATTGCGGACGATTCCACCCGCTGTCATCAAAGTCATGCTCGTTGGGTCATAATAGGCCCCGACGGGCGAAACTATGTGACTGCCGAGCAGCTGGAAGCCGACAATGGATTGGACGCAAATGTCGGCATGGATATTCAACGAGGCCGAATCGATGGACAGCACCGTTCGGGGATAATCCTGATATTGCGCGGATCCCTCAAAACCGACACTTTGCGCGTAGGGAATGGCTATATTCACACTCGTCCCTTGGCTGATGCGGAATGTGTCAACCCCCAACTCACAGAGGATGCCTCTGAAGACACCCTCCAAAAGCAAAGAGCCGCCCCCTGTGATATCGTATGAACCGCTATGGAGGGTGAGAGGTATCTGCCCGAAAACGGCATTTTGCCCAATCAGCTCGATATTCACTGTCTGACCGCTATGCGCCTCTATGGAAATCGTTCTGCCGTTGTCAAAATCGTCCGGGTCTGAAGATTGATAAATAACGGCGTTCTGCAAGAGGAGTGTCCGGGAAGCGGAGTCATAACGGACTGTTCCGGAGATATAGTCGCTTGTGATGTTTTCCTGGTTGTCGGGGGTAACCGTCACGTCGGCAATCTTGATATAGGGATATTGTGCGAACACGCCGAAAAACATGGCAGTGTTGAACAAAAACAATGCGATTCTTTTCATTTTAATCGGATTTTGTAGTACATTCAGGACCTCTATTATTTACCCTTTCCCCGCCACACCCCCGAACCCTGCGAGGTCCGTTGAACAGAATCCGAAGATGTGGCGCGGCAAAATTACATATTTCCCGTTTATGTCCGGATTCGGGCACCGCCTGCGGCACGGGATATGCCGCGACGGCACCCGCCATCATCCGAACTTCCTGTATGTTATGCCGTTGTGCATGGGATTGGTGATTTGTGACTTGTGATTAGTGATTAGCGATTCGGGGGCGTTACCGTTTCACAATCTTCTGGTGATATTCCTTTCCGTCCGCGGCCGTCACCCGCAGGAGATAGATGGGGATAGCGGTGTTATTAACTCCTTCTAATGCAGGGTCATACACAGATGGCCAATAGTTGTTGTTGGAGAAAGGGTTGTTATATTCGGGATTGTCATCATAGATAATGTTCACGAAGATGTTTAGGCAACGAATCGTGCCACGAGATGGCAATCCCTGCCCATCCCAACTGTGAAATTGGCCGAACATCTAAAAAGGTGTTGCGAACATCAGTAATAATAAAAGTCTTTTCATTGTTTTATGAATTTTTTCGTGATTATGCGATTTTGTTGATCTATAAAAGTGAGCAGATAAATTCCCGGCGACAAGCTGTAGAGATTCAAAATCGTCATTGGTTCGACAACATTCCTGCGCAAGCATACTCTTCCAAGATTATCACGAACATAGACGACTCCGCGCACATTTTCTTCTGTTGAAAATCTCAGAAACAGTTGCTGGTCTGACGGATTCGGGTACAGAGTAATGTACAAATCCGAATAATCAGGAACGGCGACATATTCCTGCCAGCATCCCAAGTCCGGATGGGTCATGTAATATAAGGTGTCGTCTTTTGTAAGACATAACAGGACATCTCCTTGCCCATGGGGCGGTATTATCCCATACGTCGGACCGACTCCCTCCATAAATCGAAGAGATATGTTGTAATAGTGTCCAACTGTTAACGGATACCACCAACCTTGGTCAGCTGCGGAAACAGGAGATAGATGCAGCACCTTTTTCGAATTCACAAAGGTAACAGAATCGACAACCATTCGCATGGTATCAACGTAATTATAGAGCTGTGAGACCGGCAGTTTGAAGGTGTCCCCAATGCTCAGGGACATATCGCATAACAGAAATTCCTTGTTCTCAATCAGGGCATAGAGACGACCGTTCTGTGTATCCTCCCGCAGTTTAACCTGATACTCTCCCAATCCATTGGTGACGCCATCATAGTACTTTTGCCCGCCGATTACCACCGTATCCGAACGGGTAAAACTATAGGTGTTTGTCGAGCACCCTAACAGATAGGGGTCGTAATCGGCCGTGTTTTTGGTGATTGGTTGGAATCCTTCAGAATACTCCCACGAATCCCCGCCGAAAAAAGATTCGTACTGGGCGTGGACAAGCAGGAAGGATGACAGGAACAAAAATAAAACCATAACCTTTTTCATCACTCTAAATTTTTATAAGTTTAAGCAGACCTCTCATTATTCCATCTTTTCCCGCTACACTTCAGACCCTGCGAGGTCTGTTGAACAGAATCCGAAGATGTGGCGCGGCGAAATTACGTTTTTCCCGTTTGCGTCCGGATTTGGGGCGCCGCCTGCGGCACGGGATATTCCGCGACGGTACCCGCCATCATCCGAACTTTCTGTATGTTATGCCGTTGTGCATGGAATTTGTGATTTGTGATTTGTGACTTGTGATTCGGGGGTATCCGTAGAGACTCGGCGCGCCGAGTCTCTACATCCCCGAAAATCCTTACCGTTTCACAACCTTCCGGTGATATTCCTTCCCGTCCGCGTCCGTCACGCGCAGGAGATGGACGCCGGCGGGAACGTTACGCATGTTCATCGTGGCGGTTGTGCCCTGTTGGGGCGCACCTGCGTGTGCGCCCGTGCCCGTCACCATCCGCCCCTGCAGGTCGTAAAGGGCAACGCGGGCGATTTCCGCACCGCGCAATTCCACGAACAGGAGGTCGTCGGTGGGGTTGGGATAGACGATCAAGGCGGCGTCATCGGATTGAATGGTTTCGGTTTTCCATGATTTGGGTGCGGAAAGAGTGTCGGTGGGATTGTCATTCCCTCCTTCAACCACATTGGAAATCTCACCGTTTACCATCCTGTCGTCACACGATTCGCACGGCACAATATGCGCGTAAAAGTCGCTCCCCGCTTCAGCAAGAAAACCATCCAGCAGCAAGATTTCCTCATGAGCCGCGTATTCGGAAGTCGCACCAGTCGGGATAGTCCGCCATGATGACTGAAATTGCGGGTCGTTCGGAACACTTATCAGGCGAGTGAAGGTTTTGGGGACATTGGCATAGGGGGCGGGTGTCGTGTTACCGTATATACTGTAATAGTAGTAATAATGTGTCCATAGAGGTATCTCGAAATTGCAATAATCCTGTGTTGTATTGGGATGGATGTTGAACACGGCTCGCTCAAAGTGATTCCAGTTGTTTAGCCCTTCAATAATGCTGTCAACAGAGCACCATATAGCATTATTGTGTCCATAATTTCCCCAGTTAAAATGAAACTTATCCGTATTTTCATTATAACCGTCACATACGAAAGCATGCCCGCCCCATTGATAACCTTGCGACTTCCATGAAACGCCTCCATACAACACAGGCCTTCCTGCGGTGATGTCCTTTATTAACATTTCTTTCCACTTTTTTGTTGTATGGCTTGACCGCAATCTTCGAGTCGCATCTGAATGGTATCCGAAAGTGTCCACCAAACCGTTTCTTGCATCTATGGGCCACGCAAATGATTGGCAATCAAATTTACAATATTTCATTTTTGCAGCCTTGCCACAATCTGCCATCAGATGCGCGATAGCATTCCTTTCGGTCCCGTATTTAGGATTACCCTCACAAAGTAACGAATTTGGCATATTGCACCAATCATACTGTTCTACTTTATCAGGCATATAAACCGGGTAATTCCAATATTTCATAATTTGAGCCATCGCTGTGGCTACGCATCCTGTGGGACATGTGTCGCAAGGATATGTGATAGTAGGGCATGTGGTACTGGTAGTGTCAACAAAATGATTATAGGCACTGCAATCTATTCCGTCATTTGATCTTTCTTGTCCCCAAGCAGTTGTCAATAAAGGACCATAGATTAGCCCAGAGCGGGTTACATCCTCTGACAACTCAGCGTCTAAAAGCAGCGTCCAATCTGGGTGTTCATTAAGACTACGCTTGTCCTCGGCGGCATAGGCTATTGCCCCTGCATAATTATGAATGAAATCCTGTAGCCCGTCTGGAATATCCTCAATATCAGATAAAACAGGAGCAAAGTCTGTGGAATACAGTAGCACTGGCAGACAGGATTTGTATGACGACAGCATGACGGATAATCCATTGTCGAAACGCACCTCACGCATCAGCGTGATGGAGTTTTCCTCAAACGAATCGATGGCCACAATGTTTGAGAGGGAAAGATTTTTATATTGCAGGAATAATTGTGCATAGTGCACGGCAGCGACTTTGGTTTCTGCTTCCGTAACCGGATTTTGTGCGCATAGTTTGCAAAACAAGCACAAATTCATGACAAAAATAAGCGAGCGAGTTCTTTTCATAAAGTTAGAATTTGAGAGTGAAACCTATTCCTGACGTGCTGACGGACGGGGTTAGCGATACCTTACGTTGATTATAGCCCTTAGCGATATGGGCGAGTTTGTTGTGGCTGTCTATGGTGAGAACAAGGGCAGGAATGAAAGGAAGTAGGGTTACTCCCGCAAGGATACCTGCCGTGGCATATAAAAAAGGTCCTGGACTTGTAACAGGAGAATCGGGGTCGTAGTGATACAAGTCCGCATCTATACCAAAACCGACAAAAGTGGATACTGCGGCCAGACCGACTCCGCTCAGTACCCACAGCGGGATTGCCGCTATATACTCCCTTCTTGCCAGCCTATATTGCGAGAATGAATTTTCGTCCAAGAGCAAGGAGAGTTCTTGTTTCTCAATATTAGAGGAAGCCCCTTCGTAACGAAGATGACCACCGTGGCGCACCATAGGCAAGGATTGTTGGGCCATCAGTGATGAAGCTGCCCCCGCGAACAGCAGGCAAAAAAAACATATTCGTTTCATAACTCTACTCCTTTCCGTTCTTCAGTTCGTCAATCTGGTTCTGCAAGTCGATGACATAGCGCGTGAGCTCCTCCACCTTCTCCAGGAGGAGGGCGTTCATCGTGCCGAGATCAATGTCGCCCTTGTCCTCTATTTCCTGCGCGGAAGGGATGCCAGGCAAGTGCTTGTGGGCATTCACATACAGTTCCAACTCATTCAAACTCATCAGGTTGTACTCTGCCCCGAAAACGTAGTCCGGCCAATAGGTGCTGCTGGTGTTCACCCGCACGCTCTTGGCCAGAATATCGCCGTTCACCGCCAGGTTTGCCTGCGGGTTGTTGGTGCCGATGCCTACGTAGCCGTTGTCCTTGAGGAAAAGACGGTAGTTCATGCCGACATGCGATGTGGTCCAGGGAATGAAAAAGTTCAGCCCGTACCCCTCGTTGTCGTTGTTTACGTACTCGATGCCCCATTCTCCAGCGGGATTGAGCGTGGATGTGGTGTCCCCGAATAGCAGGGATCCGTTGGTGGAGCCCGGCGCACGTTGCGAAGTTCTGGAAATCAAGACATTGCCACCTACGATATGCAACATTTGCTGGGGGATAGTTGTGCCAATACCCACGTTGCCTGTGGTGCTGATACACATTCGGTCGTTATTGCTTGTTCGGAGGTATAACGGATAAGCATTTTTAGTGCCGACAAAGTAGGTGGGCTGAATACCCTCTGTGGGAATAATGTTACCCGTGGTACTCCATGATGATGTTTGAGCAAAAAGACTTATCGTGGCCAATAAGACAAAGGCCGTTGTTAAGGTGATGTTTTTCATTTTTTCTGTTTTTTTGTGTGGTCCTCTATTATTTACCCTTTCCCCCGCCACACCCCCGGACCCCGCGAGGCCCGTTGAACAGAATCCGAAGATGTGGCGCCTCAATAACTACTGTTATTTTGTCAGTTTGTAGAAGTGTCGCCATTCCTGGCGAACTTTTGCGGCAGGAATGCCGCAACTCCTCAACCGCGGCGAAATTACGCATTTCCCGTTTACGTCCGGATTTAGGTGGACACTAGTGACCGACGGCGAATGCTCTTCCACACCCACGAAGGTCTGGTCGCATCCCA
>CAMVOL010000062.1 GCA_947169105.1 uncultured Bacteroidales bacterium | reverse complement strand
CGCCGATGGTACTGCCTGAAGAAGGTGGGAGAGTAGGTCGCCGCCCAGTACCACAAGCCCCCTCATCACGAGGGGGCTTTTTTTGTGCCCTATTCCACTGTTTTGGCAACATTATCTCCCATCTCAGTCTTCTACGAACTGTGACATTAGCCTTATTTCTCTGCCACATACAGACGGCACACCCCGAAAGTGAGTCTCTTTTCTGTGCAATGTTCGAAGCCGGCATCTCGCAGTAGTGTAAGGAATGCCGGCCCTTTCGGGAACCGAAGGATGGACTCCGGCAGATAGGTGTAGGCGGCGCGGTCGCCGCTGATGAGGCCGCCGAGCCACGGCAGCACCTTCAGCGCATACAGCTTGTACGCCCATAGCAGTAAGCGGCTGTCGGGATATGATAGCTCCAGAATGACGAGCTTTCCGCCGTCGCGGAGCATGCGGTGCGCCTCCGACAGTCCTTTGCGGAGGTCTCCGTAGTTGCGCACCCCGAAGGCGACGGTCACGCGGTCGAAAGTGCCGCCCTCGAACGGCAGCGCCTCAGCGTTTCCCCGTAGCAACGTAACCTTGTCCGTCAGTTCTTCCACCAGCACTTTGTCACGCCCGATGGCTAGCATCTTTTCCGACAGGTCGATGCCGGTGACGTGTCCGCCTGTGGGCAGCTTTTGTGCGATGGCGATGGCAAAGTCGCCCGTGCCCGTGGCGAGGTCAAGAACTTGTAGCGGCTTGGATGTGTCGGCGATGCGGCGCACGGCTAACCTGCGCCAGCGGCGGTCGGCGTTGAACGACATCAGGTGGTTCATCCGGTCGTAGGCTGGCGCGATGCCGTCAAAAAGTTGTTCGATGATCTGGTTGTCGGGCATGATTACTATATAATATATGTAAGGGCTAAAAGGCAGGCAAGAAGGAATGTGGTCATCACGAGGAGGGGCAGCATCTTGTCAAGCTGGCGGCCGGAGCGTTTCCACACACCATATATTTGAACTGTATAGAGGGGCAGTACAGCAAGAAGGGCTACCCAACTCCACGCATTGGCTGCCTTGAATATCAGGAAAATTAGGAGAAGCCATAACCCACCAAAGATGAGGGCGGTTTGGTAGATGCGGGCGTTGCGAAGTCCGATTTTGAGGGGAATGGTGACGCGGGTGCCGGCGTCGGTCTCCATGTCGCGGATGTTGTTGGTGTTGAGCACGCCGATGCTGAAGAGACCTATGGCGGCAGCGGGAAGTAGCACCCATGGATTGAAGGTGTGGGTGGCCACGAAATAGGCACCGCCGACGGAGGCGAGGCCGAAGAAGAGGAAGACGAAAATATCGCCGAAGCCGCGGTAACCATAGGGGTTACGGCCGAGGGTATAGCGGATGGCGGCCCATACGGCGGCGGCGCCGAGCAGTAGCAGAGCAATGGCTTCGGAGCACAGGAGGGTGCCGAAGGAGAGCCAGATCATTGCGGTGCCGGAGAGGCAGCACAGGATGGCGATGATGATGATGGTGGTGCGGAGGTCGGCGGGGGAGAGGGTGCCGCTCTGGAGGCTGTAGGCGGGGCCGGTGCGTCCGTCGGTGTCGGTGCCGCTGAGGAAGTCTCCGAGCTCGTTCGATAGGTTGGAGAGTATCTGGAGGAGGGCGGCAGTGAGGAGGGTGATGGCAGCGACAGCGGGCCGGACGGTGTGGTAGTGTGCGGCGAGACCAAGACCGGTTATGACGCCAGCCAAAGAGAGGGGGAGGGTGCGTAGCCGCATCGAGCGTAGCAGGGGGAGGATTTTTTTCGACATGGAAAATGTTTTTTGAGGGTGCAAAATTACTCAAAAATAGGATGGGGCTGAAAAAATGCCTTTGTCGCTTTTTGTTCAGAATGAATAAGTTATGATTTCTTTCAAAAAAAATTTCAACATATAGTTTTTTATTAAAAAAAAGTGTATTTTTGCCGCCAATTTCAGTATTAAATCAGGGTGAAGGGTCTTGATTGTTATAAAGTGTTGAGAATCAAGCCATAAACCCACAAAAAGTAACTAAAAAACAATGGGTTCAAGAAAAAGATTAGCAGCAGAAAAGCGGAAAGAAGCCAACAAAAACTTATATGTTGCCCGTTTGAAGGACAACCCGACTTCGCCGCGGAAAATGAGAATCATGGCTGACGTGATCAGAGGAAAGGACGTGGACTACGCTCTGAACGTTTTGAAGTACAGCCGCCGTGAGGCCGCTGGAAAGCTTTTGAAGCTTTTGAAGTCAGCCGTCGCCAACTGGCAGGTGAAGAACGAAGGAGTTCGTATTGAGGACGCACAGCTCTATGTGAAGTCGGTCGTCGTGGACGGCGGTACGATGCTCAAGCGCCTGCGCACCGCGCCCCGTGGCATGGGACACCGCATCCGCAAACGTTCCAACCACGTGACCATCATCATTGATGATAAAAATATAGTAAATAATAATATTGAAGAAAATCAAAACAACGAGTAAGTATGGGTCAAAAAGTTAGTCCGGTAGGCCTCAGGTTAGGCATTATTAGAGGATGGGATTCTAATTGGTATGGCGGCAAACAATTCGCCAGTAAGATAGTCGAGGACGACAAAATTAGAAAATATTTGAACGCACACGAACGTCTGTCCAAAGCCGGAATCGCAAAAATCTACATTGAAAGAACACTTAAGTTAGTGACAGTCACTCTGTTCACGGCACGTCCAGGCCTTATTATCGGTAAAGGCGGAAAGGATGTGGAAAGTTTGAAAGAAGAACTGAAGAAAATCACCGACAAGGACATCCAAATCAACATCGCGGAGGTGAAGCGCCCCGACATGAACGCGGAACTGGTCGCACAGAACATTGCCCGCCAGATTGAAGGTCGTATCTCCTACAGAAAGGCTGTGAAGACCGCCATCGGCAACACGATGCGTTCCAACGCAGAAGGTATCAAGGTGTCCGTGTCCGGCCGTCTCGGCGGTGCGGAAATCGCCCGTACGGAGCACTTCAAGGAGGGCAGAACCCCTCTCCACACGCTCCGTGCCGACATCGACTACGCACGTGCGGAGGCACACACCACCTACGGCGGCATCGGCGTCAAGGTGTGGATCTGCTGCGGCATCGTTTACGGTAAAAAAGACCTCTTCCAGCTCCCGACCGACGGTAAGGACCAGAAGGGTGGCCCGCGCAAACTCCAGGGCAACCGTTCCAGAAGAGGCGAGAAAAAGAATTAGTAACCCATTTAAAACCGCATAGTCATGTTACAACCGAAAAAAACAAAATATAGAAGACCACAAAAGGGCAGAATGAAGGACATCACCAAACGTGGTGCCGAAATCTCCTTCGGTTCTTTCGCCCTCAAATCCTTGGACCAGCACTGGGTTACCGCCCGCCAGATTGAGGCGGCCCGTCAGGCCATCACCCGTTACATGAAACGTGAAGGACAGCTTTGGATCCGCATCTTCCCCGACAAACCCGTCACCCTCAAGGGTCTCGGCGTCCGTATGGGTAAAGGTAAAGGTACTCCCGAGTACTTCGCCGCCCGCGTCAGCCCCGGCCGCATCATGTTCGAGGCCGACGGCGTGCCGCTCGCCATCGCGAAGGAAGCCCTCCGCCTCGGCGCCCAAAAGCTCCCCGTCGCCACCAAGTTTGTCGTCAGAAGAGATTATTCAGAAGAAATTTAATAAGAAAGAGATATGAAACAGCAAGTTATCAAGGAACTCTCCACCCCCGATATGATTGAGAGACTGGCCGAGGAGAAGGAACGCCTCACCAAGCTGAAGCTGACCCACGCCGTTTCACCCATCGAGAATCCCGAGACGATCAAGGAAGTGAGACGTACCATCGCCAGATTAAAAACAGAACTTCGCAGACGCGAATTAGAAGCAAAATAAATCAACGAATCATGGAAGAAAGAAATAGCAGAAAAGTAAGAGAAGGCCTCGTCACCAGCAACAAGATGGAGAAGTCCATCGTCGTCAGCGTCGAGCGTAAGCTGAAACACCCCAAGTACGGGAAGTTCCTCAAAAGAACCACCAAGCTGATGGCCCACGACGAAAAGAACGAGTGCGGAATTGGCGACAGAGTTCGCGTCATGGAAACCAGACCGCTCAGCAAGAACAAGTGCTGGCGCTTAGTCGAAATCATTGAAAAAGCAAAATAAGTTATGGTACAGCAAGAAACAAGATTAGCCGTTGCAGACAACAGCGGGGCAAAAGAAGTATTGTGCATGCGTGTCCTTGGCGGCACCAAGAAAAGATATGCCAGCGTGGGCGATAAGATTGTGGTAGCCATCAAGAGCGCCATCCCCTCCGGAAACGTGAAGAAGGGTACCGTATCCAAAGCTGTGGTCGTCCGGACCAAGAAGCATGTCCGCAGACAGGACGGCTCCTACATCCGCTTCGACGACAATGCGTGCGTGCTCCTCACCGGCGCCGACGAACTCCGTGGAACCCGTATCTTCGGACCCGTCGCCCGTGAGCTCCGTGAGAAACAATACCTCAAGATCGTCTCCCTCGCACCGGAAGTCCTTTAATAGAAGAAACAATTGACAAAGACCAATTGAATATTAATCAAAAAAACAGAACAGCGATGAAATTTCACATTAAGAAAGGCGACACCGTCAAAGTCCTGTCCGGCAATGCAAAAGGCAAGCAGGGCAAGGTCCTGATGGTGGACAGAGAGAATTACCGCGCCATCGTCGAGGGTCTGAACATGGTTTCGAAACACACGAAACCCAGCGCCAAGAACCCTCAGGGCGGTATCATTAAGAAGGAAGCCCCCATCCATATCTCCAACCTGATGGTTGTGGATGCCAAAGGCGTGGCAAGCCGCATCGGCCGCCGCATGGGTGAGGATGGCAAATTAGTCAGATATTCTAAAAAAACAGGGGAGGAGATTAAGTAATGTACGTGCCAAGATATAAAGAAAAATACGACAAGGAAGTCGTGCCCGCTCTCAGAGAGCAATTCGGTTTCAAATCCATCATGCGTATCCCCCGCCTGAAGAAAATATGCCTTAACCAAGGCCTCGGCAAATTCGGTATCGCAGACAAGAAATTAATCGACCTCGGTGTTCAGGAAATGACCCTCATCGCCGGACAGAAGGCAGTCGCCACAAAGTCCAAGAAGGATATCTCCAACTTCAAGCTGAGAAAAGGAATGCCCATCGGCGTGCGTGTCACCCTCCGCGGCGAACGCATGTACGAGTTCCTTGACCGCCTCATCTCCGTGTCCATCCCGCGAATCAGAGACTTCCGCGGCATCAGCGACAAGGGTTTCGACGGCAGAGGCAACTACACCCTCGGTATTCCCGAACAGATCATCTTCCCTGAAATCGACCTTGACAAGGTGGCCAAAATCAACGGTATGGACATCACGTTCGTCACCACGGCCCGCAACGATAAGGAGTGTCTCGCATTATTAAAAGAATTTGGTTTACCCTTTAAAAATCAGAAATAGGATATGGCAAAAGAATCATTAAAAGCGAAAGAAGTTAAGAGAGCGAAAATGGTCGCTAAGTATGCCGCCAAACGTGCTGAACTGAAGAAAATCATCAACACCGGAAGCGAATATACTGATGAGAAAGAGGCAGCTGTGAAGGCTTTGCAGCAGCTTCCCCCGAATTCCAATCCTATCAGAATGCACAACCGCTGCCAGCTCACCGGCCGTCCGAAAGGATATATCCGCCAGTTCGGTATTTCCCGTATCAATTTCCGCGAAATGGCCCTCGCAGGTCTCATTCCCGGTGTCAAAAAAGCAAGTTGGTAAAATAATTAATTAAGAGACAAAGAGTTATGAATACAGATCCGATTTCAGATTATTTGACCCGATTGAGAAATGCCATTATGGCCAATCATAAGATCGTGGAAATCCCCACTTCCAAGATGAAGCGCGAGCTCACCAAGATTCTTTTCGAGAAGGGGTACATTTTGAATTACAAATTTGTGGATGACGTACATCCGGGAATGATTAAGATCGCCCTCAAGTACCATCCCGTAACCAAACAGTCAGCCATCGCCAACTTGCAGCGTGTCAGCCGTCCCGGTCTGCGCCGTTACTGCAGCGTTGAGGACATGCCCTCTGTGATGAACGGCCTCGGCATTGCCATCATCTCCACCTCCCACGGTGTGATGACCGACAAGGAAGCCCGCGCCCAGCACGTCGGCGGCGAAGTATTGTGTTACATTAGCTAATAGGAGGAAAGAATTATGTCAAGAATAGGAAAATTGCCCATCGCGCTTCCGAAAGGCGTAGAAATCAATGTCGATGAGAAAAGCAACCTCGTCACCGTCAAAGGTCCCCTCGGCGAACTGAAGCAGCAGGTTGACCCCGAAATCAAAGTCACTGTTGAAGACGGACAAATCCATGTCCAGCGTCCGACCGACCAGAAACGTCATCGTTCCCTCCACGGACTTTACAGAGCACTCATCAACAATATGGTGAAAGGTGTCTCCGAAGGTTTTACCGTGCAGCAGCAGCTCGTCGGTGTGGCCTACAAAGCCGAATCCGCAGGCCAGCTCCTCACCCTCAGCCTCGGCTACTCCCACAACCTCGTTTTCGAGCTCCCCAAGGAGATCAGTGTTGAGACCGTCTCTGAAAAAGGTAAGGACCCCATCATCACCCTCAAGTGTATCGACAAGCAGCTCCTCGGCCAAGTGGCCAACAAGATCCGCTCGTACCGTAAGCCTGAACCTTATAAGGGTAAGGGTATCCGCTTCGTCGGTGAGGTCGTCAGAAAGAAAGCCGGTAAGTCCGCAGATAAATAACAGTAAAAACAACAGGAAATGAAAAATAAGAAAGTTTTCAGAAGAAATAGGATCAAGCAGAGAGTCCGTAAGTCCATCAACGGTACTCCCGAGCGTCCGAGGATGTCCGTTTTCAGAAGCAACCGCGACATCTATGTGCAGCTGATTGACGACATTGCCGGTAATACTTTGGTGTCGGCCTCTTCAGCAATCGCAGAAATCCGTGACCAGAAGATCACCAAAACAGCCAAGGCAGCTATCGTGGGTAAGAATATTGCAGAGAAGGCCATCGCCGCCGGCATCAACAAAGTGGTGTTCGACCGTAACGGCTACCTCTATCATGGAAGAATTAAGTCTTTGGCCGACGCTGCCAGAGAAGGTGGTTTAATGTTCTAAAACTAAGGTAACTATGTCAAGTGTAAATATCAAAAGAGTTAAGTCAGCCGATATCGAATTCAAAGACAGGCTGGTTGCAGTTAATAGGGTAACCAAAGTTACCAAGGGTGGTAGAACCTTCAGCTTTTCCGCTATCGTGGTCGTTGGCGACGAAAACGGCATCGTGGGCTTCGGTCTGGGCAAGGCCAAGGAAGTCTCCGCCGCTATCGCCAAAGGTATTGACGATGCGAAGAAGAACCTTATCCGTGTTCCCGTTCTCAACGGTACGATTCCTCACGCACAGGAAGCCAAGTACAGCGGTTCTTGCGTGTTCATGAAACCCGCTGCCCCTGGTACCGGTGTTATCGCTGGTGGTGCTATGCGTGCCGTCCTCGAAACCGTCGGTGTGAAGAACGTGTTGGCCAAGTCAAAAGGCTCCTCCAACCCCCACAGTGTTGTGAAAGCCACCATCAAGGCCCTCTCCCAGATGCGTGACCCCTATACCGTTGCGCAGGTCAGAGGTATCGGTCTTGATCAGGTCTTCAACGGCTAATCCGAAATTCCTTTATTGGTTATATGGAAAGCTCCGCAAATGCGGGGCTTTTTTTGTGATTTCGTCGATGAGGGTAATTTCTTTGTGCGCAACCAAAGAAAATGGACAAACATAACCGAAGGTTCAATGCACAATTTAGAGACTGACAAAACCAATAGTCTTGTAACCAACTATTTTTGCTAACTGACAACAAAAAAAAGGAGGCACTTCCAATGCCTCCCTTTTTTTGATGATGGCCCGCAACCGTTACTGCTGCTTCACCACCTTGGCGACCGCCGTCACCTCGCCGTTACGGACGAGCTTGACGAGGTACAAGCCGCTGGCGCAGCCGCTGAGGTCGATTTCCGTCACCTCGCCGGTGACGGCCACCACCCGCAGGCGCTGGCCGTAGAGGTCGAACAGCTGGAGCTCGTCGCCGCTGGCCGCATTCACGGCGTTGGACGGGAGCTTCACGAAGACGGTGCTGCGTGCCGGGTTCGGATACAGGCTGATGCCTTCCGCAACCCCGTCCGCATCGGCGATGGCCGTGGCCGACGGATTCTGCGCCGTGGTGCCGGCAGTGTAGGTCAGGGTCTTGGTGTCATAGACCACATCCGCGAACT
>CAMVOL010000061.1 GCA_947169105.1 uncultured Bacteroidales bacterium | reverse complement strand
ATACACGGGCAAAGGATTTTCCCCTTTAATCCGCCGACACCACGTTGAGGGTGCAGACCTCGTAACCGCCCTCCTTGTTGTTGCCGACGTGTACGATAACCTCTTTGTTTTTCATCAGGGAAAGGTCTCGCTCGAGGGTGCGTGTGGAAACCTTTTCCCGAAGGCTTTCATAGAGGAAGGTGGCATTGCAGCCCGGATTCTGGCGGATGATCTCGAAAATGCGGAACTGTCTTTCACTCAACAAAGTGATGTATTTGATTTCCCGAACTTCCGGTTGGTTCTGGATTTGGAGGAACTCCGAAAGATGTTCACGGAAAACCATTTTGCGGGAGCCATCGGAGGCCCAAAGGTGGGCGGGGATCAGTTCTTTGCAGCGGGAAAGCGGTTCCGTGACGGTGACAACCTTGTCTTGGGTACAATGGACTTGGGTGGTGTGGTCAACCTCCTGGATAAAGACCATGATGTCTATCGGGATGGAAATCTCCTTTTGGTCGGGCGTGGAGAACTGCACCGACTGGTGTTCCAGCACCGACGCCCGCTGCTTCGCCCTGAACGCATCTTTCTGCAAGGTATAGAGCCGGAACACCAGAAACCATGCGAAGAAGCAGGAGTCGCGAAATAATACCATTAAGAAAAGGTGTGGCAAATAGAAGTTATTCCTGTGAGTAAAATATACTTTATCCTGAATCTCAGGTGTTACCAGCAATATCTCAATTAAAGTCGCCGTAAAAAGCATGATTGCAGAAACCAGCCAGAACCAGCCATACCTGCCGTTGGAGAACAGCTTGGGGATGGTGAGCATGCGTGTGACAAGTACAATCGCAGCGATAAGGCTTACACATACAAACTCCTTGTAAAGGTGTGTGGTGCACAAAGGACGAAGCATAGAGAACCTGATGAATGTAAAACAGGTAGCAAGCCAAAAAAGCAGGTTAGCTACAAGGCTGATTTTCTTTCGGTGTGTTTGAAAAAAGGTGTTCATAATACCCGTTGTTTTGAAGCGGCAAAGGTACTCTTTTTTCAGGAATCCTGCGAAAAGTGCTTCGTTTTTCAAGCCAAATCCACCGTTTATTCCGACAAGATTTTGTAAAGTATGGTTATTTCTATTCCGACATGAAATTTATTTCATGGTCTTATAAGATGTTCATAATGAAAAGGATAGTCGCTGATTTATTCCGACATGGTTTTGCCTCCGGAAAAAAATTTATTCCGACATGCGTTTTTTGAAGCTTTGTGTCTCGGGAATGCTTATCTTTGCAACGCAACATTAAATAATCCAAGTCATGAAAAAAGTCGCATTAATATTAGTGTCAGCCGTCATGATGATGGCCTCATGCAAGAAGATTGACAACCCTGTCTGCAACGCTTTAAAGCCAGACAATTACGCGACAGTGGGTGGTTCCTCTGCCAAAGAAGGGGGGAAACCAATTGAAATAACCTTCACGGCCGGTCACAATGGCAGCGAATGCAACTACGCATGCATTATTTCAAATGGCATACCCAGCCATGTGGATTGCCAGGGATGGGGTGATGCCTGCGTAATCACTATACGGCTCTGGCCCATTGGCGGTCAGCCCAAGGGTGAGACGTTCAGTGCAGTGGTGGACACGGTGTGGAGTCTCACCACGGAGGACTGCTTCAACATGCCGGAACGCTCGTTGACCGTGCTGAATGCATCTTCTGAGAAGGGGTCATTCCTGAACATCCCCGCTCAGACGGTCTATCGGGACAGCGTCACGCAGCAGTTCACATTCATGGGGCTGTTCTACAGCGACAAGGCGGCGTACACGAACAATTAAGAATTAGTAGTTAGTAGTTTGGGGAATGTCGAACCGAAAGTCACACGTCACAAATCACCAATCACAAGTCACAAATCACAAGTCACAAATCACAAGTCACAAATCACAAGTCACAAATCACAAATTCCATGCACAACGGCATAACATACAGGAAGTTCGGATGACGGCGGGTGCCGCGGCGGCATGTCCCGTGCCGCAGGCGGCACCCCGAATCCGGACGTAAACGGGAAATGTGTAATTTCGCCGCGTTGTTTGCTTATCTTGATGTTTAACGGACTTCGCATCAAGGATAGGAACAATGTGAGAAAATGAAAAATCGGAAGTCCACTACAAGCAAAAAATGAAACGTTTTTTTAGATTGTTACTTTTTTTTAGCATTCCATTGATTGGGATAGTGCTTTCGACCTGTGGAAAGAAGACTTGCGAGGCAGGTGTCGAAGGTTACTTTATATATTTAAGCAATCCATATAAAGTAGATGACAAATGGATTCGTGCATACTTTATTCCACAACAAGATGCACTATATAATATTGATACACTAACTCTTGATATGATAAATAACGACGGAATGGATGGATATATTAATTCATACAAACCAACCTTCACCTACCGCAAGTATGGGGTTGGGGGTGAATGCGGATAATCAAAAAAATAGTAGTCTTCAAAAAACAATAAGGAAATGAAAAAAATCAAAATTATTATTACGATAGCCCTGATTATGCTAGTCAATGTATTCCTGTTAACTCGATGTAAGGATCAAAATTGGAACAGTTTAGAAGGAACGGTTATTGGATACGAATACTGCACAAGCAATATCAGAGGGTATCTGATTGAGGTTCAGAAACCAGTAGGAATCGGCGAGAATATAGTCATTAATGAAACATATTATTCAAATGTGGTAAAAACGTATTCCCAGCAAACAACCGCACTGCAAATAGGGGATCAGATAACAGGAAGTTATCAATTTCTGACGGACTCCTCTTTTTGTAGGGTTTGCGAAGCACTATACCAAATTTACGATGTTCCTGAAGTTATTGTTTCATTTAATTAAGTCTTTTATGAAAAGAATCCTTTTATTTTGGTTTGTGTTTGCATTCATTTTGAATGCTTCTGCGCAACATTACTATAGCTACAACAATTCTGTCAGACTTTATTTAACAGACACCATAGTGGTTGACAGTGGGAATCCTGATGTTGAAAATTATTTGGCTACCAATCCTTCGTCAGCTATTTCCCGCAACGATAAATATACCATCCTTTCGGGGAAAAAAATATTATCGAGAAACGACCTTAAGACATATTCTGTTTACAAAACCGAAGAAGGTTGTTTGTTGGGATGTAGTGGTCAAATATTATTTTTCCCAAATCATGAAGAAGACATAGATTTCATTCTACAGTCTTTCCCTTTAGAAATTCTTCGAAAAACCCCAAGCTATGTATTGGCAAAAATATCGGAAAACGCATTGGATGATGATTTGTCCATTGCTAATGCCATACAAGAATCTGGTTTAGTACAGTTTTCTCATCCTAATTTTATCGTGAATTTTCAAAAACACCAAGAGCCTATAAATGACCCTTATTTTCAATATCAATTTTACTTACATAGTCTTGGTCAAGTCATTAATGATGGTCATGTGACGACAATAGACGCTGATATTAATGCACCAGAAGCTTGGAATCTAACAAAAGGCAATGCCTCCATAATAATTGCTGTCATAGATGAAGGAGTAACAAGTAATCATCCTGATTTACCAAACGAGAGACAAATAAGGCTTTCAGGAAGCAATTTTGCTTGGCAATATGATGGCACCTCTATAGACGACCCCTCCCCACGTATGAATGGCAATCATGGCAATGCTTGTTCAGGCATCATTGCCGCTTCTCATAATAATGAAGGAATTTCAGGTATTGCTCCAAATTGTATAATTATGCCCATACGTGTGCCTTTTGGCTATGGAACAATTGATGTGTTCGATGACGCTTTATTGTTTGCTGCATCCAATGGTGCAGATATTATCTCCAACAGTTGGGGAACGGGTAGTTCTGTTCCTAATGCTTTTCCCGCCATTGTCAATGCAATTAACAACGCCACTGCTAATGGTCGAAATGGGAAGGGCTGTGTAGTAACTTTTTCAGCAGGAAACACTGCCAATCGTGTTAATGGTAATGTTGGGTATGTTTCATTTCCTGCGAATTGTGCAAATGTATCGATGATAACAGTCGGAGCTTCCGACAGGAACAACCAAGTAGCTAACTATAGTCCAAATGGAGATAAGATTTCCGTAGTTGCTCCTTCGCATAAAGCTTATCCAAATCAAATATCAGGAGAGGACTACGAAATTTGGTCAATTGATATACCTGGATTCTCAGGCTATAATCCAAACGAGAACACAAACGAAACGTTACCTTCTTCAGGAACAAATTATTTGTCATATACAGGCCGTTTTGGGGGTACATCTGCTGCTTGTCCACAAATATCTGGTGTATCAGCATTAGTTTTGTCTGTTAATCCTAATCTTTCTTCCCTTGAAGTTAGGGATATAATTGAACAAACAACAAAAAAAATAGGAACAACTCCTTATACGAATAATCATCCCAATGGCTCATGGAACCAAGAAATGGGATACGGATTAGTAGATGCCCATCTTGCCGTTGTTCATGCCATGGAGTATGGACACGACGCCACAATCATGGGTTCAAACACCTTGGCCGACTGCGAGGCGAACATATATCATTGTGATTTCCTGCATCCTGAAATTTTCACGTACTCATGGTCGGCCAGTTCAAACCTGAACATTATAGAGAATCTCGGAGCGTCTGTTAGAGTAATGCCCGTGAGTGTGGGTACGGGCACCCTTTCTGTGGACGTTTACCAGCAAGGAAGGCTGATGTACACATTAACGAAAAGCATTCAGGTCACTTCCGTTTGGTCAGGGGTTACTCCCGTTTCCACGACACCGTTTAACATTACCTCCAACACAACATGGTCAGCAGAAACTTATCTCCCCGTGACAGCAATTATAGACCCAAATGTGACTTTGACCATCACAGGCAATTTACTATGTGGAGGAGGTGGACGCCTCATCGTCCGCCCCGGCGGTAAGCTCGTCGTGGATGGCGGCACGCTGACCTCCGCCTGCGACGGCGTGATGTGGCAGGGCATAGAAGTTGTGGGCGACCGCACGAAGCGGCAACAGTCTCAATATCAGGGCACCGTGGAACTGAGGAACGGGGCACGGATAGAGAACGCCCTCTGTGCTGTTCGTGCGGGACTGCGCGAAGATACGGTTACGTTCGCCACCACCGGCGGCATCATCTCCGCCACCGACGCCACGTTCAGGAACAACCGGCAGTCGGTGGTGATCAACTCCTACGCCTATACGGCGCCTTCGGGGAGTATTGCAAACTACAACGCCACGTTCTCCCGCTGCACCTTCACGGTGGACAACAGCAACCTTTTCGCCGCCAACAACACGGGTTTTGCAGAACATGTGAGGCTGTGGGATGTGAAGAGAATTCCTTTCAAGGGCTGCGTCTTCAAGAATCTGACAACTGGCCTTCTCTCCAAAGGGAGAGGAATTTACGCCGAGGACGCGGGACTGCTGATAGACATCCACTGCTCCGTCAACTACCAGGCTGACTGCAAATGCCCGTCCGCCCATGCCGACAGTTGCTCGTTCTCCGGCTTCACCACCGCCGTGGAGGCCGTCACCTCCGGCAACCCGTATTCGGTAATAGTGAACCAGGCGAGATTCAGCGGCAACGGGGTCGGGGTCCGCGTCAACGGCAACAATTTCACCACGGTGACCCGCTGCGACTTCAATCTTACCACATGTCCGGAAAGCGTGCGTAACAACTACGGGCTTTATCTCAACGGCTGCTCCGGGTACAAAGTGGAGGAAAACACATTCCTGCGCACCACCTTTCCTACGGTGCCTTTCGTCACGGACAACAGCACAGGCGTTCACGTCAGCTCCTCAGGCATTCTTCCCAACAGCCTCTACCGGAACACGTTCGAGAAACTGACGAAAGGCATTTTCGTGTCAGGGCAGAACGGCCTCTGTGCCGCAGGGTTGTGCATGTCATGCAATAATTTTTCAAACGACAGTTACGACATTTATGTGGCCCCAAAGGCAAGTGTGGCTCTATCCCAAGGCTCTTCCACGAAAGGTGCGGACAACACGTTTGCCAACACCCTGACAAGCAGCTTTCACAACAGCGGATGGGACACCATCACCTATTACTACGGAAATGGAAGTGTACCGACTAACCCGTATCAGGTAGTCAAAAACGGCAAGGCCGCCGCCAACCCCTGCGCCTCCACCCTGTGCGGCAACGGCCCGATCAAGTCTCTGGCCGGCTTCCAGTCCGACATGAACGCCTACGCCACGGCCGTCCAATCCCTCTCCGACACCTACTACACCGCCGTGCGCACCCTCATGTCCGACAGCCTGCTGGACCTCGGCACGCTGGAGCAGTGGCACACTGCCGCGCAGCCCATCGCCGACCCGTACTCCCTGACGGAGACGCGGTTCTGCGAGGGGTACAACGAACCGTTCGCGGCGGATGCGGACGACGCGGAAATGGCGAACTATGCTGAGTTCCACGCGATGAAACTGGCGTTGCGTGTTCAAAACGACAACTTGGACAATCAGGACAACAGTGGCACACCGTTTGTCAATTGGTATGCGCTGACGCCGGCACAGATCGCGCAGCTGCAGACCATTGCCGAACGCAACACCGGCCGCGCCTCGGTGATGGCCAAGGGGGTGCTCTGCTTCTTCCACGGGATCTGCTACGAAGACGATTTGTTGGTGGACGACAACGCGGACAACAATGCGGGGACCCGCGCGAAACGCGTGACGACGGACATTACCGATGACGCCGCCTTGACCGTCTATCCCAACCCCACCGACGACCTCCTGTTCGTGGAATTGCGCGGTGCGGAGATCGCCAGCGTCGTCCTTTACGACCTACAGGGGCGGATGGTGACGGGCGCGGGCGCACACGCAGGTGCGCCCCAACCCGGCACGACCGCCACGATGAACCTGCGGAACGTTCCCGCCGGCGTCTATCTCCTGCGCGTGACGGCCGCGGACGGGAAGGAATATCACCGGAAGATTGTGAAGCGGTAACGGTCACCTATGCTCATCGCCCTATGAACATATATGCATCGCCCTATGAACATATATGCATCGATCTATGAACATATATGCATCGCCCTATGAACATATATGCATTGGCCAACGCCCCTACGGGCATCGGCCAACGCCCCTACAGGCATTCGCCGATGCCCCCGTGTTCATGAAGATCTGTGATGATTTTTAAGAATTTTAAACACTTCACCTTTCGAAAAAACACTATTTTTGCCGCCGATATTTTTAGTAGAAACGAACTTAAAAATCAAAGAAATGAAGAAACTGTTCATTATGTTGGCAGCCACGTGCTGTCTGATGTTCACCGCCTGTAACAACAAGCCTGCCGAGCAACCGGCAGAGGCTACCGAGCCCCAGACCGAAGCCCCCTGCTGCGAGGAGATGACCGAGGAGCAGAAGGCCGAGATGGAAGCCTGCAAGAAGGCTTGCGAAGACTGGCAGAATTGGGAGAACCTCACCGACGAGCGTAAAGCCGAGCTGCTCGACCAGCGCAAGGCCAAATACGACGAGATGCAGGAGATGAAGAAAGCCCAGGAGGAAAAGAAGGCCGCTTTCGAGGCTGCCATGAAGAACTGGGACAAGCTCACCCTCGACGAGCGTAAAGCCGCCTTTGACAACGGCTGCTGCGGCGGTTGCTGCAAGAAAGACGCCAAACCCTGCTGCAAAGGCGAAAAACCCGGCTGCAAGGGCGAAGGCCATGGTTGTAAAGGTGAAGGCAAAGGCTGCCCGAAGGAAGGCGGCAAATGTCCGAAGGCCAACTAATTTAGTATGAAGAAGATTGCCGTATTCGCCAGCGGTTTCGGCTCCAATTTCCAGGCCATCATCGAGGCCGTCAAACAGCAGACGCTGAACGCCGAAATCGCCCTTCTGGTATCCGACAATCCTTCAAGCAAAGCAGTGGAACGCGCCAATGCCGCCGGCATTGACGCGTTCACTTTTTGTGCGAAGGAGTATGCCGGGAAGGCCGCCTATGAGCAGGCCGTTTTAGCTGAACTTCGGAAACGCCAGGTCGAGTACATCGTGCTGGCCGGCTACATGCGCATCATCGGCCCCACGCTCTTGGAGGCCTACCCGATGCATATCATCAACCTGCATCCCGCCCTGCTGCCCTCCTTCCCGGGCGCGCACGGCATCGCCGACGCCTTCCACTACGGGGTCAAGGTCTTCGGCATCACCATTCATTTCGTGGACGAGGGGATTGATACGGGCAAGATTATCAACCAGTTCGCCTTCCACGCCGAACCCGGCGACACGTTGGAGACGGTCGAGACGAAAATCCACCAGCTGGAACACAAGTACTTCCCGATGGTGATTAATGATGTGTTAGTGAATTGTGATTAGTGATTAGTGATTTGTGATTTGGTGGGAAAGAATCAGGAACGGTATGGCTTTCCTTGGTCTGTTTCCGCACCTTTCCGCTTTTCTGCAACAATTTCCGCAATAAATCACTTCTCGCGCCTCATCAGGAACTCCTGCAGTTGTCGCATCGCGCGGCCGCGGTGGCTGA
>CAMVOL010000060.1 GCA_947169105.1 uncultured Bacteroidales bacterium | reverse complement strand
GCGCGGGTGCCAACGGAAACCGCGTGCTTGCCCTCGGTGTCACCGCCGGTATGGCCGTCGGTACGCTGGCCTTGGTCTTCGTGGTTCCTTCCTTCTTTATCGTGTTCCAAAAATTGCACGAGAAGGTGCACGGAGCGCCCGTTCTGGAGACAGTGGCGGTTGAGACCGCAACGGAAGTTGAGCCTGAGACAGAGACTGAAGTTGAGTCTGAAAATGAAGAGGTTGTTGTTTCAGATATTGAAAACGAAAACACGTCAGAGAAATGAAAAGATTATGCATCATCCTTACCGTCAGCATAATGTGCGTTGCGTTCACTGGCTGCGGTATCTATAAAAAATATACTTCGCAATCGCAGGTCTCCTCCGACATCTACGGCACAACGGAGGATGTGACGGCGGTGCAGAACGAAAAGTCCATTGCGGAATTATCGTGGCGAGAGTTTTTCACCGATCCGCTGTTGCAGAAACTCATCGACTCGGCGCTGGTGCGCAACACGGATGCCAACTCGGCCCGCATTGCCGTGGAGCAGGCGCAGATCTCCCTCCGTACCACCAAGCTGGGGTATTTGCCTTCCGTCACATTCGCGCCTTCTGTCGGCGTGAATTCCTACCTGAGCGAGGGTAGTCTTGTCCCCACCTTGTCCTACAATCTACCCCTGCAGATAGACTGGGATCTCGACATTTTTGCTGTGAACACCAACCAGAAGCGTAAAGCGCAGGCGGTTCTGTGGCAGATGGAGGCACGTGAAAAGGCAGTGAAGGCCAATCTTATTTCAGCCGTGGCTCAGCAATATTTCATGCTGCAGCTTCTGGACCAGCAGCTGGAAATTCTGCTTTTCACCGATTCGCTTTGGAACACTTCTCTGGAAACACAGCGGGCACTCTGGGAAAACGGCAAGGCTTATTCCACCGCCGTCAACCAGATGGAGTCATCTTATCTGAATATGAAAATGCAGGTGGTGGATGTAAAACGCAGCATCCGCAATGTGGAAAATTCCATTTGCCAATTGCTTGCCATCGCACCGCAGTCTATTGCACGCAGCCGCTGGAACACCTACGAGCTGCCGCAACAGCTGAGCACGGGCGTTCCGGCACAACTGCTTGAAAACCGCCCCGACATCCAAATGGCCGACCACCGGCTGGAAGAGGCGTTCTATAACACGCAGGCAGCCCGTGCGGCATTCTACCCCAAGGTTTCGTTGCAGGGTCTTTTGGGCTGGGGTAACAACTCCGGCCTGATACCGAATCCCGGCTCTCTGCTGCTGAATGCGCTCGCCTCCCTCGTGCAACCCATTTTTGCCCAAGGAAAGTTGAGAGCAAATCTCAAAATCAGCAAGTTGTCCCAAGAAGACATCCAACAGCAGTATGTGCAGACGGTCATCAACGCGGGCAACCAGGTGAACGAGGCGTTGGCAGACTGTCAGGTTGCTCGTGAAAAAGACGTGTACTACAAGCGTCAGGTCGAGGTGCTACACGATGCCTACGACGGCACGCACGAATTGATGGACAACGGCAAGGCCAGTTACTTGGAGGTCTTGTCTGCGCAGGAGGGCCTTCTCTCCGCACAGATCAGCGAGGCCGCAAACCTGTACAACGGCAACCGCGCCCTCATCGCACTCTACATTGCTTTGGGAGGCGGGACGAAATAGAGGGATTTCATTGTACCGCATCGTTATCTGATGCACCGATAGCGAGACGCACGACCGTGCGTCTCTACAAATTTGATGATTTTGATATTGTGGTATGTTCCAAACCGACCTCATAGAACTCTTCAATGCTGCTGAATCCGACCTGCGCCGGATGGCGCCACTGAACGATTTTTATGAAAATGCCACGGATGGGCGGCTCCGCATCACCGGGTTGAGCGGGTCGTCGCTGTCGATAGCGTTGGCTCCGCTTTTCTCGGAACTGAAACAGAATCAGTTGTTTGTGTTTCCTGATAAGGAATCGTCGGCCTTCTTTTATCATGATATTGAAAAGATGCTGGATGATGCCAACCGCCCGATTGAGCAGAAGAAAGTGCACTACTTTCCCGCCTCGTACCGCCGTCCCTACGAGCCACAGGAGACGGACAACGCCAACATCAAGCTGCGTTCGGAAATCATCAACAAGCTGCTGTACGCCGAAGGAAAGAGTGTAATTGTGACCTATCCGGAGGCAATAGCGGAAAAACTGACCTCCACCAAAATTCTGAAAAAGAATTCGTTCACCATCAAGAAAGGGGAGACGCTTTCCATCGATGATTTCGTCAATTTCCTGTATGAGGCGCAGTACCGGCAGGATGATTTCGTCTTCGAGCCGGGACAGTTCGCGTGGCGCGGCGCCATCTTCGATGTCTTCTCTTTTTCGGAAGAATATCCTTACCGCATTGAGCTGGCAGGGGATGAGGTCGAATCCATTCGTCTTTTTGACACGAATACGCAACTTTCTATCAAAGAGGTGAATACGCTGCATATTATGCCGCTTTCTTCCGATTTGGAAGTGAAGGAACGGGTCAGTTTTTTCGATTTTCTCGCCCCCGACGACATCTTCTGGTTGAAAAAGACAAACGACATTAAAACCACCCTCCATCGCAATTTCAAGAAAGTGGTCGAGGAGTTTGAGAAAATTAATTCGCCCATCAGCCATCTTCTGCCCGAAGACCTCTATATTGATTCTGATTTCTTTTTGCAAAATATTGAAAATCATAATATTGTAGAAATTGAATCGGATTATTTCAAA
This sequence comes from uncultured Bacteroidales bacterium, assembly GCA_947169105.1. Taxonomy (GTDB): domain Bacteria; phylum Bacteroidota; class Bacteroidia; order Bacteroidales; family WCHB1-69; genus UBA1756. The sequence continues at coordinate 5,795 of CAMVOL010000060.1, read as the reverse complement.
GAATATGCCGCCGTCTGCGATTTTGAAATTGCCCCGCAGAATGCGTTTAGCAAGAATGTGGATATGCTTCTGGCTGAATGGATTGACAACCGTGAGCACGGTTATACGACGGTATTTCTGACTGAAAATGAGCAGCAACGCACCCGTATGGAACACATTATCGGGGATTTGCTGCAAGTGTATAATGCCAAGCACGAGACCGATTACGCCCCCGCCGATCTCTACGCACCGATGGGTTTTGTGCTGCACGAAGGCTTCCGCGACGAGGACGGCAAGTTGTGCGTTTATACCGACCATCAGATCTTTGAACGTTACCACCGTTTTATCATCCGCGACCGTTACAAACGGAGCGAGGCCTTCACCCTGAAGGAGGTTTACGACCTGCAACCTGGCGATTATGTGGTACATATCGACCACGGTATCGGTATCTATCAGGGATTGGCGAAGATGGATGTGAACGGCGTGGAGCAGGAGGTCATCAAGCTGGTGTATAAGGACGGCGATGTGCTGTATATCAGCATCCATTCCTTGCACAAGATTACGAAATATGTGGGGAAGGACGGTACGCCGCCCACGTTGAACCGCTTGGGTTCGGGCACGTGGGAGAAGATGAAGGAGCGTACCAAACGGCGCGTGAAGGAGCTGGCGGTCGATCTCATCAAACTGTACGCCAAACGGAAGTCAATGAAGGGTTTTGCCTACTCTGCCGACACTTACCTGCAGACCGAGCTGGAGGCGTCGTTCATGTACGAGGACACCCCCGACCAAGTGAAGGCGATGCACGACATCAAGGAGGATATGGAGTCCGACTGCCCGATGGATCGCCTGCTGTGCGGCGACGTGGGCTTCGGCAAGACCGAGGTTGCCATCAGGGCTGCGTTCAAGGCCGTTTGCGATAGCAAGCAGGTGGCTGTCCTCGTCCCGACGACCGTGCTGGCATTGCAGCACTTCACCACCTTTTCCGAACGCCTCAAGGGAATGCCCTGCAAAGTGGGCTTCATCAACCGTTTCCGCTCCGCCAAGCAGATCAAGGAGACGCTGGCGCAGCTCAAGGAGGGCAAAATCGACATCTTGATTGGTACGCACCGTATTTTAGGCAAAGATGTGGTCTTCAAAGATTTGGGACTGCTTATTATCGACGAGGAGCAGAAGTTCGGGGTAGGGGCGAAGGAGAAACTGCGCGAACTGAAGGTGACGGTCGATACACTTACAATGTCGGCGACCCCGATTCCACGCACGCTGCAGTTCTCGATGATGGGCGCCCGCGACATCTCCGTCATCGCCACCCCGCCGCTCAACCGTTACCCCATCCAAACAGAAGTGCATACCTTCGATGAGGACATCCTGCGGGATGCGGTGAATTTTGAGATCCAGCGTGGCGGACAGGTTTTTGTCGTCCACAACAAGGTGCAGAATATCATGGAGGTAGCAGGAATGGTGAAACGTTTGGTGCCGGATGCTCGCGTCGCTGTCGGCCACGGCCAGATGGACGGCAAGGAGCTGGAAAAGGTGATGATGGACTTCATCGACGGCCGTTACGACGTGTTGGTCGCCACCACCATCGTGGAGTCGGGATTGGACATCACCAATGCCAACACGATGGTCATCAACGATGCCCAGAACTTCGCCCTGAACGTGCTGCACCAGCTGCGCGGACGTGTGGGACGTAACAACAAGAAGGCTTTTTGCTATATGCTCACCAAGCCGTTTGACACGCTCAACGAGCAGGCGCGCAAGCGGTTGAAGGCCATCGAGGACTATTCTGAAATTGGCAGCGGCTTCCAGATTGCAATGCGTGATATGGATATCCGTGGCGCCGGCGACGTGCTTGGCGCGGAGCAGAGCGGCTTCATCTCCGACATCGGTTTCGAGATGTACCAGAAAATTTTGAACGAGGCCATTCAGGAGTTGCAGGACGAAGGTATGGACAATGAGGACGAAACTTCCGCAAAACTGGTGCAGCGGGAGTGCATGCTCGAAACCGACCTCGGGTTGCTGTTTCCCAGCGACTATGTGTCCAGCCTTAGCGAGCGTATGAGTTTGTACAAGGAACTGGAACAGATTCGGGCGGACGAGGAGCTGGCGAAATTCCGCAACAAGCTCACCGACATGTTCGGCGCGATTCCGCCCGCCACGGAAGAACTGTTGCAGACCATCCCGCTCCGGCGCAAGGCCGCCAACCTCTTCTTCGACAAGATTGTGCTGAAAAAGAGGACGTTCATCGGTTATTTTGTGGAAAATTCCAATGCGGCGTTCTACCAGTCCACGCTGTTCGGTGAGATACTTTCCTTCATGCAGAAGCATTATCCCACCGTGCAGATGAAGGAGGTGAACCAGAAACTGACACTCCAAATCCGCGATGTCGATACCATCAACAAGGCGTTGCGGTGGGTGGAAAAGATGGAGGCGGCGACGTTAGGGAAAGCGGAGGCTTAAAACCCTTGTTTTTCAATGCAGTCGCGAAGCACTTGCGAAAAATATTCGTTATCTTCCTTCTTGTAGCGGCGGAGGACGTAATCCTGTGCAAGATTCTCGAAACCGTTGTCTTTCACCATATTAATGTTATTGGGGACGGCTTCTAACGCTGTGTAGGCGCGGTTGATTTCATCGTCTGTATATTCACGATAGGTCTCTTCGTGAACCAGTGTCTCGTACGGGAGTTTGGTCGTGAGGGGTGTGTCCTGATGCAACGGGTAGCCCATTGGAATGCAGGCGACGGGAATGACATGTTCCGGAAGTTGCAGCGCTTCAATAAACTGCGGAACATTATAGGTGATGGTACCTAACCAGCAGAATCCGAGACCAAGTGATTCCGCCGCCACACAGGCGTTCTGAGCTGCAATCAGCGCGTCGGTCATGGCCCACTGGTAGGCCTGGAGGTTGTGGTAGGCGTCGGTGGCGGCTCCGCGGCACTCGCAGTAGCGGTCGAAGCGGTGGAAATCGGCGCAGAAGGTGAGAATCACCGGCGCGGTAGTGGCCATCGGCTGGTTGAAGTGGAACGGCGCCATCTTTTCCATCATTGCCTTGTCCTTCGTGACGATGATGCTGAACAGCTGCATACCGCCCATCGTGGAGCCGTTGCAGGCGGCTTTCAATATCTGTTGGAGAACATCGTTCTCAATCGGTTTCCCGGTGAACTCGCGGATGCTTCTATGCGCGAGGAGGGTGTCAATTACTGGGTTCATATTGGGTTACAGGTTTATAATGTTTATCAAGTTGCAAGTTAAGAAGTTAAGGAGGATTTTAGTTCCTCAGTTCCTTAACTTCTTAATTTTCAATTTTCAATTTTCATTTTTCATTTTAATAAATTTTTCCAGGCATTCAATCGCCTCGTCCACGGTTAACGGTTGTGTCAGCCGTTCTTTTTGGCGATAGACGGCCACTTTGCCGTGGGAGGCGCCCACAATTCCGTAGTCGGCATCGGCCATCTCACCGGGGCCGTTGACGATGCAGCCCATCACGCCGATTTTCAGGTCCGGGTAGTTGCCGAAGCGGGCTTTCACCTTGGCCAAAGCCCCTTGGATGTCGTACTGGGTTCGTCCGCACGAGGGGCACGAGATGATTTCCGTATGTGTCATCTTGATACGGCAGGCCTGTAGGATCAGGTCGGCGAGGTGCTGACATTCCGATTCGGTGAAGAAACGGTTGCGGATTTTGATGTCTTTCAGAGGATTACGGAAATGTTCGTAGCCGGCGTGGGCAGCGGTGACGGCCAGCCACTGCTGGCGGTCGTCGGTGTCGTAGGTGAGCGTCAGGCAGTTGTCGTGCCGTTCGGTGATGACATTGGCTTTGGTCTCATTGAGACGGGTCAGCAGGCGGGCGAAGGGGACTTCGTTTTCGGGCGGTTCGGTGAGCGACACGCGGATGGTGTTGCCGATGCCATTGAGTAGCAGCGCCCCGATGCCCGCCGCCGACTTCACGCGGCCTTCGTCGCCCGCGCCGGCTTCGGTCACGCCGAGGTGTAGCGGATAAACGGAGCCCGCCTCGCGCATCAGCTTCAGTAGCAACATCGTCGCTTCGGTCATCACGTTCACGTTGCTCGACTTCATCGAGAAAACCACGTTATGGAACCCGTGGCGTTGGCAGATTTCCACCCATTCCATTGCCGACTGCGCCATGGCGTTGGGCGTGTTCCCGTAGCGGCTCACGATGCGGTCGCAGAGGGAGCCGTGGTTGATGCCGATGCGTAGGGCTGTGTCGTGTTCCTTGCAGATGTCGAACAGGGGATGGGCGCGCAGTGCCATCGCCTCCACCGCTGCGGCATACTCGCTGTCGGTGAGGTCCAGCTGGCGGAAGCTGCGTTTGTCGGTGAAGTTGCCGGGGTTTACGCGCACCTTCTCCACGAAAGCGGCGCACGCTTCGGCCACTTCCGGCAGGAAGTGGACGTCGGCAATGAGCGGTGTGTCAATGCCTTCTGTCCGAAGCCGGCGCTTGATCTCGCGCAGCGATTCCGCCTCCTTCATCGAAGGCACCGTCAGCCGCACCATCTCGCAGCCCGCCTCCACCATCCGTTTCACCTGCGCCACACTCGCCTCCACATCCGATGTGAACGTGTTGGTCATCGACTGCACCACGATGGGACGGCCTTCTCCTAACTCGATTTTTCCGATGTGTACCATATTTTGTATCGTTTTATCCTAAAAGATGTTCCAAAAGAATCTTCACCCCGATGCCGATAAGGATGACACCGCCGACAATTTCGGCTTTGTTCTTGAAGATGTTGCCGAACCGCTTGCCGATATATGCACCGCCGAACGAGAACAGGTAGGTGGTGACTCCGATGAGCAACACAGCATAAAGCACGGGCAAGAATGTCGTGTACTCGAAGGCAAAAGCAATACCCACGGCCAAAGCATCAATGCTGGTGGCGATGGCAAGGATGAATAATTCTTTGATTGACAGTTTCTTGTTGGATGCCTCTTCCTCTTTTTTTGTGAATGCTTCCAAAATCATTTTTCCTCCAATAAAAAGAAGAAGACCGAAGGCGATCCAATGGTCGTAGGCCATCACATATTTGGCGAAACGGACGCAGACGGCCCAGCCGATTAAGGGCATCAGTGCCTGAAAACCACCGAAGAAAAGTCCCATCAGATTGGCTTCCCTTTTGTCAAATGTATTCATGGCCAAACCTTTACAAATGGAAACAGCAAAGGCATCCATGGAAAGTCCTACAGCTACGAGAAAAACAGAAAAAAAATCCATTGTTTTTTAATGGAGGAAGTGTGTTTTTTTTAATAAGAGGGTGGCCAATTGGTCACCCTCTTATGTCACTTTCAAAGATGTTGTTTAGCAGAGTTCGTGGATCACAAGGCCGGAGCGGAGTTTCGGCTCGAACCATGTGGTCTTCGGAGGCATGATGTTGCCGGTGTCGGCAATGTCGATGATCTGCTTCATGCTGACGGGATAGAGGGCGAAGGCGACCTTCATCTCGCCGCTATCGACGCGGCGTTTCAGTTCGCCGAGACCGCGGATACCGCCGACAAAGTCGATGCGCTTGTCGGTACGGAGGTCCTTGATGCCGAGCACTTTGTCGAGAACGAGGTTGCTGAGGATGGTGACATCCAGCACGCCGATCGGGTCGTTGTTGTCGAAGGTGCCGGGCTTGGCGTTCATCTTATACCAGTGGCCGTCGAGGTACATGCTGAATTCGTGCAGTTTGGAGGGTTTGTAGATGTCGGTGCCCATATCTTCCACAGTGTAGGTTTCGGCCACGGCGGCGAGGAACTGCTCTTTGCTGAGTCCGTTGAGGTCTTTCACCACGCGGTTGTAGTCGATGATGTTGAGCTGGTTGTCGG
>CAMVOL010000059.1 GCA_947169105.1 uncultured Bacteroidales bacterium | reverse complement strand
TGGTGTGGCTGTCGGCCACGGTGGGCGTGCCGGTGGTGTTCCAGCAAACGCCACGTGCGGTCAAACTTGCGCTGTTCAGCACCGTCACCTCACCGCCCGAAGTGAACATAGTGGCCGTAATGCCGGAAGGTTCGGCGGTGGTCACCACCGGCATGGTGTCCAGTGTGCGGAAAACTTTCTGCTGTCCGTAGGAGGTGCCCATCATATTGGTGGCGTAGGCCCGCACATAGTAGGTGGTGGCCGGCGTGAGTTCCGCAAGGCTGCTTGAGAAACTTCCCGCACCGTTTCCGACAATCATATAACTGCCATTCAGCGAGGGCGAGGGAGTAGTCCCGTAGCAAAAGCCACGCTCCGTCACGTTGGCGTTGTGGTCGTCAGTTACCTCCCCGTTCAGGGTGGCAGCCGTGGCCGTGATGCCGGTGGCGTTCTGCGTGGTTACCTCCGGGCGGGCCACATCGAACCGCAGCATAAACGTCTGCGAGGAATTCTGCGCCTGCGAAATGCGGTCGCTTTCATACTCCACCCCGTTTATCGTGGCAAACCCCGCATATTCCATCATATCGCCCAAATCGAACGGATGGGTGGTGGTGGATTTCAAAACAAATGTGATGGATTGCACCGTCCCCACAAATTCAATTCTGTTGTCCTTTCCGCCTCCGTTGTTCACCATTTTGATAGACGACATTTTCCCGTTCTGGCGGGCGGTCATCATGTACGTGCCGGCGGCGGACAGGGAAACGCGGAATTGGTGGGTGCCGGTCGGTAGAGACAACGCATGCGTTGTCTCTACCACCATACGTCCATTCACATCCACGATTTCCAACGTCACCGTGCCGGCGTCCGCTACCGTCAGGTTCACGACGGTGGTGCCGTTGAACGGGTTGGGATTGTTCTGTGAAAGGGCAAAACCGGCATTATGGGCGTAATCGGCAATGCCCGTGCCGTTCTGCATCGTCAGGGTGGTGTCGGGCCACAAAAGGGTTTCCGTCCAACCTTTGGTCTGGTCGGTAACGGTTACACGGTCCAACTGAACATACTGGCTGGCGGCATCACGCCCTGTGAAGGTAAGTGTTACCGTCTGCGCCATTGCGCTGACACACAACATCAAAAGGATTGAAAAGGATAGCAGTTTTTTCATGATATTTTTTTGATTATACGATTATGCGATTATGCAGGGATACGATTATGCAATGTAGAGACATGCCATGGCGCGTCTCGGAAAAGTGAAAAAGAAATAAAAGGGGGCTGTTTTTACCGGATCCAGTACAAAGGAGCGCAACCCGCTGATATATATATATATATATATGATAATCAACAAGTTATAAAAAATCATGTTTAATAAGAATCGGTTAAAACCTTGCACCATCTTCCGGATGAATAATGGCGCAAAGATACAAATAAAATGAAATCGGGGTGAAAATATTATGGAGACGCGATGAATCGCGTCTCCACAAACCAACATACATATTTGTAACCTAATTATAGAGACGCACGGCCGTGCGTCTCTACTGTTAATCCCTATTCTCTTCCGCTGCCAAGATTCTGCTGTGGTGCTTCAATGTCCTGAGGACCAGCATCAGCACGAACATCACGGCGCAGATGATGCCAGAAACCCGCAGCCAGCACACTTCCGACCAATGCCCGCAGTTCACCATCGCAAAGCGGATGTAGTCCACCAGCGTGAAACAGAGGGTGATGGCGAAGATGCCGGAATATTCGCGGCGCAGCACCGACTTGAAATGGAAGGGCACGTCCCCCTTCTCAAACTGGCTCCACTTCGGCCAGAATGCCGGCACGGTGACGGACCAGTCGAGGTACTCCTGACCGAACTCCCGCTCCAGAAAGCGCTCCTCCGCATACATAATACGCTCATAGTAAAGCCAATACACCAACGACACGCACACAAGGAAGGGAATATTGCCGATGAACAGAAGTAGCCCCAGCCACATCAGGTAGTTGCCGAGGTACAGCGGGTGACGGACAACCGAATAGATACCCTTGGTGTTCAATGACTTGGCCACCTGCTTGTCGGTATTCCGTCCGGAGGTGCCGTGCGGGGTGGTGCCGATAGTGTAGGCACGCACCACAATGCCTGCAAAGGAGACAAGAGCCGACACAATGGCGACGACAATCTGCCAACCGCACGGAAGTGCGGCCACCCCGATGCCAGGATTGAGCGACAGAATCAGGACGGGCGAACAGGCAAGGAACACGAAAACCGGAACGATGCCGCGGTGACGGAATAAGAAATTGCCTGATTTTTCAAAGGAATGAAGCAGAGCCATACGGAAAAAGTTATAAAAAAAACGCTTTTGCAAGCGTTTTTTTGTTTATAAGGGAAATTGTAACGATTAACCTCTCTTTTCTTTGATACGGGCTTTCTTGCCGGTAAGTCCACGGAGGTAGAAGATACGGGCTCTGCGAACTACACCGTGCTTGTTCACCACGATCTCGGTGATACGGGGGGAGTTGAAGGGGAAGATTCTCTCAACACCGATACCGCTCGAGATCTTGCGGATGGTGAAGTTCTTGGTAGCACCGGCACCAGCAATCTGCAGGACAACGCCCTGGAAGTGCTGGATACGCTCCTTGGAACCTTCAATAATTTTATAACCGACGGTGATAGTATCACCAGATTTGAATTTCGGATAATCCTTTCTCTCTACGAAATTGTCTTCTACGTACTGAACTAATGGCTGTTTCATCTCTTTTATATTTACTACTTTACATTTCAAAATTTGAGGCTGCAAAAGTACAACTTTTTTTCATATAAAAACCACTTTCGTAATTTTTTATTGAAAGATTTCTAAACAAGGCTGTTAGCGTATTTTTTCTAACTGAAAATCACAAATTTACGGAATAGCAACCGTCTGATTATCTACAATTTCGGAATTTTTATCGCAAATTTCGTGCCAGACTCACGTGAAGTTTCAAACGCAATCTCCCCGTTGAACGAAACCACGATGTTCTTGACAATGGGCAGGCAGAGGCTGTGTCCGCAGTTTACGGACGAGAACCTGATGGAGAACACGTCCTCATCGCCGGTAAGGTCGAGGCCGCAGTCGTTGGCGGCGAAGGTCATGAGCCAGAAGGCGGCATCCTCGTCATCATCAAGGGTGAGGGTGACGGAGAGACGCCCTGAAGCGGGGCGGCTGTGATAGGCGTTCCTGACGAGGTTACGGATCATCTGCCGGAACAGGTTGCGGTCGATGAGGGCGCGGTACTCGGTACGCGGGCCGATATGGAGGTTATAGGTGGCGGGCACAAAGCCCGAAAGTTCGTCCACCAGCTCTAAAAGCAACTTGCGGAGGTCGTTGTCAGTGTTCGTGCCGACCTGCGAGCTGGCGAATTCGGAGAAAGTGTCGGCCACTTCCGCCAGTGCGTCGGTCTGCCGGATCACCTCATCCGTAGCTTCTCCGATACGGATGCCTATGTCGGGGCGGTTGCTCAGCCAAGCCTTCTGCAACAACTGCATTTTCAGGCGCATAGGTGTAAGCGGGTTGTTCACCTCATGGGCGACTTCAAGCGCCATTTCGCGCCACGCCGCCTCACGTTCCGACTTTGCCATCTTCACCGCATTCGCCCGCAGTTCGTCCACCATCTGGTTGTGTTCCTGAATCAGCGCACCAATCTCCTCGTTCACCTCCCAATCCAGACGAATCGGACTATACGGACGGTTGCGTTTCCGCATTGAACTTCCCAAAGCCCCCATCGAACGATAGATGATGAAGTATATCAGGAAAGAAGATGCCAGCGAAAGCAGAATCAGCCATGCAAAGAAATAGAGGTGCTTGGTAATCAGGTTCGAGATTTTGATAAGGGCGGCATAACGGTTGCGGATGTCTGCGCCCGACAGGTAGCCCACAACCGATCCCCTATCGTCCTGTATCACTTTGTAAATGCATAAAATGTTCTTGTAGTCTGTAGATTCCTTGACCCGATAGTAAGAATACCCCGACTGCATCATCGCCAACACGCCAGCTGGCATTTCTTTCGGCTGCGCTATCAGGTCGGTGGAGACCGAATAGAGCATCCGTCCGTTGGTGTCGTAAACAGAAACTAAAAGGTCGTACTGTTTTGAAAGGGCCGATAGGAGACTATCCACCTCCTGTTCGCTCCGACTGACCCTCACCTGCTCCAACTGCCCGAAACTGCGGTTCAAGTCCGACTCCACCTTGCCAATCTTCACCTTCACCAGTCCTGCCCGGTCGCCGCTCCATCTGCTGATAGAATGGTAAATGGAAAGCACACTCAATGCGCCGCCCACTATCAGCAGCAGCAGCATTCCTGACCATAACAGATTGTTATACAAAGACAACGGGCGTGCCATCCGAATAAACGGACGGCCTACCAACACGACCATCACATAAAACAGAATGTAAGCGATGAAATAGAACGAAAACGCTGCCAACAAACTGAATTGGGAGGTAATCCGGTAGCTGACAACGACCATCTCATTAGGTGAAATAGGATAAAAGAAGTGACGGAAATTGTTTGCAATAATACAGCTATGCTTCGAATCATAGCGAATATCATCCAAATAGGCCTTCACATTCATCAGATAGTCAAAGCCGCCGTACTGGTCCACCAGCCGCCCGTCCGCATAGTAGGCGAAGGAGGTTTGCGCCGTTTCGTCTGGATGGCGCATAATAGCCTCACGGTCCAGATGCCTTTCTGACTTCACCACCCACGCATAGCCTATTGGAAGGGTCTGGTCAGAATAGACTCCGGCGAAAAATCGGTCAACTTTGACAGTATCCTCCTGCGTCCCAGCATAGTTGAACGGATTTTTGACTGGTGTAGTGACAATCAGGTTTTTCACCAACTCATTACGGATCTCACCGTCCCTTTTCTGCAGTTGATAGGAGATCAAGATGGCAGTGATAAACGAAAAAATCAGCAGTTTTCCCAATACGATGAAAAAACGGTAGTTCTGCCGTTCAAACCGCATCCAGAAGAGAGAGACGACAAGATGAGCCGCCACAACCACCAGCCATATCCAGACGGGAAAACCGAAAAAAAAGCGCTTGAGAAGCACACAGAACAGCACATCCAAAGCAAATGCGCCGCTCAAGAACAAAATCGCCGGCATCGGTCTCCGCTGAAAATAGCGAAATACCGTTCCCAAAATCTTTTTCAATAAAAGGGAAGATCCAAATCCCAAGCCAAAGACAATGAACGTAAACATGATGGAGTTCCCGTCGAAGTTCATCATGTTACAGGGATTCAGCTCGAAACGGCCCCACGACGCAAAACGTCCCACTATATAGGGGACAAGTGTGGAGAGTGCCAGAACGACAAACAATTCCGCCAACAGCACGAGACCCGCCGTCTTACGTTGACGGGAAATGAAAGTGCGACTGTAATCGGCAAAGTACCTCGTCCCAAAAACCGCAAGAGACAGATAGATACACACATCAACGAACAGTACGCCAATGCTTTCGGCATAGAAATTCTCCAGATAGCCTTGTGTGGTGAAAAACATCGTCTGGAACAACAGGCGGGGCCGATGTACCGAGATGGTCAAGAACCTCATCACCAATATATAAGCAAGCATCAGCACAAACTTGAGCGTGCGGTGATACTTCAGGCGCGTCGCGATGGTGAGCACCCGCATCAACGTGCCGGAGAAGAAGTACATCAGCATCACATAAAGAAAGAGGATGCTGAGGCTCAAAAAATAGGAAGTATTCACCTGCTGCGGCGTGAGGGTCAGATTGCACACAAGCACCAGAACGGCCAGCAGTAACGTAACCAGCCCCGTGACCGCTGTTCTTGCATAACGGTTGTTCTCCCTATTGAAAATCTTCCTGAAAAGTCTCATAAGCGACGGCGTGATTAACTACTGGAAAGGGGTTTTGCGGATGTCATAAACAGGGAGCCCCAACGCCTCTGAGAGGGCGGCGCATGCCTTTTCCGAATCCATCACGTAACCGGTCGGCGACCACGGGTTCAAACAGATGCAGAGCAGACGGGCGCCCATCAGCATCCGGATTTTCCCGCCTTTCTGCAAAAAAGAATAAACGGAAACAGGCGAGGCAAAGATACGGGTGAAATCCCTGAGTACTAATGTAATATCAGCAATTTGGGGCTGCTTTCGGAGAAAATCGAAAAGATTGTCGCCGACGGCGCCGCTCACAAACAGGGTGGTGCCTTGCTCAAACAGTCTCGACTTGTTCTTCTCTAACAGGAAGGCGGAAGAGATGCCGAGATCAACCAACCGTCCGTCGTTGGTGACGGCACGGATGCCCGACTCAATCTCCAGCATTTCAGAGACGAGGGGGCTTTCAAAGGCAGGAAGTTTCAACAGGTCGTAAACGAAACGTGTTTTCCTTACCAGTTCAGGGAGATTTGGCGAGAGTGCGGCACCCGTGGCAAGCACCATCGCATCAGTAACGGCCGGAGAGCCAAGACTTTTGCGGGAAAGGGCTCCATCCACAAAGACCGTTTTCGCCCCCAAATCATGGAGCTGCCGGATCACGCCCCTCACCTGCCCTGTGGCGGTCGGGCCGGCCAGTATGGCCTTCCCTGTGGTGACGGCGCGGGCCACAACCAACCGTCCCAAAGCCGTCTGCGTGTTCCCGATGTCCAGAATTTCGGAAGTGAGCCGCCGCTCGCGGTAGAAGTTCTCCGCCGTAACGAACAGCGTGCCCTCGTCCAAGACAATCTCCGGCTTCTCCGTCCCCGTCACCTGATCCAGCGACTCACCGTCAATGCCGATGGAGGTGACACCCGCGACATGCCCACGAACGGCACAACCCGCCAAAATATACCGCAAGCACTCGGTCTTACCAGTGTTCTTCGCCATTCCAACCACGGACACAGAGCGGTTTGCCAGAATTTCGTCAAAAACGGACATCTTCACAAAAAAACGGGTGCAAAAGTACGACTTAGTTTGTAATGTTTACAAATTTTATGGAAACTACCTCATCGTTTTGTCCCAATCCTTGTATATGACATCGTAGCCCTGCGCACGGATCATCGCCTCCATGGCCTGCGGCGAACGGTCATCATTGATGTGGAACTGCTCCAGTTCACGGTCGGGATGCGCATAGCCGCCAGGGTCGGTGTGCGAGCCGGCGCTCACCGAGGTGACACCCAACGTGATGAAGTGGTCACGCATGCTGGTGGTCTCGCGGGTGGACATCGAAATCTCCACGTCGTGGTCGAAGATGCGGAAGGCCCACAGTGCCTGCGCGAACTGCTTCTCGCTCATCAGGAAGTTGGGCTGGTAGCCGCCCGCCGCCGGACGCATCCGCGGGAACGACAAGCTGTACTTGGTTTTCCAGTAATTTTTGGTCATAAAACGGAGGTGCATCGCAAGATAGGCCATCTCGGTGCGCCACTCCTCCAATCCGATGAGCGCGCCCATCCCCACACGGTGGATGCCGGCCTGCGCCACGCGCTCGGGCGTGTTGAGCCGCCACCTGTAATTGCTCTTCATCCCTTTCGGATGATATACCTTGTAACGGCTTTCGTTGTAAGTTTCCTGATAGATATAGACACTGTTGCAACCTGCCTGCTCCATCCGGCGGTACTCCTCCACCTTCATCGGATAGACCTCCAAGTTGATGGCAGCGAAGTGCTCACGGCACAGCCGGATAGCGTGCTCGATGTAGCCAGCGCCAGCGGCACGCGGATGCTCGCCCGTCAGCAACAGTACATTATCGTACCCCATTGATTTTATGACTTTTATCTCCTCCAAAATCTCCTCGTCGGTGAGCGTTTTGCGGGCGATGTCGTTGTTGTGGTTGAAGCCGCAATAGATACAGTGGTTGCTGCATTCGTTGGAAAGATAAAGCGGAATGTAGAGCAAGATTACCTTGCCGAAACGCTGCTGGGTGTAGTGGCGCGACAGTTGTGCCATCTGCTCCAAGTAGGGTTCTGCGGCGGGCGAAATCAATGCTTTAAAATCCTCAATAGTAAGGACTTCCTTACTGAGGGCGCGACGCACGTCGGCATCCGTTTTCTCGTAAACGCTGCGCGTCACGTCGTCCCAGACCAGATCTTTAATGGTATCGTAAAATTCCATTTTGTGCCTCCTTATTCTGTAATTCTACCTTGTGACGAAACCTCGCGGGAGATGCGCATCGCGCAGAAGTTGGGGCCGCACATCGTACAATAGGGCGTGTGCTTGATCTTCTCCACGCCATAGAACTCCTTGGCTTTTTCGGGGTCGAGGGCGAGGTTGAACTGGTCAATCCAGCGGAACTCGAAGCGGGCCTTGCTGAGGGCGTTGTCGCGTTCGGCGGCCATCGGGTGGTGTTTGGCGAGGTCGGCGGCGTGGGCGGCAATCTTATAGGTGATGATGCCCTCGCGCACATCGTCCTTGTTGGGCAGGGCGAGGTGCTCCTTCGGGGTGACGTAGCAGAGCATGGCGGTGCCGAACCAGCCGATCATCGCCGCACCGATGGCGGAGGTGATATGGTCGTAAGCGGGTGCGATGTCGATGGTGAGAGGTCCGAGGGTATAGAACGGCGCGTTGTGGCACCACTCCTTCTGGAGTTCCATGTTCTCCTTGATCTTGTCCATCGGCACGTGGCCGGGGCCTTCGATGAGCACCTGCACGTTCTTCTCCCAAGCACGGAGACAGAGTTCGCCCATCACCTTCAGCTCGCCGAGCTGGGCCTCGTCGTTGGCGTCGTGGGTGCTGCCCGGACGGAGGCCGTCGCCGATACTGACCGCCACGTCGTACTCGGCGAGGATGTCGCAGATCTCGTCCCAGTGGGTGTAGAGGAAGTTCTCTTCGTCGTGGTCGCGCATCCACTTGGCCATGATGCTGCCGCCGCGGGAGACGCAGCCGGTGAGGCGCTTGGCCACGGCGGGAAGCAGGTGCTTCAGCAGGCCGGCGTGGATGGTGAAGTAGTCAACGCCCTG
>CAMVOL010000058.1 GCA_947169105.1 uncultured Bacteroidales bacterium | reverse complement strand
TGGTGGTACACCGCCCCCACCATCGTCAACACCTTTATCGAAGCCCACGACCTCAGCGGCAAGACCCTCAACGTGTTCGCCACCAGCGGCGGAAGCACCGTCGATGGCTCCTACAACGACCTCAAGAAAGCCTATCCGCAGTATAAGTGGGGTGAAAGCAGGTTGATGAATTAATTATGCCAAAATGAGCAGACGTATGAAAGCTTTGCTGATCATTCTATCCATTCTGCTCATACTTGTGGCAGTGGCGGTCGCAATATTTAACCATCCGGCTTTCGGGCGGCGTATGTCCAAAGAGCGCAAAGCCCGCATCGAGGCATCGCCACACTGGCGCGACGGCATGTTCCAAAACGAGAAGCCGACGCCGCAATTCACGGGAGATAAGTCCGTGTCAGCGATGCTATGGGAGTTCATTGTCCATCGGCCCAAAGACCGCGTGCCAACGGAGGCGATTCCTGCAGTTAAGACCGACCTGCGAACTTTGCCCACCGACAAAGATTGGCTTGTGTGGTTCGGTCATTCGTCATACCTTTTCTGTCTCAACGGCAAACGCTATTTGGTGGACCCGCTGCTGAAAATGGAGTTTCCCACGTCTGTAATAATGAAGCCCTTCAAGGGCACAGACATATACTCTCCCGACGATATACCCGAAATTGACGTGCTCATTATCACGCACGAGCATTGGGACCATCTAGATTATGCCACCTTGCGCGACATCAAAGACAAGGTGAAGCAAGTGGTCTGTCCGCTCGGTGTTGCTGAATATTTAGAGTATTGGAAATATGACAAGAGTATCATCACCGAAATGGACTGGTACGAAACTCATAACTCTCAACTTTTAACTCTTAACTCAAAAATCACCTGCTTGCCATCTCGCCACTTCTCGAACCGTTTGTTCGGTAGAAACCAGACGCTGTGGGCATCATTTATGGTGGAGGACGGCGGACGGAAAGTCTATATCGGCGGCGACGGTGGCTATGACAGTCGTTTCCAGCGCATTCGAGAGCAGTTCGGAACAGTAGATTTGGCTTTGTTGGAGAACGGCCAGTACAACAACGACTGGAAATATATCCATTCCACACCCGAAGGTTTGGAACAAGCCATTTTGGACTTGCAGGCACATCAGGTTTTCACTGTGCATCACGACAAATTTGCCCTTGCCAAGCATCCGTGGTATGAGCCCGACAGCGTGGCGCAAGCCATCGCCAAGCAACACGCCATCCATTTGTTGGACAAGCCGATTGGAACGGTGGTGTATTTCTAAAGTCGCGGTTTTCGGACTGCGGCTTTTTGTATCTTTGCAAAAAACATATTATGAACCAAAAGATGATGGAGATGCCGTTTTGCCACATGCATGGTCCAGAGCACCACGTGATGGTGGGTGCCGCGCTGCTGCAAACGCGACTCCTACCTCTCCATCCTCACCGCCATAGATTTCGTGAAGGAGCATTTCAGCATAGAGATGGAAAAACCACATGTTGTCTGCCGCTATTCGGCCCGAAACAATCAGTGCATCGGAAAGAGGTGCCCGTTTTCACATTCTGTGTAAGACGTTGTATTTTTGCAGTTCTTACGGAAAATTTAGAATTAAAATAGAAAAATGATGAAGAAAATAGTGATTATCGACGGAGGCCCGCGAAAGAACTTCAATACGGCCTCTCTGCTGCAGAAGTTCGCCGAGGGTGCAAGCTCTGCAAGCGATGAAATTGAAGTGAAAACCGTTCGCCTCTACGACTTGGACTACAAGGGCTGCATGTCGTGCATGGCCTGCAAAATCAAAGGCAAAGCCTCGAACATCTGCAAATTCAAGGATGCCTTAACACCTGTTTTGGAGGAGATTGCCGAAGCCGACGGCTTGGTGCTCGGCTCGCCGAACTATTTCGGTGAGATTACAGCGCAGATGCGGGCATTTCTGGAACGGCTGGCATTTGCATGGCTCTCTTACAACGACTACAGCATCACAGCCCCTAAACGTATGCCCGTCGTGCTGGTTGAGACGATGAACGGAACACCCGAGTACAACAACGACCACGGCTACGGCTCGATGGAACACTGCATCACCCAAGCGTTGGGCCAGCCGGAGAAACTGATCGCCTACAACACCTATCAGGTGAAGAACTACGGCAATTACGAATTGGGCGGATTCTCCGAGGAAGCCAAACGCCGCTATCGTGAAGAACATTGGCAAGAAGATTTGCAGAATGCCTTCGAGGCAGGGAAGCGGATGGCGGAGGCGATAGTAAACCCATAAAACACTGAATAAGATACGATTATCTTGAGCTATACACTCTCAGCTACGCCGACGCCCGCACGGTGGTCGAGAGCGACTACTTCGGCATTGTGAGTGGCAACGACGTGAAGGACAAAGTGGCCAAGGCCGGCTTCACCGTCACCAAGAGCCAGAACGTCAACGCCCCCATCATCAACGAATACCCGCTCACGATGGAGTGCCGCGTGGTGGAGATGCGCGACGATGAGGACGGCGGCGCTTGGGTGGTTGGCGAAATCGTGAACGCTATTGCCGACCCCAGCATCTTGACCGACGGCAAAATCGACATCAAAAAACTCAATCCGGTGGCTTGGGACGGCTCCAGCTTCAACTACATGACCCTCGGCGACAGCGTGGGGAAAGCCTGGAACAGCGGAATGGTGCTGAAATAGCAGTCGCTATGGTAGGGTGTCCCGGAAGTGAATTATTCGTTCCGTTGCTGGTACGACTCTCACAGTTTTCGCCAATCTTTGGGACCCGTTTTAATGACGCGCATTTTTTGCAGCAGAACACATTAATGGTTGTATGTTTCAAAATTTTAATATTTTTGTCTGCCTAAATCCGTAATAGTATGAATCTAAAACGTTTCCTCACCGTTTTCACTTTGTCGTGTCTCTCTCTTGTCCCTGTCAGGGCACAGGAAACAGCTGTTAGACCTGATGTGCAGGCGTTGGATGAACTGGTGGCCGAAACTCTGGATGCCTTGGTAGATACGATGAATAAATTTAGTTATATTCTAATTTCCGATGTGAATAGTGGTCGTCTGTATGACACGTCGCTGTATGTTCGCTTTGGCGACGGTTTCTCTAATTCGGTGTTGGAACTCGCCTCCCATAAGCCCTCGGGATTAAAATGTATGAAGAATGGGAGAGTGGAAATCTATGCTTACAAGGAAAATCGTTACGATAAATGGATGCTGACAAAAAAGGTAAAAACCCAAAAGGAGTTCAATATCGCAACGGGGCCAACCGTTAAGTTTTGTCAGGACACGGTCGTCATCACTATGGGTTCATCGTATGTGAGCTGGCGTTATTGGTTAGATGTGGGCTGGTCTTGGGTTGTTGCCATTAGCGATTGGATCGTCTGCAAATTTGTTTATTCAGAAGCCGACAGGAGATGGCGGATGGTTGATAGTTCTTTCCACGGCATTTAATTTCCTATCGTATGCGCTTAACCCCTTCCCAAAATCTCCAGTCCTGTTTTACTAACGCGCAATTTTTTGCATCATTAAAACCACAACAAAAAAAGGATATACCATAAAAGCAAGCATGGGAAACATCGCAGTCTTGGTACTTCTGTTCATCGGTGGGATGGCACTCGCTTCATTGAAGCCGTTCGGATGGCTGAATGTTGTTGGCATCATCGGAGGTTCGGCAGCAATAATAACGGCTGTAATCATTGACCATAAAGAAGCGAGAAGAAGGAGACACTGACAATGGACAAAGCACACAAAAGTAATCCGCAATTCCGACAGAGACAAGCGTTGCGGAATTTTTGTATTTTTGCCGTTGTCTTATTGAGTTTCTAAAACCTGTAAATTTTTGGATATGATACGATTGAATTGCTTTTTCCAAGCCCATGACGGCGAACAGTTCCCAACCGCGTTGGAAGCCGCCAAAGCCCTTACCGAGCATTCCCAGCACCACGAAGGCTGCATCGCCTACGATGTCTTCACCAGCGCCACCCGCCCCGATGTGTTCCTGATTTGCGAGACGTGGACAGACGCCGCCTCGCTCGAGAAGCACTCCGCCACGCCCGAGTTCAAGAAGTACTCGCCCATGATGCGCCAGTGCGGGCAGATGAAGGTGGAACGCTTTGAATTCTAAGGAATAGAAGGCTTCGGGAGAAAACTATAGCCACCGCTATTTTAACCCGAACACTTTTTGGAAGAACTCCACCATGTTGGCGATGACTTGTGGACGGTGGCGGGTGATGGTGTGGTTTTCGCCTTCGATGACCTTCAGGGTGGCGGCGGACCCGTATGTCTGCAGGTAGCGTTCGCTGCACCACAGGGGTACAATGTTGTCGCTGCCGCCGTGCTGCAGCAGCACCGGGCCGTGGTAGGCCGCGGAAGTGCCGTAAATGTCGAGCTGCTGCGTGCTGACAAGGTATTCGCGCCCCAGCTTGTATATACCCCAGCAACGGATGTATTCCGGCGGGTCGGCGGGGTTGAACGTGGCATTGAAAAAACGACCGCCCTGACAAGCCTCCTTGATGACCGTGCCCGGGGCAAGAAGCACCAGTCCGGCAACGTTTTCCCCTTCGGCGGAGAGCCTTCCGGCAGTCATCGAAGCAATGACGCCTCCCTGCGAGTGCCCCAACAGTCCCACGGCACTGACGTAGGGCAGCGAATTGGCGTACTCCCATACTGCACGTGCGTCGGCAATCTCCTTTTTAATCGTCATGTCCTGCTTGCGGCCGTCGCTTTTGCCGTGCCCATCGAAATCGAAGCGGATGGAGGCGATACCCGCCTTGGCGAGCCCTCTGGCCAACTGCGGCATGGGAATGAAATCCTTGCTCGAGAAAATGCCGTGCATCAGGATCACCATCGGACAGCGGCCAGTGGCGGTGTCGAACCCTTCGGGCAGCGTCACCTTATAGGCAATATTGCCTTCCGGACCGTGAATGAGGACTTTCTGCGTGCGACAGGCCGTCAGCGACAGCAGTCCCAACATTATCAAAACGGTGCAAATAACAAATTGTCTCATAGTTAGATAAACACCGGACGGCGCAAAATATTGTGCCAAGACAACTTTTTTGTATTTTTGCACCCTAAACCATCCGATATGAAAAACACAATTTTGGTGGCAGCAGTGGCCCTGATGGTGTTCGCCGGCTGCACACAACCCCAACAGGAACAACCGAAACAGGAGCCACAACAAGAACAACCGACTATGGAAAACAGCGAATTGAAGACCTTTGATGTACAGAAGGAGTTTGAAAAAAACGGCTTTTCATGGTTCACCGAGAACCTTGTCGTCTGCAGCGGCGACACCGTGAAGAGCAATGCCATGACCATAGGCTGGGGCGGCATCGGCAACTACTTGGGACATGACCGTCCGGCCGTGACCGTCTATGTGGCACCGGGCCGCTACACATGGGAGTTCATGGAAAAGTACCCGCGCTTCACCATCATGCAGTTCGACGACCCTGACATTTGGAAATACATGGGCAGTCACAGCGGCCGCGACAGCGACAAAGCTGCCGACCTCGGCCTGCACGTGGCCTACACCGAACACGGCACCCCCTATTACGAAGAGGCCAGCATCGTCATCGAGTGCGAGACCATGTCGGCGTGGCACCAGAACGAGAAAGACTTCCGCAACGACACCCCCAAGAAGTGGTATGACGGCTTCGACGCAGGCATCCACACCGTGTATGTAGGCGAGGTGATCGGAGCGTGGAAACGGTAGTGCTGTGAAAGCAAAATCCATCATCAGGATTATAGCACCTTGATGGTTTTGCCCACATTGATCAGATGGTCGGCAATACGCTCGGCATTCTGAGCCAGTGAAAGGTACTCCGCACCAGCCAACGGCGTACACTCGCCTGTCACAAGACGTTGAATGTGATTCCGTTCCATCTTTTTAGTCAGTTCATCCACCTCATCTTCTATCTGATAGGCACGTTTCAATGCCTCGTGGTCGAGTTCGTGATATGCCTGGCAAATTTCTTGGTATAAATCCACGACCAGTCCTTCCATTTGGCGGATTTCCTCGATTGCTTTTTTCGAAAAAGTAACTTGCTGTGTCTGAAGGCTATCGGCATACTCCACAATGTTTTCCGCATAGTCGCCGATACGTTCCAAATCGCTTACACTGCGAATACTCGTGTTCAGATAGTGTGTGTCGTATTGGTTCAGCTGTTTGTCGGAAAGCGCTATCATATACCGCAACAACTCCGCGTTGAGATAATTGAGTTCTCTTTCTTTTTGGGCAAATTTCGAGGCCTCACTGAAATCCATGGTGGTGATAATACGGATAGATCTTTGGAAATTCTCCACTGCCATTTTCGCCATGTGTTCAATTTCCGCCTTGAGCTGGCGGATGGCCACTACCGGCGTGCGCAGCATGGATTCGTCCAGATAATACAGATGCGGCTGATCGTCCTTGGCAGTCTCTTCTTGGTCGGGAAGAATACGGCAGACCATTTTCACCAGATTGCCTGTCAACGGTAACGCGACTAATGTGGTACATACATTGAACACCGTATGGAACATGGCCAATTGCAGTTGCGGAGCGTGCGGGAAAAGCACTTCAAACATTCTTCCAAAGCCCCAGACCCCACCGGTGAAGAGGTTCAGGAAAAGACTTATCAGCAAGAAAAGGACAACGCCCATAATATTGAAAAACAAATGGATAAGAGCTGTCCGCTTGGCATTTCTTCCGCTGGTGATACCGGCGATAATGGCCACCACGCAGGAACCGATGTTAGAACCCATCGTCAGATAGATGCCCTGGTCAAGTGACAACAACCCCGCCACCACCATGGTGATGGCGATACTGGTCACTACCGACGAGGACTGGATGATGGCCGTAAACAGGGCTCCCAAAAAGACGATCAGCAACGGATTGCTCACACTGGCCAGAAAGGTTTTCACTGAATCGTGAGCGGCAAATTCGGACATGGCCCCTGACATGATGCTCAAGCCCACAAACAAAATTCCGAAGCCGGTCAAAATACCGCCGGTGTTTTTCCATACATCCTTTTTCGAGAACATGAGGATAAAGGCCCCGATTCCCGCCATAGCGGAAAAGATGACCGTGGTAGAGATGCCATTGCCGCCAAACATGCCCAATGCCACCAACTGGGCCGTTATCGTGGTGCCGATATTCGCTCCGTAGATGATGGTGGTGGCCTGTGTCAGCGACATGATGCCCACATTTACGAAACCGATGACCATCACCGTGACAGCACCCGAACTCTGGATGGCCGCGGTACCCAAAGCACCGATGCCCACCCCCGTCCATTTGTTTTCGCCCACACGGGCAAACAACTGCTTCAGTTTCTTACTGCCGGCACTTTCAAGGTAAGTGCTCATCATGTGGCACGCCATCAGAAAAACGCCTATCCCCGCTATCAGGGTGAGAATGGCTGAGATAATACTTATCACATTCATAATAAAATGGTTTTATTGTTTTTGAATTGATTTCTTTTGCACAAAAAAAAGTGGTATGGGAAAACCCACACCACTTGAGCCGCTATGGAAAACGGTATAATTATAGCTGTCAATCCTGTTTCCTCGTGGAAAATGCCGCCTGACCTGTCCTATTCGCAATGCCTTGGATTGGTTCCGATCCGACGTTTTTCGAACTGGAATGGTGAATTCTTCTGTACGCAACGCGGTTGGCCGATTTGGACAAATATCCGACAGATATTCATCTTCCTCATCGAAGTCTATGTCGTCTTCTGCTATGGACATGCAGGCTGCAGGATTGTTTTTATGGCCGAACTGCCGCACATCCTCATATTCATCAGTGAAAATACAGAAACCGAAAATACTCATTATCAAAATGATATAAAATTTCTGATGTTTTCTGTAGCATTTGAACATGGTGTGCAAAGATACAAAGATTTCGCTCAGACTGAGCCTTTTTCGTACTTTTGCCGCAAAATTTGAATAACTGTTATGAAAATAAAAACCATCTATATTGGCCCCAAATTAAACCGAGTAAAAAAAGGTTTAATTTTGCAGCATGAAAGAACACAGAAAGACATCGAAATTCAAGGCACAAGTGGTGCTGGAACTCCTAAAAGGGGAGAATCTGGAAGAACTGAGCCGCAAATATGCGGTGACAATGTCGGAAATCGACGCATGGCGGGACGAGTTCATCAGGAACGGGACGGACGGATTCAAACGCAGGACCGTATCCGCGAGTTCGTGCGCAACCATCCCACCGTCTATTGCGGCACCCACACCCCGCAGGGCTATGAGAACCTGGAGGCCAAGCGTGTGATGTACCTTGACCACCCCATTGGCTGAAGTGGATTTCAGCAAGCAGCAGGCCTCCGGCAAGTACGTCTGCTCCATCTGCGGCTACGTGTATGACCCCGCCGAGCACGACGGCGTGGCCTTCGAGGACCTGCCCGAAGATTGGAAGTGTCCGCGATGTAGGCAGGGGAAGGAGAAGTTCAATAGGGCGTAAAGGTGTGTACAAGAGGTTCAAGGACTATCCAATAAAAACCGGATGAATATGGAATACAAAACCTTAAACAATGGACTGAAGATGCCGAAATCCAGAGGTTGGACACCGGCCGCAACGTGACAGGTTGGCCGTCGGATGCGCTCCGATATGAGCCTGCGTCCGTTGATTGGCCTTCGCTGTTAATTACTTTGTGTTAACATGAAGTAATCAACATGAAGTTCACAGGGCTTGTTTGGCGGTTCGAAGTTATTTTTGTATTTTTGCCGCAGAATTTGCGACGTTACAAATGGTATATTGCCGCATCAAGTACGAATGAGTTATGTATATACACGAAAGAGAAACTGTGTGCTTGGCAAGCCGCTTTCTTTCCATCGGGCTACAGCGAGGGTGGTCAGATAGAAATTGGCAAATACCGTACAAACGAAGAGCATATCGTCAGCGGAATGTTCGGACGTGAGAAAATCCACTATATTGCTCCTTCTCCAGACCGTGTTGAAGAGGAGATGGAAA
>CAMVOL010000057.1 GCA_947169105.1 uncultured Bacteroidales bacterium | reverse complement strand
GCCAGCAACGATGAGCGGAATCATACCCGCAATCATCGTGACGACGGTCATCAGGATGGGACGCAGACGCTCCTCACAGGCAGCGAAAGCGGCATCACGGATGCTCAAGCCCTGTGCGCGCCGCTCCGAAGCAAACTCGGTGATGAGGATCGCCGTCTTCGCCAACAGACCGATGAGCATGATGACACCCGTCTGCAAATAGATGTTGTTCTCCATTCCCGGCAGATGCAGCAGCGACACGAGCCAGACGGCACCGAACGAGCCCATCAAACCGAAAAGAACCGAGAGCAGCACGGCCCACGGCGTGAACCATGAATTATAAAGCGAAGCAAGAATGAGGTAGATGAGGATGACGCAAATGACGTAGATGAGGGCGGTGGCGTTTGATCCGGCGGTTTCCTCCACCTCACGCGACATTCCGCCGTATTCATAACTGTAGCCGGAGGGCATCGTCTCCTTGAAAACCTCTGCGATGGCCTTGTGTGCATCGCCTTCCGAGGCGCCGCTGGCGGTCATCACACCGCAGGTGATGCTCTGGAACAGGTTGAAATGATTGACGGAGGCAGAACCCACAATCTCTTTCAACGTGACAAACTCAGAGATAGGGGCCATCTTGCCGCCATTCACGCGGACAAAAATGTTGTTCAACGACGAGGGGTCAAGACGGTACTCAGGAGCGGCGTTCGCCATAATACGATAGACCTTACCGAACTGGTTGAAGTTGCCCACATACGAGCCGCCACAATAGGACCCAAGGGTCTGGAGCACGGCAGCGGGCGACACGCCGGCGCGGTCGCACTGCGTGGGATCAACGCTGACTTGATACTTCGGGAAGCGCTCGGAGTAGGCGGACATAGCCATCATGATCTCAGGCCGCTCGTTCAGCTTGGCCAAGAATTTGGTGGCATCGGCATTGAACTCCGACATCGGGCGATCCTGCAGGTCCTCCAGCTCAAGGTTCACGCAGCTGTTGGAGCCATAACCCGGCACCTGCGGCATCTGGAACGGAATAACCAGCGCGTTCTTGATATCCATGCAGTCTATGGCGAAACGGGAGTACACCAGTACGATGTTGTGGTTCATGCCCGGACGGTCACCCCAGTTCTTCAAACGGACGATGATCGTGGCGTAGCAGCTGGCTGACTGGTTCGCCATCATGCCGTAGCCATTGACTACAGCGTAGCTCTCCAGTTCGGGAATCTTCTTTATCTTTTCCTCCACCTTTTTCACAATTTCCTCTGTCTCGTGGAGGGTGCATCCTTCCGGAGCGCGCACTTCTGCAAAGAAGACGCCCTGGTCTTCCTGCGGCACGAGGCCTGAAGGCAGACCGCGCATACATATAACGAGTACCACGGCAGCGACGGACAGCAGCACTACCGAAAGCCACGGGCGCTTGATGAAGCCACCGACGCTCTTCTTATATTTCTTAAGGATGGCATTGTAGCTGACCGTATAGGCTTTTTTGACGTAGTAGTTCAGGTTCTTCTTTTCCTCCTCGTCTTTGGAGTAGCGCATCATAAGGCCGCACAGAGCCGGGCACAGCGTCAAAGCCGACACGCACGACAAACCGACGGCGGAGGCCAGCGTGACACCGAACTGCAGGAAGAACGATCCCGACGTGCCGGGCATGAAGGCCACGGGGATGAACACGGCCATAAAGACCAAGGTACACGAGATGACTGCCACGGAGACGTCGCTCATGGCCTGGCGGGTGGCTTCGCGGGCGTCCGATATGCCGCCCTCCATCTTCGCCATCACCGCCTCCACCACCACAATGGCGTCATCCACCACCGTTCCAATGGCTAGCACCAAGGCAAATAGTGTCAATATGTTCAGTGAGAAACCCGCAACCTTCACGATAGCAAAGGTGCCCAACATTGACACGATGATGGACAGGGAGGGAATGATTGTCGCCTTGAAGTTTTGCAGGAAGAAATAAACGACCAAGATAACAAGGATGATAGCGATGACGAGCGTTTCCACCACATTGTGGATGGCAGCGAAAAGGAAGTCGTCGGAGGTCTCCAAAATCACGAATTCCAATCCGGCGGGCATCGTCGGCTTCAGTTCCTCATAGAGCTTGTGGATGCGGGCGTTCACCTCTGTTGCGTTGGCGCCCGGGGCTTGGAACACCATGTAGATAGTGCCGGGTTTGCCGTCAATGTTGGAGGTGAAGTTGTAGCTTATGGCACCGATTTCCACGTCTGCCACATCGCTCAGGTGCAACATGTGGCCGCCGTCGCTTGTCCGCAGCACAATGTCATTGAACTCTTCCACGCTTTTGAGTGTGCCCTTATATTCCATAGAATACTGGTAGGCGTTCTCGCTCTGTTCGCCCAAAGAACCCGTAGCAGCGACGAAGCTCTGTCCGCCGATGGCCGCAAACACGTCATTGGGTTCCAGACCGTACTGCGCCATCACATCGGGCTTCAGCCAGATGCGCAGGGCGTAGGTGTTGCCGAGCGACATCACATCGCCCACGCCGGTGATACGCATGAGGCGGGGTTTCACGTTGATGTCGATGTAGTTGGAGATGAAGTCGGCGTCATACTTGCCGTCGGTGCTTTTGAGCGCACCGATGTGAAGGATGTTGTTCTGCTGCTTCATCACCTGTACGCCCACCTGAGTCACCTCTGAAGGCAGCAGCGCCGTGGCGCGGCTGACGCGGTTCTGTACGTTCACAGCGGCGAGGTCGGGGTCGGTGCCTTGCGCAAAGTAGACCTGGATGGACACTTCGCCCGAGGACGAAGCCGAGCTGGTGATGTAGGTCATGCCGGGCACGCCGTTGATGTTCTCTTCCAGCGGCTGCACGACCGACTTCATGATGGTGTTCGCATCAGCGCCAGTGTAAGAGGTGGACACACGCACGGTCGGCGGCGCGATGTCCGGATACTGTTCAATGGGCAGCGTGGTTATGCAGATGAATCCTATCAGTGCGATGACAACCGCGATTGCGCAGGCCATCACGTGTTTTTTGATGAAAATATTCCCCTTCATGGCTTATTTCTTTTTTTGCGATGTCGCTGGAAACAGCACTTTTTCTCCATCCTGCACGTTGTTCGCCCCAACGGTCACGATCTTGTCGCCGACACTCAGCCCGCTGGTCACGATGAAGTCCTTGCCATTGCCGGCATCCATTGTCGTTACTGCAACGGCAGTGGCGGTGCTGTCATCTTGTACTTTGTAAACCAATGATTTGTCCTGAAGGCGTACAACAGCAAATTGCGGGATGACCAGCACGTCCTTGTTCTCATCCGGGAACACCACCGTTCCTTGGACGCCGCTGTAGAGGATACCATCAGGGTTGGGGAACGTGGCCTTGAGGGCAATCGTACCCGTGGCGGCATTCACGACACCGGTTGCAGTGCTGATGCGCCCCTTGTGCGGGTACTCCGTGCCGTTCTTCATCACAAACATCACATCGGGGAACAGTTTCAAAGCATCTTCCATCTTTCCTTCAAAGCCGCTGGCAAAAGCCTCTTCCAACACGGATTCGGGAACAGAGAATTCGGCATCCATCAGGGTGTTGCCGCTGACGATGGTCAGATGGGTGCCGGGGCTCACTAGAAGTCCCTCGGTAACGGGGATTTCGCCAATGATGCCGTCCACGGGGGAAGTGATGGTGCAGAAACCGAGGTTCACCTGGGCGCGGCTCACCGCAGCTTGCGCCTGGCTTACGGCAGCCTGCGCCTGCTTGTACGAGTTTTCTGAATTGTCCAGCATATAGCGGCTCACAATTTTCTTGTCAAATAGGTTCTTGTTTGACTCGTACTCCAGTTTCGCGCTGTTTGCCGATGCCTCGGCCGCCATCAAGTTCGCCTGTGCCGCCTCAAGCTCCAGCTGTGCATTTCGCGAGTCAATGACGAACAGTGTCGTGCCTTTCTTCACCTGCTGGCCTTCGCTTACGCAGATTTTCATCAACTGGCCGCTTACCTGCGGCGAAACATTCACGTCCGCCTGACCCTTCAGCTTGGCGCTGAATTTTATAGGCACCGTAATGTCCTGTTTCTCTACTGTCATCGTCTCGTACGATGATTTCGTTTCCTCGGGAATGTCCACTCCGCAAGATGCCAGCCCAACTGCGAGACCGAGCAGGCATAGCCACTTCACTGGTTTGATTTCCATACTTTTTTTCCTTTAATTGTTTATTTATAAATTTGATTTTTCTAATTTAAGATGTTACATTTCTGCCCCTAACGATCCGGCAATCAGGATGATGACGAGGGCAATGGGAGCAAGATAGCGAACGGTGAAGAGCCAGATTTTATAGTAGCTGCATTTGAGTGCGCCGCCATTGGAAAGCTCGTCACGGGAGTCAGCGGAGGGAAGCTGCCAGCCCACAAACAGCGTGAGCGCCAACGCACCGATGGGCATGAAATAGGTGGCCGTGAGCTTGTCGAAAAGACCGAATATGGTCTGTCCGCAAATGGTGAAATCATGAAGCGCCCCAAAGGAGAGTGAACACAACACACCAATGGCGAAGACGACCGCCGCACAGAAGACAGTGGCAATGATACGTTTCATGTGCAACTCTTCCACCGCCCATGCAACCAGGATTTCCAACAGGGAGATGGTGGAGGTGAGGGCTGCGATGGTGAGCAACACAAAGAACAGCGTGGCAAATACGATCCCTAACGGCATGGAATTGAACACGTTCGGCAGTACTTCATAAACGAGGCTCGGACCGCTGGCGGGGTTCATTCCGAAAGCGAATACCGCCGGGAAAATCGCCACACCGGCGAGAACAGCGATGAGTGTGTCGGCAGCAGCAATGCTTACACTGGTTTTCAACAAATTATCCTCTTTGCGAACGTATGAACCGTAGGTAACCAAGCAGCCCATACCGAGACTGAGGGAGAACAGTGCCTGCCCCAATGCCGAAAGGACACCTTGAGCGGTCAACGCACTGAAGTCGGGTTTGAACAGGAAGTCCAGTCCTTTGCTGGCACCGTCAAGGGTAATGGAACGGACACACAGCAGGATCATCAGCAACAACAGTATGGGCATCAGCACCTTGCAGGTCTTCTCAATTCCCTTTTGAACACCTTTGACTACCACAAGGGCAGTGAAGAAGATAAACAGTCCCAAATAGAAAATCGGGGACCATGTATTGGTGGTGAAATTACTGAAAATCTGCGCAATAGCCTCAGACGATTGTCCTTCAAACTTACCGGCACCCGCAAGGATGATGTAGTTGAAGGTCCAGCCGGCGACCACGCTATAGAAAGAGAAAATCAAAAACGACGAAAGGATAGCGAGCCACCCCACCGACTGCCACGCCTTGCGCTGCGGGGCGAGCGTGCGGAAAGCACCCAACACGTTCCGTCCGGAGCGGCGTCCCATAATGAACTCGCTCATGATGAGCGGAACCCCCAACAGGAACACAAAGATGATGTAAATCAGGAGGAAAGCGCCACCACCATATTGTCCGACGGTGTAGGGAAAACGCCAAATGTTTCCTAATCCAATGGCCGAACCTGCGGCGGCAGCCACGGCCCCAAAGCTACTAGTAAAACCAGCACGTTTTTCATTTTCCATAATTTCAAAATTTGAAGCGGCAAAATTACGACAAAGTTCTCAATGTTTGTCAGGCTGCACGTGCATAAAATTACAAAGTTTACCGATGCAGCAATTTCCGCTTCACGGTTGCCGCCGCCCCTTTCAATACGGCACGCTCATTGAAAGCCACCACCGCCAAATAGACCAGCAAGAGTCCCGTATTCATCACAAATACAAGGGCTTGACTCTCAGGACGGAAGTAAACGCTAACAGCATACAGTCCCAGCGCCAAAGCAAAGTAACCGAGGATGGTCCAGACTGGATAGGGAACATAGTATTTTCTCTGCCCGACGATATAGGAAAGGAGCATACAAGTGCCGTAACCAACGAAGCCGCCCCACGCACACGCCATATAGCCATACTGCGGCACGAAGACGAAATTCACTGCCAAGAGCAAGGCACATCCGATGCCGGAAAAAAGAGCCCCCCACCACGTCTCGTCCGTCAGCTTGTACCAGAACGAGAGGTTGAAATAGATACCCATGAAGATCTCCGCCATCATCACAATCGGGACAGCACGCAACGCCTCCCAATAGTCGGCTTTGACAATATATTTTAATATATCAATGTAAAAGACGACACACAGGAAGGCCAACAGCGTAAACATCACGAAATACTTGGTGGCAAGAGCTTGGAACTCCTTGTTGTTTTTGTCCTTGTGACCGCCGAAAACCAGCGGCTCGTAGGCGTATCGGAACGCCTGCGTAATCACGGCCATAATCATGGCAATCTTGACACACGCCCCGTAAATGCCGAGCTGCACTTCCCCCTCCTGCCCCGGCACAATGAAACGGAAACAGATCTTGTCAGCCACTTGGTTCAGGATTCCGACCAGTCCCAAAAGGAGCAGCGGGAACGCATAACGGAGCATCTGCTTAAGAAGCTGTATGTCAAGGCCGCTGCGGATTCTCTTCAATTCGGGGATGAAGCCGAGCGTGATGCCTGCGGTGCATATCAGGTTGATCCAGAAGATGTAACCGACCTGATAGGACGGGTCGTACCATGCCATCAGGTCGGGATGGCTTTGGGCGAGCGCAGGGGCCGCAAGGAAGATGAACAGGTTCAGCCCGATATTGCAGAAGATGAAAGCAAGCTTGAGGAAAGCGAACTTCCAAGCCTTCTTGCGGCGGCGGAGGTCGGCGAACATGATGGCTTGGAAGGCATCGATGGCGACGATAATGGCCATCACCTCAATGTATTCGGGATATGCGGCGTAATCAAGGGCGACGGAAATCGGCTGAAGGAAAACCGTGCACAGCAGCACGAAAAAGGCCGACAATGCGCCCACAAACAGCAGCGAGGTGGAGTAGGCCTTTTCGGAATCCACGCCGTCCTTGTTGGCGAACCGGAAGAAGGTGGTCTCCATCCCGAAGGTCAGGATGACCAACAGCAGCGCAGTATAGGCGTAAAGGTTCGTTACCACGCCGTAGCCGCCCGACTCCGCGGCGATTTTGTAGGTGTATAGCGGGACGAGCAGGTAGTTCAGGAAACGGCCTACGATGCTGCTCAATCCGTAAATGATGGAATCACTGAAAAGACTCTTTAACTTGCCCATAATATGAATTTTCGCAAAACGGGCAAAAATAGCACGAAAAAAACGTTCCACATGCCATCATTATCAGGAAAATTTCCCCAATATATTGTTTATTACCACGAAAAAAACGGGGAGCGCCTGCCGGCACCCCCGTTTTCAATTTTCAATTTTCAACTTTCAAATTTCAACTTTAATTTCTACTACCCCGCCCTTCGGGCACCCCTTCTACATAGAAGGGGAATTTTTCAATTTTCAGTTTTCAATTTTCAGTTTTCACTTCTCAGTTTACTGGTTTTTCACGCAACGTATAGATAAGCCGCGACATTTGTTGATGTTACCCATTGCAATAATCGCAGACTCATTTTCAATAGACATCGCTTTTGCGGTAATCTCAATATTCTGCGTAGCGGTCCAGAAATAAGTCGAGCTGCCCAATGCTCCATGCTCGTTACTACTGTTATTGTACATGCTTGCGGGCATTGCATTGAAGCCTGTGGCATTGTTGTTGCCCGGCACATTGCCCGGCACACAGTCGGTGGCAGTGATAGTCCAACCTGTGATGGAAGACAGGGCTTTGGCGATATTCGCGCTGTTACCGTCGCAGAGGTAGTTGCCGCGGCTGCCCACGTAGGCTTTCAGCTGTTCCCATTCCGCTTCGCTCGGCACGTGCCAGCCCATGGGGCAGATGCCCGGCACGTTGCTCGGGTTGGATTCACTCGAAACCGCCCCGTTCATCACCGCATGCCAGTTGTACAGATAACCGTACGCAGCGGCATTTTCCAGATTATTGGCAGGATAGGTGTAATAGGGCACCGTGCCTGACGGATCAACACCACTGACGTGTTGGATGTTGGTGCCATCGGCGTACTTGGTGGTGCGGAGGTTCTCGCGCATCCAGCACTGGTTGCCGATTCTCACGGTACCGTACTCGTTGCCGTCGCGGTCGGAGACGGTGGTGTAGCCACAGGAGGCAAGTGCCACCTCATTCTCCAAACTGTCAATGATTTGTTGCAGCTGGCCCACTTGTGTCCCAATGCTATTGTTGATAGCATCGAGGGCATTGTCAATGGTCGATAATTCGCGCACGCAACGTACGGAGAAAGCCTCTTCGTTGGGACTATTGTACCCCAGTTCCGCATACGAAAGGGTTGTATATAAGCTAAAATAATTGCCCTCAATATAACCACCATCTTCGGTCGTACTCCAGAAGCCGGCGAAATCATTGACAGCCATGTTATAGCTTCCTGCGGCCAAGGCCGAGAAGCCCGTGGCGTTGTTATTGGAAGGCGTGTTACCGATGGCACAAGCGGAGGCGCTGCTGCTCCATGTGGTGGTAGCGCACAAGGCCTTGGCGATGTTGGAGCTATTGCCACCACATTGGTACTGGCTCTGGCTGCTCACATAACTGACCAATTGATTCCATTCGGCATTGCTGGGCACATGCCATCCCGTGGGGCAGATACCCTGGATTCCGGAAGGATTGGTGTTGCTGGAGGCAGTCCCGCGCATAGTGGCCGGACGACTGTACAGGTAACCATAGACAGCGACGTTGGACTCACTGTTGTTCGGTGCGTAACGGTTTGCTTCAGCGTGGTCAAGGACACCCTCCGTATCGTCGGTGGGGATGTACACACCATCGGCATAGTGGGTAGTGCGGAGGTTCTCCTTCATCCAGCACTGGCTGCCGATCTTCACGGTATTGTATTCGTTGCCGTCGTAGTCACGGATTTTCGAGTTTCCGCAGAGGAAGGTGGCATTCACTATTTCCTGTTGAATGCTGTTGTTGGCCTCCTGCATATGCTCTTCCATCTCCTGCTGCACGCCGTTAATGACATTTTCCATCAACGACACCTCATCGCGCAGACAGCGCACGGAATACGCTTTCTGCTTATCAAGTTGCAGGGGAGTGAAAGTGGAGTAATCATACTCGACTCTATAGCAATATGATGTGGAGACATTCTCATCCGAACACC
>CAMVOL010000056.1 GCA_947169105.1 uncultured Bacteroidales bacterium | reverse complement strand
AAAGTCGGGGCTTTGCAATAAAAAAAGAAAATGTGCCTATTTTGACACACCCTCTTTTCGTTGGGAAGACGAGTCGTTGGAATAACTGTCTTCTTTCTCTTCCGATGGATGAATTACAGTCCGAGTCCGCGCTTCATTTCGTTGGCGGCGTTATCGATGGCGTCATTGGCCTTCTGTTTGCCTGCTTCGACGGCTTCGTTGGCTTTCTGCTGGGCAGCAGCCTTGCCTTCTTCAACCTTCTGCTGACCTGCGGCTACGGCATTGGTAGCAGCATTTTCGACTGCTTGCTGGGCATCGACAGCGGCGTCCTTTGCCTGCACGCCCAGAGAAGTGGCGAGCGTAGCAACGTCGGTAGGCAGGTTGGTTACGTTGTCAACGAGGCTCGAAATGGTGGCATTCCCTGCGGTGAACTCTTCAATCTTTGCCTTGTTTTCAGCGATGAACTGTTTGAGTTGTTCGGTGTACTTGGCTGCCTCTTCGGTCTTGCCTTCTTCGATGAGTTTTGCGATGAAGGCTTTGGCTTCCTCTACTTTCTGCTGGAAAGTGGTGGCGTCTTTGGCTTCGATGGCTTCGGTGAGGGCTTTGCCGCAGAATTCGGTCTGTTCGCAGCATTCTTTGCCGCATTCATCGCCGCATTGGCATGGGTCGCACTCGCATGGGTCGCAGATGCATGCTTCGTTACATGTCGAGTCGCACTCGGCTGTGTTCTGTGTTTTGTTACCGCAAGCGGTGAACGAGAGGGCTGCAACGGCAGCCACAATTGCATAAATCTTTTTCATAAGAATAAATAATTAAAAGAAAAGAATACTAAATAACACTTTATATATAACGGAAACGATTGCGTTTTATTGTCCGAGGGTAATGAACCACGGAGACGATGCTGAAAGAAGAAAGAAGAATGACGGCTTCGCCTCAGAATGAAGAATAAGAGTTACTTTTATTCTTTATTCTTCATTATTCTTAATTCTTCATTATTTTATTCTTCATACTTCATTTTTCATTTTTTATTCTTCATTTCTACAAATTCAGGGCATTGCGCACAAACTGCAGAAGGAGGTTGGCTGTGCCTTCTATGCCGAGGATGGAGGAGTTGACGCAGATGTCGTAGGCGCGGCTGTCGCCCCAGTTTGTTTCGGCATAGAAGTTGTGGTAGTCGCTGCGGATGGCATCAATCTTGTCGATGAGTTCCTTTGCCTCCTTGTCGGTGCATCCGTGACGTTTCATGAGTTGGGCGACCCTGTCTTCGAAGTTTGCACGAACGAAGATGTCGAGGTGGCGAGGGTGTTCACGCAGGATGTAGTCGCTGCATCGTCCGACGATGATGCAACTCTCTTCGGCGGCTTTCTGGCGGATGATGTCGGCCTGTACTTGGAAGAGCGACTCTTTGGACATGGAGTTGCTGTAGAGGCTGCTGAACGAGGCGAAGGGGGAGGAAAGCGTGCGCATGATGTGCGACATCATCCCCTTGTTGGGGGTCTCGTCGGCCTTTTCAAAAACTTCGGGTGCCAGTCCGCTCTCTTGGGCTGCCATCATGATGAGGCGCCGGTCGTAAACGGGGATTCCCAGTTGCTTGCCCATCAGTTCGCCGATGGTTTTGCCGCCGCTGCCGAGTTCGCGGCCGATGGTAATTACATAGTTGTTCATGATGAGAAAGATTTTAGAGGGTTATGGATTTTTGTGTAATGCCTCCGGTGTGGTAGAAATGCCAGAGCATGATGGCGGCTGTGATGACGCTGATGAGGTCGCTGGCTGCGATGCTGAGCCACACTCCGTTGGTTCCCCAAATTGAGGGAAAGATGAGCAGGAAGGGTGTGAGAAACAGCATTTGGCGAGAGACGCTGAGGAAGATGCTCTTGCGGGCCATGCCGATGCTTTGGAAGAAGTTGCCGACGACAATTTGAAAGCCGACAAGGGGGTGCATACTGACGATGATGCGCATTCCGTCGGTGCTGAGGTCGGTCAGTGCTGCGTCGTTCGTAAAGAGACGGATGGGAAGGTGGGGCACAAATTCGCAGACGACAAACGAGATGCACATGACGACGGTGGCATAGAGGATGCTGTAGCGCAGCACCTGATTGACGCGCTCGTACTTCTGCGCGCCGTAGTTGTAGCCGGCGATGGGCTGCATACCTTGTGTGATGCCCATGACGACCATGACGAAGAGGAAGGTGATGCCGTTGACGATGCCATAGGCAGCGATGGCAAGGTCGCCGCCGTGGCGCTGAAGTCCCTTGTTGATGAGGATGACGACGAGACAGGCGCAGAGTTGCATACAGAAGGGCGAAAGCCCGATGCCCAGAATGTTGCGGACAATGCGCTTGCGCAATCCGTAGATGCCTCTGCGCAGGTGAACAATCTCTTTGGGTCTGCTCAGGAAGAACCACACATAGGCAAGCGCAAACACTTGGGCCAGTATGGTGGCAATGGCTGCTCCGCGGATGCCCATGTCGAGGGTGAAGATGAACAGGGGGTCGAGGATGCTGTTGCACACCACAGTGGCAATCGTTGCCGTCATGGCAATGGTGGGATGGCCTGTGGCACGCAGTGCGGCATTGAGGCCGAGGTACAGGTGTGTGACGACATTGCCGAGCAGAATGACAAACATGTAGTCACGGGCATAGGCAACGGAGTTCTCACTGGCACCAAAGAAGTAAAGCAGGGGGTCGATGAAGAGCAAACCGAATACGGTCAGCACAATTCCGACGATGACGTTCAGGGTCACAACGTTGCCCAGCACACGTTCTGCGGTCGGATAGTCGCGCTGCCCCAGTTTAACCGAAATGACGGTTGCGCCGCCTACGCCGACCATGGCACCGAAGGCAGCACTGAGGTTCATCACCGGGAAAGTGACGGCCAACCCCGACAGGGCCAACGCTCCTTCTTCACCTGTGCCGATGTGGCCGATGAAGATACGGTCAACGATGTTGTAGAGCGACGACGCAGTCATCGCTACCACAGCCGGAACGGCATAGCGCATCAGCAAGCGTCCGACAGGTTCGTTGCCCAGTTCCTTTACTTGATGTCCTGCCATTTGGGGGGATCAACATTTAGAAGATTCTTGACGAAGAAGTCGTAGCGCTTATGCTCACCGAAACTCTCTCCCATCGTGTGGTGGGCACCGGGAATGACGACAAGTTCAAAGTCCTTTTTAGCCTTAATCAGGGCATCGACCACTTGCATCGTCGAAGCAGGGTCAACGTTGTCGTCCTGTTCGCCGACCACGAGCATGAGAGGACGTTCCAGTCGGTAGGCATTCTCCACGTTCGAGCATTCCACGTAACTCGAGTCGATGGGGTAGGACATCCACTGCTCGTTCCACCAAATCTTGTCCATGCGGTTGTCGTGACATCCGCAGGCAGCGTAGGCAGCCTTGTAGAAGTCGCCGTGGAACAGCACAGCACCCAGGGCTTCCTGTCCGCCGGCCGAACATCCGTAGATGCCCACACGGTTAACGTCCATGTAGGGATATTTCTCGCAGGCAGCCTTGATCCACAACATACGGTCGGGGAAACCGCTGTCCTTCAGGTTCTTGTAGCACACTTCCTCGAAGGCTCGGCTGCGGAACGAGGTGGTCATGCCGTCCATCTGAACGACGATAAATCCGAGTTCGGCAAGGTCCACAAGGTTGTAGAGCCACGGAGTGAACGATTTCGGCACGTACTGGTCGCCGGGACCGCTGTAGATGTATTCGATGACGGGATATTTCTTCGACGGGTCGAAGTTCGAAGGACGCTGAATCAGTCCCCAGATGTCGGTCACGCCGTCACGTCCTTTGGCCACAAACACCTCCGGAGCCTTCCAGCCCTCAGCCACGAGGCGGTCGATGTTGGCCTCCTCCAGTGTCTTGATGATGTGACCGTCGGCAGCCGAGCGGAGCACGGTGACAGGCGGATTGGTCACGGTCGAATAGGTGTCGATGAGGTACTCCATGTCGCTGGTGAACGTGGCACGGTGGTTGCCCTCTTCGGGGGTCAGGCAGGTCAGGCCCTTGCCGTTCAGGTTCACCTTATAATAATGAATCAGGTAGGGGTCTTCCTGCTCATTCTTGCGCAGCCCTGTCGGACCGTTGGCAGTGAAATAGACGATGCCCTTTTCCTCGTCCACATGCACGATGTCGCGAACGTAGAACTGGCCTTTAGTCAGTTGTTTCATTAACTTCGCTTTCTCTTTGTCGTACAGGTAGATATGATTCCATCCGTCACGCTCGCTCGTCCAGAGCAGACGGCGTCCGTCCTCGAAGTGATGACGATAGATGCGGCCGTAGTTGACATACTTGTCGTTCTTCTCCTCCAGAATGGAGCGCACCTTGCCCGTCTCGGCCGAGAGTTCCAGCAAGCGGTAAGTGTGGTGACCGCGTTCGTTGAATTCGAAACGCACCGACTTCATGTCCTTGTTCCATTCCGGACGGCTCACCTCGTACTGGTGTTTGAACAGTTCGGTCGAAGGCTCAATCACGCGTCCAGTCTCCACTTCGATGATGACGGGAATGCGGTAGTCGAGCGTGTCGCCCGGCTTGCGGTATTCCTGCTTGTGCAGCACGGGCTGGACGCCACGCACGCCGCCGCCCGTTTCCCATTGGGTCAGTTCGCCCACGCTGCGGCTCACGTTGGGATGGTTGCTGCGGCCCTGCTTCTCTATGTCGCCGCTGGGCACAGCCTCCACGTAATAGACATAGTGCTTCGGGGCAGGCTTGATTTTTGTCGTGGCGAAATACTTTCCGTCGTCCGAGAACGAACCCCATGCGCTGTAATAGCAGGTGTCCACGCCGTCAGTCGTCAGCGCCTTTTCGCCCTCCTGAGCAGCATCATTGGGACGCTCGGGAGCAGCCGCACGAACCCACAGATTGTTGTCGTGGGCCACAATCAAGGTCGTTCCGTCGGGCGACTTCTGAACACCCTCTTTCTCGTCGGGCACCTCCATCCAGTGGCGCTGGCGCGAATGGCGCGTCACTTCGCGGTTGGCAACGACGGCAACAGCCGTGTCGGATTGCTCGCCGCGGTTTCGGCCCCACTGACGGCGGTTCTGCCCGTCCTGTTCGGGATTGCCGGGCAGGAGAGTCACCTCGCCCGTTTCGGCGTTCACCTCCTTGTATTGCGTACTGTCGCCGTTCCACACAGAGTACCAGAACACGTGTTCGTCGCCCTTGCGGTGAGCCTGCACGTCGCCGTTCGTCATTTTCCAGGAATACTTGCTGCGAATCCCATAGGCACGCTGGTAGTCCTCGACCTTGCCCTGAGCCATCACCGACGAGGCAAAGACCAGCCCCACAGTCAGTGTCAAAATCTTTTGTGTCATATTGTATTTGGTAATATTTTGCTTTCTTTTGACAAAGGTACGAAAAATCTGCGTAAGTGAGTGCAAAAAAAGAAATTTATTTATTTTTTGCCAAGCGTGAAGATTTTATTTAATGAGTGAGTGAAAAAACAAATTCATTTGATTTTTCCCGAGCGGGAGTACCTTCGGAACAGCCAGAGGTACGATAAAGTGAGCCAAAAACAAAAAGAAAGACGAAGTTTTTTTCAACATCAGCGTTTCAGAACTGCCATTGCAGTGGAACTATATATACACCGCAGTGGTACTCTATTTTCAGTGCAGTGAAATTTTTGTACCACCGCACTGGTACTTCAGTTTCGGCACAGTGGAATTTTTGTACCACCGCACTGGTACGGTTGTACCAACGCGGCGCAAAAATTTTGGTACTGTGGCACGATGTTCCAAAAACAAGGCTGGCAGCCGTGATGTCTGCCAGCCTTGTCGCTGTTGTGTCTCGGGAATGTGAGTCCGAAGGTTGGGGGCATCAGAATCCTCCACCGGGACCTCCGAATCCGTTAAGGACGGCAGCGACTTGACACCTTATCGCATTAGTGAGGCAGCTTCGTTCGGTCCTGGTTTTGTCATGCAGATGCCGCAGGTTGGAGCACTTGACAAACTGGAGCAGCGTGTATTCCTCAGCGGTATCCTCTTGGGCGGTACCAAGAGTGACTATTTCAATGTCATCGAGCGCGACTACAATATGGGTTGCGGCTACAGCATTAAGTCAAAGACTCATCTCGAGTTGAAGAACTTTGGACGCTTCATCACCAACGTCAGTTTCTTCCACCTGTTTACGTGGAAAGGCTACGAGACCAAGGACCTCATAGGCTATGCCAACGGCACAGAGGACCTGCATTACCTGAACGTACAAGGTGACCGCGGCAATGCCCGTCTGCTCGTCATCAATCCGCTTATTGAGATTGATTTAGGCAAGAACTGGGCAGCCACCATCAATAGCAGTTACTTCATCCGCAAAACTCACTATAAGTATTATAACGATGTCATCGCACGAACCTTTGAAATCCGTGCAGGATTGACGTATCACCTGTGATTCTCTTCCAACCTACTCAAAGAGCCTTCACATCTGTCGGTGTGAAGGCTCTTTGTCTCTAATAAAGAAAAAAACTGTATTATTTTATCAATATCTTCTTGCCGTTGAGAATGTAGATGCCAGTGGATAGTTCGTTAATGTTTTTTACATTAACCCTACGTCCGTCAAGCGCATAGATGATTTTCGGAACTAACTCTCTTTCGTTTTCATTCAAGACTTTCTCAATTTCTGTTGGTATCAATTCTTCGATTTTGTAAAATTTTCTCCAGTTGTTAGAATTATTATAAAAACTGTAACATCCTTCTGGGACATACAACGTGGCATTTCTATAGGTGTCATTATCAAAAATGGTTGAAGTTATTGTTGGTGGTGTTGTGTTGAGAGAAATCACAGATTTCAGGCCACTGCAGCCATAGAAAGCAGCATCATTGATAGATGAAACACTCTTGCCGATAGTTATCGATTCTATTCCGCTACACCCCCAAAAAGCATAAGGCTTTATAGTCGTGACATAATTACCAATGATTAGAGATTTGATGGATGTAAACCTTATAAAAGGAGATTTATAACCATAAGTCGATGATATATCATATGTAAAGTTTCGACCCACATACAAAGACTCTATTGGACAGGATTCAAATGCTTTGTCTGAAGAACTGGTTGCGAAAGACAAAACATTATTGCCATCTTCAAATATTAATTCTTTCAACATTGTGCATCCGTAGAATGAAAATTTGTTGATAGTATTTACACTGTTGGGGATAGTAACAGATGTGAGGCAGGTACAGTTTTCGAAAGCAGAGGCTCCGATAGATGTGACGCTATTACCGATAGTTAGAGAGTTTAGGCTACTACAGCCATAGAAAGTAGAGGCGCCGATAGATGTGACACTGTTTGGGATGTTTACCGATATCAGGCTACTACAGCCCATAAATGCACCATCGATAGTTGTGACACTGTTTGGGATACTTACCGATGTCAGGTTACTGCAGTACGCAAATGCACCACCATCGATAGTTGTGACACTGTTTGGAATGTTTACCGATGTCAGGCTGCTACAGCCATAAAAAGTATTGCCTCTGATAGATGTGACATTGTTACCAATGGTTAGGGATGATAGGCTGCTACAGTCTTTAAATGCATTTGTGCCGATGGTTGTGACACTATTTGGAATGGTCACTGATGTCAATGATGTGCAATGATAAAAAGCCATTTGACCAATGGATGTAACATTATTGCCAATGTTTAATGTTGATAAATTGGTGCATTCATAGAAGGCATAATCGTTGATGGTTGTAACGTTGTTACCAATAGTTAATGACTTAAGCGATGTTTTGTTGTAAAAGGGAGATTTGTGTTCGTTTGTGATGTTTCTTCCCCAATATACTGTTTCTATCGGACATGAAAAGAATGCATTTGTGTCTACTGTAAAATCGTGATCTCCGTCTTCAATAACTAGGTGTTTCAAACTACTACACCACCCGAAAGCTGAGGATTCGATAGTTGCAACGCTATTAGGGATAGTGATTGATTTTAAACTGCTACACCAACTAAAAGCTGAAGATTGAATGGTTTTTACACTATAGCCTAGAGTTAATACTTCCAGTCCACTACAGCTCCCAAAAGCGTTATAGCCAATACGTACGATGTTGTTTCCAATTGTTATTGTTGTCAGTTCACTGCAAGTAGCAAATGCACCTTCTCCAATGACTACCACTTTATACGTTCTCCCATTGCAACTAATAGAATCAGGAATGATGATTCTGCCAGAATATTTGTACCTTCCAGATGTCACTTCCGCAGTATATGTGCTGCTATTCAAGTTGTAGTAAATGCCGTCAATCTCAACAGGATCGGCATAGGCAAGGAATGGCAGGAATGCCAAAAAGGAAAGGACTAATAACTTTTTCATAATTGAAAATGTTTGTGTCTTTCGGTTCCTTCCAGACGTGAATGAAATGATGGAAAGAAAAACGTGGAACCCTCACTTTGCTCGTTCTATCGTAGAGGTCTTCGAACTTACCCGT
Organism: uncultured Bacteroidales bacterium; assembly: GCA_947169105.1. Taxonomy (GTDB): domain Bacteria; phylum Bacteroidota; class Bacteroidia; order Bacteroidales; family WCHB1-69; genus UBA1756. The sequence continues at coordinate 1,085 of CAMVOL010000056.1, read as the reverse complement.
AACATTGAAACGAGCAACGAAGACCCCACGATGATATGTATTTTACATATATACACATCCATGGGCATCTACCGTTGCGAGGTTTTTCAATGTTACCGTGAAGTGTTCGAAGTTTCTACGATAAAAAACCAAGCGCAGCAAACGCTTTTCCAATATGTTGACACACAAGGTGTCTTGTGACTGCAAATTTATAACATTTTTCTTATTGATGCAAATTTTGCAACAAAAAAACTGCAAACACGGATTTTCACGGATTAGACGAATTTGGAAGTGATACGTTAATTTTCATCCTTCTCATTTACGTGAATTGACGTGTAAAATAATCCGTCAAATCCGTGAAATCCTTGTTTCAAAGTGCACAAAAATAGGGGTGTTACTTATCATAAAAATGCACTGCGGTGCATTTCTGTGCGGACTGTGGTTTGAGCCGGCATAGACCACAGTCCGCGTGTCGGTACACTGGGGTGCTGTTTTTGGAGGACTGGAAACGCCTTTTTTTAGTGCCTCCGACGAGGCAAAAATTTTACGAAAATCTGCGGGTAAAATCACACGAATGCAGATGCTGCTTCCTGGCGGTGCACAGCTGGTGTGACGGGCGTGCACTGCCAATATCTTGACGGTGCACAGCCAGTAGTGTTGACGGTGCACAGCCAAGAAAACCGACGTGCACCACGGGAAAATAACGGCTTGTTAGGAATCATTGTTTCAAGTTTCGGAAGTCGGAAAATCCCTGCTACAAAGCCCCGAAGGGGCGTTCAGACCACAGGCAGGAGTAGAACCCCTGAAAAATACGGCGGAAATTGTAGCCCTGAAGGGGCGACAGAGCATCATGCAAATCCATCTGCCGCCCTTTCAGGACTCCTGTTATCCACCTGATGAACAGGGGTTTCACACCTGCCTGTAATCTGACAGACCTTCGGTCTTTGCATGCGACACAGCCAAGGTTTGGGCGGTTTTGGTTATCTTTGCGAAGCAACCTCAGAAAAAGGTTGTTCAAAGTTGTTGGCGTTGTCTTTCATAAAAAAATAAAAAAGAGGGTGTGTCAAAATAGGCACATTCTCTTTTTTTATTGCAAAGCCCCGACT
>CAMVOL010000055.1 GCA_947169105.1 uncultured Bacteroidales bacterium | reverse complement strand
GGGGCTGGCTGTTGCTCTCGGGCGTGGTCGGCTACGTCATCGGCGACTACTGCCTGATGCAGGGCTACATCCACATCGGGTCGCGTTTCGGACAACTCTTCATGACGCTTTCTGCACCTACAGCCGCGCTCACGGGACGACTTTTTCTCGGCGAGCAGATGCGCCCGTTAGCCATCCTCGGCATGGTCGTCACCCTGAGCGGTATCGCCTTGTCAATTCTCTCGAAAAGCGATGCCACAGAACATCGTGGCTTGCGATTCAAGCTTCCTGCGAAAGGGATTTTCTATGCGGCAATGGCAGGTATCTGCCAAGGTTTGGGGTTGGTGCTCAGCAAGATGGGACTCCAGCATTACGACGCGTCACTTGCGTCACTCAACATCTCCCAAGATGCAGTTTTCGAAGGGGCGGTGTTGCCGTTGCCGGCCAGTATCTGCATGCCCTTCGCCGCCACCACCATCCGTGCTTACATCGGACTGGCGGGCTTCTTCCTGTCGCTGATGCTCTTCAGCAAGGACGGAGTGGCGAAGCTGCGAAGCGCCATCCGCGACCGCAAGGCTATGTGGTGTGTTTTCGGCTCCACCATCTTCGGACCGTTCATTGGGGTCAGCGCGTCGCTGTTGGCCACGATGTACACCTCCGCGGGTATCGCGCAGACCATCTTCGCCCTCACGCCGATCCTCATCATCGCCCCGGCAGCCATCCTGTTCCATCAGAAAGTGACGGTGCGCGAAGTGGTCGGCGCAGTGATCAGTGTGGTCGGAGTATGCCTGTTTTTTGTGTAGGAATTTATTATATCCCTGCCGTTTGAAAAGAACTATTGTGTATGAAAAACTGCTTTCAATTGGTTTGAACTTAACAAATATGGAAATGTTTTGGATAGCTGGTGAGAAACAACAAGCCCTTTCCGCCCACGACATCATCGCCTACATGGAATTCCTGCGCAATGAGAAGCAGCGGGGAGTTCTGATGCGGTTTTTCAAAACGGGGCCGGGACAGTACGGCGAGGGCGACGAGTTCCTCGGCCTCAAGGTGCCGCAGACCCGCGAGGTGGTGAAGGCCGCCGCCAAAGACTTGCCGCTCGAGGAGGTGCCGGAAATGCTCATGTCGAAGTGGCACGAGGTGCGGCTCTGCGGTCTGCTGATCCTCGTAGCAAAATTCGAGAAGTTGGCCACAAAACGCTTGGCTAACAACTCTGAGGCCGCCCGCCAACGGGACGAGATACTCACCCTTTACCTCCAATATGCCGAACGGGCCAACAATTGGGACTTGGTGGATCTTTCCACCCATAAAATACTGGGCAACTGGTTGTTGCTTCCCACCTTCCTCGGTGGCGGCGAACTGGGCATGCACGAAGATTACAAGGTGCAGGTGATGGACGAGCTGGCCGCCAGTCCGTGCCTCTGGAAGCAGCGGATGAGCATGGTCTGCACATGGAAGACCATCCAGCAAGGTGATTCTTGGTGGTGCCTGCGCTACGCGGAAAAGCACCTGCACCACCCGCACGACCTGATGCAGAAGGCCGTCGGCTGGATGCTGCGCGAGATGGGCAAGCGGGTGAGCGTGGACCTGCTGCGCGAGTTTCTGCGCCTGCACGCCCACGAAATGCCCCGCACCACCCTCCGCTACGCCATCGAACAGTTGGACGACGAGGAGCGGCGGCACTGGATGACACAAAAATAAATGAATAAACACCGTATCTTCCTCTGCATTTTCGCCTTCTTCCTCATGGGCATTGCCTTCACCTCCCATGCACAAAGTCCATACAAGCACAGCATCGGAATTATGCTTCTGCGCAAAGTTTTTTTTTCATGAAAACGCAAAAAAGAGAAAATGAAAAGATGATGTACACAACTCATTACGATTCCCCTCTGGGCGACATAACGCTCGCCAGCGACGGCGCCACACTCACCGGACTGTGGTTCGATGGACAGAAGTATTATGCCGCTACGCTTCCCGATGCTCCTCTTGAAAAAACTGATTTGCCTGTCTTTGCGGAAACCCGCCGCTGGCTTGACCTCTATTTTGCCGGCAAATGTCCCTACTTCACCCCGCCACTCGCCCCGACGGGAACACCGTTCCGACAAAAGGTCTGGAATCTCCTTCTTGACATACCTTACGGAAAGACAACGACATACGGGGAAATCGCCAATCGTATTGTAGAGACGTTTCATGAAACGTCTCTACACCCCATCCACATGTCCCCCCAGGCTGTTGGCAATGCGGTAGGACACAACCCCATCAGTATCATCATTCCCTGCCACCGTGTGGTTGGGGCCAACGGCGCGCTGACAGGTTACGCGGGCGGTTTGGAAAGGAAAGCGTGGCTGTTGCAAATAGAACGGGGCTTCTGATGGTAAAAAAAAAGAACGACGCTGCAAAATCAATCATTTTATATTCAAATCCGAACAAGTTGTTTTTGGGAAAATCTCCTGTTGAAAAAAATCTTGCAAAAAAAATCGCAAGATGTTGTGCCATAAATAGATTTTTGTATATTTGCAGGCTTTTTCAAGTGGGGAAAGTATTCTTTGAAAATCGTTGTAATCTTTTCTGTGTCAAGATTATAGCTTTTGTAGGAGAATACCGTACTTGCGTGAAAAGTGAGAGATTTATTACCAAAACCATTTAAAAATGTCAGGATTAATAGGAAAAAAAATTGGAATGACTAGCATCTACGATGCCTCCGGAAAATGCGTTCCGTGCACAGTGATAGAGGCTGGTCCTTGCGTCGTAACGCAAGTCAAGACCGTTGAAAAGGACGGTTACAGTGCTATCCAATTAGGGTATGGCGAGAGAAAAGAAAAGAACACCCCGAAGCCCCTCATGGGTCACTTCAAAGCGGCGGGCACCACTCCGAAGATGATTCTCCGTGAGTTCACCCGTTTCGAGGAAGGCCATAAGAAACACTTCGGCGAAGTGATTGACGTGACCGTCTTCGAGGAAGGCGAGTTCGTTGATGTGAGCGGTATCTCCAAAGGTAAGGGCTTCCAGGGCGTGGTCAAGCGTCACGGTTTCCGCGGTGTCGGCGATGCCACCCACGGTCAGCACAACCGCTTGAGAGCCCCTGGTTCAATGGGTGCATCCTCCTACCCGTCAAGAGTTCTCCCCGGCATGCGTATGGCAGGTCAGACCGGTCACGCCAAGGTCAAGATCAACAACCTCCGCATCCTCAAGATCGTTCAGGAGAAAAACATTATCGTAGTTAAAGGTTCTGTTCCGGGACCCAATGGTTCATATTTAATTATTGAAAGATGGAGTTAAGAGTTTATAAAATTGACGGCAGTGAGACTGCCAAGACGGTCACATTAGACGACAGAATCTTTAATGTGGAACCGAATGATCACGCAATCTGGTTGGATGTCAAGAGTATTCTCGCCAACCGCAGACAAGGAACCCATAACACCCTCGAGCGTTCCATGGTTTCCGGAAGCACCCGCAAGCTGAAGAGACAGAAAGGTACTGGCGGCGCACGTGCCGGCGGCATCAAGTCCCCGACCATCCGCCACGGTGCGACTGCTTTCGGCCCCCATCCGAGAGACTACGGTTTCAAACTCAACAAGAAGGTGAAACGCCTCGCCCGCTTCTCCGCCCTCACTTACAAGGCCAAGGAGAACAAGATCACGGTCGTGGAAGATTTCGCTTTCGACGCCCCGAAGACCAAGGCCTTCGTCAACGTCCTCAAGAGCTTCAACCTTCAGGATGCCAAAACCCTGACCCTCGTCAACGAGAGCAACACCAACGTCTTCCTTTCCAGCCGTAACCTCCAGCGTTCCAAAGTGATGAGAGCATGTGACATCAACACCTACGACGTGCTGAATGCCCAGAACCTCATCATCTGCGAAAAGAGCGTTGCGGACATCGAAAAGATGCTCGGCGAATAATTGTCAAACACTTAAAAACTGAAACCATGAGCGTAATCATAAAACCTATCATCAGTGAGAAGCGTACGGCTGACGCCGAGAAGTTCAACCGTTACGGCTTCGTGGTCGAAAGAACGGCCACCAAACCTCAGATCAAGAAAGAGGTCGAGGAACTCTATGGCGTGAAAGTCATCCGCGTGAACACCCTCATCCAGCGCGGAAAGGACACTTCCCGCTACACCAAGGCCGGCTTCATTGAAGGCAGCAAGAGCACCATCAAGAAAGCCACCGTGTTCGTAAGACCTGAAGACAAAATCGATTTTTACAGCAATATTTAATAAAAGATGGCATTAAGAAAATTCAAACCAGTAACTCCTGGGCAGCGCTTCAAAGTGATAAGCGCTTATGATGACATTACCACTGATAAACCGGAAAGAAGTTTATTATTGCCCAGACCCAGCACAGGGGGTAGAAATAATAGTGGTAAGATGACGATGCGTAACCGCGGTGGCGGTCATAAGAAGATGTATCGTATTATTGACTTCCGTAGAGACAAAGACGGCATTCCGGCAACCGTGCACACCATTGAATACGACCCGAACCGTTCGGCCCGTATTGCTTTGCTGTTCTATGCTGACGGTGAGAAACGCTACATTGTGGCTCCTCACGGACTGAAGGTCGGTCAGGTCATCGTTTCCGGTTCCGGCGTCGCTCCGGACCTCGGCAACTGCCTGCCGCTCGGCGAAATCCCCTTCGGCTCCATCATCCACAACATCGAGCTCCGTCCCGGACAGGGTGCCAAGATGGTCCGCAGCGCCGGCGCCTACGCACAACTGATGTCCCGTGACGGCAAGTATGCTGTTATCAGAATGCCTTCCGGTGAAACGAGAATGATTCTCTGCGCCTGCCGCGCCACCATCGGTACCGTCTCCAACATCGACCACAGTCTCGAAGTCTCCGGTAAGGCCGGTAGAAGCCGCTGGCCCGGTCGTCGTCCGCGCAACCGTGGCGTTGTCATGAACCCGGTCGATCACCCGATGGGCGGTGGTGAAGGTCGTGCTTCCGGCGGTCACCCGCGTTCACGCAAGGGTCTCCCGGCGAAGGGTTACAAGACCAGAGCTCCGAAGAAGAATTCAAGCAAGTTCATCATTGAAAGAAGAAAAAAATAATTTAAAGAGATAACACTATGAGTCGTTCATTAAAAAAAGGACCGTTTATTCATTATAAACTGGAAAAACGCGTGCTCGAAGCCCAGGCTTCCGGCAAGAAAAGCACCATCAAGACATGGTCACGCGCTTCTATGATCTCTCCCGATTTTGTCGGTCTCACCATCGCTGTCCACAACGGCAACAAGTTCATCCCCGTCTATGTCACCGAAAACATGATCGGTCACAAGCTCGGCGAATTTGCCCCCACCCGTATCTTCCGCGGACACGCCGGTCAGAAGGACAAAGGCAAGAAATAATTTTTCTTCGATTCCACACTATCGAATTATATGCAAGCGGCTGCCTTCAGGTGGCCGCTTTTTTTTGTCTCTTTTTCGTACTTTTGCATCGTTAATCTTATTGTATGAAAAAGATCATCTTTCTCATCCTCTTTGTAGCCATTGCGCTGTCGCTTCCGGCCCAGACGATGCCGCGCCTCACCGACGGTGACACCATCGCCATCGTCGCACCCTCGGCAAAAGTACTGCCCGAACAGGTGCAGCCGGCCGTGCAGTTCCTTCAAAGCCACGGTTTTGTTGTCATCGTTCCCGACGACCTCTATGAGGAACACAACGGTTTTGCCGGCACGGTTTCGCATCGGGTGGCGTTGTTACAGCGCTACCTCGACCGTCCCGGCATCAAGGCCGTCCTTTGCGCCCGGGGCGGGTACGGGGCCGTCAGCCTGCTTGACAGCCTTGATTTCACACGGTTCCGTCAGCACCCGAAGTGGGTCTGCGGGTTCAGCGATGTCACCGCGCTCCACTCGCACTTGCACGTGCTGGGCTTCCCGACACTGCACTGCGCCATGCCCGTCACCATCCGTGAGGAGAACTTCGGCAGCGAGTACAACGCCTCGATGGTGCAAGCTTTGAGAGGGGAGAGGCTTCGGTACGACTTCGCGCCGAACCCGTCCAACCGACCTGGAACCGTCACCGCACCCGTGGTTGGCGGAAACCTGTCGCTACTGTACTCGTTGTTGGAGTCGCCGTCGTCCATCAGCACCGACGGGAAAATCCTTTTCATTGAGGATGTGGACGAGAACATCTACCACATCCACAGGATGCTGGTGGCTCTCGACCGTGCCGGCAAGCTGCGTAATCTCAAGGCATTGGTGGTGGGCAGCATGCGCAACATTAAGTTCGACGATTACTTTTCGGGCGGCACGGTCGAGTCGGTGATTCTGGAAGTGTGCGGCAGGTACGGTTATCCTGTCTGTTTCGACTTCCCTGCGGGACACGGCGGTCAGAATTACGCGCTGCCGCTCGGTTGCACCGCCACATTAGACATTGGCAGTGAAAGCTGCAGTCTGATTTTTGAGTGACACATTCGGGAACATCGCGTTTCTCGTATGTGTCCGAATTTTTTTTTTTGATTGGGCTTGAAAATCAATTGTTTTTTACGGGAACGCTTTACCGGTCATATACCCGCAGCAGTTGCTCCCCGATGACCTGCATGGAGAAATGCGCTTCGGCATACTCCCGAATCTTCTGTGAATCATACTCCTGATAGTGGTCCAGCATTGTGTTGGCCGCCTTCAGCAGACCCGCTTCGTCGCCGGCGTGCAGGACGATGCCGCGGCTCTCGTCCATAATTTCACTGATGCCGCCCACGTCGGTCGTGATGACCGGCAGTCCGCAAGAGAACGACTCGATGAGGACGCACGGAAGGTTCTCAAAGTTGGAGAACAGGAGGAAGAAATCGGCTTTGGCATAAAATGCGGCGATGTCGGCACCCTCCTTCTTCCCGTGGAAGATGACTCTGTCTTCCAAATGGTTGTCCTTCACATATTGCACGAATTCGGGCTTGTCAAAATCATGGACAACATCGAGGACGAAATCGTGCCGCTGTTCCGCAAGCTGCTTGATGACCCGAAGGATGCCGGAGAAGTTCTTGGCCTCGTCCCGCAATGTTGAGACGTGCAGGATGTGCTTGACCTCGTGCGGCTCTTTGGGCATGGGGTGGAACAGCGCCGTGTCCACCACGTTCGGAATGTGACGGAACGGACGGATGATGCCCAACCGCATCATATTGACCTGCAGGTCGTAACTGACGGGAAGTATCACTTCCGCTTCATTGGCGATTTCCAGAATACGCTGCTTGAGTGGCGGGGTCATCAGCTCCTCGTTCTGCGGCTGGTAGATGGTCCAATGCTCCGTCATGACGTAGGGGAGGTGGTGGTGCTTTTTCCAGTATAGGGCGATGCGGCCGAGCGGCAGCGCCACGTGCAGGTGGACGAGGTCGGGCTCGAAAAAGTTTTTGCGGATGTACTTGAGACCGAAGTTGTAGGCCCGGAACAGCCGGTAAGCATTGGGCAGCGGCGACTTCGGCAGACGGATCAGCACCTGCTGGAAATTCCGATATTCGATGACCTCAATGGTGCGGCGCCGTACCGTAGGATCCACGTAGGCGGACAGGACCACCGAATTGACGAGGTCTGATACAGACTGGATATGGTTCAGACAGAAATTGCCCGCAGTAGGCGTTTCAGGGCGGGGAAACCAGCTGAGCAGGTGCAGAATGTTCTTTTTTTGCGACATCTAACTAAAAAACAAGCTGTTGCAAATACTGGTGAATGGTGCTTTCAAGACCCAGATAGAGGGCGTCACAAATCAGTGCGTGGCCGATGGAAACTTCCAAAAGTCCCGGGATGTGCTTGGCGAAATACTGCAGGTTGACGAGGGAGAGATCGTGGCCAGCGTTGAGGCCGAGGTTCTGGTTTCGGGCCTCTTCCGCAGCCAATACGAAATCGTGGATGGCAGCTGCGGGGTCTTCGGGATAGTTGCGGGCGTAACTCTCGGTGTAAAGCTCGATACGGTCTGTGCCGGTCTGTGCCGCCGCCTTCACCATCTCTACGTTGGCATCGACGAAGATGGAGGTACGGATACCGCGACGGTGATATAGCTCGATGAGGTCGCGGAGTAACTGCTCGTTGCGGATGGTGTCCCAGCCGGCGTTGGACGTCAGTGCGTCGGGCGCGTCAGGGACGAGCGTCACCTGTGTCGGCACCACCTCACACACCAGCTCGTTGAACGACTCCGACGGATATCCCTCGATGTTGAACTCGGTGGTGACAATCCGTTTCAGGTCATAGACGTCGTTGTAGCGGATGTGCCGTCCGTCGGGACGCGGGTGCACGGTGATGCCCTCCGCACCAAAACGTTCGCAGTCCTTGGCCACCTGAAGCAGGTTCGGCATGTTGCCGCCGCGTGCATTGCGCAACGTGGCAATCTTATTCACATTGACACTCAGTCTGGTTCTCATATTTCTTGTGTTTTTTATCGTAAAAAAAGAAGCGCAAAAGTACGTATTATTTTTTATTTCCTAAAAATGAAAAAAACGGCCAATATCATAAAGATGAAGCCGATAACGTGGTTGTAGGTAAATTTTTGGTCCTTGAAAACCACTAATGTGAACAGGGTGAAGACCGTGAGCGTGATGGCTTCCTGTATCACCTTGAGCTGCCACAGGTTGAAGGGACCGCCGTTGCTCTCGAAACCGATGCGGTTCGCCGGCACTTGAAAGCAGTATTCCACCAGAGCAATGCCCCAGCTGATGAGGATCACCAACGGCAACGCCAATTTCCCAGTACCGAATTTCAAATGCCCGTACCAGGCAATGGTCATAAAGATGTTGGCAATGATTAACAGTCCTATCGTGAGAATGGATTTCCACATAGCTTATAAAAGTCCTTCTTTGAGAATGTCGTGTATATGAATAACGCCGAGATAATTGCCGTCTTCCACCACAAAAATGTTGGTGATGTGTTTCTGCCGCATCAGGTCGAGGGCTTCCACGGCCAGCGTCTGCGGTGCGATGGTTTTCGGGTTGACGGTCATGATATCACGGGCGACAAGTCCGTTCGTGTCCGGATTCTTTTCGAGCATGCGGCGCAAGTCACCGTCGGTGATGGCACCGACCACTTTGCCGTCCTCCACCACTGCCGTTACACCGAGGCATTTTCCGGAGATTTCGAGAATCACCTTTTGGATGGAGTCGTTGGGGCTCACCGCCGGTTTCTCATTGAACTTGTAAAGGTCATCCACCTTGACATAGAGCCGTTTGCCGAGGATGCCGCCCGGATGGTACTTGGCGAAATCCTTGGAAGTGAAGCCTCGGAGCGAGATGAGGCAGCTGGCCAATGCGTCGCCCATCGCCAGCTGTGCGGTGGAGCTGCAGGTTGGGGCGAGGTTGTTGGGGCACGCCTCCTGCGCCACGGTGCAGTTGAGCACGTAGTCGGCCTCTTTTGCCAAAAATGATTCCGTGTTGCCGACGAGGGCAATCAGCTTGTTGCCGTTCATCTTCAGAAATGGGATCAGGACCGAAATTTCGGGCGTGTTGCCGCTCTTGGAGAGGCACAGCACCACATCGTCGGGCTGGATGATGCCAAGGTCGCCGTGGATGGCGTCGGCGGCGTGCATAAAGACGGACGGGGTGCCGGTGGAGTTCATCGTCGCCACTATCTTCTGCGCGATGATGGCGCTCTTGCCGATGCCCGTCACTACCAGCCGTCCCTTCATATTGAGGATGCAGTTTACACTCTCCTCAAACGAAGCGTCGATGAAGTTCTCAAGGTTTCGGACCGCCTCCGCCTCCAAGCGGAGCGTCTCAATGGCGTTGTCTCGTATCTGATTCATAAAGTTTATCAGGTTGCAAGTTCATCAAGTTTATCAAGTTACAAGTTCATCAAGTTTAGAGTTTAAAGTGTAGAGTTAAGAAACTAAGGAGTGAAGGAGTTAAGGGGAAGTGCATCATTCTTTGGTTTCTTAGTTCTTTAACTTCTTAGTTTCTTAGTTTTTAGTTTTTAACTCTTCGTTTTCAGTTCTTCACGAACCGTGCCGTTTTCACCCCGTTGTCCGTCACCGCACGCAACAGGTAGATTCCACGCGGCAAAGATACAACATTCAGGGTGACCAGTGACGAACAATTTTCAACCGTCAGCATCACCCGTCCCGTCAGGTCATAGACGGTGATTTCGCGGACGGGGCTGTCGGATTCCACGGTGAGGGTGGTGTTCGCGGGGTTGGGGTGGAGGCGCAGGCCGTCGGCATTGTCTGTAGAGACGTGGTGCACCGCGTCTCCACGGAGGCCGCGTTCCCC
>CAMVOL010000054.1 GCA_947169105.1 uncultured Bacteroidales bacterium | reverse complement strand
TGGTCGGTGGAGATGGTGTTGCTGGGATTGTTGGCGTAGTACCAGTTGTAGTTGAAGCCCGCCGGCGCGATAAAGGTGTTCACGGGAGTCTCGCCGCACGACTCGGCAGTGATGACTTTGCGCTTGCAGTTGAGGGTGAAATAGGCATAGCCGTAGTGTCCTCCTTGGTCGCAGTCGTAGGTGGTCAGACGTACCCTCACGATTTGTCCATGGTAGGCCGTCACGTCAAACCCGACGTTGGTCCAGTCCTTCCACAGGACACTTCCGGCGGCTTCGTTCCAGCCAAGGTTGACATTGGAAATGAAGCTGGCATAACCGCAAGTAGGGTCAATCTGGTTGCCGTTTTGGTCGAGAATCTCGAAATCGAAACGGGGCTGTTCAGCTGCTGAATGTTCGGGGTTTTCAAGTACGGCGGCATATTTGAGAAGGAGGATGTCACCGATGGCCGTATCAACCGTGTAGTCGTAGGAAATGCTTTCGCAGCCGTAGTCCACCTCCCAGTTGCCAAGACGCACGGAGTACATTTCGCAGGGCGGGATGGTGGAAAGCTGGAAACCAGTACGGGGATCCAACTCCAACACGCGGTGGATGGTATGTTGGCTTGAAGAGGAAGAAGGACCGTTATCCACTACTCCGACAGTTGTGTAAGGACCAGACACATTGGTGAAGCCCGTGGTACAAGTGATATTGGGCGCGTTCAGGTCGCTGAAATCAATGCAGGAGGAGCCGTCAGGCACGCAGAAAGACACAAAGGCAGGCCCCTCGTTCGTCACCACGCCGTCATTTCCGCAATCATAATAGATGTAGAAGTCGTAAGTGCCGTAAGTGGCGAGGCCCATCGCCGTGTAGGTGGTGCCATTGACCACCACCGTGGTGCCGGTGCCAGGGGTGAATCCCGCAGGGCCGTATTCAATGATATAGGATTGAGAGGTGCCGGTCCATGAAATGTCCACACCATAGTCGCCCTGTACAACCGAAATGTTGGTGGGTACGGAACACTCGCAGCCACCGTCGCAGGAGATGTTCAGTTCGAATCCTTCGGAATAGCTGGCAATATCGTCCCCCAACAGATTGTCACGGGTAACTAATTTCACCGTCAGCGGGCCGGTGGTGGACACCACATCAATATTCCCAGATCCGGCATCACTGAACAGAGTGGATCCAGAAGTCCCTGCCCCATCGTAGATGGTGATGACATCATCGCTAAGTAAAAGTCGGTCCTCTGTGTCGTAGGTGCCGGTAAGCCGCACTTTGCACCCCTCTGTAGCGGGGTAGATGATGGTATAGCCGTCTGAACCTCCCGGACATTCGCCACCGCCGCCGGCATCATAAATGATTCCTGAGCAGGCATTGATGGTTGTGCTACCTGATGAAGGGCAAAGGTAGGTCTCACCCACCACCTGGGCCGAAAGGCTGTAAGTCAGAACAAGGAACAGGAACAGAACGGACAAACTGATCTTGGACAAGGACATTCTCTCCATTTTTTATAGTTTTTTTTGTTTTTCAATGCAAGAATCTGCAATTTTTTACAAATGCAGTGCAAATATGTTGCCTTTTCTTTGTGGAAAAAAGCTATTTTTTCTCAGTTAATTGGATTTTTACGTCGTTGAGCACATTCATATAGTTGATGAATGCCTGATAAGGGGAGGGATAGACGTCGAAATTGCGCCGGACTGCCACTTCCCGCAGCCACTTGCTGTTCATGAAGTTGAAGTGGTCGGCGGCCTGAAGGCGCAGCCAGTTGAGCTTCGCCGTCTCGTTTTCAGATTCAAGGTAGAGCCCCTCCAATTTGAAGAGTTGCTCGAAGGCCTCCTGTTGCAGCTCGTTCCCAATCCACTCTGATGTGTCTTTTTCCTCGCCGGAACTGGAGATGGGCCACGGAATGTTCAATGTGGTGTTCTTCTCTTCGGAATTTTCTACAAATCTTGGCGTGATCATTTGATAATCTTCGGATTCTGCAAGCTGCGAAAGGAGGGAACGGAAGAAATCGAAAATGCCGGTCTCCTTGGTGTAGTACTCGCCGATGGTCTCGTAGTCGAAGGCGAGGTTGATGTGCGGCACTTCGGCGGGTACGGCCTTGAGGAAGCCGAGGTATTTCTCGGCGGTCAACGGGTACTGATCCCAGCCATGGTCGTTGAACCGCAGGGTGATGTCGTCGCAGAGGGAGTAGTTCCGGAGCAGCAGTTTCAGATCTGTCTGGAACGGGTTGCAGTAAAGGAATCCCGCATTCTTCCATGCAAGGATGTGCTTCGCACCTTCCGTCAGCACCGTCTTGTAGCCCAGCTCGTACAGCCATTCCCCGATTTCATCGGAATAGATCAGTTCCGTGTTGCAGAAGGTGGTGGGCTTTACACCGAAGACCTCCTTCAGTAGCGCCTCCTGAAGACGCACCTGCTCCACAAACGTGCTTTTGCCGTGCAGGGCCGCGATGCTGTGGGTGAAAGTGCTGCCCATAATCTCCACCTGTCCTGTGGCAATCAACTCCTTGAAACTATCCAACACTTCTGGACAATATTCCTGAAAAAGTTTGATGGAACTTCCTGTCAGACTGTAGCTTACGGAAACCTTTCCAGGGTATTTCCGGATGAGTTCCAGCATCAGGCGGTTGGCGGGCAGGTAGCACCGCTCGGCCAGACGGTTGACGAGGTAGCTGTTCTGGAACTCGTCAAAGTAGTCGTGATGCACATTGATGTCGAAAAAGCGATAGGTTCGCAGGCGGAACGGCTGGCTGATATGGAAATGGAAGCAGATTTTTTGCATTATCGGGAATTGGAATTATACAATATATATTATGCTAAATCTTCCGGAATGACGGTGGGGAAGATGTGGTTGAACTCCATACGGTAGGGACTGCCGATGATGTTGGTGAGGAAGTCGCGGTAGATGTCGGTGAAGTTGAAGTTGTTTGCGTCGTAATAGTCGGCGGGCAGCGGGAAGTTGCCAATGTTGCCCATATCAATGGCGGTGGTGTGGTATTCCTCGAGTTCGTTATAGGGTACGATGTCCTTGAGGACGGGCATTTTGCCATAGTCCTGACGGAGGAGGAGGTCGGTTACTTTGTCGGCGAGGGTGGAGGTAAGCCGGCGGTCGTACTCGTAGCATTTGCCGGAACGCGGGATGTATCCGGAAATCTGTCCGCGGGCCTCAATGCCGATGCGGCGGGAAATTTCGGAGGCAATCACGCCGCTGATGCCGCCGAAGCGGGGATGTCCGTATTCATCGAGGTCGGAGCTGGCGTACACCATCTCTAATTGCTCCTTCTCGTCATTCCACCAGCGCACGCCTTCGGAAACGGCGATGATGAGAGAGTGCTTGGGGGAGCGGAGGTACTGCTCCTTGACAAACTCGAAGAAGAAGTCCTTGCGTTCGCGGGTCATCGGGACTTCCGGAATCAGCGAGATCTGTGCGCCGCCGAAGGAGGCGGTGCCGGTAAGCCAGCCCGCGTCGCGCCCCATCACCTCCAGCACCATGATGCGCTGGTGCGACTCGTTGGTGGTGTGCAGCTTGCTGGTCAGCTTCTTGACCGCCATGGCCGCCGATGCGAAGCCGGGGCACAGCACGGTCTCGTGGTCTTTGCCCTGATAGTGGTGGATGGTGCGGGTGCGCAGGTCGTTGTCGATGGTCTTAGGGAAGCCGATGACGGGGATGCCGTAAGTCTCGTACATCTTCTTGGCCGCGCCGTTGGTGTCGTCGCCGCCGATGGTGACGAGCACGTCAATCTTGTAGCGTTCGATGTTGCGGAGGATCTGCTGGGAGCGGTCCTCGGGGTTCTTCTTGCTCGGGAAGGGGTTGGTACGGCTGGAAAGGAGGCCGGTGCCGCCGTAAATACCATCGTAGGGGATGTTGGTGAGATCGACAAGGTCGCCGTCGCCGAGAAGGCCCTTCCATCCGCGGAGGATGCCATAGACCTTGAACCCCAGCATGGAGGCGCGGTTGCGGACACATTCGATACTTGAGTTGATGGCGGGAGTGTCACCACCGCCGGACAGGATGGCCAGCGTCTTGCCGGCAAAAAGTTTGTCTTGAATCATATTCTGTATTTTATTTTCTATTTCTAAAATTTGAAGATTTGCAGATTTGAAACTCACTTCGTCCGCATTCCTATTACCTGTTATCTGAAAACGGAAAGATTCCCAGCTGTAGCGTGGGTGGGATCAGAGCGGATGAGAGCTTCCTCCTTGGCCATTTCGGTATAGACGGCGTTGAGCAGTGAAGTGGCGACGAAGGCGTTCAGATCGTAGTTGAAGAAAGTTGAAGTCGCATTGTAGTAAACCGACTGGATTTCGTTCCACGTGCTGCCTGCACCGGAGTCCTGCATCTTTTCGGAGATGGCGGTGATGGCAGACAGTTGCATGGAGTAGCCGCAGTTGTTTCGGAAGTAGCTGGTGGCGGCGTCGGTGCTGGAGCTATAGACGATGGAGGAGGGGTCGGTGAAGGTGAGGGTTGAGATGGCGCTGTTGAAAGTGGCGGATAGGACGTTGCCGGAGAGTTCGCAGGCACGGTTCATCCGGACGGTGAGCGTGTCGGTGAGGTAGCTTTTGTCCTGCTCGGCGAGGATGTCGGTGAGGGCGCGGATTTCGGCGTTATCGGGCAGAGTGACGCGGTAGGTGTCGCTGCCGTTGAAGCCGTCGGGCACGCAAAGTATGCTGAGGGCAGTGTCCTTGGCGGTGATGAGGCAGGTGCGGAGGGCACTGGTCAGTTGCGCATCAGTGTAGTACTGTTCAATGAATTCGCCGGAGTCGTCCTTGCAGGAAACCATCATCAGAGGAAGCAGGATCAAGCAGAAAAAGCACAATTTTCTCATAATACAAAATTTGGGTGCAAAGTTACATTAAATTCCCGAAAGATAAACATTTTATCAAAAAATTATGTGCGGAATCAAATTTTTTGTATTTTTGCACCGCAGTTTAATTCTACTTTCATGGGATTTTATTGTTAATAATGATGTTTGGGAAAGCCGGTCGAAAGGGCCGGCTTTCTTTATGCTCATCCTGTTTTTTTCGGTGTCAGGAATGCGGTTTGAAATTTTTGGAAAATAAATTTCAGGGAGTGGTTTTTATATGGAAAAATGTTGTATTTTTGCAGCCCGATTTTTGAAAACGTTAATAACTGAAATATAGTAGATTTAATCATTTAAAAGTATGCCGACAATTCAGCAATTAGTAAGAAAAGGAAGAAAGAAGATGACTTCGCAGAGCAAGTCAAAAGCTTTGGACGCTTGTCCGCAAAAGCGCGGTGTATGCCTCAGAGTTTACACCACCACCCCTAAGAAACCTAACTCCGCCATGCGTAAGGTGGCCCGTGTGCGCCTCCAGAACCAGAAGGAAGTCAACGCCTACATCCCCGGTGAAGGCCACAACCTCCAGGAACACAGCATCGTGCTCGTCCGCGGCGGCCGTGTGAAGGACCTCCCCGGTGTGCGTTACCACATCGTCCGTGGCGCCCTTGACTCCGCCGGTGTCGAAGGCCGTCTCCAAGGTCGTTCCAAGTATGGTGCAAAACGCCCCAAGAAAAAATAATTCTACTATATTAGTATAGTATGTAAATTGAACACTAAAATGGGTGTTTTCAAGAGTAAATAATCAGAAATTTATTGAAGTTACACAACTATGAGAAAAGCAAAACCGAAAAGCAGAATCATCCTCCCGGATCCGAAATTCAATGACGTGATGGTCACCAAGTTCGCCAACAACATCATGTTGGACGGCAAAAAGCAGACCGCTTTCCAGATTTTCTATGATGCCATCGACATCATCGAAGAGAAGACCAAGGAAAACGGCATCGAAGTCTGGAAACAGGCTCTGGCCAACGTCACCCCTTCTTTGGAAGTCAAGAGTAGAAGAATTGGTGGTGCCACCTTCCAAATCCCTACCGAACTCCGCCCTGCCCGTAAACAATCCGTCGGCATGAAGAACCTGATCAACTTCGCACGCAAACGCCACGAGAAATCCATGGCCGCGAAGCTGGCAGCAGAAATTATGGCAGCTAAGAACGAAGAAGGCGCCGCTTTCAAGCGTAAGGAGGATACCCACAGAATGGCCGAGGCTAACAAGGCTTTCGCACACTTCAGATTCTAATTATCAGAGAACAACACACTTACCCACCTATTTTATAGGTAAAAAAGGATCTTTATATGTCGGAAAACTTGTCTAATATACGTAATATCGGTATCATGGCGCACATAGATGCCGGTAAGACAACTACGACCGAACGTATCCTTTTTTATACGGGCAAAAGCTATCGCATCGGCGAAGTCGATGAAGGTACGGCGGTAATGGATTGGATGGTCCAAGAGCAGGAACGCGGGATCACCATCACCAGTGCCGCCACTACTGTTTTCTGGAAACACCGCAACGAGGACTACAAGATCAACATCATTGACACCCCAGGCCACGTGGACTTTACCGTGGAGGTGGAACGCTCCCTCCGTATCCTCGACGGGGCCGTCGCCATCTTCTGCGCCGTCGGAGGCGTCCAGCCGCAGTCCGAAACCGTCTGGCGTCAGGCCGACCGCTACCATGTACCCCGCATCTGCTATGTCAACAAGATGGACAGGCAGGGTGCGGATTTTTATTCCGTGGTCAACCAAATCCGTGAGAAACTCCATGCCGCCCCCGTCGTGCTTTCGCTCCCTATCGGAGCCGAAGACACCTTCGCCGGCGTGGTCGATCTTGTGGAGATGAAGGCCTACGTCTGGAGCGAGGAAGATCAGGGTGCGACCTACGAAGCCCTTGACATTCCGGAAGATATGCAGGACGAAGCTGCCGAATACCGCGAGAAACTGCTCGACAAACTGTCGGAATTTGACGACAATTTCGCCGAGAAGTACCTTGAGGATTCCGACAGCATCACTGCCGAGGAGATCATCGCCCTCGTCCGCAAGGCGACCATCAGCCGCGACATACAGCCGGTGCTTTGCGGTTCCTCCTTCAAGAACAAGGGCGTGCAGAAGCTCATCGACGCCATCGTCATGTACCTGCCGTCGCCGCTTGACCTGCCCGCCATCACGGGCATCAACCCGAAGACGGAAAAGGAGGAGACCCGCGAAACCGACCCGAACGCTCCGTTTGCAGCCCTCGCCTTCAAAATTGCCACCGACCCCTTCGTCGGCCGACTCACGTTCATCAAGGTCTATTCCGGCACATTGCACACCGGTACGACTGTCTGGAACGTGGCCACCGGCAAGCGCGAGCGCGTGGCCAAGATCCTGCTGATGCACTCCAACAAACAGCAACCCCTCGAAACCGTGGAGGCTGGCAACATCGTCGCCCTCGTCGGAATGAAGGAAATCCATACGGGTGACAGTCTCACCGACGAGCGTCATCCTATCTCCTTGGAAAACATTGAGTTCCCGGAGCCGGTCATCACCGTCGCCGTGGAGCCGAAGACCAAGGACGATGAGGACAAGCTGATGAACGCCCTCGCACGCCTCGCCGAAGAGGATCCGACCTTCACCGTCCGCGTCGATGAGGAGTCGGGGCAGACCGTCATCAGCGGTATGGGCGAGCTGCATCTGGACATCCTGCTCGACCGTCTAAAACGCGAGTTCAACGTCGAGTGCAACCACGGCAAGCCGCGCGTGGCCTACAAGGAGGAAATCACCTCCTCTGTCCGTCACCGTGAGGTCTATAAGAAACAGACCGGCGGAAAGGGCTCCTTTGCCGAAATCGAGTTTGAACTGGAGCCGCTCCCGATGGACCAGCATGGCCTCGTATTCGAGAGCAAGGTTTCTGGCGGAAACATTCCCAAGGATTTCATCCCCGCCATCGAAAAGGGTTTCAAGCAGGCGATGCAGAACGGCGTGATGGCCGGATTCCCGCTTGAGAACCTGAAAGTCACCGTCTATGACGGCAGCTTCCACAGTGTTGATTCCGATGCGCTCTCCTTCGAGATTTGCGCCAAAATCGGATTCCGCGAGGCTTGCCGCAAAGTGTCGTCCATCATCCTTGAGCCGATTATGAAGGTGGAGGTGGAAACCCCCGACGAATATATTGGCAATGTAACCAGCGATCTGAACCGCAAACGCGCTGTCGTCGAGCAGATTGACGCGCAGATCGGTCTCCAGATCATCAAGGCGCAGGTGCCGCTTGCCGAAATGTTCGGCTATGTCACCACGCTGCGTTCCATCACCTCCGGCCACGCCACATTCAGCATGGAACTGCTGAAATATGAACCCGTTCCCGCCGACATCCAGGACTACATCATGAATGTCGGACGTTATTCACTTTTGTAGAAATATATCGAATCAACAATAATAGTTTAAATAGTAAAAATCAAAAAAATGAGCGAAAGAATTAGAATCAAATTGAAATCGTTTGACCACAATCTGGTGGACAAATCCGCTGAAAAAATCGTCAAGACCGTCAACGCCGTGAAGGATGACAAGGTCGTTCTCGTTGGACCCGTTCCGCTTCCGACCCACAAGAAAATCTTCACTGTCAACCGTTCCACCTTTGTGAACAAGAAATCCAGAGAGCAATTTGAACTTTCCACTTACAAGAGACTCATCGACATCTACGGCACCACCGCCAAGACCATCGACGCTTTGATGCGCATGGAACTCCCCAGCGGCGTGGACGTGGAAATCAAGGTTCTCAACTAAGAGGAACATATAATTTTAATGTCTTAATAATGCACCATACTGCCTGATTCTTTCGGGGAGTGTGGTTTTTTTGTTTGGTGTTATGAAAAAACTCTTGTTTTGCGTCCTTGCGCTGATGTGCCTCTTCCCATTGACCTCTTTCGGCCAGATGGAGGCACTGAAGGGCATTTGGCAGGGTAGAATGGCGGTCGGTGGGGATTCGCTCACGCTTGTCCTCGTAGTGGAAAAGCAAGGCGATTCCCTCAATGTGGTGTTGGACAGCCCCGACCAGTATGTGACGGACATCGCGGTGGACGAATGTTCCTTCGTGAACGACACACTTCGGTTTTCTGTGCGGGAACTTAATGCGTCTTACGTTGGTCGGTACGACGGACAGCGGATCCGTGGTCGTTTCACGCAGTACGGCCGGAGGATGAA
Source organism: uncultured Bacteroidales bacterium (assembly GCA_947169105.1). Lineage (GTDB taxonomy): Bacteria > Bacteroidota > Bacteroidia > Bacteroidales > WCHB1-69 > UBA1756. The sequence goes on along the minus strand of CAMVOL010000054.1, from coordinate 1,141 downwards.
GCTGAACTTGTCGCCCGCCTCGGAACGGAGGTTGTTTCCCCGCCCGCAGGAACCGCAGCCGCCCTATCCGTACCGAGAGGTGGAGCTGTCGTTTCCATACGACGCCGCCCTCACACCCATCAACGGCACGCTTACGTTACCGACGGATGCCTCACCTGCAGCTGTGGTGATTCTGCTCACCGGCTCCGGCCGGCAGGACCGCGATGAGACCATCTTCCGGCACAAGCCGTTCAAGGTGATTGCCGACTACCTCACCCGTGCCGGCTATGCGGTCTTCCGCTATGACGACCCGCCGTACAGCACCTTCGCCAAGCAGACCACTTTCGACTTCGCACGACAGGCACAGGTGGTTTTCGACACGCTGTCGGCACGTCCCGAGTTGGCTGGCACTCCCGTCGGTTTCCTCGGTCACAGCGAGGGCGGTATGGTGGCGTGGATTGCCGCTGCTGCGGAAAAACGTACCGCTTTTGTGGTCTCATTAGCGGGTATGGGAACGTCCATCTCTGAAATCCTGCTGTACCAGAACCATGCGATAGGGGAGCAGATGGGACTTCCGGAGGCGCAGCTCAAGAGTAACGACTATCTGAACAGTTCGTTATATACTATTGTGGAAAAATCAAAAACGGTGGAACAAGCCGGCAAACGGATAGATGACTTTTTCAAGAAATATACCAAAAAAATGACGGACGAGCAGCGGAAGGAGGCGCATCTCACGGAGTTGGAGGTGGCGACTATCCGTGCACAACTTACGGGGCCGTGGATGTTCACGCTGTTCCATATCCGTCCGGCAGACTACCTGAAGGAGGTGTGTTGTCCGGTGCTTGCGGTGAATGGCGGGCGTGACATACAGGTGGAGGCGGGTGCGAACTTGGACGGCATCAAGGCGGGGCTGCTGAAAAGCCCGTCGGTGACGTGCCGCACCTTCCCTGCGATGAACCACCTATTACAGGAGTGCGAAACGGGCGAGGTAGGGGAGTACGGCGACATAGAGCAGACGATGTCACCGCAGGTTTTGGAGGCGGTGACGGAATGGCTGAATAAGGTGCTGCAAACCAGATAAAAACAAAAACGCCCGTGATCATGGGCGTTTTTGTTTTTTGTAGAAGAGACGATGTGTACATCCTCTCCATACTTACGTCGT
>CAMVOL010000053.1 GCA_947169105.1 uncultured Bacteroidales bacterium | reverse complement strand
TGGGGCCGAGTCGTGGCGCCATTTCTACTACCATCCCTCGCTCAACCCCTTTGCCTTGCCACTCCATTTGGGCATCTTCGTCAGTTCCGTGTGGGCCATCATCATCGTCGCACTGGCTGCCGTCGACGATGTGCGTCACCATCTGCCCACCACCGAGGCCGTACTCTATCTGGCCGGGCTCGCTGCCGTCTGTGCCGTCGACTATGTCGTCTTCAGCATCTTTACGCTCTATTACGTGGGTTATGTGTTGTTGATAGCTTACGTGGTGTTTGCCGTGCGGCGTGTCATTCGCGCCACAACCACGACGCAATGGCGTTAACCCATCTTATCGAGATGTAGAACCACCGGTAAGTGCTTACCTCCTTACCACCGAACCTCAGAATGAAATCGCGGTAAATGTTCTTGCGGAATGGCAACCCCACGTCCATGAACCGGATGTGGTCGTAACCCTCGGCATGAGCCTCCTTGATGGTATTCCAATACGTCACCGCGTTGGGGTGGAGTGGGGCAAAGCTCTTACGCTTCGCAGCCGAATACCACAGGTATGCGTCGCGCTGCGAAAAAGCCAATACCGAACAACCCACCACGTGGTCGTGATACTTCGTGACAAACAGCTTGCAGTGTCCTCCGTCCATCATGCCCCGAAACAGCTTCACGTTCGGAATAAACCGTCGCGGCTTCAGCCAGTGGTGATGATACAGCAGCTTGGCAAACTGGCGGAACTCCTCGTCCGTTTCCACCACCTTCGTCTCCACGCCCTTGCTCATGGCAGTCTCAATGCGTTTCAGCAGTCGCGGGGCAATGCGCTCTTCGGGCGTCCTCGAGTGCAGCGAGTTGTGCACGCTCATCCATTTCACCGCGAAGAATCCCGCCTTGCGCAGCGCACCATATCCGAACATCTTTTCGCTCAGATTGCTCAGTTCGAAGTACAACACCTTGTTGTTCAGCCGCCGCTTCACGCCGTCCAGCATCAAGCGGAACGCCTCCGTCTTGCTCTCAGCGTCACTGACGTCATATTCCCCTTCGCCCAATATGCGCGCGTGCGTATATAAATAAGGTGGAAACCACGAACTCCTGTAGCGCACCGACACCAGCATGTGTCCCGCCACGCGTCCGCCCTCGTCTGTAACCACAGCCATCAGGGGCTTCTGCCTGGGAGTCTGCTCCAGCAGCGCCATCAGCGTAGCGCTGTGGAAGAAATCCTCAGCGCCCATTTCCGGCAGCTCCGCCGCGTGTTCGTATATCTTCACCGTCATCATCGCTGCATAATTACGAAATGCGATTCTCCTTGGCAATGACCCAACGGTAGAGGTTACAGCCCGCAAAGTTGCCCAAAACCTCTGCCACATAAATTAGAAGCAGCTGCATGCTGTACATTTCCGGAACAGCCAGGAAATAGAAGGCATCGGCAATGGAGTGGGCAAAGCCGCAAAGGATGAAGACGGGTACGCCAAACAGCAGAGGCAGGAATCTTCCCTCTCTTCCGAACTGGACGGCAGTAGTCATGATGAAACCACAGCCGATAGCCAACAGGAAACAGGCAAAAGGCCCTTTCGCCAGTCGCGACTGAACAATGGCAAGATCGGGCGGCAGGATGTCCGGCTGGGCATAGGCATAGGCCAAAGCGGTCAGTGCACAGCCGATAATGTTGCCCAGCAGTACAACGGTAATCATAGTCCAGTCGCCCTTCGCACGGATAAAGCCCGCAGTTCCTGTGTAGAGCTTCAACTTGTAGTGGACAACGGCCAGAAGACCGAAAGCAAACAACACGGCACCGGCTACACCGCCTACACGGAGGTTGACAACACAACCGATGGAGATGCAAATGCCAGCAATAATCGCTGAACGTAGAATGGCTATTTCCTGTTTCATGTGTGCAAAGGTAATTAATATCTGCGTTATAAGCAAATTTCAAAAGGATTATTCTCAAAAAGCCCGCGAATAATTTGTCCGTGTCGTAATTAATCACTATCTTTGCAATCATGAAAGTAGAGAGCATCTCGGCCAGATATCATGAACTGAATATCCGTGATCTTGGCGGTATTCCTTTGCCCGAGGGTAGGGGACGCATCCCTGGTGGACTGTTTCTGCGGAGCGGCAAACTCAGCATGCTCTCTGCTGAGGCGTGCGCCCGTCTCTGCCAGCGTTACCACATACGCTGCGTCGTCGACCTCCGTACGCCCGTCGAGTCAGCCGAATTCCCCGACGTCCTCCCCGACGGCGTCGAATATCTGCAGATACCCTTGTTGAAAGATGCCGCTGTCGGAATCACCCACGAGACAGGCTCCGATCCCATGACCATCATCCGCAACCTCCGCAAACACCCCGAAAAACTACTCGAGATGGTGCCCGACTTCAAGGCACTCTATCGCGAAGTCGTCACCGACCCGTACTCCCGCAGCCAACTCGACAAGGTCGTCGCGACGCTGCGCAGCAATGCCGACAAAGGCCTCTGCACACTCTTCCATTGCACTGCAGGCAAAGACCGTACAGGCATCGCGAGCATGGCCTTGCTGAAATCCTATGGCGTCAGCGACGAAGATATCATCAAAGACTATCTGCGCACCAATCGCAACGCCTTCTGGCCAACCGTCAAAAAGTGTTTGGGCGTATGGCTGCTCACCCGAAACTGGACGCTGGTCAAGACCGGCTACAAATGCTTCATGGCCGACCGCGAACTCATAGCCCTCGCCCTCAAACTTTATGAATTTAGGAAGAGTAATCCTTCGTGACCTTCATGACACGTGACCTTCACGACGCTCAGTCGTGAGACCCGGCGTTTTTTTCTTAAAAAGCCCGCGAACAATTTGTTAGTTACAGGAAAAGTTCGTATCTTTGCACTGAAATTGCCAACGAGACAGACTATGTCGGCATAACTCCTATATCAGAGGGACGAACCCCATGATACACAAATTGTGATATCAAATTCGGCTGATAATCAGATAGATAATGTTTTGAAATCACAAATTGTGATATCAAAGAAATGGCAAGCATGGATGATGATTACTAAGAAAAAGGGTTAATGGAATGACGATATTATTATGTTAGGAGCAATAATAGGAGATATAGTAGGAAGCCGTTGGGAGTTCAACCCTACAAATAACTATGACTTTGAGTGGTTGTCCCAAGAAAATGGCTTTACTGACGACACTATTTGCACGGTGGCGGTGGCTGATGCATTGGTTCATGGCTCGGATAACTACGGCAAGTACATTCATGAATGGTGCCGTAAGTACCCAAATCCAATGGGCGGCTATGGTGGCAGGTTTTCACAATGGGTAAGGAGTGACAATCCACAGCCATATAACAGCTTTGGTAATGGCAGTGCCATGAGGGTAAGTCCAATTGGTATGTGGTTTGACAATAGGGAAGTTGTTTTAGAACACGCAAGACTATCAGCAGCATGTAGCCATAATCACCCTGAAGGAATAAAAGGAGCACAAACGGTTGCTCTGACGGTATTGATGGCAAGAAAACTTCGTGAAGAGATTCATTACGATATTTGTGGCATGAAAGAATTGATGGGTTATGCTACAAGTTTTTCACATTACTTCTTTGACTTCCGAAAAGAAGATGTGGAGAACCGCTTTGACGAGACTTGTCAAGGTACAGTACCTGTTGCCCTTTGGGTTATCTATCAAAGCAAAGGTTTTGAGGACGCCATCCGCCGTGCCGTTAGCCTTGGTGCAGATGCAGACACCTTGGGCGCTATTGTGGGCTGCATCGCCGAAGCCATTTGGGGAATACCTGAAGAAATTCGAAATGAAATCTTGCTTTACTTGCCTGAAGAGATGAAGAATGTTGTGATAAGATTCTATAGACAATAGAAGTATTTGTGTTTTGGGGCTCGTAAAGAAAAGGTTACGAGCCCCAAAACCTTATTCATATTTCTTCGGAAAGAGTGTCGTCGTTTTCATTATACCATCTGTACCATATGGGTATATGATATAGTTTGCGTAACTGGGCCATATAAGATCTGTCTGCATCATCAGGTTGGGCATTTCCAATAATAAATAGTTTCTTAGCTCTGTTATTTGAAGGGTAATGACAATATTCCAATATCTGTCCAATAGCTTCACGTATGCTTCTTTTCGCAGAAGCAGTTTTGACCTCAAAATAATGCAGCTCGCCAGTTGTTTTTTGTATGCCACTTATGTCAACTCTCTGCCCATAATTTGAATTTAGGCTTATTTCAGCTCTAATATCTTTATAATCATTTTTTAAGAGTTTGCATACTGCTTCTTGTATCTTTTTATGTTTGGGGTCAATAATTGTTTTACCGCCTTTGGTTATATGAACTATAGGTTTTGTGTTAAAAATAATGTCTTGTCCATTTTCGTCGGTTTCATATTCGAAGTCAAAATCTTTATTTTGCAAAACGTAATGTTTTGTTATGTTCTCGTTTTTTAATATCAATGGATTTGAGATGTACAATTTCGCATCTTCGAATTTGAATTTGACATTAAACATCTCTTGAGGTTTCAAATCATTAACAATACCATCAACATAGCGGATATCTTCTTCCATCTGTTTTACCCACCCATTTTTCTTATAATAGCCGTAAACCTCTTTGCATTCAATTGGACTTAATCCTATAGCATTATGTAAACAACCGATATAAATTCGTTGTTTTTGAGGCGATATGGTGAATAAATGTATGTCATAGGTCTCACCAATGTGAATTCCACTCTTCACATTCATAGGCTGAAGGAATCCGTAATGATAACCCTTGTAAATCTTTGAGTTATCTAATAACCATTCTTCATGGCCAAATCCACTTGTTTTTTCGTAAGATTTATCAGATTTTGATTTACCTTCTAGGCCTGAAGGTCTTGTCCAATTATATGTATTCCAACAAATTCTTGCTATTTTTTCCATATGTTTTCCTTTCTTTTTTATATCAATATTCCGTTAAGTTCCTCCAAAGAGAGATGATCTTCTAACTTATTCCATTTTTGATATTCTTCATCATCTATCTTTACCGCCAATTCATTGATGTCGTTAATACCATTGTTTTCACATCTACCCATAGACAAAAGACGTTTCTTCAGTTCTGGGCACATAAAAGTAAGGATGTCTTGAAGTACATATTTCTTCTGATTGTAATCATCGAAATAGACATCCTTGTTATCATCAACTTTGCGTAACTCATCAACCATTAGTATCCCAAGTTTTTCTGCCACTTCGACAGAGAGCAGCTCACCGGCATGGCCATGAAGCCAATCTACTTCAGGTATTTGGTCCGCAAGTCTTTCAGAAGACAGGATTCCTGTGTTTTCTATTCGATGCATGTACATGACGGCTGTTTCAATGAAGCGAGTTTTTGTCTTCTTTCCTTTCTCGTCCATATATTGATATGGTGGACCGTTCAAAAAACCTCCCCAAACGATTCCATTCTTTTCCTGTCCAACCTGCATCATCACAAAAAGATCCCTATGCATTACCTCTTTCCAATCCCATATTGTCCAATTAATATTTGAATCCTCAACGCTTTCAGTATTACCTTTAAAGTATTGAAAGTAATTTTCGAAGTCTTCTCTTGTGAAACCGGATATCGAGGGGTTCCATCGCATGAGGAACACTCTTCTTTGCCTTGGGGCAGTTCCCTTTTCGTAAAACTCACCTCTAAACAAATTTAAAAATCCTGTTGCCATTATTTGTTGTTTTTAAGTTTCTTGTTATTATTTGCAAATATACAAAGAAATAATGAATTAACCTTCATCTTTTAAATTTTATTGGGAATTGAAACTGGAATCAATCCTCCTCGAAGAATTTGCCGACGGGCATTGATGCGTTGGCTTCGACGCAGCAGTTGAAGCGCTCGCGGCAGCGGCGCTCGCGGGCGAACATGGCACGGGTGCCGGCCTCGTCCTGCTGGAATTCCATGTGTTCGTCGATGGCGAAGGAGTGGGCCATGGTCTCGACGTCGAGGTTGTCGGTGCCGATAAGGGTGAAGGTCCAGTTCTGCTTTTTCAGCTTCTCGATCATGGTGCGAACCATTTTCAGCGTCCATTCCTCGCTGCTGTTCTCCTCGCCGTCGGTGATGATGGTGACGAGGACGTGATCGCCGTCGTCGGTCTGTGCCTGCACCTTGGAAATGCCCTTGCCGATGGCATCGTAAAGGGGTGTGCCGCCACAGGGATTGTAGGCTTTCCAACTGAGGTCGTGCGTATGTGTCGCTGGTGCGTTGTCGTAGTGCCAGGTTGTGTGTCCGCTGTCGAAGGTGAGCAGGGTGACGTGCTGCTGCTGGTCGGGGAATTTCTTCTGCATCTGGCGTACGGTCTGCAGAGTTTCGTTCATGCCTGTGAAGGCCTGCTTGCGGATGATGCTCATGGAGCCGCTTTCGTCGACGATAATCAGGTTGTGAACTCGCTTGGTTTCATTTTGCTTTTTCATAATCGTAATGTTTTAAAATGGTGAATACTTTGTTTCTTTCGACATGTCTTTTATCTCTTTAAAGAAGTTTTTCAGAAAAAATTAAGTGGAACTGAAAAAAAAGTTGTAATTTTGCATCACAAGTTAATAGATATGTACTACCAACGTTTGTCTGACGATGAGATTCTGGACGGCTTCCGCAGGGGGGACGCCGGCGTAATCCGTGAATACTTTTACGGCTATTGCGAGGTGGGCTATAATGTCTTCGACAAACGGTATCAGCTGCGGGGCAAACAGAACCTGGACTTCATGTCGCTGGCGCACCAGTATGCGCTGTATTTGATGGAGCACGACTGGAAACCGCTGGAGGACCATTCGCCTCACGTCAGTCTGAAGACGTGGCTCATCAACGGGTTTCGCTATGTGGTGCTCGACGCGCTGAAATGGTATCGGAAGGAATACGGCAGCATTACGTTCGAGGACTATCTGCGCTCGTTCGATGTTACCAGCGACTTGCGTCTGCAGTTTAACCGGATGGTGGAGGATGTGTGCGACCATGCCCCGCTGGACAGACAGGAACGTTGGATTATCGACATGCTGTTGCTGAGGGGTTTCAAGGGCAAGGAGATTGCTGCACAGATGGGTATGACGCCATCGGCTGTCTCGCAAAAATTCAGTAAGTTGAAGGAACGCATCATCATTCCGTATTTCAAGAAACACTTTGATATGGATTTGGACATGCCGCAGGTGATGGACGAGCGGATGGTGGTTTATGGCGAAATGACAGAGTCGGCAATGCCTGTACCGCCGATGAGTGGTTCGATGCCCGGCAGAACATCGGTATTCGAAGATATGGCATTATATAAGGAATCGACTATGGAGAAAAAACGGACGACACCGGAGTTTATTACGGAGTTGCAGCCGAACGAGATATTCGTGTTTGGCAGCAATCTGAAAGGAATGCACGGCGGTGGTGCGGCGTACGTCGCTTACCGCAAGTTTGGAGCCATCATGGGACAGGGCGTTGGTCTGCAGGGACAGAGCTACGGCATCCCGACGATGCAGGGTGGGGTGGAGACCATCCGTCCGTATGTGGACGAGTTCATCCAGTTCGCCAAGGACCACCAGGAGCTGACGTTCCTCGTGACGCGCATCGGTTGCGGCATCGCCGGATTCACCGACGCGCAGATTGCCCCGCTGTTCGCCAGCGCCCACGACGTAGAGAACATCGTGCTGCCCGAAGGGTGGTGATGAGAAGACATTTTTTTAATACTACGAATTATCTATGAAATACTTATTTTTCGACACTGAGACTACTGGGGTGCCCAAGGATTACAAGGCACCGAGTTCTGATACTGACAACTGGCCACGTATGGTGCAGCTGGCTAGTATGACAGGTACCAGGTCCCTGTCATATTACTTCTGAAAACGCCGCAGAATTTGAGAAGATCTTACAATCAAAGCCATCATAAATGAAGACGAAGGAATATGCGATGCGGGAGATGGTGATTGACCAGTGTCTGGGCACTGGGCGTGAGTATACGCGCGAGGAGTTGCAGGCGGCTGTGAACAAGGCGCTGGTGGAGCGCGGCATGCAGCCCGTGACGGCGAAGATAACCATCCTGAAGGATTTGGACGAGATGAACGAGAAGTTCTATCGTATCTACAAGGTGTATGGCATCGTCAGCGAGAAGCGCGGGCGGTACCACTACTACCGCTATCGCGACGGCATCGATTCGATTTACAACCGCGAGCTGACGGCCGAGGAGGTCGAGAAGCTGCAGGAGGTGCGCAGCCTGTTGCAGAGCCTGAAGGGTATGCCTCATTTGGAATGGATTGACCAGATGTCGGTGCGCTTCGACCAGCAGATTGTTGGCGCAGGGCGTACGATAGCGCGCTTCGAGGAGGGCACGGCAGGTGACAACCAGTTCTTCGAACAGCTGTATAACGCCATCAACCGCAAACAGCCTCTGACCATTGAGTACGGTCCTTTCGGCAAGGAGGTGAAGGAGCGACTCATCCACCCGTACTACCTGATACAGTATCTGCGCCGGTGGTATCTGTTTGCGAAAATCGAGGGGAAGGAATATGTGACTTGTTTCTCGCTGGACCGCATCCAGTCGGCGCGCGACAATAAGGAGTTGGAATACCGTGAGACCGACATCGACTTCAACCATTACTTCGACGACATCGTGGGTGTGACGCATCCTGAAAAGGGGGAGGTGGAACACATTGTCATCGAGGGCGACAGCTGGTCGGAATATTATCTGCGCACGCTGCCCATTCATCCGCTGCAACAGTTGGAGAGCCTGGGCAAAGCGGGGTGCCGCGTGACGATGGAACTGATGGTTAACCACGAACTGGAACGGGAGATTCTGTCGTATGGCGAGCATCTCAGTGTGATAGCCCCCGAGTCGCTGCGCCAGCGAATGGCCATACTGTCGGGTATACTGAAGGAGAAACATACCTAAAAAAATTTTTTGCTGAAAACTGCATTTTTTTCAATGCGTTTGCACTGGGCGAACGCATTGGGCTTAACTTTGCACAAAATTTTAATCAGTAACTAATAATTTTGTGTAATTATGGCAGGTATGTTTTTCTCATTTATTTTAATCGTAGCGGTCGCCAACCTGGTTGGTGGCTATGTTGAAAATCTAAGTAATAGTAACCGTTTTAAAGTAACAACAGACAATGACTAAGGAAATTGAACTGAAGAAGAAGCAGGGCTGTAAGCCCTATGTGATGTCACCCGAGGAAGCACTGGAATTCTTCGACCGTCATGGCATCCAGTATGAAATCTGCGACACGCCGGTGCCGGTGCTGGGCAACAGGGTGAGCTGCGGTGTACCGAGCGATACTGGCGAGCAGGTGATTGAGGATTATTTCTATCTGCCCAAGTCGGTGGTAGGCCTGCATCTTATAGTGGACGTCGTAGCGCAAGGTGATTCGATGATTGAAGCCGATATTCACGAGGGTGACATGCTACAGCTGGAGATTGGGGCTGAGGCGCACGACGGTGACATTGTTGTGGCCGAGATTGAGCGGGAGTACACTGCCAAGGTGTTTTTCTCTGACGACAAGCGGCAGAAATGGCTGTTGCCTAAGAATCAGAAATACAATGCTATCGCGCTGACCGACCAGAAAGAGACGAGAATATCGGGTGTGGTGCGCAACATTGTGAAGAAGGCGCCCCGTGTGTCGTACAGCGAGTGTATGGACATTCTGAACCGTTCCTTGGCGAAGAAACACCAGGAGGGCGACGTGATGCAGCGTCTGGCGAAGGCCGCCCGTGAGGGTTGTCATCTGTTCTGGGCTGCATCGGCGTGGGCGGTGGCCTACTGCGTGGTGCGCGACTGCTGCGACTACGAGGGCAGCGTGAGCGATTTTGAGCGCAAGGCCATCGATATGAATCTGCCCCCCGACTTCGCCTATCCGTGTTCTGTTGGCAAGGTGCAACGCACCATCAGCAACCATCCCTACATGCGCTTGCACGTTGATAAATGGAAGGGAAATGGAGCCTCTGTCCGTGAGATTGTTTTGATGGAGTTTTTGCGAAAGAATATGTGAAACTTACCGAAGCACTTACCGAAGTTCGGTAATTTTGCCCCCGACTTTTACCGAAATCAGCAACACTTACCGAAATTACTTACCGAATGCGTTTCAAGAAATTGGAGCGCATTTTTTTTGTGCCTACCTTCGCGTCAGAAAACTTTTTTATTCACTTAATTTTTTTGACGTTATGAAAAAAGAAAAAACAACAAAGCAACTTGAGGATGCATGGGTGTGCGAACTGGCGAACCGACTGATGGACGAAGGGTGTATGACGCGCAGCGAGGCGTTCCGCCAGGCGCACCTGGTGAAGGACCTGCTGGAGAAGCTGGGGCAGGGCAGGGTGACGTTCCTGTACGAGAAGCAGGACGGCACGACGCGCCAGGCATGCGGAACGTTGTGCCACGGGGTGTCCGAAGGGTACGACAACTACCGGTACAAGAAAATCATGACTTCGACGAACAGCCGTCCCAACGATCTGTACTTCACTTATTGGGACTTGGACCGTGAGGCGTTCCGTGCGTTCTCTGCGCTGAGAATTGTAAAGATTATTGGTGTAACAATTCCTAATTACACGAACCATGGATAATTACCAACTTGAACCGCGCGAGGTGTCGGTGCGCGTCACCACGAAGATGGTGAAGGAAATGACGCTGTATTTGGACAAAGGCGACGACTATAAGGTGGATTGGTGGAAAGACCAGGTTCAGGATTCGAACATCAGCACCGTTCTGATTGAGTGCGAGAAGATTGTGAAGAAGCTTCGTGGTCTTGGACACTATTACTTTGCTGGCGTGAACCTGTTTAACTTGGAACATGACTGCCATGACTGGACAGAAGGAGATTTGGACGTAGAAGAGATACGCTAGCGGCCTAAAGGCCTAAATAAAAAATGAAAAATAAGAAATAAAAAATGAACAGACGAGATCAAACGATAGTGAGTAACGAGGCGCTGGTGGCGCATCTCGTGAAGAATTACACGTACGACCGAGAGCGGGGTGTAGTGGTGAACCGGAGACTAAACCGGGTGGTGAAAGGCTCGGTAAACAGTGTGGGCTACATGCACACACGCATCAGGTTAGGAGCCCAATTTCCAACAATCAGATTGCACCATATGGTATGGGTGCTGATGTATGGTCGGCTTCCGACGCAGATTGACCACATCAACGGCGACAAGACTGACAACCGCCAGCTGGGTCGCCGAGTGGGCGCGTTCGACAAGGACGTGTATGCGGAAATAGTGAAAATACTGTCAAAACTTTTGGTCGAAAATGGAAACAGCGAAGATTGAACAAGATGTCGTTGACCTGCTCAATCTTTCGGGCATAGATAACGA
>CAMVOL010000052.1 GCA_947169105.1 uncultured Bacteroidales bacterium | reverse complement strand
CTCAAGTGTGAAAAACAGCGTTGATGATTTTGTTGCAGACGCAGAACAGTTTGACGATTTGACTATGCTCTGCCTGCGATACAACGGCGTCATCTCGGTGATGATGAGGTTTACCTGACCTTTGGCGGTGAGAGGAAGGGTGCATTTCTTGAGGATTTTCGGGTTGCCCTTCTGGGTGTGTTCCATAGCGAGGATCACGCGTTTTGCACCGACGATGAGGTCCATGGCACCGCCCATACCGGGGGTGAGTTTGCCGGGGATCATCCAGTTGGCGAGGTCGCCGTTCACATCCACCTGCATGGCGCCGAGGATGGTGGCATCGACGTGGCCGCCGCGGATGATGCCGAAGGAGGTGGCGGAGCTGAAGGAGGCGGCGCCATCGACAGCGGTGATGAAGCCGCCGCCGGCGTTGATCATGTTCGGGTCCTCCTTACCCTCTTCGGGGGTGGGGCCCATACCGATCATACCGTTCTCGGTCTGCAATGTAACCGTAACGCCTTCCGGAAGAAAGTTCGGAATCATGGTGGGGATACCGATACCGAGGTTCACAATGTCACCGTCGTGCAACTCCATGGCCGCACGTTTTGCAATAATCTGACGAATTTCATTCTTGTCCATAGTGTAATGTTTTATATTTGTTTGATTTTGATTTTCGCAAAAAGCGGTTGCAAATGTACGATTATTTTTGATAGGTTTTCAAAGATTTTTTAAAGACAAGAAAAATAGGGATTCTCAAAAAACGGTGTTGCAGAATTGGAAAAAAGTTGTACTTTTGCCGCTGGGTAAGTCTTGTACGATCTGCTCCCTTTCAACTCCCCCAGGGCAGGAATGCAGCAAGGGTACATTGGTTGTAGCGATGCGATGCAAGTAGCTTACCCTCTTTTATTTACGGTAACTATGTTCCTCAAGATATATCCCGAAAATCCGAACCCCCGCGAAATCCGTAAGGTGGTGGATTGCCTGCAAAATGGCGGAATTATCATCTATCCCACTGACACAATTTACGGAATCGGCTGCGACATCTTCAAGCCGAAGGCGGTGGAACGCATTACCGAAATCCTCGGCGACAGCAAGAAAAAGTCGGCAATGACCTTCATCTGCCACGACCTCAGTAACCTCTCCGACTACACCAAACCCATCGCCAACAACATCTTCAAGGTGATGAAACGCGCCCTGCCCGGTCCCTTCACCTTCATTTTGGAAGCCAACAACAACGTCCCCAAAATCGTCCAGAGCAACAAGAAGACCGTTGGCATCCGCGTTCCCGACAACAACATCATTCGTGAGATTGTCCGCGAGCTGGGGCATCCCATCCTCTCCACCTCCGTCAAGGACGACGACGAAGTGGTGGAATACACCACCGACCCCGAGCTGATTTACGAAAAGTACGAGAACCTCGTCGATATGGTCATCGACGGCGGTTACGGCGACAATGTGCCTTCCACCGTTGTGGACTGCACCTCCGGCGAAATTGAGGTGGTGCGTGAAGGGAAAGGGGATTTGGAACTGCTGTATTAACCAACCTTTCCTGCGGTGTTTCGGAAAATTATCAATACATTTGGCACACGGCTTCTGGGAGCGATTCTGAACTTCCTCATCGCGGTGGTTATATCCCAAACGGTGGGCGATGTGGGCAAAGGCGAGCAGGCTCTCCTCCTGATGGACATCACCTTCGTCCTCATCTTTTCCGACATCATCAGTGGCAGCAGCATCGTCTTCCTCACCCCCAAGCATAGTTTCTCCAAAATCATCCTGCCGGCCTACCTTTGGTCGCTGCTGATAGGCCTCTTCGCCATCGTCGTGTTTCCCCTTGTGGGCGGTGAAATCACGTGGTCGTTAGCGGCCAATGTCGGTCTGCTGTCCTTGCTTTCGTCACTTGCCTCCGTCAACACTTCCGTCCTCATCGGGCGGGAGCGGGTGAACGCCGCCAATATGGTGAACTTATGGCAGCCCGTCACGTTGCTGCTCACCCTTCTGGTCTGCTATTACGGCTTCGGGATGCTCAACCTCAACGCCTACATCATTGCGCTGTATGTGGCTTACGGCGGCAGCTGGCTCTTCGGTACGATATTGTTACACAATGAGTTCAGAAAGTTCGCATTTTGTCCTTTCGATGAATACAAGGGGGTGGTGAAAGACCTGTTCAAATACGGGATTCTCAACCAGAGCGGACATTTGGTGCAGTTCATCAACCTGCGGTTGGGCTTCTATCTGTTGCAGCGTTATGTGGACGTAGGCAGCACTGGGGTCTTCTCCAATGCCGTCGCGTTGGCCGAGGCTGTCTGGCTCATCAGCCGCAGCATTGCGCTGGTGCAGTACGCCCGTATTGCCAACTCCGACGACGCCGACTATTCGAGGCGGCTGACGTTGGACCTTGCCAAAATCTGCCTCGCCTTTTCCACGGCGGCGATGGTCGTACTGGCACTACTGCCCACCTCCTTCCATCAGTGGCTTTTCGGGCCTGAGTTCGGCGCACTTCCGACCCTCATCCGCATTCTTGCCCCGGGCGCACTGATTTACAGCCTTTTCCTGATTTTGGGACACTATTTTTCCGGCACGGGACGATACCAGATGAACACTTACGCCGCCCTTTGCGGCCTTATCTTCACCTTCGCCCTCGGCTTCACCCTCATTCCGCGTTACGGGATTTACGGAGCCGCCGTCACCTCCAGCGTTTCCTACGCGGCCAATGCTGTATTTCTGATGATTGTGTTTTTCAGAGGCAGCACTTTTAAAGTCAGCGATTTCTTCCTTTCAAGAAAGAATATTGTGGAATATTCGAAAATGATAAAAGAACAATTGATAAAACGAACAGATAATGAGTAAGATAGCAAAGGCACTCAAGGCGTTAGGACTTATTTTGAGAAAGCCTTATCTTTTGAACCATATACTAAATGATGAAGGTGTCCATAAGAGGGCACTTGTAAAGAAATTTTCTTTTGATCAAGGGCTTCCGATGATTGATATTGAGGAGTTGTTCCCTCAGTCGGAAGCAGTGGTTACGCCATACGCTTATCTGTCAGGGGCGACGATGCCTACTGACTTGGCTTTGTTGCGGGCGTTGGCCGAACGTTTCGGTGCGAAAAGCTACTTCGAGATCGGGACGTGGCGCGGCGAGAGCGTGGCCAATGTGGCTGCAGTCGTGCCGGAGTGTGTCACCCTCAATCTTCCGAAAGAGGAGATTGTCCGTCTGTCGGGTTCGCAGGAGTATGCTGACCTTCACGGCTTCTTCTCCCGTGACCTTCTGAACGTGCGCCATATTTACGGAAACTCCTGCACTTTCGACTTCGCGCCGTACCAGCACCGTTTCGACCTCGTCTTCATTGATGGCGACCACCATTACGAGGCGGTGAAGTCGGATACGGCCTCCGTACTGCCGCTGCTCCGTGACGACCGCTCCATCATTGTGTGGCATGACTACGGCTATGACCCCGAAACGGTTCGTTGGAGCGTGTTGCGCGGTATTTTGGAGGGACTGCCTATCGAAATGCACCACAGGCTGTTCCATATCTCCAATACGATGTGTGCGGTGCTGTTGCCTGAAGACGTCGCTTCCAAAATTCCTTCCACTCCGATGCATCCCCACCAAACCCCTGCCCATTATTTTGAAGTGAATTTGAAAATAAAACATTAAATAAATCAACAAATTATGAAAAAAATCTTCTTCCTCACCCTTTTGGTCTTTTTCAGAATTTTCGCCTTCGCTGACGAAGGTATGTGGATTCCGCTGTTCCTCGGCTATAACGAGGCCGAAATGCAGCAGATGGGCTTCCGTCTGACCGCGGACGATGTCTATAGTGTCAACCACCACAGCATGAAGGACGGCATTGTGCTGTTCGGCAGTGGCTGCACCGGCGAGCTGATTTCGCCCGACGGCCTGCTGATTACCAACCACCACTGCGGCTACAGCCTCGTCCAGCGTCATAGCAGCATGGAACACAACTACTTGCATAACGGTTTCTGGTCGAAGAGCCGTGATGAGGAGATTGCCACGCCCGGCCTTACCGTCACCTTCCTTGTGCGTATGGAGGATGTGACCGCCGCCGCCCTCAAAGGGGTGGAGTCATCGATGACGGAGGCGGAACGCAACAAGCTGGTGGAAAAGAACATCAAGGACATCACCAAAGCCGCCACCGAAGGCACGCATTACAAGGCCATCGTCAAACCGTTCTTCTACGGGAACCAGTACTTCCTGTTTGTCAATGAGATATTCCGCGACGTGCGTCTGGTCGGCGTTCCGCCGGAAAGCATCGGCAAGTTCGGCGGCGATACCGACAACTGGATGTGGCCCCGCCACACCGGCGATTTCTCCCTGTGGCGCATCTACACCGACAAGGACGGCAACCCTGCCGACTACAGCGCCGACAACATCCCGCTCAAGTCGAAAAAGTACTTCCCGATTTCCATCAAGGGCGTGAACGAGAACGACTTCACCCTTGTTTTCGGCTATCCTGGTACCACCCAGCAGTTCCTGATTTCCGACGCCGTCGATGTGGTCGTGAACGTCCAGAACCCCGTCGCCATCCACTCCCGTGACCTGCGTCTCGCCGCGATGAAACGACAGATGGAAAAATCGACCGCCATCCGCCTGATGTACTCCGCCAAGGCCAATAGCATCAGCAATGGCTGGAAAAAGTGGCAGGGTGAGAGCAAGGGTATCAACGAGTGCCACGTCATCGAAAAGAAGCAGAAGGAGGAGGCCGAATTTCAGAAATGGGTGGAGGCTGACAACGCCCGCAAGGCCGAATACGGTCAGCTTCTTTCCGATATGAAGAAGGTCTATGGCGATTACCGCGACAAAGTGAAGGTGAACACCTACCTCAGCGAAACTTTCATCGGAATAGAAATGGTCAAATTCCTTTATTCCAATGTGTTGAAAGTGGTGAATGCCGCCGCCAGCAGCACTTTCACCGATGCACAGTTCGATGAAGCCCGCAACAAATTGGTGGCACAAGCCGAAAGTTACTTCGCCAGCTACAATTCCGACATCGACGCCGAATGTTTCGTGGAGCTGATGAGCTACTACTTCACCACACAGGATTCAAAACTGATTCCCGCTGAATTACAGCGTTATACCACCTTCACCAAAGCCGACTGGCAGGCCATGTTCGACCGCGCCAAGAACAGGTCGCCCTATTTCGCCAACGGCGACAAATTTGTCAATTTCACAAAGAACGCCAAGCGGAAAGACTGGGCCAAGCTGAAAGACCACGAACTTTACAAGCTGATTTTGCCCGCTTTTGACCAATATTTTGTCAATTATGAGGAGATGAGCGACCTGCGTGCGAAGTTGGATTTGTATTACCGCACCTACGTCAAGGCACTGATGGAGAAGGACAAAGACCGCACCTTCTATCCGGATGCGAACCTCACGATGCGTGTCACATACGGCAAAGTGCGCGGCTTCAAACCCGCCGACGGCGTTGAATATGTCCATTACACGACATTGGACGGCGTGATTGCAAAAGATAATCCCGATATCTTTGATTATAAGGTAGATGCAAAATTGAAGGAGCTTTACGAAAACAAGGATTACGGCCGTTATGCCAATGAGAAGGGCGAACTTCCGGTCTGCTTCATCGCCAGCAACCACACCACGGGCGGCAACTCCGGCAGTCCCGTCATCAACGCCGACGGCGAGCTGATCGGTGTCAACTTCGACCGCGTGTGGGAAGGTACGATGAGCGACATCAACTACGACGTGAACCGCTGCCGCAACATCTCCCTTGACGCCCGCTATTTCCTCTTTATCATTGACAAATTCGCTGGTGCACAGAATATTATCAGCGAATTGGATATTCGTACAAAATAAAAAAAAATGATCAGTTTCGACCATATCAACGACTACGACCGGCTTTACCAGTTTCTGAACAACTATTTCCGTTGGATGCACAACAAAGTGTATTACAAGGAAATACAAGTTATCGGAAAGGAGAATTTGCCGCCGAAGGGTTATCCGATTTTCGCCATTTCCAACCATCACAATGCGGTGATGGATCCGCTGGCGATGCTCTACATGTACCCTGACCATCGGCAGCCGGTGTTCATTGCGCGTGGCGATATCTTCAAGAAAAATGATTTTATAGCCAAATTATTGCGATTCTTGAAGATACTGCCCACCTTCCGCACCCGTGACGGAGACCGCGAGGATGTGAAAAGCGACCTCTCCACTTTCGACCTCGCCGCCCGCATCCTCAATGAGGGAGGCACGCTCACGATGTTTCCTGAAGCGGGCCACCAGCAGGGCAAGTATTTCGCCACTTTCAAGAAAGGCTTCCCCCGCATCGCCTTCCGCGCCGCCGAATTGTCGGAATATCAGCTTGATTTCAAGATAGTTCCGATGTACATCTACTACACGGAGTATTTCAATATGGGGGCGAAGCAGGTGATTATCATCGGGGAACCGTTCGCTTTCAGCGAGTTTTACGAGCTTTACAAGGCGGAGCCGAACAACGCCTACCTCGCCTTGAACGCGAAGGCGCGCGAGGCCGTCCGCTCGATGGGCGTGGACGTCACCGACCACGAACATTACGCCCAGCACGATATGGTGATGACGGTCTGCCGCACACGCACCATCGCCCGCCATTTCCAGAACCCTACCGACACGCCCGACTGGAACCCGAAGCACCCTTTGTCGGCACTGCTGGCTGACAAAGAGCTCGTTGAGGTTCTGGACGGCATCCGCGAGAACGAGCCGCCCCGTTTCGCCCAGCTGATGGAGGACGCCGCGGAGTACCGCCGCGGCCTCGAACAGCTGAACCTCCGTGACTGGGAAATCGAAAAGCCCGTCACCGCTGGTCAGGTGCTGCTTCGCGGTCTGTTGCTGTTGGTTTCTCTGCCTCTGTTCTTGTTCGGTTTCATCAACAACTTCATCCCGTTCAACACCAGCCGCCTGCTGACACGCAAATTGGAAGACCGCTTCTTCAGCTCCTCCATTCACTTTGTATTCAGTTCAGTGATCATGTTCCCGCTGTGCTATATCGCACTGTATATCATTGTTTTGTGTCTGACAAACTGGTGGATTGCCTTGCTGTATGTGCTGCTTTCGGCGTTGCTGATGCCGTTCCAGTACCGCTGGAAGCGGGCTTTGATCAAGTTCGTCAGCGCCTGCCGTTTCCGCCATTATCAGCGCAGCGGCAACCCGACGTTGGCCCGACTGAAGGAACTGCGGGCGAGAATCCTCTCGATAGTATAAAACAAGGGGTCTGTTGAAAAGACAAAATGCACCAAATTCTGTTGTGTTAGTAACTTTCTCCAAAAAACTACCCGCTGTGTTATTTTTCTGTAGTACTTTTGCGCCCCCAAAGATAAAAGCATAAACTATGTGTACTGTTACCATTACCTATGATGAAAATTCAAATGACATCACTGCCCTTATTGATAAAATCAGGGCACTCGGTGCTAATGTGGAAATGGTAAAACAGCCGACATATTCTCCTGATTTTGTCGCAAAAGTACAGAAGAGCAAAGAAGATTACATTTCTGGCAGATACAAGAAGATTTCCCCGTCTGATATATGGAACTGATTCTGACAGAGACTGCTTCAATTGATTTTGATTTTTGGCGCAAATCCGGGAATGTCAAAGCAAAACGCAAAATAGAAAATCTTTTACAGGAGATTCAGGAGCATCCTTATTCAGGGACAGGACATCCAGAACCTCTTCGTGAAAATTTGTCTGGTATGTATTCACGTCATATCACAAAGAAAGACAGAATCGTGTATGAGATTATTGAAATCAATGATGTGGTTGTTATACATTCAATGAGAGGTCATTATTAGAATCGTTTTTCAGCGATTTTCTACATAAAAAATATTTAACAATTTAAATATGTAGTTGCTTTTTTTCAAAACTGATATAAACAAGGTTCAATTTTTGACAAAATCTGTTCCCTTTTTATAACAAAAGAACGATATCCGCTATGCTTTGCATTTACAACACCTGCACCGACCCCTATTTCAACCTCGCCTCCGAGGAGTACCTGTTGAAGAATTTCGACGAGGACATTTTCATGCTGTGGCGCAACGACAAAGCCGTGATTGTGGGCAAGTACCAGAATTCGGCGGCAGAAATCAACCTCGACTTCGTGCGGGAGCACGGGGTGAAGGTGGTGCGCCGGCAGACGGGTGGCGGGGCGGTCTTCCACGACCTCGGGAACGTGAACTACACCTTCATCGGGGCTAAAGGGTCGGGCGACTTCCGCACCTTTTCCGAACCTATCATCCAAGCACTGAATAAGATGGGAGTGCCGGCGAAGTTCGAGGGACGCAATGACCTCACCATTGACGGACGGAAGTTTTCCGGAACGGCGCAGTGCGTCTGGCACGATAGGATTCTGCACCACGGCACGCTGCTGTTCGCCTCCGAGATGGACGACCTGACCGCCGCGCTGAAAGTCAACCCGTTGAAGTTCAAGGACAAGGCGGTGAAATCAGTGCGGAAGCGCGTCACCAACATTTCGGAACATTTGCCGCAGCCGATGTCGGTCACGGACTTTATCGGTGCGGTGATGCGGTACGTGAGCGAAAATGCCGAGAATGCTGTCCCGTACCAGCTTTCGGAGCGGGACGTTCAGGAAATCAGTGCATTGCGTGACAGCAAGTACAGCACATGGGACTGGAACTTCGGCACGTCGCCCAAATTCGGTTACACCAAGCAGCTGCGGACGGGCGGCGGCAATGTGGAGCTGAACCTTGATGTGGCCAACGGCCTGATTACGGCGGTAAAGATCTATGGTGACTTTTTCTCCCAGAAGGAACTTACTGACTTTGAGCAACTTTTTATCGGACAAAAATACGAGAAGGATACTATCGGCCAAATACTCGACTCCGTACCCGTTGGCGACTATTTCCGCAACGTGACGGCGGAGGAGATGCTGGAACTATTCTTTTGAAAATTAACTACGAATTGCGCGAATGAACGCGAAATATCCGTTACAAATTATTATACGATAATGCTTTCCATCAACAATCTGACCTTTTCCTACGACAAGAAGCCGGTTTTGGCCGGCCTCACTTTCGAGGTGCCGGCGGGCGACTTTTGTGCCGTCATCGGGCCGAACGGTTCGGGCAAGTCCACGCTGTTGAAGGCCGTGTCGGGGCTGCTGCCAGAGGCCGCCGTGCGGACGGCCGTTTCGGTGGACGGACAGCCACTGTCGGAGTACACGCCGCTGACGCTCGCCCGCAAGGTGGCTTACGTGCCCCAGCGGGTGGACATCGTCTTCGACTTCACCGTTTTCGACACCGTGATGATGGGCCGCCACCCGCACCAGTCGCGCTGGGAAACCGGCACTCCGCACGATCGTGCGGTGGTGACGGAGATGCTGGACAAGACGGGGCTGCTCCCCCTCAAGGACCGGATGCTTACGCAGCTGAGCGGCGGCGAGGTGCAGCGGGTGATGATTGCCCGCGCGATGGCGCAGCAGACACCCGTCCTATTGCTCGACGAGCCGTTGTCCAACCTCGATGTTACCCACAAGTTCGAGGTGATGCGGCTGCTGCGCACCCTCAACCGGGAACAGAATGTCACCGTGCTGATCGTCGTCCACGACTTCGCTTTTGCCAAACAGTTCGCCACCACGACGCTGCTGCTGAAGGGCGGGGAACGGCTGGCGTATGGCCCGACCGATGAGGTCATCACCCTCCCGATGATTCGCGACGCTTTCGGCTTGAGCGGCGACTACCGGCTTGATGAGCGCGGAAACGTCTATTGCGACTGACCTGATTCGTATGGAAATGCAAAATTCGTTTCGCTGTATTAGATAATTTGTTGTATCTTTGCACGCTTTTTTGAACATATTGTTTAATCTAAATTTTATAAGTATGAAAAAACTCACATTAATGGTTGCCGTTTTGGCAATGGGACTTTTCTTTGTGTCCTGCAACAAGGAAGGCCAGTTCAATCCGAAGAACAAGATTGACCGTATCGGCTTCTCTGCAACAATCAATTACGAAGTCCTTTCGAACAATGTTTGGACGAATCAGGGCACGCAGGAGATTTCCAGATATGCGCGCGAAATCTGGAATTGGGACGGTAAGCTGCTGAAAAGCATCAGCCACTATAACAACTCTGGCGAATTGAGCTACACCGAGAGCTATGAGTATGATGGCAACCGCCTCAGCAAAGTCTCATGGGGCACTGCAGGCCACTATATTCTCAATTATGACCACGGAAAAATTGCCAATATTGACGGCTATAATGGCACAGAAAAGAAGGTTACCTACGTCTTCACCCACGAAAAAGGCAAGATTTCCCGCATCAATGTCACCAATTATGATGCATCAAAAGGTGCTTTCGACCCGATGCCGATGAATGCTTTCCGCTTTTTCATTCCGAGTGCCAATTTTGAGGCCTTCACGGAAATGATGGCCAAGATTTATAGCGAGATGAACACAAAAAGCATTGAAACTTGGACGATTGACTTTGAATGGGATGGCAAGAACATCAAGAAGATCTCCCATCTTTCGGGTAATTACACAGCCAATTACACTTACGAGTACGACAACAAATACAACCCCTACTCCGGCTTGTTTGACATCAGCGATTACGACTACGGTATGATCATGTCCAAGAACAACATCACTCGTATGACCGCTGACAATTCCAACAACCAGCATGTCGAACGTGACTATGTCTATACTTACGATGGCAATGTTCCCGAAATGCAGACCTGCTCCTATGCGGAAGCTGAAAGTTCGACGGAACGCTTCGTCTATACGACCATTTATTACTACGAATACAAATAGTCTTCCGATTTTCGGATACAAAAAAGGCAGCCCAAAAACCACGGGCTGCCTTTTTTGGTATCGTGCTTCTCCCTTTAATATCCGAACACCTGCTGCGCCTTTTTCATCCTTTCCCGAACAGGGACGGCGAAGGGACAGCGTTCCTCGCACACGCCGCATTCGATGCAGTCGCTGGCGTGGTGCTCCAGTTTTTTGTAACGTGCCGCCAAATCGTCGGAAACTTTGCCGGCAAGCTCGGCCTCGGCCAGAAGCTCGTTCACCTTGGCGATGTCGATGCCTTTCGGACAGGGGGCACAGTGTTTGCAATAGGTGCAGCCGCCTTGTCCTGCGCTCGTGCCGGCCTGTGCCGTGGTGGCGTTCAGCACTGCGTTGTAGTCCTTCTCTTCGTCGGTGGCCTTCAGATAGTGCAGGTAGTCATCAAGCTGGTCGGCGTTGCTGGCGCTGCAGAGGCTTACGGCCACACAGGGTTTCGACAGGGCGTAAGCCACGCACTGGTCGCGGGTGAGGGCCACTTTCAGCGGTGATTTCTCCGCATCCAACAGGCGGTCGCCGCCACCGTAGGCCTTCATCACCGTGATGGCGATATTGTGCTGTGCGCAGTAGTCGTACAGTTCCATGCGGATGGGGTCGATTCCGGGCAGCAGGTTGTCGTAGGTCTTAGGATCCCACGGGTTGGCATCGGCTTGGGTGCGGTCGAAGGCGGGGTTGAGGCTGAACATGATGACCTCCACGAGGCCGCTCTTGGCGATGGCCAGTGCCACCTTCGCATTGTGGCTGCTCACACCGATATGTTTGATTTTGCCCTGCGCCTTCAGGTCCTTGACATACTGGATGTAGTCGCTGCCTTGGAGGGAGTCCCACTCCTCCATCTTGTCGAAGATGTGCATCATGCCGACGTCAATGTAGTCGGTGTGGAGACGGGTGAGCAGGTCCTCGAAACCGATTTTGCACTTTTCCACATCGCGGGTGCGTTCGTAGCTGTCGCCGTTCCACCAGCAGCCGATATGGCCTTGGATGATCATCTCGTTGCGGCGGT
>CAMVOL010000051.1 GCA_947169105.1 uncultured Bacteroidales bacterium | reverse complement strand
AACTCGCAGATTAACGCAGACTTTTTTTCTGCGCAAGTCAGCGAGTTCTGCGGGATATTTTTCAGCGGGAATCACTTCTCCAGTAAATCTCACGGATTTGGGGCTGAAAAAGCACGAGCCTCAATGTGAAATGACGCTCCCCCCTGGAATTTGCATCACCTATCGAGACAAATGACAAATGGGGTCTTCTTGCAGATAGATTGTCACTGCCTTAATGACCGGAATCTCCTCCGATTCCTCTTTGCCAACATATAAGTTGAAGTCGGCAAACATGTGGAAGTGGTCACCCGTTTCATGGATGAAGTTCAGGATATACTGCATCTCCGAGAAACCATCCTCATCAAAATGAAATTGTACAGTGGATGATTCCAGGTCAAACAAGCACATAATATGGTAATCAGTACCTGAAAACACTTCCTTTTGGACAGGTATCACCTCCAACCAGCGGACACTTATCATATCCGATATGGTATTTGACGACGGGAAGCTCAATTTTCCCTTTTTGCTCCGCAACAAATCCATGAATTGAAGCAGCCCATTATTGTCAAGAGTAATCTCGACATAGTTGGAGTGGGGGGAGTAGGATAGTTTACACATAGGAAACGGTATTTGTTTCGTTGTTCTTTTCTATGAATTTCGCGGCAAAGATACTACTTTTGAAAATCGAAAGCATCAAGGGAAAAAGAATTTTCTCGCAGACTACCGCAGACTTTTTTCTGCGCAAGTCAGCGAGTTCTGCGGGAGAATATTTTTCCTATTTTCGCGCCGTTAAAAACATCCCGTTATGAAGAAATACCGAACCCCCATCCTCCTGTTCGCCATTTTCGAGGTCATTGCCGTATCGCTTTGGCTCTCAACAGGCAACCTCTTCTTTCTGCTGAACTTCTCCTACATCGGAATTTGCCTCGGTGTCGGGGGAGTATTGATGGCAACGGGGTGGAAACACGCCCGCGAGTTCGTGCAGTTCACCGTGGGAAGCTACATTTTGGTGTTCCTCGGCCTTGTCTGTCGCGAGAACATGCAGATGGAGGGATTCTGGTACTATCTGCTGTCCGGGGTTGTCGGGGCGGGGGTGCTGCACTACCTCATCGCCAAGATCTTCGGGCCGTTGCTGTTCGGGCGCGGCTGGTGCGGGTTCGCCTGCTGGACCGCGATGATTCTCGACCTGTTGCCGTACAAGCAGCCCGCGAAACCACGGAAATCCTTCGGATGGGTGCGCTATGTGATGTTCGCGCTGTCGCTCGCCGTCGTTATCCTGCTGATGTGCCTCGGCAAAGCCGACAATACTACGATGTTCTACCTTTTCGTGGCCGGGAATGTGCTCTACTATGCCGTCGGGATCATTCTGGCTGTCGTATTGAAGGACAACCGCGCTTTCTGCAAGTACATCTGCCCCATCACGGTGTTTCTCAAACCGATGAGCTACTTCTCGTTACTACGTATCAAGTGCGATGAGGAGAAGTGCATCCATTGCGACAAGTGCCTGAAAGTCTGCCCGATGGAGGTGGAAGTCAACAACAACTCGCGCAAGCGGAAGAACGCCACCGAGTGCATTCTCTGTCAGCAGTGCAAGAAGGTGTGTCCGGTGGGGGCGCTGAAATAGTTTTCTTCCGCAGACTTCGCAGAACATCGCAAATCTTTTTTCTGCGCAAATCAGCGAGTTCAGCGGGATAATTTTTATTTTTGCACTCCAAAATAACGAACCACTATGTCAAAGAGAATCTTAAGCATTCTGTTGGTAGCATTGTCGGCAGCGCTCTACCCGACTGCCTGCAAGGTCGGCGGGAAGACGACGGCAGTCACGATGGAGGAGCTCCGGAACACCGACCTTTCGCGGATGATTATACCGGACTCCATCCTGACAAACCCCGACTACTGTTCCCAAAAGGATGAGTTTATGTTCATCGAAAAAACCTCCGAGTTCGAGCCCATCGGGTATCGAGGCCGTGACTTCCAACGGTTCTACATCCATTACGACAGCGTCCGTTTTATGGGCAACGGAGTCTATAAGGTGGAGGGACGCACCCGCTACCGCGACACTATCCGGCTTTTCTCCGGGACCATCACGCTGGACTCTATGCGCCTGAACAAAGGGAAGCACCTACCGTCAACGGGTAAATTCGGGAAACTGTGCGGGCATTACCAGTTTGATGAGGACGAATTTTCCGGTGGCGGGGTTCTGACGGGCAAAATGACGATCGACTTCGTGAAAGTTAACGGACGGTTCTACTACGATGCTTTTATGTTAGGTGTGGCCGACGGCTACGACAACCGCCAGTACGAGGGTGTGTGGACTTCGAAAGACCTCACCCGTATGGAGAAGTGCAATTGGGGCGATTTCCGGATACCCGATTCACAAGGATTGGACATTGGCGCTGGCGAGTTCAGTCCCGTAGATGAGCATTCGGGTCAAGGTTGGCAAGTTTATACTTGCGGTTGGGCCGAGAATGATTCTTTACAGGCTATATATCAGGCTGATATGCAATGGTTTACCCACGAGGAAGACTATGTCATTCCCTATTCCGGGCGGCTGCAGCGGTATCTGAAAGAGTATGGCCACGGAAAGAGTCAGCCCTCGGCAAAAGTGGTTTTGGGGACTATCCCAGCAACGATGGAGGAGTTTAACGTCTGGTATGAAATGGGGGCGATGGAAAACGACTATCTATGGCCTCCGATGAGCGACTACGCGCACGCCGACAGCACTGGCATTATGTTTGCCTATATGCGTATGGGCGAGTTCTCCGATGGAGAAATATCGGAGGGACTTTTTGACGATTACATCGAACTGCAAAAGGAGCACCCTGCCCTCTTCGACAAATACCGCAAGCAGTTGTCGAAAGTATGGAATCAGGCTTTTGACTGGTGGAAGAAAGAGATGCACGGGGAGTAGGGACGCAATGCGTAACGTCTCCATGTTTTCTTCGCAAATCAGCGAGTTCAGCGGGCATCCCACTACCACACAAACGGAATCACCTTGTAGCGAACTTTCTGTTTGTACTCCGTGTATCCTTCAAGTCCCTGCTCCAAGACGGCCTCCTCGTTGCGGATGCGCTTGGCGATGATGGGGATGTAGAGCAGCATAATCAGAAACGACCACGGGGAAGCCAGCACCAAAGGCATAGCGAGAAACTATGTCAAGGCTTGGAAAAAGAGTTTTGTGGTCATATTGTCCGTTTATTTCAACACCTCCCAATGTCCACTCTTGTTGCTGCCGACGCGGATGATATAGCCTGTTGCTTTCAACTCGCCAAGTCGGCGTTTGACGGTGGCTTCAGACACGCCCAATAGAGCACCGTACGCCGCATAATTGAGACCGTTGTCTTTCAACACAGCCTGATAGAGCCGTTCCGTTATCGGGTCAGCGAAACGTTTTATCGGGTCAGAAAGCGGTTTTATCGGGTCAGCGGACTGGGATTCCCTGAACTCCTCAATCTCTTTGCGGATGTTGCGGGTGTGCTGTTCCAGCATAAACCGACGGAATGGTTCCGTGCTTTCCTGATCCCTTGAATCAACCAACGACTGGATGTACTCTGCTTTGTCAGCTTTGTCGATTTTCACGGGCACCAGTCCGAATTCATATTGAAGATGATTCATCACCAATCTGGACATGCGACCGTTGCCATCTACCCAGGGATGAATGGTCACCAATTGATAATGGGCATCGAACGTCAACAGATATTTGGCGATCAAGTCGTTAGAATTGACAAGTTGCCGTCTCATTTCGTTCAACTGCAGACAGAACTCCTGCAATTTTCCCGGAACTTTCCGATAATCCATATAGGAGCGTCCACCGAGTCCTGCGGTGACGCTGACTAAGCGCAACTCCCCTTTGGACGCGTCAAATGAACCTTGCACGGTATTGTACGCACTTCCAGTGTTTTTCATAACCAGTGCGGACATTGTTTTCAGCATTTCCACGGAAAAATCCTTATGCTGCTCGGCAAGCTGCATTGAATGCGTGTAAGCAGCTTTCAGATCGAGGTTCATCAGCTGTTCCTGCATACTTCGTCCCTTCGCGGAAATGCCCTCATCGAACAGCAGCTGGTTCTCAATTTCCGTGACGGTACTCCCCTCGATAGCCGTGGAATGGGTAATAATGGAATACAGATAGAACTTTTTGTAGTCTATCTGTTCCGCAATCCCCAACGACTGATACTCATTGAGTGCGTCAAGCATTTGTTGTTCCTGTTTCGTGACCATCGGAGTTGTTTTTCGGCTGCAAAAGTACTATTTTCCCTGATATTTCTCTCGCAAACTTCACAGACTGATGCAGACCATTTTCTGCGCAAATCAGCAAGTCCCGCGGGGAAAAAAATCGGCTAATCCTCTTTCACAATCGGGTAAAGCTCCACGAATTCGCCCTGATGGCTCTGACCGTCGTTGATGAGCTCGGCCATCTTCTCTCCTACCGTGTCGATGTCGTGGAAGCCAGGGAGACTCATGTTGCCGTTAAGGTCAGTGGTGGTGGGACCCGGATGCACCGAGAAAATCTCCAGCGGGGTGTTGTGCTGCTGGAACTCGATGGCCATCACGCCCATCATGGCGTTCTGGGCGGCCTTGCTCGTCACGTAGGCCAACGGATGCCAGTAGGGACTGATCTCCGACGGCACGGTGACGTTGACAATCCGGCCGTGATTCTTCGCAAGCAGAGGCATCAGCAGCTTGGTGAGCGCGAAAGTGCCGACGAAGTTCACGTCGAGGGTCTCCCGAATGTCGCTGAGTTCCGTATGGAGGCTGTCCACGCCCATGTCGCCCGGGATACCGGCGTTGTTCACCAACAGCGAAAGTTCAGGGTGTTTGTCGTTCAGCTCGCGGGCGGCGTTTTCCACGCTCGCAAGGTCGGCCAGCTCCAGATTCACCCATCCGGGCACATCAATGCCCAAGGCGGTGAGTTCGCGGATGGCCTTCTCCGCACGTTCCTGATTTCGCGCCCCGATGATGATTCTCCAGCCACTCAGGCCGAGATGTTTTGCAATGCCAAATCCGATTCCTTTGTTGGCCCCAGTGATGAATGCAGTCTTTTCTTTCATTTTTTAACGTTTAGAAAATCATTCGAAAACAGGCTGCGAAAATACATTTTTATTGGTTCCCCCGCAGAATTCGCAGACTGACGCAGACTTTTTTCTGCGGAAATCGGAGCGACTATGGGCACCTTATGGCTTGCTACTTTTCCTTTTTTGCCAAGGCAACCAAGCGCTGACCCAACTCGTAAGCGTTTTGCAGGTCGGTGGCGAAGTGTTCGTCGCGGTAACGGCGTTTGTCCTCCTCACTGAAGAGGTTGAAGTCATAGCGGCTGTAGTCGTTGAACTGGTAGGTGTTGCAGGCATAGAGGGTCTCGGCGTAGCCGTAGATGTCGGCCATGCACTTGGTGTTCTCCTCCAGGATGGGCGGATAGCCGATCTCCTTCATGTAGTCTTCAGGACAGTTCATCGTGAAGATCATGGCCGAAGGTATGACCTTGTCGCGCAGACAGATGTGCTTGCCCGCGTGTCCGTTGGTCTCACCCTCGGGGTATTCGTACATATAGGTGCCTATGGGGAACATCGCCCTCTCCATGAAGGCGCGCATCATGCCAGTGGGGTAACTGTAATAGACGGGCGAGCCGAATACCAGGACATCGGCCTGGCGGGCGCGCTCCAGCACCGGGCGCAGGTCATCCTTGAGGGCGCACACGCCGTTGCACTTCGAGTTCTTGATCTTGCAGGCGAAGCAGCTCTTGCATCCCTGGAACTTGATATCGTAGAGGTGCACAAGTTCGGTTTCCGCCCCGGCTTCCTGGGCTCCTTTCATGGCGCTCTCCAACATTTTGGCAGTGTTCCAGTTTTTCCGCGGACTGCCATTCACAAACATTGCTTTAACTTTCTTTTCCATAATTTTCTATTTATAATCAACCATTAATTCATCAACCACTTCTTTTACAGACTTCACCTCATGGATGAGGGAAACACCGTTGCCGACCGAGACATAGCCATGTTCGAGGTCGCCTAATAGCATACCCAGTCTCATTCCGCCAACACCGCCCATAACTTTGCCGTTGGCTTGTTTGGCTTCCTCGGCAGGCAGATTAAGGTCGTTCTCGACCAATTGTGGGCTTATTGCGGTAGGAAGCGACCGGTAGTAGTCCATAGGGGCGCGGAAGAAGCTCAGGTCTTCGGCCGTGGATTTTACGATGAGCTCTTTGACGTTTTGGGCGCACGGCGACTCTTTGACGGCTAAGAAAACCGTTCCGCAGAATACCGCTTCGGCACCTAATGCGAAGGCTGCTCTCACTGTCCGCGCATCACAGATTCCGCCGGCCACTGCCAACGGCATTTTTATCGCGTCACGTATCATGGGTACGATTGAGAATGTGCCGATGGCCACTCCGGGCATTGTGCCGCCTTCGTCGAAACCGGTGGCTACGTAAACGCTGGCGCCCTGTTCCTCGCATTTGCGTGCATCTGCAATGCTGGGCTGTAGCGAACGGACTATCATTTTTATTCCGTGTTTCTTGCAGGGTTCGAGCAAACCCTGTTCCACTCCGTAATGACCGTCCTTTCCGAAAGAGTTGATCAGTACTACAGGAACCTTCTCTTCCACAACAACATCCAAAATTTTCAACGTGAAAACAGAGCTGAACTCACCATTGGAGCCTATAAGCGTTACACCAAATGGCTTGTCGGTCAATTCACGCACTTTCTTGATTTCGCGCCTCATGCGTTCTGCGGTCTCTATGGGGTCTGTTGTCAGTTCGGTCTGTCCTGCGTTAGGCCCGAGGATTCCGAGTCCGCCGGCGTTGCTCACGGCAGCCACCAATTCGGCATTGGTGAGCCAAGACATAGGACCTTGAATAATGGGATATTGGATCCCTAAAACTTCACAAATTCTGTTGGTCATAATAATATTTTTTTGGTAAAACGTTCTATTGCTTGATGTTGAACACGCACTGATGCCCTTCCGTCCGGTAGCACCCGCTGCAACTGACGCACTTCGAGGGGGCCGTGTCGCCCTGTTGCCAGCGGTTGATGAGGTTTGGCTCGCGGATGAGCGGGCGCGAAAGGCTGATGTATTCGACTTTCGTGTTGTTCAGCACCTGCCCGATAAATTCCACGCTGCGCAGACCGCCCACGAGAACCACGGGGACTTCCACTTCCCCGGCCAAGTGCGCGGCGGCTTCGAGAAATGAGCCTTCGTTCACGCCCGCACGAATGCCCGTCCGCGAAGTGCCGTTGGCACTGACCTCGATGGCATCGATTCCTGCCTCGGCCATCAGGCGGCTGGTGACGAGGAAATCGTCCTCGGTGATGCCACCGGGATATTCATCGGAGCTGTTGATTTTCATCGTGATACAGAATTTCCGGGAGGTCTTGCTCCGCATGTCGGACAATATAGCGGGCAAGATGCCGCTACCATGGTAACCGTCGGTGCGATGGTTAAACAGCGGACTGATGAACTTGCTTAGGTAGAAGAAGTGTGCGGCGTGGATTTGCACACCGTCATAGCCCGCCTGTTCAGCGCGTTGTGCGGCATCTCCGAAAATCGTAACTACGTCGTCCGCCTGCGCGGTCGTCAGTTCATCGACGGGGCCATCCACCATAGCCGTCTGAAGCAGAATGCGTGCACCGTGGCGGTGTACGGCATCCGTAAGCCGGCGATGACCATCAATGAAACGGTTGTCGTAGAACTTGCATTCGCCACCGATATGCGCGTCTGTGGCCGAAACAGACGTTAACCCCGTCACTATTACCGCCGCACCGCCTTCGGCCAATGTCTCATAGGTGCTGATGATGGCATCTGTCATGAAGCCGTTTGCATCAGCCAATCCCAGCCAGGTGGCCGACCGCCAGACGCGGTTTTTCAGCCTGATCCCACGCAGGGTGGTTTCATCAAACAGCGTCTTCATATTGTTCCTCCTTTCTCCAATCGTTAATCAGTTCCAATATTTTGTCGGCCACCTCCTGATGCTTCATCTGGTAGGTGTGGCCGGTACGTTCGATGAAAAGCAGTTGGTTCTGCCCGGAAGTGGGCATGTGGCGGTTGATGAGACGCAGGAAGCCCGACGGGTCGCTGTCAGTGAAGTTGTCGTATGTGCCGATAAGCAGGGCTCCCGAGTGCGTAACCCGTTCCACCTGCGAAAAGTCGCCGTCGGGGTCGGTGTGCACGTTGTTCAGAAGGCCGCCCCACACCCAGTCGTAGGCGGTGGCCACAGTGCACTCCACCCAGCCCATCAGCGGGAACGGCAGCATCCTGTCGCCTGCGCCCTGCTCGAAGAGTTGCCTGATGATGTGCCGCTCGTTGGCGGTGACGCCCGAAGTCATATAGTCGAGGTTGGCGGGTGATAGCAGCAGGAAACGCTCAACACGCGGGTCGTGGGTGCGCGACAGGTAATAGATGACCTTGTTGGCGCCGAGCGAATGACCAGCGAGATAGATGTGCTGGTAACCCTGCCGCTCGGCATGGTCGATGTAGGCCGCCACATCATCCTCAGCATCGGCGAAACGCTCGTTCCACGAACCGATGGCTTCCTCTTGGCCCGTATGGGTGTTCGCCGTGCGGATTTCGCCGAAAGCATCGCAGGTCTGGGCATAGACAAAGTCGATGCCCGCCGCCGACAGCGTGTCACCGATATTGTAATAAAAGGGGTTGGAGTAGAAGTTACCGTGGATGCCAGTGATGGCAATCAGCACGGTGTCGGACTTGCCGCTGCCGAACAGCACGGAGTCAAGCAGTATGCCTCGTTTGGTCTCAATTTTCAGCTCATTCATAACGGCGGCAAAAGTACAACCTTCCTGAATACCCACAAATACTGATAATTTTCGCAGTACAGATGAAAATTTTATCAGTAACGAAAAAAAACGTACTTTTGCAGTTATCAGTTGAGTTTGATAAATTGAAATTTGTCGCAATATGTACAATAAGAAAATACCGATAGACACCACCTGCGGTTTCCGCATCGCCATCGAAGTGATGGGCGGGAAGTGGAAACCCTACATTATCTACGAACTGTTGGATGATTCAAAGCGCCCGAGCGAGTTGCAACGGCTCATTCCCGGGGCGAGCGAGCGCGTTCTGGCTCAGCAGTTGAAAGAACTGACGGAATATGGCGTGGTGGAGAAAAAGGTCATCGACTCCGTCGCCAAGCACACCGAATACAGCCTCACCGACCTGGGCCGCAGCCTCATCCCCATCATCGAGCAACTCCGTGACTGGGGGAACGACTTCCGCCCCCAGCTTGAAAAAATCCTTGGCGGGAAAAAGGCGTGAGACGTTTCCTCGCAGACTTCGCAGATTAAAGCATGCCCTAATCCTCCTGTTGCCAGAGATAGTCCGCTATCTGTAACAGTAAACGGGCATTATCGAAACTCCCTTTGACGTAAAACTTCTCCGGAAGACAGGCAGAAATCCAGCGTGAAAGTGCCATGCTGTAACACCGGAACGGGATGCCGTTGTATTCCGTCAACCACGGGATGAACCAGGCATATTCGTTACGCAAATTGAAATGGATGAAACTGAGCGTGTCTTGACTGCTGTTGACAATCTGCATCTCGAACCAATAGACTCCGCCAGTCGTCCTCCAATTTTCATCTTTGTACAGGATTTTCCGTACTGTGTTGGCACTCAGCGTGTCGATTCGATCCGGCACTGATTGGTAGAAATTCTCCGCATAATCATAATCGAAAGCATTCGTTCTTTTTTGGGGATTCATGATGATTCGATCATACATCATGTCTTTTTTGTCCAATTCGTCCAACAGTTTGTAGTATTTCCGGCGGTCTTTTTCAGCGATTTGAAATTCGGCGATGTTGGGAATGCGGGCGTAGTCGCGGTTGATGTCGCGAAGGATGCTGTCCAATTCGTGACAACTGGCGGTATGCGGGAACTTTATGCTTTTCCGTTTGTATTTGGCGTTGGCTTTCGGAAAGCACGGATCATACTGGTCCAAGACCAACGTGGCATGGCTCGCCTGCAGATCGCCGTCGGGTGTGAGAGTGTATCGGACGGTGTCGCTACGGTATTTTGTTAGCCCACCGCAGAGAACGACCTCGATTATCGGTGTTTTCAGAAAATCCTCCAACGGAGCGGAAAGGGTGTACGGACGCAACTGACCGTCTGCAAGAGAGTATGTGTAATGCAGTTGCCCGTCCCAAAACAGTGCCACACTGTCACTTAATAGTTTGAATGTTTCGACATCCATTGGGAGATACTGCTTGCGATACCATCTGCCATCCGATTTGTCGGCGAAGCAGAGCGTGTTGCGGAAGTCAACGCCCCAAAGCTGCTGGCCGCCGTCCCTCACCATATAGGGTTTTTCGATGCCCTCATCCGAAGTATAGCCACGGAAAGCGAAAACCACCGCATCCTCGTCTGCCTTGCAGAGGAAGCCACCGACCGTCCATACATACAATTTTCCGTGATAGACAGCGGCCTCCGCAGGCGGCGCGGGCAGCGGTTCGCGGGAGAACGGCCGGTAATCCGTGGGGGAGCTGAAATCGACCACGTCGAGATTGTCGGTGATGGCTATCAGATGTCCGCGTTCCCTGTCGGGATAAAAATCCGTGACCGTGATCGGGAAACGCTGCCACTGAAGATTTTGAGAAGAGGAGTAATAGACCTCCCTTCCTTGCCGAATCACCCATAAATCATTCCATATCAATACTTTGTTGATTTCTTTGCTTTCTCCTAACGGAGAGGGAATCCGTTTTGAAGTGCGCCAATTGTCTTCCGTCAGCATGAGCGGAAAGGTGTCGTGCTTGATGTTGACTCCGGCCAACCCGTACTGCCCGTCGCGCATGTCTATTGCTGTAACGCCAGCCCAGTCATCGAATCTGACGGGAAGTTTCCGGAAGGTGAAAGTCTTGCCCTTGTCTTCGGAGAAATAGAGGATGTCATTGTATCCGGATCCAGCTATCCAAACACGGCTATCTGCATCGCTACAAATATGCTTAAGGTGGACTTCTTCCCCGACTTGGAGTCGTGTCCAACTTTTACCCCGGTCGTCGGTTCGATAATATAAACCCCAATCGTCAGATAGTCCGTAGAGGTCATAGTCGGAAATGACACATATAGCGGTGGAGGAGTCCAAAAAGGCAAAATCTCCAAGCTCAATCCACGTATTATCGTCTAGATCGAGCGGTGAGGCGCAATGCCAGTCGGAGTGGATGTCATCGGTGTAATAGACTTTGCCCCGCCCCGATGTCAGCCAGCAGGTTCCGTCAGATGCGAGCGCAAAGATGGGAAAACCGCCCAGCAAATCAAGTTCAGCACGATAGTCACGGTTTTCGTGCTCCTGCGCCATACCCGAGAACAGCAACGAGAGGATAACCAGCACAAAGGTGATGTTTTTCATATTGAGTTCATTTAAACAACTTTACAATAATGACGCAAAAGTGTCAAAAGGTTGCAGTTTGCTGTAATTTTCTCCCGCAGACTGCGCAGACCGACGCAGACCCTTTTTCAGCGCAAATCAGCGAGTTCAGCGGGAAAACCAGCCTACCGTATCACCTTCGTGAACACCGGTGCCTTGTCTTTCTCCACTGTCACATATACTTGGATCTCGTCAGTGGGCATATCCGGCTTGTCCTCGCGGGGAAGGTTGACGGCGGTGAAGAGGTATTCCGTGCCGTCGGGAATGTTGCGGGAGGCCACCGTCTTGGCCTTGGCGTGGATCATCGGGTAGCCATCGACCGCCACGTCGAAGATAGCGGTCTCGTCAGCGCTCGCCTCGTGCTGCGCGGGGAAGTCCGCCAACTGGGGGCATTCGCCCTCAAGGAATCCGTTGGTTTTCAAGAAATTGTCAACCTCTTTGGGCATCGCTTCCAGGCGGGCGGCGCGGACTCCGTAGCCAGGCAGGATTTCCGCACCAGGTTCGGCCGCTACCAAATCCTTCACGCTGGACTCCAAACCGCCGCTACCGAAGGTGCAGAACGGCACGATTATCTTTCCGCTGAAGTCGGCGCTGTTGAGGAAGGTGGTCACGGGCGGCGCGTACGT
>CAMVOL010000050.1 GCA_947169105.1 uncultured Bacteroidales bacterium | reverse complement strand
GACAGCATCACCTTCACGGTGACGGTGAACCCGCAGGTGGTGATGAACGAGGTGGCAGACCAGAACATCTGCTCCGGCTCTGAGATGGAAGCTGTCACCTTCGGCACGACCCTCACCAGCGGAACGATGACGTACAGATGGACGCGCGACAACAACAACGTCACAGGAATCGCTGATGCTGGCGATGGTAATATTCCCGCCACCACATTGGTCAACCAGACGAACGAAGCCCAGACGGTGACGTTCACGGTGAAACCGACCTACACGAACAATAGTGTCAGCTGCACGGGCGACAGCATCACCTTCACGGTGACGGTGAACCCGCAGGTGGTGATGAACGAGGTGGCAGACCAGAACATCTGCTCCGGTTCTGAGATGGAAGCCGTCACCTTCGGCACGCCCCTCACCGACGGAACGATGATGTACAGCTGGACTCGCGACAACACGACGAATGTCACGGGCATCGCTACTGCTGGCACGGGCGATATAGCCGCTACATTGGTCAACCAGACGAATGCGGTGCAGACGGTGAACTTCACGGTGACACCTTCATACGAAAACAACGGTCGTAGCTGTGAGGGCGAAGCAATCACTTTCACGGTGACGGTGAACCCGCAGGTGGTGATGAACAGGGTGGATAACCAGCTTGTCTGCTCCGGCTCTGAGATGGAAGCCGTCACCTTCGGCACGACCCTCACTGGCGGCGCGATGACCTACCGCTGGACTCGCGACAACGACAACGTCACGGGAATTGCTGCTGCTGGCGAAGGCAATATTTCCGCCACCACATTGTCGAACCAGACGAACGAAGCCCAGACGGTTACGTTCACGGTGAAACCGACTTACACGAACAATAACAATAACGTCAGCTGCACGGGCGACAGCATCACCTTCACGGTGACGGTGTACCCGCAGGTGGTGATGAACGAGGTAGCAGACCAAATTATCTGTTCCGGTGAAATGACCTCCGTCAGCTTCGGCACGACCCTTACCGACGGCACGATGACCTACAACTGGACCCGCGACAATAACAACGTCACAGGAATCGCTGCTGCTGACACGGGTAATATTGCCGCCACATTGGTCAACCAGATGAACGAAGCCCAAACGGTGACGTTCATAGTTCAGCCGGTCTATACGAACGGCGGTGTCGGCTGTCTGGGAGCGGTCGATACCTTCACGGTGACGGTGAACCCGCAGGTGGTGATGAACGAGGTGGCGGATCAGGTGCTCTGTCAGGGTGAAGAAATGGCCTCGGTGGCTTTCAGCAGCACCATCACTGACGGAAACATCACCTATAGCTGGATCCGCGACAACACGACGAATGTGACGGGTATTGAGGCAAGCGGCGAAGGTGACATCCCCACTTCCTTATTGGTCAACCAAACGAGCGAATCCCAAACGGTGACGTTCACGGTGACACCGGTTTATACGAATAATGGCATCCCTTGTGAGGGTTCAAGTACCTTCACGGTGACTGTCAACCCAGTGTATGATCAGGATGAAAGTGAGAACATCTGCGACAACGACCTTCCCTATACTTGGCGTGATACAATCTTTGACGAAGAAACCGTTTCCGGCGACTATGTGTTCCATAGTACTTCCGTCAATGGATGTGACAGTGTGGTGACTCTGCACCTGACGGTGAACCATAGCTCCACCGGAATTGACGAGCGGGTTGCCTGCGATAGTTTCCGTTGGATTAACGACAGTATCTATTATGAAAGCACGACAATGCCCGTCTATACCATACGGGCAGGCAATGCCGAAGGATGCGACAGCATCGTGACCTTGCATCTGACGGTGAACCACAGTTCTGAGGGAGACACTTCCGCAGTGGCTTGCGGCAGCTTCGACTGGTACGAACACATCGGACTTACCGAAAGCGGTGACTACCCGCATGTCTTCACCAATGGCAATGCTAACGGTTGCGACAGTACCGTGACGCTCCACCTTACGGTGAATCCCACCTATGACGTTCAGGTTGAAGATACCATTTATGACAGCGATCTGCCGTACCACTATGTAAACGGACAGATTGACACCACGTTTGAGGCAGGTACGCCGGCGCATTCTACGCATTCCTTCACTCTTTCCACGGTTAACGGTTGCGACAGCACGGTGACACTCACACTGACGGTCCTGCCTTGCGACACGATCGGTATCATCGGGTATGAGGTATCAGACATCAAGGTCTATCCTAACCCGACCAGCTCAACGATTAATGTCCAGCTGCCTACCGCCACCAGCAGCATGAAACCTGAAATCCAGCTGTTTGATATTTATGGTCAGCGGTTGCAGGTCGTCACTGTGACGGGCGAAATTACCAAGATTGACCTTGGACACTATGCAACAGGTGTTTATCTCCTGAAAGTAGTGAATGGAGACGATGTCATCGCCATACGCAAGGTAATCAGAAGGTAGGAATAGGATTGGTTCCTGCAAAGAAAGAAGGAGGTGCAGAATATCACCTCCTTTTTTCTTTAAATGGGTAAATATTGTGAGCCGCACGACCGTGTATCATTACAGAACAGTATGGCCGTACATCAATACAGAGCCGCACGGTCGTGCGGCTCTACTTTATAAACTTTATAAACTTGATGAACTTTGTAACTATCTCGTGCGGTTGTGTTCCCACGCCCATGCGGATTTGATCATATCCTCCACGTTGTATCGGCACTCCCAGTGGAGCAGGCGGTGTGCCTTTTCACTGTTGCTGTAGATGGCGGGGATGTCGCCCTGACGGCGTCCGCCGAGCTTGTAGTTCAGCTTTTGTCCGGTGATCTTCTCGAACGCGTTGAGCATTTCCAGAACGGAGATGCCGTTGCCGCTGCCGAGGTTGAAGATTTCACAGTTGCTTGGACTTTCGCCGCGGAGCAGGAACTGCAGAGCCTTGACGTGCGCGTCGGCGATGTCGGTGACGTGGATGTAGTCGCGGATGCAGGAACCGTCGCGGGTGTCGTAGTCGGTGCCATAGACCGTCATCTCGGGGCGGGTGCCGATGCCCGTTTCCATGATAATGGGCATTAGGTTGTTGGGGGTGTCGGGCGACAGCTCGCCGTTCAGACCGGTCATGTCCGCGCCGACGGGGTTGAAATAGCGGAGCAGGATAGCTTGGAAATCCGTGCGTTTTTTCGTGAACGCCTCAATCATCCCTTCGCCAATCTGTTTTGTGTGGGCGTACGGGCAGGCTGCGATGCCCATCGGAGTTGATTCCGTCACGGGCAGCTTTTCCACTTCGCCATAAATAGAGCAGGAGGAGGAGAAAATCAGGTTCGGAACGTGGTATTTCTCGCAGGCTTCCAATACGTTAAGAAGCGAGTTGAGGTTGTTGCGGTAATACATCACCGGTTTGTCCACTGATTCGGGCACGCACTTGTAGGCGGCGAAATGGATGATGCCGTCCACGGGCCCTTCTTTCTCAA
This sequence comes from uncultured Bacteroidales bacterium, assembly GCA_947169105.1. Lineage (GTDB taxonomy): Bacteria > Bacteroidota > Bacteroidia > Bacteroidales > WCHB1-69 > UBA1756. The sequence goes on along the minus strand of CAMVOL010000050.1, from coordinate 8,864 downwards.
AGACGGAGAAGAAAGCCTCTTTGTCGCAAATATCGACTTCGTAGTTGATCACCTTTTGTCCTGTTATTTTTTCGATACGGTCCATGGTGCCGCGGGCGGAGCGGCTGAGGTTGTCGACGGAGGCGACGGCGAACTCGCCGCTTCGGATCAGTTGGATGAGGGTGTGGGAACCGATATAGCCGTTCCCGCCGGTGACGATTATTTTCTTCATAAAACTTTATGTCAGAGAGGTTTATTTTTCGATGTTGTTCAGATAGGGGTGGTAGTCGCCGATAAGGCCGACAGCGTCGGTGTTGCGGATGGCCTGACAGATGCTGACGTAGTTGCGGGCATCCTTGAGGGTGAAGCCGTCGCCGGCGAGGATTTTCTCATAGGCGCGGGTGTGCAGGTCGGTGAAGCCGTCGCTGAACTCGAAGGTCTCGTCGTCGATGAGGATGGAGCGGTAGGTGGTTTTGCCTTGGGCGCGGAGGTCGGCGGGCACGTGGCGCACGTCGAGGCTCAGGAACCAGCGGACGCGGGCGCGCTCCAGCTGCAGGAATCCCGCCGCCGTGGCGTCGGACTTGTAGTGCACGATGTTCTCCTTCACCTGCCCGAAAATGTAGGTCAGCATATCGAAGAAGTGGACCCCGATGTTGGTGGTGATGCCGCCTGATTTGGCCATGTCGGCTTTCCAAGAGTAGAAGTACCATTTGCCGCGCCCCGTGATGTAGGTCAGGTCGATGTCATAGACTTTTCCGGACTTGTCGGCGTCGATTTTCTCCTTCAGCTTCTGGACGGAGGGGTGGAGCCGGAGCTGCAGGATGTGGAAGATTTTCTTGCCCGTATCTTTCTCCATATCCTCGAGACCGTCGAGGTTCCATGTATTCAGCACCAGCGGTTTCTCGCAGATGGCGTAGGCGTTGTTGCGGAGCGCGAGACGGATGTGCGCGTCGTGGAGGTAGTTGGGCGAACAGATGGAGACGTAGTCCACCTGCTGGCCTTCACCTTTCTTGGAAAGGCGGTAGATATGGCGGTCGAAACGCTCCGTTTCGAGGAAGAGGGCTGCATTGGGAAAATAGCGGTCGATGATGCCGACGCTGTCCGACTTGTCGAGGATGGCGACGAGGTTGTTGCCGGTTTCTTTGATGGCCTGCATGTGCCGCGGGGCGATATAACCGGCTGCCCCGATGAGTGCGAAATTGTACATATTCCGAGTTTGGTTATTCACATAAAACGAGCGGCAAAAATACGATATTTTGGTGTAATTTTTTTATATCTTTGCGCCTGTTTTTAAAGTAAATTCTATGAAGTGTATCAAGTTTGCAATTGTACTGATTATCAGTATGATTGTTCCTTTTTCCGCCTTTTCCCAGCAGGCAGGGATTACTCCCGACGTGTTGAAAAAAATTCAGGAATCCTATAAGAGTTCCCCGGAAAACAAGGCGCTCCAGAATGCTATCGTCAACAACGACATTAACAAGATTGCGGTCAACCACGACAACGCCGGCGCGTTCGACACCTACTTCTCGCACCGCGTGCCGTCGCAGGCCGTCACCGACCAGAAGTCGTCGGGCCGCTGCTGGATGTTCACCGGCATGAACGTCCTCCGCGCCAAGGCCATCGCCAAGTACGACCTCCCCGCCGATTTCCAGTTCTCACAGATTTATACCTTCTTCTGGGACCAGCTCGAAAAGTCCAACCTCTTCCTGCAGGCCATCATCGACACCAAGGACAAGCCGATGGATGACAAGACCGTGGAATGGCTCTTCAAGAACCCGATTGGTGACGGTGGCCAGTTCACCGGCGTGGCCAACCTTGTGGACAAGTACGGAATCGTGCCGGCCGAGGCCATGCGCGAAACCAACAGCAGTAACAAGACCTCCACGATGGCCAGCATCCTGAGCCTCAAACTCCGCGAATACGGTCTCGAACTCCGTGATATGGCCGCCAAGAAAGCCACCGCCGCCCAGCTCCAGAACCGCAAGGTGGAGATGCTGCAGGTGGTCTATCGTATCCTCGCCCTCAACTTCGGCGAGCCCCCGACCGAGTTCACATGGACCCGCCACGACAAGAACGGAAAACCTGTCGAGACCGCCAAATACACCCCGCAGTCCTTCCGTGAGAAATACGCCAACGAGGACTTCTCCAAGTATTACATGATTATGAACGACCCGACCCGCCCGTACTATCAGGTGTTTGAAATAGAATACGATAGGCACGTCTATGACGGCGACAACTGGAAGTACCTCAACCTCCCGATGGACGAAATCGCGCCGCTCGCCATCGCCTCCATCAAGGACAGTACCATGATGTACTTCTCCTGCGATGTCGGCAAGTTCCTCGATCGCGAAAAGGGTTATCTCGACATCCACAATTATGATTACGGCTCCCTCTTTGGAATTGATTTCAAAATGGACAAGAAACAGCGTGTCAGCACATTCGCCAGCGGCTCGTCGCACGCCATGACCCTCTGCGCCGTCGATTTGGACGAGAACGACCACCCCAAGAAATGGATGGTGGAGAACAGCTGGGGCAGCTCCTACGGATACAAGGGCTTCCTGATCATGACTGACGAATGGTTCAACGAATACATGTTCCGCGTGGTGGTCGAAGAGAAGTATATTCCAGAGAAATATCTCAAGATGTTTGACAAAAAGGCGACGATGCTTCCGCCGTGGGATCCGATGTTCTCTCCTGAAGATTAATTGATTACGATCATGACAAACATAAAAAATATGGTCAATGTGTTTATCCCCTGCTGTATGGACCTGTTCGTCCCTACAGCGGCGAAAGCCACCATCTCCGTCTTGGAAAAATTGGGGGATGAATGTTACTATAACGAAGATCAAACTTGCTGCGGACGCCAGTTCTTTTTGCGCGGCGACTACGACACGGCCAGCCGTCTGGCCTACAATCTTACTATGTTTTTTGACAATGAGCGCAATATTGTGGTGCCGTCGGCAGCCTGCGCTGGTTATATCAAGAATTACTACACCCCGATGATTGAAACACAGGTCTTTCCGAAGGCGATGAAGCACGTCATCCAGAAGACCTTTGAACTTTGCGACTACATCGTGAATGAAAAGCAGGTGACGGAATTGGGCAACTCCTTCCCCCATAAGGTGTTCTATTATGAATCGTGTGCGGCCCGCAATTTGTACCGGTGCGGTGAGGAGGCACAGACGCTCCTTCGCAATACCAAGGGATTGGAATTGCTGACAGAGCCCACCATGCACCTTTGCTGTTCCGCCAACGGTGACTTTGCCATGCACAACCACGAGATGTCGGAGTTTCTGCTGAAGAAAATCGTGGATACGATAGTGGCTACGGGTGCTGAGTATGTCACTTGCGCCGATTTGCACTGCCTGCAATATATTGATGCGTACGTCCAGTCGCAGGATATTGATTTGGAGGTAATTCCTCTTCCTTGTATCTTGGACGCAACGGAAACTATGAACGAAGAAGAAAAATAATTGGATATGAAAGTCTTGATGTTCGGCTGGGAGTTTCCTCCCCATATTTCGGGCGGTTTGGGTACGGCCTGCTACGGCCTGACCAGAGGTCTCGCCTACAATGATGTTGAGGTGGCTCTTGTCGTGCCGAAGGCATACGGGGATGAGGACCAGAGCAAGATCCGCATCGTGAATGCCTCAGATTTTGCCTTTGATCCGTCCCGATCCCGCTTTTTTCAGTTTGCCAATGAGGTTTCCTACATTGAAGTGAACTCCCGTTTGGTTCCCTATATTGGTATGGATGACTATTATAATATTGTCAATCAGCTTGAAAGTGGAGTTTTTGAGGAATATGCGGAAGCGGGTAAACGCCGCTACCAGTTTCAAGGCGGTTACGGCGCCAACCTGATGCAGGAGGTGCAAAAGTACGCGGTTGTGGCGGAAGAGATTGCGAAATCCGAAACCTTTGATGTCATCCACGCCCACGACTGGCTGACGTACCGTGCGGGTATCGCCGCCCGTGAGGTGTCGGGAAAGCCGCTGGTGGTGCATATCCATGCCACGGAGTACGACCGTTCGGGAGAGAAGAACCGCAATGACATCGTCTATAATCTGGAGCGTGAGGGCATGATGGCTGCCGATGCGGTCTGTGCCGTCAGCAACCTCACCCGCGCCATCGTCATTGAGAAGTACGGAATCCCCGCCAACAAGGTGTTCACGCTGCACAATGCCGTGGAGCCGGCGCAGCGTCATCCCGGCGGCGACCGGCCCCTCGGTGAAAAAATCGTCACCTTCCTTGGTCGCGTCACCTTCCAGAAAGGCCCGGAATATTTCGTGGAGGTCGCCAAACGGGTGCTGGAGAAGGACGAAAACGTCCGTTTCGTGCTGGCTGGCGACGGCGATATGATGCCGCGCGTCATCGACCGTGTGGCGGAACTCGGCATTGCCGACCGTTTCCACTTCACCGGTTTCTTGCGGGGCAAGGACATTGACAAGATGTTCGGAATGAGCGATGTGTATGTGATGCCGTCTATATCAGAACCTTTTGGAATATCACCGTTGGAGGCGATGCAGTCGGGCGTGCCCGTAATCATCTCCAAGCAGTCGGGCGTGTCGGAAGTGCTGCAGTACGCCATCAAGGTCGATTTCTGGGACATTGACGCGATGGCCGATGCCATCTACGGCATTCTGCACTATCCGGCATTGGCGAAAGTCTTCTCCGAGAAAGGTTTGGAGGAGGCCAATAACCTCAAGTGGGAGGATGTCGCCGCCCGCCTCAAGAAAATCTACGAAAAGGTGGTCAATCGCTAATACCGATTTTAGTATCAAATAGTTATCGTATGAAAGCAGTTTTCCCCGGCTCTTTCGACCCCATCACCAAAGGGCACGTCGCTCTGGTGCGGGCCGCCCTTCCCTTATTCGATACCCTATATGTCGCCATCGGTGTGAATGCCGACAAGACGGGCTTTTTCCCGTTGGAGGACCGCAAGGAGTGGATCCGCCAGTGCTTCAAGGATGAGCCGAAGGTGCAAGTGGTCGATTACCAGTGCCTTACTATCGACCTGTGCCGGCAGTTAGGGGCAAGCTATATTCTTCGGGGCATCCGCAACCCGCTGGATTTCCAGTACGAGAACGACATCGCCCAAGCCAACCGCAACCTTTGTCCGGAGGTGGAGACGATGTTCTTCACCACGCCGCCCGAGTACGCCCACATCTCCTCGTCCATCGTGCGGGACGTCTTCCGTCACCGCGGCGACTGGCAGCAGTTCGTGCCGGAGGAGGTAAGGCCGTAATCAGAGTAAATTGAGAATTGAAAACGGAAAACGGAAGGTTCTGACTTCTTACGTTGTTTGGTCGCTATCTTAGTCGCTGTTCTACGGCGACACCGCCGCTATCCGTACGTAAACGGGCAGATGGTCGGCATAGCCGCCGATGTAGCGCGGTCCCGAGTAGGTACGGTAAACCTTGTAGCCGTCGTATTTTTCGTCTGGTTCCACCATAAAGTCGGCCTTGAAGATGTGCGCCTCCCGTCCGATGATGTGGAGCGGCCGCGTCGTGTCCAATAGGGCAGGGGAGACGATGATCTGGTCAAGGCAGCCCCAGAAATCCTCGTGCTTGTGCGTGCCCACGTTCTGCATCCGCAGAAAACGGTACATCAGGTCGAACAAGGTGCGGTTGCGGTGCTCGGGGTTGTCGATGTCCCCCGCACGCAGCACCTCACGGATGCTCTCGTCGGTGAGGTAGTCGTTAAAGTCGCCGGTAATCAGGATGTTGGCTTCCGGTTCCACCCGCAGGATGGAGTCTGCGCGCTCCCGCACCACAGAGGCGTAGTAGTTCCGTTTGGGGATGGTGGGGGCATAGCCACCGTACCGCGAGGTCCAGTGGTTGACGAACAGGTGCAGCGAGTCGCCGTTGGGAAAGCGTGCCACCGCATAGAGGATGTCGCGGTTGCGGGCCGCCGTATCGAACGGGAAGACGACGGGTACGGCCTCGCTCCGCAGAATCCGCACCCGCCCGGAACGGTACAGCAAAGCCACATCCACGCCGCGCCGGTCGGGCGACTCGTAGTGGACAAACCGGTACTTGTACCCCTTCAGCGGCGAATCGTAGCAGAGCTTCCGAAGAACCGCGTCATCCTCGATTTCTGCGAGCCCGATGATGTCCGGCGGTTCCCACGTGCCCATCGCTAACAAAACTTTGGCAATGTTGTTCACCTTCCGTACATATTTCTTATAAGTCCAATGATAAAGTCCTTGCGGCGTGAAAGCATCGTCGTTCTTCAAACTGTCATCCTGCGGGTTGAACAAATTCTCCACATTGTAAAAAGCCACTTGAAATTCCGCAGAATCTTGTGATTTTATATAATTTGTTAATATTAGTAAAATTATGATATACAATATGATCCGACCACTTTTCATAGTTTATATAATTGTGCTTATGTATGGCGCAAATATACGATATAAAAAAGAAATAGCAAGGTTTTTTATAAATATTTTTTCAAATTTTTAAGATTTAATTTACTGCGGCTGAAAATCGTTTTGTTTTCTTTTTAATTCCAATAGAAAGTTGTATCTTTGCCGCCCTAAATTTCGAGAACAAACAAACCATATAAAATATAGAGAAAATGAGCGGCGGACTTTATTCAATGGATCAAAAGGATTTTGATCAAACCCTTGATCTGACGAAAGTTAAACCCTACGGGGATACGATGAACGATGGCAAGACCCAAATCAGTTTCACCTTGCCGGTGCCGAGCGGTGACGAAGCTGTTGAGGCGGCCAAGCAGCTGCTGAAAAAGATGGGCTTTGAGAATCCGTTGGTCGTTTATTATAAGGAACTTACTGAGGGCTACACTTTTTTTAACTGTTATGGCTCCTCTGTTCATACGGTGGACTACTCTTCCATCCATGTCCCGAAGGTGGAATCCACGGTGATGGATATGCATGAGACGGACGAGTACATCCGCGAACATATCGGACGTAAAATCGTTGCCATCGGAGCCAGCACCGGCACCGACGCCCACACCGTCGGCATTGATGCCATCATGAATATGAAAGGTTATGCAGGTCATTATGGCATTGAACGTTACGAGATGTTCGAAGCACTGAATATGGGCAGTCAGGTTCCCAACGAGGAGTTCATCGCCAAAGCCATCGAGATGAAGGCCGACGTGCTGCTGGTCTCACAGACCGTCACCCAGAAGGATGTCCATATCAAGAACCTCACCGAACTGGTGGAAATGTTGGAAGCGGAAGGACTTCGCGACAAAGTGATTCTCGTTTGCGGCGGTCCGCGTATCTCACACGAATTGGCGCAGGAACTGGGCTATGATGCTGGTTTCGGAAGCGGCTCTTACGCTGACGATGTTGCCTCCTATGTGGCGCAGGAACTGGCCCGCCGGATGGGCAAAGCGTAAAGGTTAGAGGATATTCACCTCGGGTTCGAGTTGGATGTCAAATTGTTCCACAACTTTTTTCTGGACTTTTCTGTAAAATGTCACTACGTCATGACCGGTGGCATTGCCATAGTTTACAATCACTAATGCCTGATGGGGCCATACGCCCACGTTGCCATCCCGAACACCTTTCATTCCGGCAAGGTCAATCAGTTGACCTGCCGCCAATTTCACCTTTCCGTCACCAGCAGGATAGGAAATGAGACGGGGAAATTTCAAAATTAGGGTATCAAAAACATCCTTTTCAACTATAGGGTTTTTGAAGAAACTGCCCGCACAGCCATAATGTCGGATGTCCGGCAATTTGCTGTTCCGCACAGCCATGACGGCATCGGCGACCCGTTGCAAGGAAAGCGGTATATTCTCTTTCTGTAATTCATCCGCAAGTCCTTTGTAGGAAAGATTATACGCTTCTTTTTTGCTTAATTTGAAAACCGCCTCCGTAATCAGGCAATCTCCTTTTAACTCCGTTTTGAAAATAGAGCTGCGGTATCCGAAACAGCAATCTGCATTTTTGTACGAGAATGGAATTTTGGTTGAAATCTGCCAGCCACAGACTTCTTCTATAACATCCTTTACCTCAGCTCCGTATGCCCCGATATTTTGTACGGGCGAGCTGCCTGCCAATCCGGGAATACCAATGAGATTTTCGACTCCAAAATATTGATTTTTAATACAATATCTTACAAAATCCTCCCATTTCTCGCCTGCCATCACTTTCAGCCAAACAAATTCCGCGTTTTCATCCACTTTTTCAATACCTTTTGTCACCATTTTGATGATAGTTCCTTGAAATGGTCTGGTAAACAGTAGATTACTTCCGTCTCCGATCGTCATATATTCGGAGTCAAAAACCTTGTCCTCAAATAGTTTCTGAATGTCAGAATTGCTTTCTACTAAAATCAGATGCTTACAACTGACATCTATGCCAAATGTGTTATAGGGTTTCAGGCTTGCGTTGCGCGTGATTTTCATACTTTTTTAATAAGAAAAATCCCTGTCGTTAAACAGAGATTTTTGGTTTTATAAGATTTTCAAATATTATCTTCTGCCACTTCCTGAGCTGCTGTGGGATCCGCCGCCGCCATAACCGCCGCTGCTGTGCGAACCACCGCCGCCATAGGAGCCGCCGCTACGGGAAGAAGAACTCCCACTGAAAGAGCTGCCGCTGCGGGAAGAACCGCTGTTGAAAGAACTGCTACTACTGCTGCGGGAGGAATTGTTGTATGAGTTGTTGCTGCGGGAGGAATTGTTGTATGAGTTGTTGCTGCGGGAAGAACTGTTGTTGTATGAACTGCTGCTACTATTGCGGGAAGAAGAATTGGGTGTGGTGGTCGTGCTCGGACGGCTGCTCGGTGTGGTAGTCGTGCTCGGACGGCTGCTCGGTGCCGTGGTTGTGCTCGGACGGCTGCTCGGTGCCGTGGTTGTGCTCGGACGGCTACTCGGTGCCGTGGTTGTGCTCGGACGGCTACTCGGTG
>CAMVOL010000049.1 GCA_947169105.1 uncultured Bacteroidales bacterium | reverse complement strand
AAAGCATCCGAAGTGCCTGCGCCCACGTTTCGGAACTGCCGATAGGGGGCACAGCGGTGGGTACGGGACTGAACACACCTGACGGCTATGTGGAGAAAATGATCGGTTATCTCCACCAGTTCACGGGGATGGAGCTCACCGCCGCGCCCAACCGGTTCGAGGCGATGGCGTCGCACGACTCCCTCGTGGAGATGTCGGGGGCGCTGAAGCGCACGGCGGTGTCGCTGATGAAGATCGCCAACGACTTCCGTCTTCTCGGCTCCGGTCCGCGTTGCGGGATAGGGGAGTTGGTGCTGCCGAGCAACGAGCCGGGCTCGTCCATCATGCCGGGGAAGGTGAACCCCACGCAATGTGAGTCCTTAGCGATGGTGTGCTGCCAGGTCATCGGCAACGACGTGGCCGTCACCACCGGCGGCATGCAGGGTCATCTGGAACTCAACGTCTTTATGCCGCTCATCGGCAGCTTGCTGTGCCAGTCAATGGGGCTGCTGCACGATGCCGTCCTCTCTTTTGAGGAGCATTGCGTGCGCGGGGTAAAGCCGAATACTGAGCGCATCCGTCACAACCTCGAAAACTCGCTGATGCTGGTGACGGCCCTGAACCCGCACATCGGGTACGCCAACGCCGCCAAGATTGCACAGCACGCCCATGCCCACGGACTTACATTGAAGGAGGCTGCGCTGGAACTGCAGCTGCTAACCGCCGAAGAGTTCGACGCATGGGTAGTTCCCGAAAAGATGGTGTAATCCCTATCTATAAAGATTTGTAACTTGACAAACTTGATGAACTTGACAAACTTTATAAACTTGATAAACTTGATGAACTATATTGTATCTTTGCCCCCCATTTTAAAACCAGATAATTATGGCATATACTGAACCTGTTAGCTATCCCTATTCTGAAGAACAAATCCAAGCGCGACTTGCTGAATATCAATCTGCTGACTTGAAATACTTCACCCTTCCCGAAGCCTATCGTTTTATCTTGAACGTGATTGACCTGACCACGTTAGAGGGGTCGGACAATGCGGCAAAAGTGCAGGCTTTGTGCGAAAAAGCCCTCGCTTTTGAGGATAAAGCTTTGAACATCAAGACCACGGCGGCGGTGTGCGTCTATCCGCCGTTTGCGGCGCAGGCGAAGTCTATACTCAAGGGCACGCCGGTGCGTGTGGCGTGTGTGGCGGGTGCTTTCCCGGCGGGACAAAGTCCCATTGAAATCAAGATTGCCGAAGTGGCCTACGCGGTGGCGCAGGGCGCGGATGAAATCGACATGGTAATTTCGCGCGGCAAGTTCCTTGAGGGCGACTACCGCACCGTCTATAACGAGATTGCCGCCATCAAGGCGGCCTGCGGCGATGCCCACCTCAAGGTGATTCTGGAGACGGGCGAGCTTGGAACCGCAGACAATATATATAAAGCGTCACAGATTGCCATCGCCGCCGGCGCCGACTTCATCAAGACCTCCACCGGCAAAATAAAAGTGAACGCCACCCCCGAATCCTTCCTCGTTATGCTGGATGCCATCAAGGAAAATTACGAAAAAACGGGCAAAATGATCGGTATGAAACCCGCCGGAGGCATCGCTGACGCGCCCACAGCCATCCAATTTTTGAAAATTCTGGAGAACGTCCTCGGTGAAAAATGGCTCACAAATGAGCACTTCCGCATAGGTGCAAGCCGTCTTGCGGACAAGATTCGGGCGGAGATTTAAAAAAATAATTTTTTTTGTAAGATAAAGATACAGAATAAAATAAAATGTGTATTTTTGCACCCTCAAATTTTAAAGAGAAATATTCGTATAACATTTATTAAATTTAATCATTAAAGTTATGACTAAAGCAGAAATCGTAAACGAAATCGCCAACAAAACTGGTATTGACAAAAACGCCGTCCAGACCGTCGTTGAATCCTTCATGGATTCCGTGAAGAAATCCCTCTCCGCTGACGAGAACGTATATCTGAGAGGTTTCGGCAGCTTCATCGTGAAAGAACGCGCCCAGAAGACCGCCCGCAACATCTCCAAGAAGACCACCATCGTCATCCCCGCTCACAAGATTCCGGCATTCAAACCCTGCAAGACCTTCGTGAATGTTGTCAAAAACAAATAATTAACCTTATAATTCTACAATTATGCCAAGCGGTAAAAAGAGAAAAAGACATAAGATGTCAACCCACAAGCGCAAAAAACGCTTGAGAAAGAACAGACATAAGAAGAAGTAAGCTTCTTATGTACCGATTGAAACTAAATTGCGGGGCAAGCCCCGCAGTTTAGTTTTTTTTCTTTTTTAGTCTCCCCGCACTTAAATGTACTATGCCTGAAGTTACGAAAGAATTAGTTATAGCCAACCACCCCGACTGTGTGCAGATTGCCCTGTTGGAGGACAAGCGTTTGGTGGAGCTCCACCGCGAGACCCCATCGGAGCAGTTCTGTGTCGGCAACGTCTTTGTCGGAAAAGTCCGCAAAATCATGCCCGGACTCAACGCCGCCTTTGTCAATATCGGCAGCGACAAGGATGCATTCCTCCACTATATGGACCTGAGCGTCACCACCCGCACGATGAACGAGTACGTCAAGACCGTCATTGGCGGCGGACGACGCAGCCTTTCCTCCATTGAAGCGCAGCCCCCCGTGGCAAAAGGGGGCAAGATCACCGATGTGATCAGTCCCGGACAGACCCTGCTGGTCCAGATTGCCAAGGAGTGCATCTCCACCAAGGGCCCCCGCATCACCACCGAAATATCGTTTGCAGGACGCTATGCCGTCCTCGTGCCGTTCGGCGACAAGGTGTTCATCTCCCAGAAAATCAAAGGAAATACCGAGCGCAAACGGCTCCGTCAGATTGTCACTGGCTTGAGACCCAAGAACTTCGGCGTTATCGTCCGCACCATCGCGCAAGGGAAGACCGCCGAAGAACTCGAAAACGACATCAAGCAGTTAGTCACCCGCTGGCAGGCGATGACGGCCACCCTCATCGGAGCTGAAGCTCCCGCCAAAGTGGCCACCGAACTCGACCGCACCACCGCCCTCATCCGCGACCTCCTCAACGATTCGTTCCACGCCATCTATGTGGACAACAAGGAGATCTACATCGAGGTGCGTAACTATATCCGCTCTTTCTCCGACAAGGTGAACGATGCCGACATCGTGAAACTCTACAAGGAGAAGCAGCCCATTTTCGAACATTTCAATGTCGCCAAGCAGATCAAGGGCTCGTTCGGCAAGATTGTCACCATCAAGAACGGCATCTATCTGATTATCGAGCAGACCGAGGCGTTGTGCGTGATAGACGTGAACAGCGGCAACCGCGTCAAGTCTTCCAACTCACAGGAGGAGAACGCCATACAGGTCAACCTCGCCGCCGCCGAGGAAATCGCCCGCCAGATGCGTCTTCGCGATATCGGCGGCATCATCGTCATCGACTTCATCGACATGGCCACCGCCGCCAACCGCACGCTCCTCTACAAGAGGATGAACGAGTTGATGACGGGGGACCGTTCCCGCCATACTGTCCTGCCGCTCAGTAAGTTCGGTCTGATGCAGATTACCCGCCAGCGCCTGCGCCCCGTCACCACCATCGACACGCTCGAACAGTGTCCCGTGTGCCACGGCACCGGCAAAATCAAGCCGGCCATCCTCATCGAGGAAAGCATCGAAAACATCATCGAATTCCTGATTTACAAGCAGAGCGAACCCAAAATTACGATCGAAGTACACCCGTTCCTGTACGCCTATCTCACGAAAGGCTTCATTTCCAAGCGGGTAAAATGGTACTTCAAGTACAAAAAATGGATTCGGCTGAGGCAGAACAGCAATTCGCACCTTCTCCAATACAAGTTTTTCAATAAGGATATGGAGGAGATTATCCTTTGGGATACGAATCCGCAATAACTTCGATAATTTTAATTTGTTGTATTTCAATATCTTTTGAAAATGAGAGAACTTTTGGAAAAACTGCGCCGTGACTCGTGGACGATGGGGATTACCTTGGGAATCCTCGTCCCCGCCCTCACTTTTGGTGTCCTATATGGATTGGTCTATCTGGTGCTGACCGTCGCAGGGAAGCCGCTGGACGTCCTGAATCTTGACCTCATCAAGAAATTCATCCTGTTGAGCATCGTGCCGAGCGTGTTCGTCATCCGGTACTATCTGCTGAAACTCAAATTCGACCTCACTGGCCGCGGCATCCTGCTGATGACTTTTCTCATTGGCATCGGCTTTGCGGTGCTGGAATTCGCTTTTTAAGTGAAAAGTAGAAAGTAAAAAGTAGCCAACTACAAATCTCCCCATACCTAATACTTATCACCTATTACCTATTACCTGTCACCTGTCACCTTCTACCTTCTACCTTCTACCTGAAACCGCATAACCTCGCGTCTTAATGACAAGATAAATTTTAAATCTTAACTATAAATTTTAAACTAGAAAAAATGGCTTGTAACGGAAATTGTACAATTACCCAAAACAGAATTGAAGGAATTGAAAATATTATCGTGGTCGCTTCCGGAAAAGGTGGCGTCGGGAAATCCACAGTGGCGGCGAATCTGGCGCTGACATTGGCGAAGCAGGGCTACCGCGTGGGAGTGATGGACGCTGATATTTACGGACCCTCCATCCATAAGATGTTCGGCATTGAAAACGAGCGCGTTAATGCAACATACGTAGGGGAGGAGGAGTACTTCCTGCCCGTGGAGAAGTTCGGTCTGAAAATCATCTCGCTCGGACTGCTGGTTGATAATACACAGGCGGTAATTTGGCGCGGCCCTATGGCTGCCAGTGCTTTGGCGCAGCTGCTTACGAGAACGCAGTGGGGCGAACTGGACTACCTTGTAGTGGACTTTCCTCCCGGCACCGGTGACATCCAAATCTCTATGATGCAGCAGTTTGTGGTGGAAGGTGCCATTGTCGTCACCACCCCGCAGGTGCTGGCCGTGAACGACGCCCGCAAGGGTGCGGAGATGTTCTCTCCCGCCAAAATGAACCTGCCGATTATCGGTATTGTGGAGAATATGTCATGGTTCACGCCGAAGGAACATCCCGAGGAGAAATACCTTCTGTTTGGCAAGGGTGGCGGACAGAAACTCGCTGAGGAGTTCCATACGAAACTGCTTGCACAAATTCCTTTGATTCAGGATGTTGAAGAAATTGAGAATCAGGACTGCCTGCTTTCCAACACCAACAAAGTGATTTGCGAATGTTTTGAAAAGATTGCCGACCAAGTGGTGGCTTTCGCCGAAGCCTTGCCGGAACGCAAGTCGTGCGGAAAGAAAGAAAACTGCGACAAAAGCACTTGTAAGCACAATTGTCAATAATTATGAAAAAAGTCCTTGTTCTCCTTCTTGCTGTCTTTTTCTGCGGCATCAACTCTGCACAGAATTTTGACAACTATTTTGAAAACAAGACATTACGTATAGACTACCTGCATAGTGGAGACCACGTCTCCGAGTCGATTGAGGTGAAGGCGTACCATGCGGGCGGCGTATGGAGCGGCACCCGTGCCTACCTAATTGAGCCGAAACGCTACGGCGACATCCTCTTTCAGGTTTTCGACGCGGCTTCCGACAAGCTGATCTATTCCCGCAGCTATTCCACCCTTTTTTGCGAATACCGTGCCACCGAGCGCGCCCTCACCGAAGTGGGTCATTTCGAGGAGTGTGTCAATATGCCGATGCCGAAGGCTGCGGTGAAATACACTTTCACGATGTACGACCGCCGCAATGTCGGAAAACTTTTATATACAGGTTCTTACGACCCGGCCAAAGAGTCGCCGAAGCCGTTTGTGAAGGAGTGTGAGGTGATGAACCTCCACATCGGCGGCAAGCCGGAGAACTGCATCGACATCCTTTTCCTTCCTGACGGTTACGCCAAGGAAGATGCCAAAAAGTTGGAGAAGGATATGAAGCGGTTCGCTTCCTATGTGATGAATTGCACGCCCTACAAGGAGAACAAGAAGTACGTCAACCTGCGGGCCATCAAGGGCTATTCCGAGGAGTCGGGCATCACCGACCCCAACGGCGGCGTGTTCAAGAAGACGTTGCTCGGCAGCAGCTACAACGTCATTGATGTGGACCGCTACCTTATGTGCTTGAATGTGTGGAAGATGTACGAGGTTGCCGACGACGCGCCGGTCGATATCATCGTCCTCATTTGCAACTCCGACAAGTACGGCGGTGGCGGCATCTACAACTTCTACGGGACCGTCTGCAACGGCGTCCCGCAGGCCGACTACGTCATCGTGCACGAGATGGGGCACCTCATCGGCGGGTTGGCCGACGAGTACTACACGTCCGAAGTCTCGGTGATGGACTACTACCCCACGGATGTGGAGCCGGTGGAGCCGAACGTCACCACGCTGGTCGATTTCGACTCCAAATGGAAGTCGATGCTCGACCCCAACACGCCTGTGCCCACGCCCGCCACTGCCGACCACAAGGGTATCCTCGGTGTGTACGAAGGCGGCGGCTATGTGGCCAAAGGGGTCTATCGTCCGTGGCTCGACTGTACCATGAAGATTATCGCCTACAACAACTTCTGCCCCGTCTGCACAAAGATCCTCGTGGATGCCATTGGGTACTACGCGAACAAGGAGCTGGGGAAGTGAGAATTTAAAACGGAAAATTGAAAATTCCCCTTCTATGTAGAAGGGGTGCCCGCAGGGCGGGGTAGTAGATATTTGAATTTTGTGTGGGGTGGGGATTACATTTTTGAAATACGTTCGTCGAATTCCTCCCTTTTTGTATCGGAAATGAGAAAGGCGTTTTTGACGTTTTTCAAATAAAGCTCGTCACCTTGTATTTTGTCTATTTCCAGTAGATTGATGATATGATGTTTGTTGATTTGCATAAAATTGCCATCGAGTTGCGCAAGAATGTCATCGAATTTGGCATAAACAGAATCTGTGTTAGGGTTGTCTGTGTAGTGAAAGACCTTGATACGTGAGTTCCCGTCGTCTGATGTAATATAGGAGATATGGTTGCTTCGCAGTTTCACTGAACTGAAATTAATCAGCTGTGAACTGGAGAGATTGTTTTTGAGCTGGTGCTCCTTTTGGAGAATCTCATTCTCAAGATGTTCGATACGGTGGCTCAATTCCGCATTTTTGTCTTTCAGTTGACTGTTCTCTTCCAAGAGTTTGGCATTTGCTTCCGAAAGCTCCTTTTTTGTCTTCCCTTTGAAAAAACGGTAGATGCCAAGCACGAAAAAGTAAATGCATCCGATTATAAGCGTGGGTACTAATATAAGCGCAATGATTTCAAAAATGTGTGAAATGACGGATTCGTAGGTGATGCTTATCATAACAGAAAATTTCGGCAAAAATAACATTTTGCATGAAACGGTTGATGTCATAAAAGTGGATTTTTGTGACAGAATTTGGGCATTTGATGCCGTAAAAGCGTACAGAATTAGGCGAATGGCTACTTTTGCGCAGCTTTTCCGGTAGGGAAGTCCCAAAATATTGTTTCACTAAAAGTTTTTTGATTATGAAAAAAATTATGATTCTGGTAACATTGATTGTTTTGGCAGGGAGTGTTTTTTCCCAAGACCTCACTTGTGCTGACGTTAGGGAAGGCATTTGCGAGGCAGGGTTGGCTGCCAGCCCGAATTTGTCAGGCACCAATGCGCTCTCTTTAAGTGAGCCGTGGACGTATGAGGAATTCAAGATGCATGTTAAGATGGAGAAAGGCACTTTTTTGGAGAAGGGGAGTATGGCCTATCTCAAGTACAAGAATTACAATACGCTGAAATGGTGTGGCGTCGCTTTTCTTGCCACAGGTTTTGCTTTGGCCGCCCCCGTCGGTATTCCTGTGCTTCTTTGTCTGAATTATGCGGTGCCCTATGTAGATTATTATGGTCCAGGAGCAATCTGGTATAATGACTATGTCCCTGGCATTATCTGCATGAGTGTGGGTGGCGGACTGATGGTGGCGGGTGCGATTATGTTGGGCTGTATGGGCTCGCAGTTGAAGCAAAGCTACTATTATTACACGCAAGGTCAGAAGAAATCGGTCTCCATTAACTGGCACCCCGCCATCGGCACGGACTACGCCGGCGTGGGAATGACGATGCGGTTCTAAAAAATCCATAGAGTTTACGTAGGAACTTCTCTTAACGACCTTATACAAAGTGGTTTGAATGTGGGGATTCCGCCACTTGCTGCTCAGTAACGGAATGGTGCGGGTTGACTTGACAGATAAAAGGGGATGGGCGGGTGTGTTGCCAACGCACCCGCCCATCCCCCTTAATGGTTTATTGTGTTCACCACCATTCCGCCGACCGTGAGGGAGGCGGAATCTCTTGCTTATATTCCCCTTCTTCCGAAGAAGGGGTGCACGAAGTGCGGGGTAGTTGTATAAGAAAAATGAATACCTTGTGGTAAAAGTGTCGGTGGATTCTACTACTCCAGCCTGCGGCCACCCCTTCTATGTGGAAGGGAAATCTCTTTTTGCAATCGCAATGAAAATGAATAAATAAATTCCAGAAATTTTCCGTACCTTTGCACGCTAATTCTAAAATGGCCTAATATTTTCTAACTTTCTAACTTTCCCACCTTTAAACTTTTAACTTGGAAAAACTTTATAAACAAAATAATTTAAATCACTAAAATTATGAGTATCACAAAATTGGATCAAGTCATTGAACTGGTCAAGACCCGTCCCCAGAAAAGATTAGTTGCCGCTTACGCTAACGACGCCCACACCATTGAAGCCGTCCACAACGCCGTGAAAATGGGCATTGTGAAGGCCACCCTCGTCGGCGACGAAGCCACCATCAAGGAGGTTTGCAAAGCCAACAATATCGATGTTAACGACTTCACCATCGTTCAGGAGGCCGATGAGAACAAGGCTGCGGCCAAGGCTTGTGAACTGATTAACAACGGCGAAGGCGACATCCTGATGAAGGGCCTTCTCTCCACCGATAAGTATATGCGTGCCATCCTCAACAAGGAACGCGGCCTGATGCCCGGCCCGAAAGCCGTCCTTTCGCACGTCACCGTGATTGAGACGCCCCGCTACCACAAGCTGATTGTGTGCGGCGACGTAGCCATCATCCCCGCGCCCGACCTCAACCAGAAGGTGGCCATCACCAACTACCTGATTAACACCGCCCGCGCCCTCCAGATTGAGAAGCCGAAGGTCGCCATCCTCGCCGCCACCGAGCAGGTGCTGCCCGCCATGCAGGCCTGTGTGGATGCTTGCCTCATCAGCAAGATGGGCGAACGCGGCCAGATCAAGAACGCCGTCATCGACGGGCCGCTCGGAGTGGACCTCGCCATCGACATGGAGTGCGTTCAAATCAAGAAGGTGAAGAGCGAAGTGGCCGGCGATGCCGACTGCCTCGTGTTCCCGAACATCGAGACGGGCAACGTCTTCTACAAGTGCAACACCAAGTTGGCTGGTGGCGAACTCGGCGCAATGGTGGTCGGTGCCAAGGTCCCCTGCGTGCTCTCGTCCCGCGGCGACTCCACCAAGACCAAGCTCTATTCCATCGCTTTGGCCGCCCTTTCCGCAAAATAATTGACGTATGAAAAGAAAACTGTTCACCCTTGCTGTCATCTGCACCGCCCTGTTTTTCACGGGGTGCAGTGACGTTTCCTATGTCGATTCCGAAAGCGTTGACCAGAACAGCATCCTGCAGTGCTATTCCATCGGTTATGATGCTCAAACCCAGATGCTTTCGTGTGAAGCGACGTTCCATGTCGACAATATGTCCGGAAGCCGTGTCCGCCTTACCGGTTCCTCATCGGTAAGTTGCGACAAGGAAGCGATGACTTTTGAGAGCGGCTGCTACTTTTTGGGTAAAGACTGTCCCAAAGAGCCCGGTAAAGTCATCTTCAACTATGTCAACAATGACGGCAGGAAATTTGTGAACGCATTCAAATTCAAATCAATTGACACGAAATCAGAGAGTTTTTCGCTGACACAGGGCACGGCCAACACCCTCACTTTCCAAGGCAAGAAAGCCAACGAATATGACCGCTTCTATCTTGTCCTGAAACGTGACGGACAGGAGGACGTGGAAGTTGAGGCTTCGGAGGCGGACGGCAACGAACTGACCTTTGCAGCCGACGATCTTTCGTCGCTGGCGAAGGGCACTTTCGATGCACAGCTCGTGCGCCGCACCGAAGGCACCAACGTGAAAGCCGCCGACCGTGGCGGTTTTTGGAATGCGGAATATGCATCTGTTTTAAAGAAAGTTACAATTAAATAATCCTAAAAGAGTCAATGTCACACACTTGTATCTCAAGTGTGTGACAACTATCTTAACTGACTATGAAACTGCATAAAGAAGGAATCATCCCCATCACAGTGTCGTTGGTACTCTTCGCGCTGTGCCTGTTTCTCTATTTTCGTTTCACCAACCTGCCGGCAATTGTGGATGTGCTGGTGGTGATTGCACTGGGTGTGAACCCTTTCCTCGCCATCCGCTTCTTCCGCGTGCCTTGTCGCCACCCCAACTTAGTGGAGAATGGTGTGCTTTCGCCCGCCGACGGCACGGTCATCGCCATCGAGGAAAAGGTGGAAACGGAGTACCTGAAGGACCAGAGAATCAAGATTTCCATCTTTATGTCGTTGCATAACGTCCACGTCAATTTTTACCCGATAGACGGGACGGTGGAATATGTCGCCTACCATCCGGGCAAGTACTTTGTGGCGCATTTGCCGAAGTCATCTTCTGATAATGAGCACAATACGGTGGTGGTGGCGCGGGAGGACGGTACGCAGGTGCTGTTCCGCCAGATTGCCGGTTTCGTCGCCCGCCGCATCGTCTCCTACCCGCAGGTGGGCGACAAGGTGCAGCAGGCGACGGAGATGGGCATGATCCGTTTCGGCTCCCGTGTGGACGTTTTCCTGCCGCTCGATGCGGAGGTGAACGTGAAGGTGGGCGACAAGGTGCGGACGCAAAAGACAGTGTTGGCTTACCTCTAACGGATACGGAATGAAGCTGAGTATCATCATTGTGAACTACAACGTGGCGCACTTCCTTGAGCAGGCGCTGCAGTCGGTTTACAAGGCATTGAAAAACATTGATGCCGAGGTGTTTGTGGTGGACAACAACTCTGTGGACCACTCTTTGGAGATGCTGGCGGCCAAGTTCCCGCAGGTGAAGGTGATGGCCAACAAGGAGAATGTCGGCTTTGCCCGTGCCAACAACCAGGCCATCCGTGTCTCTACTGGCGAGTACGTCCTGTTGCTCAATCCCGACACGGTAGTGGAGGAGGACACCTTCGAAAAGTGCCTCGCCTTTATGGACGCCACGCCTGATGCGGGCGGCCTCGGCGTGAAGATGGTGAACGGGCAGGGCGAGTTTCTGCCGGAATCCAAACGCGGCATCCCGTTTCCCGCCGTCGCCTTCTACAAGCTGTTCGGGCTTTCCAAACTCTTCCCGAACTCCCACAAGTTCGGTTCATACCACCTTACGTATCTTGACAACGATCAGATCCACTCCGTCGAAGTGCTGTCGGGCGCGTTCATGCTGATGCGCCGCTCGGTGCTCGACCAAGTGGGGCTTCTGGACGAGGACTACTTTATGTATGGTGAGGATATTGACCTCTCTTACAGAATTTTAAAGGGTGGCTATAAGAATTATTACTTCCCCGAAACGCGCATCATCCATTATAAGGGCGAGAGCACGAAGAAGGGGAGTTTGAACTATGTGCACGTTTTTTACAAGGCGATGCAGATTTTTGCGGAAAAGCATTTTTCCAAGAATAATGCAAAGCTTTTTAATGCATTGATTAATTGTGCGATATGGTTTCGTGCTTCGTTGGCAGCCCTGAAGCGGATTATCAGTCGGCTACTGTTGCCGCTGGCTGATGCGGTGGTCGTCTATGTGGGACTGTTCTTTTTGGCAAGATATTGGAACGGCACCGTGCTTGCGGCGCGTGGCAGCGGTTTCCCGCAGCAGTATTACTACCTCGTCCTTCCCATCTACATCCTCGTCTGGATTTTGTCGATGCTGGTGTGCAAGGGGTATGCGAAACCGTCGAAACCGTCCAATCTAAACAAGGGGATTGTTTTGGGGACGGTCGCTATCCTGCTGGTATATGCGTTGTTACCCGAAACATTGCGTTTCTCTCGTGCTGTCCTTCTGTTAGGTACGTTGTGGACGTTGGTTTCGGTGAACCTGCTGCACTCGCTATCCCGCCGTCTGCCTCGGAAGGGCAGGGAAGTGGCGGGAGACGGAAGCCGCCGTGTGGCGGTGGTTGGCAGTGTGGAGGAGGCCGAGCGGGTGCTTTCCATCGTCAGAATGATGGGTACGCCGTGCCATTTCTGGGGAATCATCACGTTGGACGAACCCCCGACGTCCAATCCGCGCGTCATCGGCCGGTTGTCGCAAATTGGTGAGTTGGTAACATTGTACCGTATCAACGAGGTGATTTTCTGTTCCCGTGACCTGTCATCGGAGCA
>CAMVOL010000048.1 GCA_947169105.1 uncultured Bacteroidales bacterium | reverse complement strand
ATACACCTCCCCCGCCCCTAACTTTCCGGAAAACAGCCCCTTCCCCGAAGATGCCTTGCGGAGGGTCTTCTGGCACGACATCGGAATCTCGTCCAGAAAACGGCTCGGCTCGCAGAACTGCATACTGCCGAAACGATACCGCGTCTGCGCATGCGTGATGGTCAGCACCTTCTTGGCCCGCGTGATGGCTACGTAGAAAAGACGGCGCTCTTCCTCCAGCTCCCGCCGCGAGCCGATGGACATCGCCGACGGGAACAGATTCTCCTCCAATCCCGTGATATAGACATAGTCGAACTCCAGCCCTTTAGCCGCATGGATGGTCATCAGCTTCACCTTGTGCTCCTCCTCGTTGTCCTTCACATCAGCATCGGTCAGCAGGGCCACGCTCTCCAAGAAACGGTCCAACGTCGGCGAGAAGTTCTCAATCACTTCGCCAGTGTCATCATTGAAAGTGGTCTCCTCCGCATTTTCGGAAAAGTCCTTCATTGCATCCAGCAATTCCTCCACATTGTCCATCCGGTCTTTGTCGGAGGGGTCGGCTTTGAGCGCGGCAGCAATGCCGGAGGCAAAGACGATATGCTTGCCCATCTCGTAGGCATCTTTCGACGAAAGCAAAGCTGTGAAACTCTTGATTTTGTTGGCAAAGTCCATCAGTTTCTCCCTTGTCGGACCATTGACGGACAGTTCAAAAAAGACCGGATTATCGATCACGTCCCAAACACGGGCGTTGTTCTCGTTTGCGCACGCCACCACCCGTTCCACCGTCGTGTCGCCGATGCCCCGCAGCGGGTAGTTGATGACCCGCCGCAGCGACTCCTCGTCGTAGTGGTTGACCGCCAGCCGGCAGTACGCCAGCACATCCTTGATCTCCTTACGGGCGTAAAACGAAACCCCGCCATATATACGGTACGGGATGTGCCGTTTCATCAGCATCTCCTCCAGTGCACGCGACTGCATATTGGTGCGGTAAAGGATTGCAATATCATTATAATCAACATGATACGTTTGTTCTACCTCGAAGATGGAATCACAGACGAGCGCCGCCTCGTCGTTCTCTGTCCCCGTCTGCTGTACAGAAATCGGCGTACCCTCCTCGTTCTCCGTCCACACCTTCTTGGGAATCTGCTTGTTGTTGTTCTTGATGACAGCATTGGCGGCATTGACAATATTCTGGGTGGAACGGTAGTTCTGTTCCAACTTGATGAGTTTCGCCTCAGGATAGTCGCGTTTGAAATTGAGGATGTTGTTGATGTCGGCACCGCGGAACCCGTAGATGCTCTGGGCATCGTCGCCCACCACGCAGATATTATGATGCCCCGCCGCTATCTTCTTGATAATCATATACTGAGCGAAGTTCGTATCCTGATACTCGTCCACCAGTACATACTGGAAACGGTTCTGGTACTTGAACAGCATATCGGGGAAGTCGCGGAGCAGCGCATTCATGTAATATAAGATGTCATCGAAGTCCATCGCATTGGCGCTGTGCATCCGCTTGTTGTAACGGGTAAAAATCTCGGAGACCAATGGTTTCCCGCACTCCTTGTCGTACTGGCGTGCGTCGGTATTGCGGGCGTAATCCTCGTCGGAAAGCAGGTTTGACTTGGCGGCGGAGATGCGGTTAAGGATGAAGTTGACGACATAGATCTTGGGGTCAAGGTTCATTTCCTTGATAATGTTGCGTATCAATGACTTGCTATCATCGGTGTCATAGACGGTGAGGGCGCGGGAGAACCCTATTTTCTCGGCTTCGGTACGCAGGATGCGGAGGAACACGGAGTGGAAGGTGCCCATTTGCACCGCCTTGGCACGCCCGTCCCCGATGAGTTTCTGGATACGCTCGGTCATCTCGCGGGCCGCCTTGTTGGTGAAGGTGAGGGCGAGGATGCGCCACGGAACAATGCCCTGCTCCAGCATATAGGCAATGCGGTAGGTCAGCACCCGCGTCTTTCCAGAACCCGCACCGGCAATCACCATCACCGGGCCGTTCACCTCCTGCACCGCCGCCCGCTGCGAATCGTTCAACTGGGATAATATGTTATTTCCATCCATTATAATACAATGATATAAAATGTGTTATGGCGTTGGAGAACGGTTTAATGTCCTGTAGAGACGCGATGAATTGCGTCTCTACAGAGGGGTTGCAAAGGTACAATTAAAAAAATATATTTCAGGGGCGTTCCGGATATTTTTTTGAAAAAAAATCCGAACGGAAATCCTCTTATTTTTTACGGAAAATTTCCGTCACACGCCCGAAGATGCCGGTAGCCCACGCAATGGCCATCCCGTAGTTGGTGACAGGTACGCCCGCCGCCGAGACTTGCGCCACGCGGTTCCGCAACTGCTTCTTAGTCACCATACAACCGCCACACTGGATGGCGATGGCGAACTTCCCGAGGTCGTCCGGAAGCGGCTCCAACGCCGCCACGAAGTCGAACTGCAACTGCTTGCCCGTCACCTTCCGTAGCAAGTCAGGAATTTTGTGCCGTCCGATGTCCTCGCATGAGGTGACGTGCGTGCACGACTCCATCATCAGCACACGGTCGCCGTCGGCGAGTGCGGCGAGGTGCGGCGCGCCCTCCATAAACAGCTCGAAATTGCCCTTCGCCCGCGACAGCACGATGCTGAAGCTGGTGAGCGGGAGGTCGGGCGGCACCACTTCCGACACTTTGGCGAAGACCTGACTATCGGCAATCACCAGCTTCGGACGTTGCACAGCCAGATACGACGGCAGCTCTTCGGGCTGGAGGCACGCCGCCACCGCGTGGTTGTCGAGCAGGTCACGGATGACCTGCACCTGCGGCAGGATGAGGCGACCTTCGGGCGCTTCCGAATCCTGCGGCATCACCAGCGCGACTACGTCCCCCTCCCCTACGAGGTCGCCGACGAGCGTGTCGGCCCTATAAGCGGAGGGCGGCGTGATGCGGACGATGGCGGAGACCAGTTCTTCCACCCCGCTGCCGGTGCGGGCGGCGACCTCCATCACCGGGACTTCCAACGGTTCCAGTTCACTGCGGAGCGAAGCCGACAGCGGCTGCTCATCGGACTTGTTATGGACGATGACGAAGGGGACGTCGAACTCCCTGAACTTGCCGATGGCAGCGCGTTCGGGGTCACCGAAGGTATTGTGGGAAATCACAAGAATAGCCACATCGACCGTCTTGAGGGCTTCGTAGCTCTTGCGGACGCGCTGCGCCCCCAGTTCGCCGTCATCGTCGATGCCGGCAGTATCGACTAGCACGACGGGACCGATACCGAAAATCTCGATGCTTTTTCGCACAGGGTCCGTCGTCGTGCCGGCAATGTCCGACACGATGGCAACATCCTGCCCCGCAAGTGCATTGACCAACGAACTTTTCCCTTGGTTCCTACGACCGAAAATCCCGATAAACACGCGCTTAGTTTTCATTTTCCTTTAATTTAAAACGGCTGCAAAAGTAAAGGAAAAAAGTGTTATCTTTGCCCCGTTTTTCTGAAAAGCAAAAATAAATTCATCCTATAATAATTATAAACAAATTAATTTCATTATGAAAGTTTTAGTCATCAACTGTGGAAGTTCCTCCCTCAAGTACCAACTCATTGACATGGCCAACAACGCCGAACTGAAAGCCAAAGGTTTGGTGGAGCGTATCGGCCTTGAGATGGGAGAGTTCACCCACAAACCCGTAGGCAAGGACAAGTATTACACCCAAACTCCTATTCCGGACCACGCCGCCGGCATCAAGCTGGTGCTTGACGCACTGACCGACCCAAAGATGGGTGTCATCTCCTCCCTCGACGAAATTGGCGCTGTCGGGCACCGTGTCGCTCACGGCGGCGAGTATTTCACCCAAAGCTGCCTGATTGACGACAAGGCCATTGCCGAAATCGAAAAATTGTGCAAGATTGCACCGCTCCACAACCCCGCCAGCCTCGTCGGCATCAACTCAATGAAGAAGCTGCTTCCCAATGTGCCCCACGTGGCCGTCTTCGACACCTCCTTCCACCAGACCATGCCGCCTCACGCCTACCTGTACGCCATCCCGTACAAATACTATGAGGAAGACCGCATCCGCCGTTACGGCTTCCACGGCACCAGCCACAAGTTCGTCGGCCCGCGTGCCGCCGAAATCGCCGGCGTGGACTATAACCACTCCAAGATTATCAGCTGCCACCTCGGAAGCGGCGCCTCCATCTGCGCCATCAAGGACGGCAAGTCGGTGGACACTTCAATGGGCTTCACTCCCGTTGAAGGCCTGATTATGGGCACCCGCTGCGGCGACCTCGACCTCGGCGTCATGCTCCACATCGCTGAAAAAGAGAACATGAACTTCAAGCAGATCACCACCTTCATCAACAAGGAGTGCGGTCTGAAGGGCGTTTCCGGCAAGGGCGTGGACATGCGCGACATCCGTGCCGGCAAAGAGGCGGGCGACCTGCGCTCCACCTACGCTTTCGACATGTTCTCCTACCGGGTGAAGAAATACATCGGTGCTTACGCAGCGGCAATGGGCGGCGTGGACGTCATCCTGTTCACCGGCGGCATCGGCGAGAACGCCTTCTTCCAGAGAGAACCCATCTGCGAAGGGTTGGAGTTCCTCGGCGCCAAGCTCGACAAGGAGAAGAACAAGACCGTCATCGGCGACGATGCCATCATCTCCACCCCCGACTCCAAGGTGAAACTCGTGGTCGTGGCCACTAACGAGGAGCTGGTCATCGCCACCGATACCTTCAACATCGCCACAGGCAAGAATTAATCTGCACCTGTAGCGGCAATTTCACAAAAACGGGAGTGTGTTCCAATGCGACACACTCCCTTTTTTAGGATAATAGGGGAACATAGCCCTCGCCCCCTCCTACAAACGATAACTATCTCACTACTAACTTTTTCTGTACCGTTCTTCCGTCGCCCGCCACGATACGAATGACATATACGCCGGCACGCAGTCCCCTGAGGGGAATTTCAAGCCGTTCCGCCGACACCGCCGGAAACGAAAGGCACTTCCGGCCCGTCACGTCATAGACCTCCACCGCACGCATCCACCCGCCGGATACCGTCACACGCTCCGCCGCAGGGTTCGGACAAAGCCGGTACTGCGCTGCCAATTCGTCACTTTCGTCTTTGATGCCAGTGCCGCCCACCACGTACAGCAGCAGCGTCACCAAGCTGTCACAATCGTCAGGATAGGGCGTGCGGCGTGTATAGACGTAGTCGCCTGCGTACGACGGCGGGATGGTGAGGTCGAAACCGTTGGCGGTATAGCTCTCCCCTGCCGTCACCGTATCCATAACCGTCCGCTCGTAGGTACACTTCTCCCCGTGGATGCAGATATTGTCGAACTTGATGTTCCCGCTGGGATGCGTAGCCGCGTCAATCGTGATTTTCAGGAAGATACTGTCCAAGCCGTCCCACTCGTCACCCGCACGGAACAGGTGCGACGAGAAACGGTTGGCTGCCCGGTCCGCCGAATCGATTTCGTATTCACCGAGGAAGTGGTCAAAAGCCGTATCCGACGGATTCACGGCGTTCCAAACGCAACGCACATACTTAAAGCCGGTGTTCGTCGCTGAGGTTGAGAACCTTACAGAAACATTGTTATACAATCGGGTGGAAAAACCGACGACGAAAGTCTGTCCGTTGGCCTGATAGTTCTTGAAGGAGAGCGAGTAGCCCGCCACTGCGGCAGGACGAGGGTCGCCGATGGTGGTGCCGTATGCGGTAAGTCCCTGTAGCTGGTTGTTTTGGAAGTAGTCGGAACCGTGGGTACCGTCGAACCAGATGCGGGCGTTTGCCTGCGTTTCCCCATAGTCGGCGGGGATGGAGCGGGCGGCGTAGTAGTCGGCGCTGTCGATGCGGTCGAAAGTCCAGCCGAAGAGGGCGGGTTCGCCCATTGAAAGCACCAGTACCGTGTCGCGGAGATAGGTGCCTCCGGCGGCCTGCAGGTTGTGAAGCGTGAGATAGGCCGTGGCACCGAAATCGAGCGGAGATGCCAGCTGTAGTAGCAGGCCGCCTACCGAGTCGGCCGCCGCCGCGGTGACGGTATTGCCGGAAATCCGATAGTGGCTGAGGTCCGCGATGGAGGCGGGCGACATCACGCTGTCGAAGCCGATGCTGACGGTGGAGGCATCCACCACCTCGCAGCGGGTGATACGGGGTCGGATCAAGGTGTCGGGCTCCATCGTAAACACCGCAGTACCGTCACCCCAAATCAGGTCGGCTAGTTCGGGAAAGTCGATGAAGGGGTTGCGGTTGCCCTGCCAGTTGCGGTAAATGCCTTCGTTGCGATTCCGCTCCTTCGTGCTCACGGGGTCAAGATGATGCCACGAGAGCAGCATCTCCAACGCCCAGTCTTTCAGCTGCGAACGGTACGTCATCGGGCCGTCGTCCATAAACGTCCCATCCTCATATTTATAGCGCACTGCCATATAGAAAAAGGAACGGGCGATGTCGCCCTTGTAGGCATCCACGGGTTCGTAAGCAGTCACCTCGGGCGCATTCGGATAGGCATTCTGTCCTAATTTTGCACCGTTAGAAAAGACACGTATGGTCTCATCCACCGACACCATTCCGTAAGGATTGTCGTTACGGATCTGGTTCACGTAGCCGTCGGTGGGATACAGTTGGAAAAGGTCGGAAAAGAAGGGCTCGTTGCGGATGGGGTTGGTGCTGCCCCCGTTTCCGCCCATCCACGAGTTGCAGAAGCTGTGCTCGCGCTGCATACAGTCGCACTCGGCGGAAGCTCCAGAGCCCAACGGCAGCGCATGGTTCTCATTTGCACGCCAATGGCAGCTGTCGGTATAGATGTCCCAAATCTCACCGTTCGGAAGCGTATCCAGAAGTGCATAAATGTAGCGGAGGTCGTCGTAAGACTGCCGCTGATGACCTTTGATAATTTCGTGCAACGTATCTTGCAAAGCCACCCCACGCAGCCCGACGGCACGCTGGTAGTATTCGTTCACGTCCTGAGCAGTGACAGAAACGGCAGAAATCAGTATAGTTATGGCGAAAAAAAAGCACTTTTTCATCCTTCTATTTTTTGAAAAACAGCAGAAAACGGCGGCAAAATTACGATTTTTCGGGAAAAAATGAGGGGGGGAAAATACGGAAGTATTTGATGGGGGTTCCGCCACTTCACCCAAGGGTTATAATCTCAATAACCCTCTAACTGGCGCAATCTTTTTTTACCAATCTTCCAAAGGATAATATCAAAAATGATGAAGCCGAAAAGGCAGACTCCCTGCATCGTTTCAGACACCTCCGCCACCATCAGCAAGCCGTCAAAGATGCCGTGCAACAGCATCGGAACAAAGAAAGCCAAGAACATATTCCAACGCCTGTTGCGGTAGAATTTGGCCAAGGCAAAGAAATAACCCATCACCACGGCAAACAGAAAATGCGCCGGCACCGACAACAATGCACGCACAATTCCCGTCTGCACCCCGCCATCAATGACGTACAAGACATTCTCCACCCCAGCAAATCCCAACGAGATGAAAACCGCATAGACGATGCCATCGAAATACTCATCAAAGTGCTTGTTGCGCCATATCAACCAATAGAGGGCCAACAGTTTGAATCCTTCCTCCGTACATCCAGCCACCACAAAGGCCGTATAGAGAGCCCCTTTTTCCCCGTCAAACGGACATAAATTCTGCAACCATCCCTCCACCAGTGCCACCGGAAGAACAATCAGAGCCCCACAGAGCAGGGTGAGCAGCAGCAACGGAAGCGGCTCCCGCTGAAAGCGGTCCTTCACATAAATATAGGTTCCCAGCACTATTACGGGAAGTATGGCTAACGCAAGTAACATTACCATTTCAGGTTACAGGGGACAGGTTACAGGTTACAGTTTTCAATTTTCAATTTTCAATTTTCAAAGTACGGTCGTGTGACGCTGGCCGGGGCGTCCAGCATTTCGGCGGGGGTGCCGGTGAAGAGCAGGCGGCCACCGCTTTCGCCACCACCGGGACCGAGTTCGATGATGTAGTCGGCCTGCCGCATCACATCAATACTGTGTTCTATGAGAATCAGCGTGTTGCCCGCGTCCGTCATCTCGTTGAAAAGGGTGAGGAGCTTGCGGACATCGTCCAAGTGGAGTCCGTCGGTCGGCTCGTCCAAGATGAAGATTTCGCCTTTGCGGTGCAGGAAGTTGGCGAGTTTCACCCGCTGCAGCTCGCCGCCCGACAGGGTCGTCATCGCCTGATTGAGGTGCAGGTAGCCGAGGCCGACCTTCTGCAAGGCCGTGAGCTGCGGCTGGAACGGCTGCCCCTCGAAGAACGCAGCCGCCTCCTCCACCGACAGGTCCATCACCTCGGCGATGTTGAGCCCGCGGTACTTGGCGGCCAATGCCTCGGGGTTGTAGCGCGTGCCGTGGCACACGTCGCACACCGTCTCTATCGACTCCATGAAGGCCATGTCGGAAATGATGACGCCCTTGCCGCCACACGCCGGACACGCCCCCTTCGAATTGAACGAAAAGAGCTGCATGTTGGCGTTGTTGGCTTTGGCGAAAAGCTTCCGGATGGTGTCGGCAATGTCGAGATAGGTGGCGGGCGTGGAGCGCAGGTTGATGCCGATGTTCTTCTGCCCGATGAAGATGGTCTCGCGGTCACACTGCTGCTGGAAGACCTCCATCAAGGAGCTCTTGCCGGAGCCAGCCACGCCCGCCACCACCGTCATCACACCGAAAGGCACGTCCACCGACAGGTTCTTCAGGTTGTGCAGGGTGGCGTTCTCAATGCGGAAGGTGCCGGAAGGACGGCGCACTTGCGGCTTCATCTCGCTGTGGCTGCGCAACATACGGCCCGTTATCGTATCCGACTTCAAAAGGTCTGCATAGCTGCCCTCGAACATAATCTCCCCTCCCCTGCTGCCCGCCTCGGGGCCCATATCCACGATGTGGTCGGCCATCGCGATGATTTCACGGTGATGCTCCACAATCAGAATGGTGTTCCCGTGGTCACGCAGATGGTACAGGGATTTTTTCAGCCGGTTGATGTCCTGCGGGTGCAAGCCCACGCTCGGCTCGTCCAGCACATACACCATGTCCGTAAGCGCCGAATTGATGTACTTGGCGATCTTGATGCGCTGCGCCTCGCCGCCCGACAATGTGCCGGTGCCGCGGCTCAACGACAGGTAGCCGAGGCCGATGTCACACAACGCCTGCAACCGCTTCGCCAGCTCCCGCTGGATATCGACGGCCAACGGGTCGTCGATGGCGGCAACGAAATCCACCACGTCCGATATCGGCATATCACCCTCTTCGGCGATGTTTTTCCCATTGATACGGCATGAGCGGATTTTATCGTTCAGCCGCGTCCCGTGGCAATTGGGGCAGGTGCCCATCGTAAGCATCGGATTGAGCACGGCAGCGTGGAGCAGCCCCTCCTCCGAATTGATGATACTGCGGTACATTCTTGGGATAAGTCCCTCATACTTTGCAGTTTTCGGCCAGTTGGAGGGCGGATTTTTCAGTTTGATTTGCGGAGAATTCAAGAACAACTCCAGCTCCTCCGGCGAATAGTCCTTGATCTTCTTGTCCAAATCGAAAAGGCCGCTGTGCGCGTATCGTATCCAGCGCCAGCCGCCTTTCCCGAACGCGATGTAATGGATGGTGTCCTCGTCGTTGAGCGACTTGTCGAAATCGACCAGCTTGTGGATGTCGAGCTCACGGATTTCGCCCAAGCCGGCACAGCGGGGACAGCTTCCGGCGGGATGGTTGAAAGAGAAGGAGTCGGAATAGCCAACGAACGGCTTTCCCACACGGGAGAAAAGCAGACGCAACAACGCCTGGATGTCGGTATAAGTGCCTACCGTGGAACGGCTGTTCGATGACGGCTTTTTCTGGTCTATAACAATGGTAACCGGCATGTTCTCAATCCGTTCCACCTTCGGACGGCCGTACTTCGGAAGGTACTGCTGCACAAACGACGGAAAGGTCTCGTTCAGCTCCCGACGGCTTTCCGCCGCCAGCGTGTCCAAGCACAGCGACGACTTGCCCGAGCCCGAAACACCCGTAAACACGGTGATTTTTCCCTTTGGAATCTCCAAAGAAATATTCTTCAAATTGTTTTCGGTGGCACCGATGACCCGGATGGATGACATAATAACCGCTGGTTTTGAATTATGTTTTTTTAAAGGTAAGAGGTAGAAGGTAAGAGGTAGAAGGTAAAAGGTAAAAGGTAGGAGGTAAAAAGTTGAGGATTGTGCGTGGAAACCTTATACTTTTTACTTTATACTTTTTACTGATCAAGTAGTGAGTTTCACTTGTGCATGGGCTTCGACGACGTTGATGGCGTAGTCGCCAAGTTTTTCGCTGTCGCCGATGATGTCCATGTAGTTGACGCCAGTCTGGTAGTCGTACTTCTTGTCGTTCACGTCGGCCACATTGTTCTCCTTGAGCTGGGTGCGGTAGATGTTGATTTCATTCTCGATATAGAGCGACTCGCGGGGATCAACGGAGTGATCGGTGTCGGCAAGCACCTTCTCCATCTGGGTCAGGGCCTTGTCGCACAGCCCCCACATGTGCTGGATGTGCGAAATCTGCTCTTCGGTGAAGCTTTCTTTGGCCTTGTACTTGCGGTTGATGACGCGGCTCATGTTGTAGCAGCTGTCGCAAATACTCTCAATTTCGGAAATCTCACGTAACATACAACGTAACTGCATCTTACTTTCGCCGCTCAACTTGCCTTCGGACACGCGGTTGAGGTAGTCGGCAATCTCGACCTCCATATTGTCGCTGATATTTTCGTACTTTTCGATACGGGCAAAAAGTTTGGTAAAATCGTCGGGATCGTCGAGCTTCAGCAGCTGCGGCACGAAGCCGAACATGCGGTGGGCACGCATCGCGAAGTGGTTGATCTCCTTACGGGCCTCCAGCAGCGACAATTCGGCCGTGGAGAGGAGACCGCCGCTGATGAACTTGAGGCGCATGTCCTCGTCCTCCTCCTTGCCGCGGATGATTTTGCTCACGACTTTCTCGAACTGCGGGATGAACCACACGAGAATCAGCACGTTACAGAGGTTGAAGGCGGTATGGAAAGCGCACAGCGCGTAGTTGATACGGGTGGCGGCATCGGGATCCTGCGTAATGTCGGCTTCGGGGTCAAAACCGACCAAGCGGCAGACGAACGAGATGAAGAGGCGGAAGACCAGCAGCACCCAGCAGACACCGAACAGGTTGAAAATCAGGTGCGAAAGAGCGGCGCGGCGTGCCGACGGGTTTGCATTCATCGCCACGATATTGGAAGTGATGGTGGTACCGATATTTTCGCCCAGCACCAGCGCAATGCCCTGATAGATGTCGGCAACGCCAGTGGAGCAGAGGATCATCGTGATGGCCATAATGGCCACGGATGACTGCACGCACATCGTGAGGATGCCACCGAGGAGCAGGAACACTATGTAGGAGAAGAATCCGAGGTCGCGGCACGAGACGAAGAAACTCATCACGGCCTCGTTGTGCGGGAGGTCCATTGCGATGGCGTTCTCGCGGAGGGTGGCAATACCGAGGAACAGGAATGAGAAGCCGAAGATGAACTCACCGAAGGAACGGGCACCCGGCTTTTTAAAGTAGGAGGAGATGATGCCGACCGCGAACAACGGGAAGACGATGGCGCTCATCTGGAAGCTGAAGCCGAAGAGCGCGATAATCCACGCGGTGACGGTGGTGCCGATGTTGGCGCCCATAATGACAGAAATGGCCTGTGACAATGTCAACAGGCCAGCATTCACAAAACTAACGGTAAGCACGGTCGTCGCCGTGGACGACTGGACGGCGCTGGTGACCAACGCGCCCGTACATATACCGGTAAAACGGTTGGTGGTCATCGTGCCTAAAACTTTACGCAGACCACCGCCGGTCAGCTTCTGCAACGCCTCACTCATCATCTTCATACCGAACATCAACAAGGCGAGACAGCCCAAAAGCGTCAGAAATGTATATACAGTCATAAATCTATAGTTGGAAAATTCTCGGTTTATTTTTGCAACTCTGCATAAAACAAGCAGTTACTATTTTGTAAAAACAGGGCAAATTTACAACTATTTTTGAATTATGGAATAATGGAATTTTTGAATTTTCGATTTTTTGAAGATAAAAAATGAAAGGATGAAAAGATTAATCTCTTAATCCCTTCATCCTCTCATCGAGACAGTAATGCTTCTATTTCAAAAATTACCTCCGCACTACCTTCCGCACGCCAATGACACGGCCGTCGCTGACCAATTTCACGAGGTAAACGCCGGTGGCATAGGATGACAGGTCTATTTCGGTCCTTTCGTCCGTGACGGATATAACCTGTAACCGTTTGCCATAGATGTCAAATATTTGGATTTCAGGGGACAGGGTACAGGTTTCAGGGGTCAGTTGGAGGGTGATGGTGCTGTTGGTGGGGTTCGGATAGAGGGCGAGGATGCCGTCATCGTAGGTAGTAATACCGATGGTGTCACACGTGTTGATGGTCAGCGTGAGCGTCACAATACTGTCGCAACCGTGCGAAGTGAAAAGTTGGAAGTTAAAAGTTGAAAGTTCGGGCGTGCCAACATCGAAGGTGGTGTCGATAGCACCGTTCACGTAGTGGTACGGCAGTTCGTTTTCACAAATGGTGACTTCGACAAGCTCAGTCACCACCGGATAGACAGACACCTCTTTCGAAGCTCTGTTCTGGCAGCCGTTGGTGTCCGTGCCGGTCACACTGTAGGTACCGGCTTCCGCGACCGTGATGTCCGCAACACTGTCGGCCGTGTTCCACACATACGTTTCTGCGCCGATAGCCGTCAGTGTGGTGCTACTGCCTTCGCAGAAGGATGTTTCCCCGCTGATGGTCACCGTCGGCAGAGGATTGATGGTCAGGTGCAAAGTCACCGTACTATCGCAGCCCGCCGCATTCGTCAGAACATCGGTGTAGTCGCCACTTTCAGTCAGGCCAGTGTAACTGTGCCAGTCAAAGCTGCCGCAAGCAATAGCGTTGGTGTCGCTTTCAGTGGGCGTATTGATGGTCAGGTGCAACGTAACCGTGCTGTCGCAACCGGCGGCGTTACCAGCAATGAAGGTATGGTAGTAATCTCCACTTTGCGTGAGACCATTATAATCGTACCAGTCGAAGCTGCCGCAAGCGATGGCGGCGGTATCGCCTTCGGTCGGAACGTTGATGGTCAGGTGCAGCGTCACGATACTGTCGCAACCGGCCGCGTTCACTAAGGTGTCAAGATAGTAGCCACTTTCGGTCAAGCCAGTGTAATTGTGCCAGTCGAAGCTGCCGCAAGCGATGGCGGCAGTGTCGCCTTCCGTAGTGGGATGGATGGTCAGCGTGAGCGTCACCGTGCTGTCGCAACCGTGCGAAGTTAAAAGTTGAAAGTCAAACGTTGAGAGGTTGGGCGTGCCCACATCAAAGGTGGTGTCGATGGCACCGTTCACATAGCGGTACGGAAGGTCGCTCTCACAGATGGTGGCTTCGGCCGGCTCAACTGCCACAGGATAGGCCGTCACTTCTATGGATGCCGTATTTTGACAGTCGTTGGCGTCCGTGCCTGTCACCGTGTAGGTGCCGGCTACCGCAACCGTGT
>CAMVOL010000047.1 GCA_947169105.1 uncultured Bacteroidales bacterium | reverse complement strand
CGGCGTGGATGGTGAAGTAGTCAACACCCTGCTCGCACTGTTCGATGAGGGTGTCACGGTACATCTCCCACGTCAGCTCGTCGGCCTTGCCGTTCACCTTCTCCAGTGCCTGGTACATCGGCACGGTGCCCATGGGAACGGGGCAGTTGCGGATGATCCACTCTCGGGTCTGGTGGATGTGTTTGCCGGTGGAGAGGTCCATCAGCGTGTCGCCGCCGAGGCGCGCGCTATAGACGCTCTTCTCCACCTCCTCCTCAATGGAGGAGCCGAGGGCGGAATTGCCGATGTTGGTGTTGATTTTCACGAAGAACTTGCTGCCGATAATCATCGGTTCGGCCTCGGGGTGGTTGGGGTTGCACGGGATGACGGCGCGCCCGGCGGCCACCTCATCGCGCACGAACTCGGGCGTGATGTAACTGTCGGGGTCGTCCTTGCCGAGGTTCTCACGGATGGCGATGTACTCCATTTCGGGAGTCACTACGCCCTGACGGGCCAGCGCCATCTGGGTGAAAGCGACACCCTTCTTGGCTTTCTTGGGCAAATAGGTCAGCGGGAAGGCCACCTTCTGTTTCTCCTCGTCCGACAGCTGTTCGTTGGTGTATTTGGACGTGAATTCCGTCAGCTGCACGAAGTTGTCGTCGTTGGCGTGCCACGCCTCGCGCAGACGCGGAATCCCTTTCCGCACGTCGTGCTGATAGTCGGGGTCGGTGAAAACGCCGCCGGTATCATAGAGGTTAATTGTTCCGTTGGGGATTCTCTTCCCCTCGACCACGGTGTCGGTCAGCAGCACCTGCTTCATCCCGACCTCGATGGGAAAACGCTTCCCCTTCACGTGGATTTTCTGTATTCTGTTGTCGCAAGATTCCATAAAGTTAAAAGTTAAAAATAAAAGTTTAGAGTTAAAAGTTTAAAGGTTAAAGGTAATAGGTAATAGGTAATAAGTATAAAGAGAGGATAGGTGCGTTGGAGACCTCCTACTTCATACCTTTTACTTTCTACAATATTTTTTCATCGTATAATCGTATAATCGCATCCTCTATAATTTTTCAGTTTTCCATTTCCTCCAAAAACGCGGTGAGGGGTGAGGTGGCGACGGCGGTGAGGCTGGTGGTGCCGAGGCCGGCGAGGTAGGCCTGACGTCCGGCGCGGATGCTGAGGGCGAAGGCTTCGGCCATCTGCACGGGGTCGCCGGCGATGGCGATGGCGGTGTTGATGAGGCAGGCGTCAGCGCCCATCTCCATGGCGCGGGCGGCGTGCGAGGGAGCTCCGATGCCAGCGTCAATCACCACGGGCACGTTGCTCTGCTCGATGATGATCTGCAGCATCTCCTCGTTCTTGATGCCCTTGTTAGTGCCGATGGGTGCGGCCAGCGGCATCACGGTCACGGCGCCCAGCTCCTCCAGCTGCTTGCACGCCACGGGGTCGGCCTGCACGTACGGGAGCACCTTGAAGCCGAGTTTCACCAGTTCTTCGGTGGCTTTCAGCGTTTCGCGGGTGTCGGGCAGCAGGTACTTTGGGTCGGGGTGTATCTCCAGCTTCAGCCACTCGGTGCCGAGGGCGGCGCGGTTCATCTTGGCGGCGAAGACCGCCTCCTCCGCGTCGCGCACGCCCGAGGTGTTGGGCAGCAGCAGGCACTCCTTCGGGATGAAGTCGAGGACATTCTCGCTGCCGCTGTCCTGCGTGTTCAGCCGCTTGAATGCGGTGGTCACCATTTCCGCGCCCGAGGCGACGATGGCCCGGCGCATCACTTCGTTGGACGGGAACTTGCCCGTTCCGATGAACAGGCGCGAGCCAAACTCGCGGCCTGCAATGATTAGTTTGTCGTTCATAGTGGTATGGTTGTTTTTTATTGTTTCTTTTTTATTAGAATCGTCGTGTTTTTTTATCGTTATAACGTTATTTCGTCATTTCGTAATGCCGTAAAGAAAAAAACGACGCCGAACTACCTCGCACTCCTTGTGCCGTTGCATTCTGGGTAGCCGCTACAGCTCCAAAACTCCTTTCCCGAATTGATGCCTTTCTTTGCCATTCGTTTCAGCATCGGTTTGCCGCATTTGGGGCAGGCAGGCGCATTTGCTTGCAGGCTCTGTTCCGTCCTGTAGGCAAGTCTTTCGGCTGTAAGGCCTTCGGTGAAGCCGCCTTCTCGCTTGAAAGTTTCCAGCTGGTTGGCTATCTGCTTGCCCAGCATCATAATCAGGCGGTTACACAGGACCAACAGGCAGTTGGCCTCTGCAAAAGAGTCCTTTGAACGCAGCCATTGGTCAAACTTGTGCTTTTGCTTCAGTATATGCAGGCTGCTCAGGTGCTGCACATCATCTTTGTAGGTGGGGCGGTCTAAAGCGAGATAGGATACCGCATGGTGTTCTTCCGACTTTACCGACCACGGAATTTGCTCGTGCCGCAAAAGCCAGTTGATGTAGTCGTTGGCCAATTCTGAGAGGCTGGCTCGAGCCACGTCCGTCAGTTTCATCTCCGATTCTTTGGACGTGGAGTGGCGTGAGTTGCCCTCAGCAATGTTGGCGGTAACCGAGCGAGCCGCCTGTGTCATTTGGTCGTATTGGCGGCCGCAGGGATCGTTGGTGCGGTTGAGATTACGCTGGCAGAAATCCTGCGTGGCCAACTGTATTATGCTCGCCAACACCCACGTATCCAACCAGTAGTATCCGAAGTTTTTCAGTTCCATATTCCTCTTCAATTTTCATTACTCCCATTTTTTCATTTCCCCGCACGCGTCCTGCACGTCGGGGGCATTCAGCACCCCGCCCGACACTGCCACGCCGTAAACGCCGGCCGCTCGCAGCGCGGGCAGGTCGGCGGGGGTGATGCCGCCGATGGCATACAGGATGAAGCGTAACGGTGCAAGCCTTGCTTCCATCTGCGTCCTTCCCCCTACCCTTCAGGATGCTTCGGTAGCCCTCGATGCCCAAGATCGGGGAGAGGTTCTTCTTGGTGCCGGTGAAACGGAACGGGCCCAGCCCGATGTAGTCGGCGCCGTCGCGGGTGGCCGCGGCCACATCCGCCGCCGTGTTGCAGGTGGCTCCCAGCAGATAACGGCTGCCCGTCATTTCCTTGGCCGCCGCCACAGGCATATCGTTCTTGCCGACGTGTACGCCGTCGAACAACCCGCTCTCCAACAGGTGGATACGGTCATCCACGGTGAGCAGAGCCGCGTGGCGGTCGCAGACAGGACGCAGCGCCGCGGCGGCGTCCAGCACCTCACGGTCGACAGCGTCCTTCATCCGGAGCTGCACGAAGCGCAGGCCGCCCTCCAGCACTGCCATCGCGCCATCCACATAACTGAAACGGTCGTTGAAGTGGGTGATGAACATCGTGCGGGGCAACTCCCACAGCGCCGACAGCAGGGCGAACGACGTGAAGCCGACCGCCTCCAACTGCGGGATATTGTCGAAGGTGACGCCCGACAGCGCACAGACGCGGTCGTCAAGGAGGCCGTCATCAAACAGCCGTTTCAGTTCGCTCAAGGCAAAGCCCGAACGGTAGCCCTGCTTGCTGATGGAGTCGAAAATGGGCGACAAAAAGCAGTAGTCAGCTTTGGCTTTCCATTGCAGGATTTCTTCAATGCTGTGGCACGATACAGAAACGCGCTTCCCTTTCAGGTTCTCAGCAAGTTGCGGATTCCTCCGGTT
Source organism: uncultured Bacteroidales bacterium (assembly GCA_947169105.1). Lineage (GTDB taxonomy): Bacteria > Bacteroidota > Bacteroidia > Bacteroidales > WCHB1-69 > UBA1756. The sequence goes on along the minus strand of CAMVOL010000047.1, from coordinate 10,151 downwards.
GAGATGCACCCCGCCGATGCCCATCTCCACAGCAAGGAGGTGATGGTCGTGGAGGGTGAGCCGTTCCCGCACATCCTGCGGGAACAGACGGAGGTACGCCCGCAGCTGCTCCTCGTTGAAGGCGGGCTTGCGGATGTGGAAATAGCACACCCGTCCAGAGCGGATCATCGCCGTGATACGCTCCTGCTCCCGAAAGACGGGCTTCTCCGGTGTGATTCCTATCAGCCGCCGCATACCGCTCCGATGATGGTCACTTTGTCATTCTCTTTCAGTAGCGTGGTGCTCCAGCGGTCGCGCTCCACCACGTCGAAGCCGACCGCTACGGCCACGGGGTTGTCGGACTTTATGCCGACCAACGCGCACAATTGCTCCACCGTGCAGCCGTCAGGCACTTCTTTGGTTTTGTCGTTTAAGGTAATGTTCATACAGGTATAGCTTTTCAATTTTCCATTCTCAATTTTCCCTTTTCCCTTTCCAGAAGTGGTTCGTGCTCCCGTGCCCGCGTCCGATTTTGCAATCCTTGGCCGCGGCAATCGCCTGATAGACATACTCTTTGCCAAGGGCTACACTTTCTTCCAAGGTATGTCCCTCCGCCAAGTAGGTGGCAATGGCCGACGACAGCGTGCAGCCAGTGCCGTGGGTGTTTTCCGATGCTATCTTTTGGGCCGTGAAGGTTTTCACCTCGCCATTGCCCATCACCAGCACATCGGTCATCTCCTCCCCTACCGAATGGCCGCCCTTGACCAGCACATTCTGGCAATGATACTGCTCAATGATGGCTTTTCCGCTTTCCGCCATTTCATTGATGGTCTGGATTTTGCAGCCGCAGATGGTTTCCGCTTCAGTGAGGTTGGGGGTGAGGAGGGTGCAGACGGGGAATAGTTCCCTTTTCAGTAGTTCGAGAAAGCCGTCGGTGGCGAGGTCGGCGCCGCTGGTGGCTACCAACACGGGGTCCAGCACCAACGGATTGCGGTAGTTGTTGCGGCGCAAGGCAGCAGCAATGGCCCGCACGTTGTCGCAGGTATAGACCATCCCGATTTTGATGGCGGCCACGGGAATGTCCTCCAAAACCGCGTCAATTTGGTCGGCCAGCACGGTCGAATCCACCGCCTGTATCGCCCGCACGCCGCAGGTGTTCTGCGCCGTCACCGCGGTGATGGCCGCCGCCGCATAATGGCCCAAAGAAAAGATGGTCTTGATGTCGGCCTGGATGCCGGCACCGCCCACGGAGTCACTCCCCGCAATCGAGAGAACGCACTTTACTTCATTCATAATCCATTCATTTTAAATGAAGTGCAAAAGAAAAAAAGTGGTTCTGAAGTTCAAATCCCTGGTTCGCATTACCGAACCGGTCAACGGGTATGATCTCAGCCTACTTTTAATTCAGCACCCCAATAAAACAGGCTGCAAAAGTACGCTTTTTTTCTGTGGTTCGGTCAGTGCGGTGTGAAAAAAAATCTGTATTTTTGCCCCCTGATTTGCAATAAAATATATGATTATGATAGCTTCGTTTACCCCTAAAGACCAAGATTTTATCCGCCAACGCGGAAGCAATGTGGAAGACGTGACCCGTCAGTTCGGTTACTTTGAAAAAGGTTTCGACTTTGCCGACCTGCAACGCGCCGCCACCGTCGGTGACGGCATCATCCGCCTCAAAGACAGTGAAATTAAAGACCTGCTGGCCGCCTACCCCACCCTGCTCGGCGACAAGAAAGCCGTCAAGTTCGTGCCCGCCTCGGGCGCGGCCTCCCGGATGTTCAAGGAGGTTTTCTCCTACCTTGAAAATGAGGATGAAGCTACCCGCAAAAAAGCATTGCAACTCCTTCATTCACTGAAAGATTATGCTTTATACGACGATTTGTCCGCCGCTATGCAGAAAGACGGGCTTTCTTTGGAAAAGGAGATTGAGGCCGACAACTACAAAGTAGTCATTTCCTATCTTTTGGAAGATAAAGGATTGAATTATGGGAAATTACCGAAAGGATTATTGAAATTCCACCGTTATGCCGACCGCTGCCGTACTGCAATGGAAGAGCATTTGGTGGAAGCGGCACTATACGCACGGGGCAAGGACGGCATCTGCCACCTGCATTTCACCGTTTCACCACAGCACCAGCCCCTCTTCGAGCAGCTTCTGAAAGAGATACAATATATATATGAAGAACGCTTTGGCGTAAAATATGACATCTCGTTCTCCACGCAGGCACCGTCCACCGACACGCTGGCGGCCACGGAGGACAACCAGCCGTTCCGCGATGCCGACGGCAACCTGCTGTTCCGTCCGGGCGGACACGGCGCCCTCATCCAAAACCTCAATGCCATTGATGCCGACATCGTTTTCGTAAAGAACATTGACAACGTGTTTTACGATGACACCGTGGCCGATACCGTCACCTACAAGAAACTGCTCGCCGCCTATCTTTTGCTGTTGCAAAAGCAGGTTTTCGACTATGTGCATCTCTTGAAAAACAGCCATCCCAATGAAAAAGAACTCACTGAAATACAACATTTTGTAAAAGGAAAACTGCTTCAAGACGTGGCCCCCGAAAAGGAGGCGTTATTAGCCATCCTCAACCGCCCGTTGCGTGTGTGCGGCATGGTGAAGAACGAGGGCGAGCCGGGCGGCGGTCCCTTCTTCGTGAAGAACAAGGCGAGCCACACTTCCCTGCAAATCGTTGAATCATCGCAAATTGACAAGGGCAACCCTCAGCAGGCGGCCATCCTGCAAGGAGCGACACACTTCAATCCAGTGGATATGGTGTGCTGTTTCCGCGATGCCGACGGCAAAAAGTTCGAACTGAACCGCTATGTGGATCCCGAAACGGGCTTCATCTCATCGAAATCGTACGAAGGACGGATGTTGAAGGCGATGGAACTTCCGGGGCTCTGGAACGGCGCGATGGCGCACTGGAACACGCTGTTCATTGAGGTTCCGCTCACCACCTTCCACCCCGTGAAGACGATGTTCGACCTGAAAAAGTGACGGATTTCACGGATAAAACCTGTTTTGCCCGTTTTTATGCCACTTCTACCACAAAATGATGCATTTCATCTCTAAAATTGCCCATTTCGTCATATTGTTCATAAATTCTGATAAAAAATTTAACGAAAACGGTGCTTTTGACCTTATCTTTGCCGCGTTTTGCAGATTCAATAAAAGAATATCTAAACTATTCATTCCAAATATTTTAAATAAATCAATTTATTATGAAAAAGAATTTCACGACTTTAAAAAGCGCAATGATGCTGATTTGCGCCCTTTTGTTGATGCAGTTCGGCTTTGCCCAACGCACCACTATCGCCGGCTGGACGTTCGCCCGGGTCCCCCAAGACGGTGTCCAGACCTATGAAGCTAACTGCGGGGAAGGCACCCTCTATCTGGACGGGACACATGGTTCTGACGAGTGGTTCATTTCCACCGGCACCAGCACAACAGATAGTGCTTCGTTCTACTATGGGGGAACAGCATCAGGGAATGTCCCTTGCAGTACCGGTTCCTTGAACAGGGCACTTGGACTTGTGGGCAATGGGAACAACGGACATTCCGTAGTCTTCACTGTTTCCACTACAGGCAATCACGACATCCAGCTTTCGTATGCATTCAGGCGCACTGCAAAAGGCTTCAAAACAGCAACTTGGGCACATAGTATTGATGGCGTAAACTTCACAACCGACACCATTATCCAGGATGAGACAAGCACTTCGTGGGGGAACCATTCTGTTGATTTTTCCAATTTCACCGAAATCAATAACACAGAAACCGTTTACATCCGACTGACCGTTGCTGAGGCAAATACTGACGCTGGCAACAACCGTTTCGACAACATTGACTTCACTGGCATGTCCGATGTGGAAACAGCTGTACAGCCCGTGTTTTCGGTGGCTGGCGGGAACCACTGCGGAGATGTTGACGTAGAAATAACCAGCGAAACAGAAACCGCCAGCATCTACTACACCCTTGATGGAAGTGACCCCGACAACACCAGCACACCCTACACTACGGCCATTCATATCGGCACCACCACCACCCTCAAAGCCATCGCCATTGCTGACGGACTTGCCAATAGTCCTGTAACGGAAGCCACCTACACCTTCCCCACACAGATTGTCAGCACCATTTCTGATTTCAAGGCTTTGACTGACAATAACAGCACGGTCTGCAAACTCAACTGTGATGTTACCGCCGTTTTTGAAAGCGGGGAGTATCTCTTGGTAGAAGATGCAGCCCAAACTGGACTTTGCATCTACAAACAGAACGGAATTGGTACGAACTTCGTCAATGGGGATGTCATTACTGGCGGTATCTGCGGGAAAAAGACCACTTATTACGGTCTCATAGAGCTGAAGGATCCCACCTTCGCCAACACAACGCCCACCGAAGGCACTGCCATCAATCCTATTGAAGTTACAATGGCACAGCTTTATGCCAACTGGAACGTTTACGACTCCCGCCTCGTCACCCTTAACGGTGTCACCTTCCAACAAGGAACTATTAATACAAGCTCTAACAGCCGTCTGCTCATCCACCAAGTTGACGATTCTCTCGACTGCGCCAACACTTTCAAAACTATCAGCGGTTTTACTGCGCCTCTCGGCACCGCCAATGTCACCGGCTTTGTCTTCTCCAACACCTCCGTCTATCGTATTGCACCGCGCAGCACCAACGACATTGTTGACCTCCTCCCCTCCATCACCATTGTAAGCCCGACAGAAGGCGAGATTATCGAAGAAGGTTCGCCCATCTCTGTGGACCTCACCGTGGAGAACTTCAATTTTGAAAACCAAAGCATGATCGAAGGGACGATTTCCGGCAACGGATTTTCAGCTACACGCTATATCCATAATGAAACGGAACTCATGGCTTTTGAAAACATGGATTTCGTCTCCATCTTCCCGCAACTACCTTTCGGTGAATACACCCTCACCGCCTCCCTTGTCCATGCGGACTCCACGCAGTTCGATCCTGCCGCCACCCATACAGTACACTTCACGTACAGCGAAATCCAAGTCGCCATCGAAGCCAGCGTGAACAATCTGACGTTCACCGAAACGGGCGAAAGCCACACCTTCACCGTTACGGCACAACACTTGCAGGAGGCCATCACCCTGACCGCTGACAACAGTGCGTTCACCGTAGCCCCGGCCACGCTGCCCGCCACTGCAGAAAACGCCACCGTCACCGTCACCTTCAACGGCACAGCATCCGCCACCGGCACCCTCACACTCACCTCCGGCACGACCACAACCGCCGTCACCCTCAATGCCATCATCTCCAATGACGCCATCATCTATTCCACCGGATTCGAAGTCTCCGAAGGATTTCCCGATATGCAGGGGTCAAACGCAAACTACCATAATGATGACATAGACTTATTTTCCGGTCCCGAAGCCCAGCAATGGGGAACCTATCATGGACGTGTCGCAGTTAACAACAGTGTTATTTCAGGTTTACAAAGCATGCAAATGAGATACTATGGCGGATACGCAAACCATATCGGTCATATCGGCTACACCTATACCAACTTTGATCTTTCCAATGTCACCAAAGTGGAGTTCTCCGCTAAAACCAACTTCCAAAGTATGCAGGTTCGGGTCAGTTTCTCCCACGATGGCGGCGAGACCTACGAAGAGAATTCAGATTCTATTTACGACCTGTCTGCTTCCGCACAACGTTTCACCTATTTCATTTCCGATGAAGGGGCATATAACACTGTCCGCCTGAAATTCACGATGGTGCTGCCTGCCGACACTCCGACAAACAATAAAGACCTCATCCTTGACTCTGTAGTTGTTTATGGCATCACCGGCATCGTGTCCAACACGGTGGCAACACCCGTCATCTCCGTACCCACCGGCACCTATCTGACCCCACAGACGGTCAGCATCACTTGCGAAACTGAAGATGCCCGCATCTACTACACCACCGACGGCACTGTGCCCGACACGAGCAGCACCTTGTACACGGAGCCGATTTCCATTGACAGAACTTGCACTCTGAAAGCCAAGGCCTTCAAAGATGGCATGGATCCGAGCAATCCAGCGACTGCCGTTTACACCTTCCCCGCAACGGTTGCCAACATTGCCGCCTTCAAGGCAGCAGGTGCCAATGACAACACCATCACCTACGCCATCACAGGCGATGTCACCTTCGTCTATCGCAAAGACCGTCGAATCTTCATCGAGGATGCCACTGGCGGCCTCCTTGTCTATGACAACTCCACCGCCGTGGTGACGGGCACTTACTCTGAAGGCGACGTCATCAGCGGAGGCATCGTCGGCACCTACACCGTTTACAACGGCATGTCCGAAATGATTCCGACCGTTGACTGGGCCGCTGCCTCCGGCACGGCTACTGTAACACCCGTGGTCGCCACTGCCGCCGACATTGCTGGCAACTTCGCCACCTACGAAGCCCGCCTCGTGCGTATCAACGCCGGCACCTTTGCCGAAGACATCACCTTTGTCACCGACAATTACACCGATGGCACTCTCACTGACGAAACAGGCGACATCCTCGTCCGCAACCAGTTCAAGACCCTTGACACCACCATCCACGCAGGCGATACCGTCGATGTGATCGGTCTTGTCTCTGTCTATGTCACTGATGGGGATACCACCTATCAGATTTTCCCGCGCACCAACGAAGACATCTTCACACATAGCGCAGAAATTCCTGATACCCCCATTGTCATCCACACGATGGAGCCCGTCATCCTTTCGGTCTATCCGAATCCCACGACAGACGTCATCACCGTCAATGCCGACCAAGACGGCGGCAGCCTCGAAGTGCTCAACGCCTTCGGTCAGGTGGTCTATCGCGCCACTGCCCCTGTCTATCCGACGACGGTTGATCTGAACGGCAAGGCCTCCGGTCTCTACTTCGTCCGCATCATCACCGCCGACCAGAGGGTTGCAGTCGTCAAAGTCACCAAAAAGTAATTTTCTGAAAACACATCATCAATTTATTATTAACCAAAACCTATTATTATGCTGATTGACTTTTTCCAGAACCACCGTATGGTGGCAATGCTGCTGGCCATTCTCGTAGTGATTATCCCGTTTATAATTTACTATGTGACTGTAGCCAAAAGACATCATCCTAAAGGGCTCATTGCTGCGGCATTGAGCAACATGGGAGAACGCTTCGGATACTACATCATGAACGCCATCCTCCTGCTTTTCCTCGTTTCCAAGTTCGGTCTTCCCGACGGGACTGCCGGCCTTATTTACTCTGTTTTCTATTTCGGTATCTACGTGTTGAGCCTTGTGGGTGGTATTATCGCCGACCGCACCCAGAACTACAACGGCACCATCCAGTGGGGTCTCATCATCATGTCGTTAGGATACATCGCTTTGGCTATCCCGTTGTTCAGCATGGACAACGGCATCATCTGCGACGGTAACGGACAATGGTGGAGCATCCTGATATTCACTTGCGCCGCCCTTCTCTTTATTGCCTTCGGTAACGGCCTGTTCAAGGGCAACCTTCAGGCACTTGTCGGCAAGATGTACGACGAATTTGAGGCGGAAGCGGCCAAGAATGGCGAGGAAGCTCTGCGCGAGGCAAAAGACCGCCGCGACTCCGGTTTTCAGATTTTCTATGTGTTCATCAACATCGGCGGTGTGCTGGCTCCCTTTGTTGCTCCCCTGCTCCGTGAGTGGTGGCTCAAAGCCCACAACTTCGTCTATAACTCCGACATGCCGGAACTGTGCCACCAGTACCTTGCCAATGGCGAGGCCACGACCAAATTCACCGAAACGATGGCCATGTCCGTCACAAGCGATTATGCTTTTGAAAGCAACACCCTGTTCTGCTCACAATACATTGATGTTTTCAACACAGGCATTCATTTTGCATTCATTGCTTCTGTCATCGCCATGCTGATCTCCCTGACCATTTTCTTCCTCACCAAGAAGAAATTTCCCCAGCCGGCAAAGAAAGAAGCTGCTGCCGTTGTTGAATACACAGAAGAAGAGAAAGTTGCCATGGCCAAAGAAATCAAGCAGAGACTTTATGCCCTGTTCGCTGTTCTTGGCATTGCCATCTTCTTCTGGCTCTCGTTCCACCAGAACGGCCAGTCGCTGTCCGTCTTCGCCCGTGACTTTGTGCAGACTGACGCCATCGCACCCGAGATCTGGCAGGCTCTGAACCCGTTCTTTGTCATTTTCCTCACACCCATCGTGATGGTCATCTTCGCAGCATTGGCGCGAAAAGGCAAATCCATCTCCACCCCGCGCAAGATTGCCATGGGTATGGGTATTGCCGGATGTGCCTACCTGTTCCTTATGATTATCTCTATGATGAACCATTACCCGTCCGGCACCGAATTCCGTGCTATGGATGCCGCCGCAATGGCCGCCGCAGGGTTAGCGAAAGCCTCCCCGTGGGTACTGATCATCACCTACTTCTTCCTGACAGTCGCCGAACTGTTCATCTCCCCGCTTGGACTTTCCTTCGTGTCGAAAGTGGCCCCGCGCCACATGGTCGGCCTTTGCCAGGGTCTCTGGTTGGGTGCCACCGCCATCGGCAACCTGATGATCTGGGTCGGCCCCGTCATGTACAACGCATGGCCCATCGAATACTGCTGGTTGGTCTTCCTCGCCGTCTGCGGTGTCTCCATGGCCATCATGCTTGGCATGGTCAAGTGGCTTGAACGCGTGACCAAATAAATCGGTAACGATTACTAATAAAAAAACGGGGTTTTGAAAACCCCGTTTTTTTATTGTCCTTACTCTTATTTAATCAGGAATGGGAACTTGTCAAAGTTCTTGAGGGCGATGCCCGTGCCACGCGCCACCGCCATCAGCGGGTTGTCGGCCACATGCACCTGCAGACCCGTCAGTTTGGAGATGCGCTTGTCAAGGCCTCGCAGCAGCGCGCCGCCGCCCGCCAAATAGATGCCGTTGTTGTAAATATCGGCGGAGGATTCCGGCGGTGTGGATTCAAGAGCGCTGATGACACTCTGCTCAATTTCGGAAATCGAGTGGTCAAGGGCGGCGGCGATCTCGCGATAGTTCACCTTCACCGCCATCGGCACGCCTTGCACCAAGTCACGCCCCTTGACCTCGTAGTCTTCGGGCGGATTCTCCAAGTCCTCAATGGCCGAACCGACGTTGATCTTGATTCTTTCGGCAGTTGTATCACCAATAGCGATATTGTGCTTACGGCGCATATAGTCAATGATGTTCTCGTTGAACTCGTCGCCGGCGGTCTTGCTCGACTTGCGGGTGACGACGCCGCCGAGGGCAAGGACTGCCACTTCGCTGGTGCCACCACCGATGTCGATCACCATGTTACCGTCGGGACTCATAATGTCGAGGCCGATACCGATAGCGGCGGCCATCGGCTCATAAATCATTCGCACATCCTTGGCACCGGCCTGCTCGGCGGAGTCACGCACTGCACGTTCCTCCACCTCGGTGATGCCGGAGGGAATGCAAATCACCATCTTCAACGCAGGCGGGATGATGAACCCGCGTGTGCCCGCCATCTTGATGAACTCCTTGAGCATCATCTCGGTATGCTGGAAGTCGGCAATCACACCGTCCTTCAACGGACGGATGGTCTGCATGTCCTCATGGACCCTACCCTGCATCATCAGGGCCAGCTTCCCCACTGCCACCAGCTGACGCGTGCTTTTCTTTATGGCAATGATGGACGGCTCATTCACCACAATCTTGTCATTGTGCAGAATGACGGTGTTGGCCGTACCCAAGTCAATTGCGATTTCTTTGGTAAATAAAGATGATAATCCCATATTCTTGTTTTGGTTTTATTCTGAAAAAAGGGCTGCAAAGATACTTGCAAATCTTGACATTATACGCTCCTTTTTATATTTTGTTTCAAAAAATTATTTTTTGCCGCTGTCCTTCGGAATAATCAGCTTGGCGAACTTCAGCAGCAGCACCTTTTGTCCGAGCGTCTCAAAGTTGACGACTGCCTTCCGGTCCTCGCCGGAGCCGTCGATTTGCGCCACTGTTCCGTAACCGAACTTGAGGTGATAGACCCGTAGCCCCGGCACGATTTCGGCAGCGCTGGCAATCCGCCCGACGGCGTTGGCGCTGAAGTCGGGCTTGGGCTTGTCCGGCAGCTTCGTGACTACTATCTGTTGCACAGCATCGGAGGTGGTGGTATGGACACGTTGAACGCC
>CAMVOL010000046.1 GCA_947169105.1 uncultured Bacteroidales bacterium | reverse complement strand
CTTCGATGTGGTGGAGGACATCGGCGACGGTCGCACGCCGCACCTCCTCGCCACTGACGGGGGAAAAGGTGCGCCCGATGCGGGCATACAGCAGCTTGACATACTCGTAAATCTCCGTCACCGTGCCGACGGTGGAGCGGGGGTTGCGCGAGATGACGCGCTGTGCGATGGCGATGGCGGGCGGGATGTTCTGGATGGACTCCACGTCCGGCTTGGTGATACGCCCCATGAACTGGCGGGCGTACGAGCTTAAGCTCTCCACATAGCGGCGCTGGCCCTCCGCATAAAGCGTGTCAAAAGCGAGCGACGATTTGCCGGAACCCGAAAGGCCGGTGATGACCACCAGCTTGTTCTGCGGAATCTCCACATCCACATTTTTCAGGTTGTTAACCTTCGCTCCTTTTATTATTATCTTATTTTCAGGCATATACAAAAAAGTACTCACAAAAAAATCAAGGTGCGAAGTTACGGAATTTGTCAAGAAAAAGGCATCAAAAAAAGTTGTATTTTTGCGCCTGCAAAAACGCCGCAACCAACACCCATAAAACATGCAGAAAAGACATCGCGACCGCAGGCTCTATTTCCAAGAATTGGCCAGCACCTCTAGAGAGTTTTACATCGACTATCTCAAAAAATTCACCAATCTGACATCCGAAACAAGAATCCTTGAAATCGGATGCGGAGAGGGCGGCAACCTTGTCCCATTCGCCGAAATGGGGTGTACGGTCCTCGGTATTGACATCAGTGCCATACAAATTGAAAACGCCAAAGTGTTTTTTCAGGAAAACAACCTGAACGGCAATTTTGTCTTTTCCGACTTCCTTGCGGTGAATCCTCCTGAAAATGAGGATGAGAAATACGACATCGTGCTAATACACGATGTGATAGAGCATATCGAGCCGCCATACAAACCGGAGTTTTTCGCCCACATGATACGGTTCATGCGTCCGGATGCCATCGCTTTCTTCGGATTCCCCGCATGGCAGATGCCCTTCGGCGGGCATCAGCAGATCGGCTCCAGCAAAGTGCTCTCCAAGATTCCTTTCATCCACCTGCTACCCGAAAAAAGCTATCGGAAACTTCTCGAAAAGGCTGGGGAGAACGAAAGTACCGTAAACGAACTTCTGAGCATCAAGCGGTCCAAAATGCCCGTCGAACTTTTTGAGAAAACCGCAAAGGCCGCAAATCTTGAAATAGTAAAGAGAACACTCTGGATTATCAACCCCCACTACAAGTCAAAATTCCATCTGATTCCCCTTAGGGCGATATGGCCTTTTTCCGGCATCCCCTACCTGCGCAACTTCTACTGCACGTCGGCATGGTACATCCTGAGGATTGCCGGCCCGACGGAATAGCAATGCGCATATAGTCCACAAATGTTACGACTTTCTCAAGAGGTAACAGGTGCTTCATTTTATGAGGGTCCAAGTGCAATTATGTTGTGTATCAAAAAATTGTATCAGACCTTCATGCCGAACGACAATGGCTTCTTTGTCATCATTTGTGAATCGAATGGTATCGCCAATCTCGGATAACATTTGAGCTGAATAAGCGTCCCCCGAGTAATCCTTCCAATATTCCACGTTTCCTGCAGATAGGAAGATCTCCAATGCAAAACCCACCCCGTTGCTCATACAAGGAATGTTCATATTGCCTTGAATCGTCATAGTGTCATTTTGGGTAGAGAACCGCATGTCAGCTCCTCCGCACTTTACACCCCAATATTGCGAATGCTTTTTCGATACATACATTTCGTTAACTGTCAAACTTGTCAAACATCCATTCTCATTTCTGAAAGTGAGTTTCTGGTTTTTTGCGTATGGGAAATAGGATACCATCTCTGGAGGAAACGCATCATAATAGTTGCAGGCAGTGAAAGACACTAATAAAACTGCCAGAAATATCAGTTTCTTCATAGCTTTAGTTTTCAAGGTTAATAATACTGTGAATTAAATTGATGAAATGCGCGGCAAAAGTACTGCTTTTTTGCCAATTTATCCCCTCCCAACAGGAATGTGAAGCCTTACTATAAAAATGTGAGGGGAAAAAGGGAGGAAGTCGTTCCATTCTCTCTTCCGCGGCATCACCTGCGGGGTTCTTCCGTACCTGCCGCCCGTGCCGCGGGCTGACACACGAGGCTTTCCCGCCCCAAGATTGCGCACCACTACGTTTCGCTTATCTGGGGTTATTGAGAGTTCGTTCCTCCGGAACGCGGCACGAAAAAATTCCCCTTCTTTCCAAGAAGGGGTGCACGAAGTGCGAGGTAGTTGTATAGGAAAAATAAATACCTTATGGTAACAACGTACCGATGGACTCTACTACCCACCCTTCGGGCACCCGTTATCGGCTTCGTCTTCTTTCCCTCATCACTCGGCAAAGAAAAAGCAAGCTTTTCTCTGCGCTCGTTCTTTCGTCAAATCTGCCAGAAGGGGAACTATTGCGCCTCCTTCTCTATTGTGTAGAGTCTCTCGGTCGGTCAGCGTCAAAATCCTTTGAGCAGAAACATGAGATTTTTGGCAAATACCGCAAAACAAAATGTGAGATTTTCGGCATATATCATAAAATAAAATGTGAGATTTTCGGCAAAAGTTGTATTTTTGCACCCAAAATCTGACGAAATGGAAGAGAGAATTTTCAAACGCAAGCTGTATGATAAAATGCTCCAATGGAAGCTGGAGCGAGATGGCAAAACAGCCTTGCTGATTAAAGGAGCGCGCCGTGTGGGCAAATCCACGTTGGCAGAAGAATTCGCACGACGTGAGTATGAATCGTACATCTTGATTGACTTCACGGAGGCGGCGCAAGAAGTTAGGGATCTGTTTGAGGACATATCAGACTTGGACAGGCTGTTATTTGAACTACAGTATCGATATAATACCAAACTCACGCCACGAAAATCGGTGATTATTTTCGATGAAGTGCAAGATTGTCCTATGGCACGCCAAGCCATCAAAAAACTGGTGAAAGACCATCGTTATGACTATATTGAGACGGGGTCATTGTTATCAATCAAGAAAAACACAGAGAAGATAAGGATTCCGAGCGAAGAAACACGGCTGACATTGCTCCCTTTGGACTATGAAGAGTTCCGCTGGGCGTTGGGCGATGAAGTGACTGTAAATATGCTACATGAAGCATACGAAGCCAAGCGTTCTTTGGGAAATGCGACAATCAGAAAATCGCTACGGGATTTCAGACTATACATGCTGGTGGGCGGAATGCCTCAGGCAGTGAATGAATATCTGGACACGAACAATTTGAGCGCAGTGGATGCAGTGAAACGAGAGATTATTGAACTTTATGCTGACGATTTCCGCAAAATTGATCCCACTGGAAAGGCCACAAGAATGTTTTATGCCGTGCCGGGGCAACTGAACAAAAATGCTTCGCGCTACCAGATATCGAGTGTGATTGAACAGGGAAAACAGGACAGGTTGGAAGAACTACTACAAGATATGGAAGACTCTCACGTGGTGATTTTTTCCCACCACGCCGACGACCCAAACGTGGGATTGTCGCTACATAAAGACCTTGGGCGTTATAAGATGTTCCTGAATGATACAGGGCTGTTCATTACGCTGGCTTTTTGGGACAAAGATGTGACAGACAACGTGATTTATCAGAAACTAATGAGTGGGAAATTGCCAGCCGACCTTGGCTATGTGTTTGAGAACGTTGTTGCACAAATGCTGACTGCTTCGGGGAACAAACTGTTTTATCATACATGGCCTACGGAAAGTGGAAAGCACAATTACGAGGTGGACTTCCTTTTGTCGCACGGCACCAAAATCTGGCCTTTGGAAGTGAAATCCTCGGGATATAAAACCCACGCTTCTTTGGATGCTTTCTGTGAAAAGTTTGCCAATCGGGTAAGTGAGAGATTTCTTGTCTATACCAAAGACTATCGTCGTGACGGGAACACCACCCTGTTACCTGTTGTCATGACGATGTTTTTGTAATGATAAAATTTGCTTATCCTTCCCCTATCGTGTAGAGCCGCACGGCTAATCGTGTTACAGGTTACAGGTTTCAGATGTAGAGCCGTCATAGTATGGCGGCTAATCGGCAGTTTCGTAAAAGGTAACAGGGAATAGAGGTAATCGTTATAAGTAGAAAAAGTAAAAGCTAGAAAGTGATTCCCCTCCCTCGGGGAAGGGGAAACTAAAAATGCTATGAAATTTTCTTCAATATGATTTCAAAACCATCACCACATAAATGCAAGCGTTGTGATTTAACTTTATATGAAGTCACCTGTGGGATAAGTCTCAGAAGTTCTTTGTCAGTATCATTACCGCCGCCAACTTCTGTAATTTCTTGATAACCATAGAAATGTATTATTCCTCCTTGATCAATTAAAAAATTTCCCGTAGCCAAATTCACACTTGTGTTCAATTGGAAACTGCCGTCTTGTTTGAAAATAAGCTTATAAGATTCTGAGTTTAAACCATATTGATTATCAACATTGTGCATTGTGTAATTTATTTTTACACAACTTATTTCCCATAAAAATTGGGTAATGTCAATCTCTTGCGTGATGTCTTTTTGACAGCCTACACTTGTGAAACAAAGAACAAAAAGTAACGGAATGAATTTTGCTTTCATATTTATCATATTTAAGACAGGAAACTGTCCCCCCCCTTTAGAATGTCCCCTTTCCGTGGCGGAAGAAAATCGGCTGCGGGATGGAAATCTCGTGCATGCACTCAATGGCGAAACGGTCGGTCATTCCCGACAGATAATCCGTAACAATCTGTTTTCCTGTATCTTCCAAAGAAAGATTTTCCGCTGCAGCCTCCTGCTGGTAGAACGGCCGCATCGTGCGCATGTAGTCCACAAAGTAAGTGTCGATCGTGCGGCTGGGCGTGCCGGCATACTCGCCCGAAGCCATATCGAAGGAGCCGTAAATTTTCTGTAAATGATGGAACAGGGCGATGATGATGTTCTCGCAGGCCGTCTCCACCTCCTTCAGACGAGGGTGCGCGTAAATCCGCTGGGTGTTGAACTTGATCAGCTCCAGCATCATCTCGAAGGCCTCGTCCGAAACGGCGATGGCCTCCTCCGTGGAATGGTCCACCACATCGTTCACCAGAAAGTTGATGATGTTGCGGTTGGTGTCCCCGATTCTGTCACGCACCTTCTGCGGGATGTCGTTGCTGCCGATGAACCCGGCCACCATCGCGTCCTCAATGTCGCGGCCGAGGTAGGCGATCTTGTCCGAAAAACGGACGATAGCGCCCTCGTAGGTGGAGGGCAGGAAGTTGCGCGTGCGGATGGCGTCCAAGTCCTTCACCGTGGGGTCGGGCGTGATGAACTGCTCGTACTTCTCGCCGTTGTGGCAGATGATGCCGTCCTTCACGGCGTAGGTGAGGTTGAGGCCGCGCCCGCCGTCAATCAGCTTCTCCACCACTCGGTAGCTGTTGACCTCATGCATGAACTTGTCCTTGCCGCCCAAGATGGTGGCGATGGCCTTCTCGCCCGAATGTCCGAACGGCGTGTGCCCGAGGTCGTGCCCGAGGCTGATGGCGTAGGCGAGGTCCTCGTTCAGCTGCCACCCCTCCCCTTTCGAGTTGAGCCCGCGGCAGATGGTCGCGGCGATGGTGGCCACATGCAGCACATGCTCGATACGGGTGCAGATGTGGTCGTCGTTGGGACTGAAAAAGACCTGCGTCTTATGCTTCAGGCGGCGGAACGGCTTGGAATGGAGGATGGCGGTCTGGTCACGGTAATAGCAGCCGCGGATGTCGTCGGCGCGGGGCACGGAGCGGCGCTCCAAATCTTCGGGAAGGATTCTGTTCGTAATCATACACAATCAGTTAAGGGATTTCGGTTCCGCCGGCCGCTGCACACAGAACACACCGGCGATAACCACAAGCGTCCCTAATATTTTATATAATGTAAACTTTTCGTCAATGACAAAATAGGCGGCGACGGCCGTCACAATCGGAATCAGGTTGGTGAAGATGTTGGAGCGGGCCAGACCCACCTTCTGCAACGCAATGACGTACAGCACAAAGGCAAGGGACGAACAGAACACCGTAAGCAGTACGATGTTGAGGGCCACGCCCGGCAGCGCCAGCGCCGCAAACTGCGCCCGCATGCCGGCCGCTCCGTGCATCACCACGAACAACGGCAGGAACAGGAAGAAGCCCATCACGTTCTGGCACGCGACGATAAAGACGGAATGGAACCGGTCGTTGATGGTACGGATGAAATAGCTGTACCCGACCGAGGCGGCCACCGCGCCGAAAGCCAGCAGGATGCCGTAGGGATTGAACGACACGTCCGAGAACTCCGGCAGCAACATCACCACGATGCCCACCACGGAGAGAAAAACGCCGAACACATTGAAGGCGGACAGGTTCTCCTTGAAATAGAACACCGACATCAGCACCGTGAAAATCGGGATGGTGGCGATGATGACTGAAACAATGGTGGCATCGGTCACTTTCAAGCTATAGGTTTCAAAGATGAAGTAGAGGAACGGCTCAAAGAAACTGAGTGCCAGCAGGTTCAGCCACTCTTTCCGGGTGATTTCGCGCAACGGCTGCGGGAAAAACAGCCAGCAGCAGATGCCCAACAGCACCGAGGCGAGGGTGACACGGAAAAAGATGAGGGCGATGGGGGTTACGTGGGCCAGCAGCGACTTGGAGAAAATGAAAGAGAGACCCCAAAAGGAGACAGCCAGAATGAGGAAAAAGTAGCTGAGTCCGTTGCGCTGCTTCATAATGTTTGAGAAAAAAAAGAGAGAACCAAAGTTCTCTCCTTTTCCATATTTTACAGATAAAAACTACTCTTCGGAAGTGGTTTGTTCGGTCTGGGCTGCGCGGTTGCCATAACGATCAGAAAATTCCTTCTTGGTGATGAAAGCACAGCTGAGGCACAGAACCAGAATAGCGATAGCCAGCCCCCAAGTCACTTTCTCAATCAGGTCGGTGGTTTTGCGCACACCCATAATCTGGTTGGAACCTGCGAAGTTGGAAGCGAGACCGCCGCCCTTCGAATCCTGAATGAGGACAACAAAACCCAATGCGATGCTGGCGATGATAATTAAGATGATAAGTATTTGCATTTTTTAAAACGTTTTACTATTGATTTTTACTATTTTTGATTTCCGAAATTTGGGCTGCAAAATAACAACTTTTTTCTGGAAAAAGCAAGGACAATTTTTTATAAATTTTAATGGCCTTTCCAGGATAGCCCTGCTGATAGTAAAGCATTGCTAATGTTTCACTTACAATATCCGGATCTTCCACAAGGCTTGGTTTGCTGTAATTGGCGGTCGCATCGTGGCGTTCGGGGTCGAACTGGATTTTCGGGGTTTCCACATCCAATTCCGCAATCAGGTTGTTGATGATTTCGTTCTGGTCCGCAGGGGCTGTGGGAGCGGGTTCCTCGACAGCAACGGAAGTGAACTCGTGCGAGACTTCCTGCACCGGCGCCACCTCTTCGGCGGAGTCGTCGAAACGGTGGGCGGCAAAGCGGCTGCGGTCCCAAATACGGAGCATATAGCGGGCTTTGTCGCGCTCGAACTCCTCCGGATGAAGCTGCTGCATCAGCTTGGCATAATAGAATGCCGTGAACGACGATGCCGGATATTTCTGACAGAGGGAACGCATGTAGTCCAAACTGCTTTCATCTGCTATTAAGAAATTGTCATTCATAAAGTTACAAGATTACCAATTTACAAATGCCTTATTGAATATATCCTCCGTGAGTGCGTCGTTGATATTCTGGACGAGGCTGCTTTCGATGGAGGTGAAGTTCTGGGTGCTGGAGTAATCGACGTAGCGGGAGAAGGACTGTTCGAAGTTCTGGGTGTCGTCGAACGTGTTGGTGAAGCGCACGTTGACGGTGATGGTGAGCCGGTTCATCGCGGCGGTCTCGTCACCTTGGATGGCCACGGGGTTGATGGAATAGCCCGTGATCTCGCCCTCAATCTTGTAGTCGCCGTTCTGGGTGTCGATGATGGTGAGCGGGGTCTGTCCCTGTATGCGGTCCTTAAGGGCACTTGTGAACTCTGTGCTCAGTGTGGGGTTGACCAAGGTGGCATTATTCCGGAAGGTCTGGACATAGACGGTCTTGGCGCGCGGGTCAACATTGCCGCCAGTGAGGGAGACCGAAAGCCGGCAGCCCGCCAGCACACAGGTGGCCACCATCACAAGCAGCACCTTCTTGAAAAATCCGCAACTATTTGTTATCCAGCTCATAATCCTTGATTTTGCGGTAAAGGGTCCTTTCGGAGATGCCGAGCTCTTTGGCGGTGTTCTTCCTGCTGCCTTCGTGTTTCTTCAAAGCAGCGATGATGGCCCGCCGCTCCTGTGAGGCCAACGACTCGTCGTCCGCCGCCACCTCCTCGTGCGTCACATCCACCGGCTCGCTCTCCACCACCCGCACAGGCGTGACGTCTTCGGGCGACGGCAGCTGCAACGGCTGCTCACGGCGTGGATCAGAAGTATAGCCCTCCTGCGGCTTAGCGACGTTCTGGCTATGTATAATCAACTTATAGACAATCTGTTTCAGATTCGTCACCTCCACTTGCAACTTCTGTACCTGCTGCAACAGTGACTCCTGATTGTACTGCTGACGTTCGTCGCTGCCGGCGGAATAGAGGGCGACGGGATGAACCGGCCGATTCTCCATATCCAGGTATTTCTGCATCACCTCGGCAGTCACGGTACGTTCCATCTCCATAAACGAAAGTCTCTCGGCGAAATTCTTGAGCTGCCGCACGTTACCCGGCCAGGGGAAATTTTCCAAAAGCTTTTCCGCCTCTTCGGTGAGGGAAATGCGTTCAATTTTGTAATGTTCGGCGGTCTCCTGTGCAAAACGGACAAACAGCGGATAGATGTCGCCGCGCCGCTCTCGGAGACTCGGCAGGTAGATGGTGATGGTGTTCAGACGGTAGTAGAGGTCGGAGCGGAAGCGGCCGTTCTGCATCATTGCCATCAGGTCGGCGTTGGTCGCGGCCACCACGCGCACATCGGTATGACGTTCCTCGCTGTCGCCCACCCGCACGTAGGTACCGGTTTCAAGGACACGCAGCAGGCGCACCTGCACCTTCAGCGGCATATTGCCCAGCTCGTCCAAAAAAAGTGTGCCCCCGTTGGCCGACTCAAAGAGCCCGACACGGTCGGCGACGGCGTCGGTGAAGGAGCCCTTCTTGTGCCCGAAAAGTTCGGACTCAATCGTGCCTTCCGGCGTGCTTCCGCAATCTATCGTCAGGTAGGCATTGCGCCGCCGGTCGCTGTAGTCGTGGATGATGCGGGCGATGTTCTCCTTGCCCGCACCCGTCTCGCCGATAATCAGCACAGGGAAGTCGGTCGGCGCCACACGGACAGCCATCCGCAACGCCTCCTCGAAAGCAGGGTCGGTACCGACAATCCCATATCGGTTCTTCAGCGCAACTAAATCAATCTCCTTTCTCTGCATACCTATTAAAAAAGGGGTGCAAAAGTACGACTTTTTTTCCATAAAATTTAAAGCGAAAAATATTTTTGAGAACGACGAAGGTAAGGAAAAAACGTGTAACTTTGCCGCCGCTTTTCATAGAAGCAACTTTTCCTTTTGAATCAATAAAAATTAATACATAATGTCAGAGAAAATCAAAGGTAAAATCTCCCAGATCGTAGGCGCAGTCATCGATGTCCGTTTTGAGGACGACTGCAAGCTTCCCAACATTTATGATGCTTTGGAAATCACTCGCGACAACGGCGAGAAACTGATTCTTGAATGCCAGCAGGACATTGGCGAGAACACGATGCGCTGCATCGCCATGGACTCCACCGACGGTCTCCGCCGCGGTATGGAAGTGGTGGCCACCGGCGCCATGATTTCGATGCCTACCGGCGAAATCAACGGCCGTCTGCTCAACGTCGTCGGCGAATGCATCGACGGTATGCCTCAGATCGAATGTGAGAAGCGCAACAACATCCACCGCGATCCGCCTACCTTTGAAAACCTCTCGACTTCCGAGGAGGTGCTGTTCACCGGTATCAAGGCCATTGACCTGATCGAACCTTACGCCAAGGGCGGTAAGATTGGTCTGTTCGGCGGTGCCGGCGTGGGCAAGACCGTCCTCATCATGGAGATGATCAACAACATTGCGAAGAAATATTCCGGCATGTCCGTTTTCGCGGGCGTTGGTGAACGTACCCGTGAGGGTAACGACCTGCTCCGCGAAATGATCGAGTCCGGCGTCATCCGCTACGGCGATGAGTTCAAGAAGAGCATGGACGCTGGCGGCTGGGACCTCAGCAAGGTGGATTACGAAGAGCTGAAAAAGTCACAGTGCACCATGGTCTTCGGGCAGATGAACGAACCCCCCGGAGCACGTGCCCGCGTGGCCCTCTCCGGACTAACCGTTGCCGAGCACTTCCGCGATGGCGACGAGACCACCGGCGGAAAGGACATCCTTTTCTTCGTCGATAACATCTTCCGTTTCACGCAGGCAGGTTCCGAGGTGTCTGCACTGCTCGGACGTATGCCGTCGGCTGTGGGTTACCAGCCCACCCTCGCCACCGAGATGGGTCTGATGCAGGAACGTATCACCTCCACCAAGCGCGGTTCCATTACCTCCATCCAGGCCATCTACGTGCCGGCGGATGACTTGACCGACCCCGCTCCGGCCACCACCTTCTCCCACTTGGACGCCAAAACGGTGTTGAGCCGTAAAATCGCCAGCCTCGGCATCTACCCCGCTGTCGATCCGCTCGACTCCTCCTCCCGTATCCTCACCCCGTCCACCGTCGGCGACGCCCACTACAACACCGCCCAGCGCGTGAAAATGGTGCTCCAGCGCTACGCCGAACTCCAGGACATCATCGCCATCCTCGGTATGGACGAGCTCTCCGAAGCTGACCGCAATGTGGTACACCGCGCCAGACGTGTCCAGCGCTTCCTGTCACAGCCGTTCCACGTGGCCGAACAGTTCACCGGTCTCAAGGGCGCGTTCGTCAGTATTGAGGACACCATCAAGGGCTTCAACATGATTCTTGATGGCGAACTCGACTACCTCCCCGAAACCGCCTTCAACCTCGTCGGCACCATCGAGGAGGCCATCGAAAAAGGTAAGAAAGAACTGGCTAACGCTAAATAACCGTCGCGATGAATCTGGAAATTGTCACACCCGACAAAGAATTGTACTCCGGCGAGGCCTCTCTGGTCCAGCTGCCCGGCATCGACGGGTTGTTCGAAATCCTGAACAACCACGCGCCACTGATTTCCGCCCTCAAGAAAGGGCAGGTGAAAGTGGTGGACGGACAGAACGAGACCAAGTTCTTCGAGGTGCGCGGCGGCGTGGTCGAGGTATTGAACAACAAAGTACTCGTTCTGGCAGAATAACTGACAGATGGGCGGACTTGATTTTGTGCTTCAAGGCAAGAAAAAGGCCCTCGTCAGTTGGCTTCGTACGCAAGGTATTGATGACGAGAATGTTCTCAACGCTTTTAGTATCGTTGACCGTCATCGTTTTATTGAAAATTCACTATTTTGGCACAATGCCTACGAAAATGTTCCCGTGCCGATAGCATGCGGACAGACGATGTCGCAGCCACTCACCGTGGCGTTCCAGTCACAGCTTTTAACTATCAAAAAGAAAGACAAGGTATTAGAGATTGGCACTGGCTCCGGCTATCAGGCGGCCATCCTTGCGGCGATGGGCGCACAAGTCTATTCCATTGAACGGCAGATTGAGCTGTTCCGGAAAACCCGAATCCTTTTGAAAAACACGCTGAATATCCTCAATGTCAACCTTTTCTACGGCGACGGCTTCAAAGGCCTGCCCGATGAGGCTCCCTTCGACAAAATCATCGTCACGTGCGGCGCGCCCGAAGTCCCCACTTCCCTACTCAGCCAGCTGAAGGTCGGCGGCATCATCGTCATCCCCGTCGGCGACGGCGTGCAGGAAATGAAGCGCATCACCAAGGTCAGCGACGACGAATACCAGCAGGAATCATTCGGCGAGTTCAAGTTCGTGCCGATGCTGCAAAGCATGGTGAAAGGAAACCGTGGTACCTTCTGACCTATTCACAGCCCAAAGACACTGACAAACAGGGTCACACGCTGCTCTAAGGCACGAGAACCAAAACGTTCCGTGTAGTCATATAGTTTTTCCACATCCAAATTCTCGTAAAGCATTTGCTCCTCAATGGCAAAGTTGCGGAAACCCTGCTCCGTGCCGTAAAGTGTGGGATAAAGGTAGAACAGGTCCAACAGCGCTTTCTCCGGATATGCCATCTCAAACGAAATCCCGTCCACTATATGCCGCCCGTAACCGAAATGCAGCTCCTGCTTCATCTTCTGGTAGTCGAACTTGCCGAAAGCGTTGCGGAAGCTCGCTGTCTTGCGCCCCGAAACGCTGCTCACCGGCATCCCCGCCGCCGCCCGCACGTATCCGTGGTAACTTAACGCCGAATGCAGACTGACATACGATGGAGCATATATCCTGTTGGCAATATGATAGACAAAGTCGGCATTGCGCAACTGATCCGGAAAGGCGTAGAAACCGTTGCGTAACTGCACCAGAAACCCCTGTCCGCACCAACGGGTGAGGCAGTTCTTGTCGAACTCCCCGAAAGCCGCTGCAATCTCCGCCGTGCTCACACAGCCACATTCCAAAAAACGATCACGAAACAAAGGGTACTTCACTCGGGTAAAAGTTAACAGGTGACAGGTATCAGGTAATAGGTTTGAAGAGGGGATTGTGCGTGGCAACCTTTTACTTTTTACTTTTTACTTTCTACTTTACAGCGTCTTCGAGGGTGATGCGCTCGCCAGTGACGACATCCACGAGGACGAACTTCTTGTTGCCCATACCGAGCTTGTAAGCGTATTCCACCTGTCCAAGGCCGCTGATCCCGTTCACATCCTTGAAGGCATCTTCGGTCTTCTGTTTCAGGGCCGTCAGCTGATGGCAGGCCATCTCAATGGCGACAATGTCGGTGGAAGCGACGGCGCCGACCTTCTCCATAAACGGAGCAGGAGCCTTGCCGGAGCAGTCGCAAGTTTTGGAAATGTTGTCCATCACATTGATATAGACCATCGGTTTCTTTTCGCTGAGAACTTTGGCGTATTCCACGAGACGTTCGAGAAAAACCTCTTCGGACGCACTTTCGCCAGGTTTGAAAATCTTGAGCGGACATTCGGCGATACACTTGGCACAGCCGATGCACTTGCTGGTGTCAATGACAGGACCTTCATCGGTGATGGTGATAGCACCGGCAGGACACTGCTGTACGCAACGGTTGCAACCCACGCACGAATTGGCATTACGGCACGATGGGAAAGCCGCTGCGTGCTGCGCCATCTTGCCACCGGGGGAAGCGAACCCCATAGCGATGTTCTTGATGGCGCCGCCGAAACCGGCCGAACCATGCCCCTTGAAGTGGGAGTAGATGATGTAGGCGTCGTAATTGGCGAAATGGCTGCCCGTCTTGACCTTGTCGAAATGTTTCAGGCCTTCGGCGGGATATACCAACTCATCCTCCGAATCAAGGATGTCGATGGGAGCGAACGTGAAACCGTGCTCCTTCGCCAAAGCGATGTGCGAATCGGTGAAACGGCGCTTGCTGACGTACAATACGTTGGTTTCCACAAAAGTGGGATGCACCTTTTCGACCAACGGACGGAGCAGTTCGGGGTTGAGGAAGTTCTGGTTACCCTCTTCCCCGAAATGGACTTTCAGACCGATTTTACCTTCCTGCTTCACACCCAATGCCTCATACAATTTGAGGATATTTTCAGGAGTGATATCTTTGCAAAAATAGACAATCGACTCATCGTCAGCAACTTGAATCTTCGGTTTACTATTACAAGCAAGGCAAAGCACCAACGCTGTCAGTACGACTGCCAACAGTGAAAATCTTTTCTTCATAAAAATTCTATTAATGGTTAAAAAAACAGCGGCAAAAGTAGTAAAAAGTTCATAAAGTTTATCAAGTTATAAAGTAGGAAAATTTGTGTAAATTTGCACCTTTTAATAAAGAATTTACAGGAATTATAATCAATTATCAATCAAATAAATATGAAGAAAACTTTCATTTTTGTTGCAATTCTTTTGGCTATGACTGTATCCTGCAAGAACCAGAAGGGCGCCGCAGACGCCGACAGCGAACTGATCACCCGCGACAATCGCACCGTTCCCGACTTTTCGAAAGGCGTGCTGACGGAGGAAATCCTGTGGTATTTCGGCCGCGTTTCCGCACCAGAGGTGTCGCCCGACGGCAAGACACTGCTCTATTCGGTGAAATATTTCGACTATACCAAGGACAAAGGCAATGCCGAACTCTACACTATTCCTGTGGCCGGCGGCGAACCGACGCAAATCACCACTACGTCGGCCAGTGAGGCGCAGGCGATATGGCGGCCCGACGGCAAAAAAATCGCCTTCCTCTTCCCTGCCGACGGCGTGATGCAGATTTTCGAGTGCGACCTTGACGGCGGCAAGATCGGAAGAGCACACGTC
>CAMVOL010000045.1 GCA_947169105.1 uncultured Bacteroidales bacterium | reverse complement strand
TTCTCTTTCAACGCCGCCAGTTTCTGTTCGGCAGTGAATTTCCCTTTTTTTGCTGTTTCTAATTGCAGAACCTTTTGAAGGGTGGTGTCAATGAGGTCAAATTGCGTTTTGAGTTGCCTGTGTTTTGCAGTCCATTCCGTAAGCTGTTGGTTTAAAATGTTTTCGTTAAATTCTCCGATGCTGTTTAGGAGTTCATTGACCAACGTATCGGCCGTATTTTTTTCGGTTTTTGCTTTAGTGAAAAGCCGGTGGACGGCCTCACCGTAGCGAGAGAACTGTTCGGTACTTGTCAGTTGCTCAAGGATGGCGGTGCGCTCGTCCTTTCCGCCGCACAGGAAGTTGGCGAACTGCCCCTGCGCGAGCATTGCCATCCGGTTGAACTGCTGGAACGAAAGCCCGATGGCGGATTCCGTCTGTTCACGGATGTCTTTGTCCTTTGTCCATTCGTTGTCGCCGCGCCGTAACGTCCATACGGGTGTCTTGTGCTGTAGAATGGACTGCCCGTCTATATCTTTTTGGCGTTTCCGTGATTTTCCAAGGGTGAGCCGTGCCGTGTAGTCGCAGCCGTCGTTTCCCTCAAAGAGAAGCTCGCTGTAGCATTCGTCTTTGTCGGAGATGCCGAGGCGGGTGTACTGCTCCAGACTGAAAATGGCGATGGTCTCGCCGTTGTTGTTGCGGAACTCGTTGTTCTTTTTTGCGGAGACGTTTTCGATGCGCGGGGTCGTTTTGAACAGGGCCATTGAAATGCCGTCCAAAAGCACCGATTTCCCTGATCCCGTGTCACCGGAAATCAGGAAAATGGGGGCTGCTTGCCCAGTGGACGGGTCGGAAAGCCCGTGCTCGAAGTCAATGTCCGCCTGTTCAATGGAGGCGATATTGCGGAGATGTAACTCTTTTATTTTCATGGCTGTTCAGTGACTTCTTCGTTTGTGTTGTTTTTTTTAGAATGTCCTTTCAATACCTCCTCTTCGTCCATCCGGCGTATCTCCTCCTTCACCTCCTCAAAGGCTGTGCGGAGTTCGTCAAGCGAAAATTCAGGATATTGTTCTGCTGTTTTTTCTATAAAAAGCATGGGGTCGTTCATCTCTTGAAGTTCCGCTACCTCAAATATGGCTGTCTCGGTCTGTGTCGCCGGCGGTGTACCCGTCCATAGGATTTTCGGATTGTACCTTATTTCTTCCTTATAAGCTTCAAGTACCTGATACACTTGTTGGTCGAAGTCGGCGGGGAGGGTGACGTGGTAGGGAATCCGGAGCCGGAAATAGCCGCGGCCTCCCTTGTCCGCGAAGGTGCGGATGGACTGTAGTGCTTCTTCGGCACTTTCGGCAGACTTCCCGTTTTCCGGAAGTTCGTAAAAGTGGCGCAGTTCGTCAATGCGGAGGCGTGTCACGGTGAGGTCGGCACCGTGTGCGGGCAAATCCACCAGACTGACGGTGTGCGGGTATTTCTCGTCGCAGCTGACGTGCAGGGCGCTTCCGGCGTAACGAGCTGTCCCAGAGGGATAAGAACTTGTTGTCTGATTTTCGTCCTCAATGGAGTATCCGAGTGTCTGGGGACGGTGGATGTGCCCTAGGGCCAGATAGTCGAAGCCGCTGCCCATATCCTCTATCGACTGGGTGGCGATTTTCCCGATCTCAAAGTTGTGGCCGGTCACATCGGCGCTATTCAGGGCAAGATGCCCCGTCATCACCACGGGCTTGTTGTTGGAGTTTTCGCGGCCGATGTAGTCCAGCACCGACTGGATGACCTCGCGGCGGTTGCCGGTCATGTATGGGAAGGCGGCGATGTAGCCGGCGGGCATACGGACGATGTAATGTTCCTGCCATCCGTCCGCCGCTGCGACGACGGTCGGCGACGGCGCGGTGCCGATGATGTGGGCGTTAATGCATTTCCAGAGGGCCGCTTCGGCTTCGAGGCGAGTGGCGGAATCGTGGTTGCCCGCAGTCACGACAAGGTGCATGTCGGTGCAGACGTCACGCAATTTTACGAAGGTGCGAGTGAAAAACTCCTTGACGGCGGCACCGGGCTGCTGGATGTCGAAGACATCGCCGCTCACCACCAGCGCGTCAGGCTGGTATTGGCGGCACCATTCTTCCAACTGCCGGAAAAAATGCTCGTGCTCATCGGTGCGGCTATAGTTTTGGTACAAAATTTGCCCAAGGTGCAGGTCGGCGGTATGGAGGATTCTCATAGAATGTCGATGTTATTCGTATCTGTCAATTTTTTCTTGGATAACAGTCAGTGTACGATTATGGTCACCGCGGGGAATTAAATCACACAATTTTATGAATTTGTCAGCACTGAATTGAATGTGGATGCGCCACCCTGACGTTTGTTTTATGTCTGCCCGGTAGATTGATTTTTTAGAGCCTATGACTTTGTGTAGCCTTGTTTTAGGATAGGTTGCTGTAATATGGGCATTGTTGTCTTCCAATTCCGCCATCGTTTCAATAAAATCGTTCCACAATTCCTTAGGAAGTATTTCTTTTGCGGATTTGATAATACCATATTCGTCCTTGAGGGGTTTGATATTAGCTTTTCCCATAGATCAATGTCGCTACAGCATTAAATGCGGGTATGGTTTCTTGGCGAGGAACAATTCGGTATAAAGATATGATTTTCCGATCATAAATCATATCGTCATCGTAACTTAAAATGACACGATAGTTATCCGATACTTTATACGCATAAAGCGTGCTGTCATATCTTGGAATGCAGGGTATTACCATATCTTTAAGGCGGTATAACCCTTTAACCTTGTCCTCTTTTGCCATATCGGCAAGATAATTAAGACTTGTGCTTACTTCTTCTTTCTCTTTTGAAGAGATGTTCACACTATCATTATTATATAATTGTGTGATTTCAAATACAACATTTTTTCTTTTGCACATGGCGTTAATTCTTTTATCGTTTTTTATCCAAAGCATTCAGTCCGGCGATGGCGGGCTCGTAGTTGGTGGTGATCTTCAGGCACCGTTCGTAGTCGGCGCGGGCCTCCTCGTATTTGCCGGTCTGTTCGTAAGCTTCGCCGCGTCCATAGTAGGCTCCGGTGAACAGATTGTCCATTTCAATGGCTTTCGTATAGTAGGAGATGGCCTGCTCATAATCCTCGTCGATGTTGGCACTGATGTAGCCGAGGTTGTAGAGGGCGTTCTTCGCATAGTCGCCTTTTTTCGCAACCGACAGGAGAATATTATACTGCTCCTTTGCCTTGTCAATGTCCCCGAGATCGCTGTACAGAAGGGCGAGGTTGTAATTGATTTCCTCGTTATTCGGGTCAATGATCAGGGCGTTCTGATAGTGGGGGATGGCTTCAGGACTCTTCTTTTGCTGGAAGAAATAGCCAAGTTCCAGATGTGCCTTTATCTCCTGCGGATTCTGGTCCTTCACCAGATAGAGCATTCGGAGATAATTTGCCGTATCTTTCAAATCTTTGTAGCAGAATGCCTTGATGAGGTATGCTGTCGGGTTGTGCGGATTCAGCTTTGCCGCCTCGTCAATGGTGGCCATGCACTCGTCGTACATCCGCTCGTAGTAGTACAATTCCGCCAGTTTCAGACGCGGCTCATTGTATTTTCCGTCGAGTTCGATGGCTTTCTGGAGATTCTCTTCCGTGAGGTCGGTCTCCTTTTGGGCAAAATAGACGTCCGACATCAGGACGTAGTACTTGGCCTGCGTGTTGTCGAGCGCGACGCAACGGAGGATGTCCTTTTCGGCGTTCTCAATCTGTTTGTTATCATAATAATATTGTGCCCGAAGGTAGTACAACTCCGCGTTGGTGCTGTCGGCGGCGATAGCTTCCGTCAGCTTGGCGAGGTCGCCCGACAATTCGGCGGGATTTGAAACCTTTTTTTTACAGGAAAGGCAGCAGCAGATGAGTGCCGCTGCCATAACGATGACTAACTTTTTCAAAATATGCTATTCTTGGTTTTTAAGACTTTCACGGACTTTTGCTTCAATTTCCTCGGCCAGTTCGGGGTTGTCGGCGAGAAGCTGTTTTACGTTGTCGCGGCCTTGGCCGATCTTGGTGTCATTGTAAGAGAACCAGGCCCCGGATTTCTTGATGATGCCTTTTTCCACGCCGATGTCCACGAGTTCACCCATCTTGGAGATACCCTCGCCGAACATGATGTCGAATTCGGTTGAACGGAACGGCGGTGCCACTTTGTTCTTCACCACCTTGACTTTCACGTGGTTGCCGGCAGCGAGGTCACCGTCCTTGATTTGCGACTGACGGCGGATGTCGATACGGACGGAGGCATAGAACTTCAGGGCGTTACCGCCGGTAGTGGTCTCGGGATTGCCGAACATCACGCCGATCTTCTCACGCAGCTGGTTGATGAAGATGCAGCAGCAGTTGGTCTTGCTGATGGTGGCGGTGAGCTTGCGCATGGCCTGCGACATCAGGCGGGCTTGGAGACCCACCTTGGAGTCGCCCATGTCGCCTTCGATTTCGCTCTTTGGGGTGAGGGCGGCCACGGAGTCGATGACGATGATGTCAATGGCGCCGGAACGGATGAGGTTGTCGGCGATTTCCAGTGCCTGCTCACCGTTATCGGGCTGGGAGACAAGTAGATCTGCGGTGTTGACACCGAGTTTTTCGGCATAGAAACGGTCGAAGGCGTGCTCGGCGTCGATGAAGGCCGCGATGCCGCCCTGCTTCTGCGCCTCGGCGATGGCGTGGATGGCCAGCGTGGTCTTACCGGACGACTCGGGTCCATATATTTCAATGATACGGCCTTTCGGGTATCCGCCCACCCCCAAAGCGGCATCCAAGCCGATGGAGCCGGTGGAGATGACTTCAATATTATCGACGGCGTTATCGCCTAAGCGCATGATGGAGCCTTTGCCGAAATTCTTTTCCAACTTCTCAAGAGTGGCATTCAACACTTTGAGTTTCTCTGCATTAACGTTTGCATTTTCCATAAATAACAATTCAGATTTTTGGGGTTAAACAACGTGCAAAAGTACGCCAAATTTCTGAAAAGAAAGGTGACCAAAACCATCTTTTTTCATAAAAGTGACGAAATGGCCGATTTCGGGCGTGAAATGCACGATTTCCGTGAAAAGTGGCGGAAAAGGGTAGGGAACAGGATTTGGGGAGGGAGATACTGACGGAGAGAATTCCCCTTCTATGTAGAAGGGGTGGCCGAAGGCCGGGGTAGTAGAAATACAAAATGTCGCATAAAAGGGAAATGGTGCAATGTCAAGAATTGCACATATAATATCTATGCGCCATCCGTAGAGACGTTTCATGAAACGTCTCTACAGGTGGCGTTTTCTATCCCCTGATTTGCCCGCACACCTACGGCGTGCGTTTTTACCGTGTTACACCGCTACGCTACCATGGCATGCACCCCTAACGGGGTGCGTGTAAAATGTGAGCGCCCCGATACAATGGCGTCAGTCCGTTAGGCCTGCGAGCAGATAAAATTATCCGAATAAATGAAAAATCCCGCTACATCAGACGAATACGAATCCGAAGGTTATTTATATTCGTAATAATAGGTATAGCTTTCTGTATAACGATAATCATTATTGTTAGATATATATGTGTGAGATTTTGTAGCGGGGACTTTCCCATTATAGGTATAAGTATAGTTGGATTCATCATAATAATCGTCTTCTCGGATGAACTCGCGAGTGACATTATTCTTGGATAACATCAGCAATTGCCATGGGTCTTCTTCAAGATAAAACAAACCATAAAAAGGATTCATTTTCTCATCGTAGGAATATTCAAACGAATAAGGGAGTTCATTGTCTATGGTATAGGTGATTTTTGAGACATTTTTGCCACTCCATTCAAATTTCATATCGCATGTTTCAATAATACCACCTTTTGAGTCATTTCTTTCACTGTTGTTTGCCATTGCCTTAACAATGTTGTCAGGATTAGATATAGGAATGAAAAAACGGAGAGCATTCACTGAAAACGGAGATAACGCAGATTTTTCCAGAGAAAAATAGGTGGCCCTAATAGAGGAGATTTTCCCTTTATCATGTGAAAACTCGTACAACGCATACTTTTCATTATAACTATAGCAGTCTATGGAGGAGATTTTTCCATTTTCATAATTTATAATATGACGGCCATCCCCATCCAAACTCGAAATCGAAATTATGCGTTTGCCATCATATTCAAATTTTTCCGTATAGCTCAATTCTCCATCGTATGCGTAATGTGATATGCTTTTTAAAACATTGCCCTCCCAGTGCCAAATTTCACTGACATACTTGGGTCGATTGTTGGTGTGATCCGTTTCCCATGATCCATTATTATAAATTTCACTCTTATAACTGGATGAGTAATAAATTCTGTCAATCTTGTTCTTTGGGTTGAACTCTCCTTCTTTGTTGCAGGCGACCATCAGTAAGCATGCCATTACAATTGTACTTAATAAAAAAATTTTTCTCATAAAAATTAGAATTACGTGTTACCTACTCTCTTGTGGATTTTCGGCTTCTTCCATTTTATTTCAAGGGTATAAAAAATCCGTGGAACTTTTTGTTCAAGTGGAGGTTCTGGTAAAACCCTAATGCAAACAAGAAAGCCCACGGATAATACCGTGAGCGTTTCAGCCTTCTTGTGCATTAGCTTGAAAATTTACCAGATTTCCACTTGCAAAGAAAAAGCGAAAACGCTTTTATAGTATGTTGAGACAACGTATGCGTTGTCTGTACTTTAATCTTTTTGTTCTATTCTATAGGCGGGTGGTTTTGGTTTATACTTTTATCAGGTTATTGAGACGGTGCACGCACCGTCTGTACGTCTTATTAATTTTCAGTCATTGATATTTGTCTCCTTTTCAATGCCAATGCAATGTTCATCTTGGCCAATTCATTCAAGCCAGCAAAAGTAGTCTTTTCTTTTAAATCAGCCAACGACATCTCCATCAATAATTTGGCGATACACTCGTCAGCAAAGGCATTCGACACTACATCCACGCCTGTAAAATCCAACACCACCTTATTGTTTGACAAGATTGTTTCCAGCAAGGATTGACGAACACGTGCCCCCAATATCCTTGTACCCAGTTGATTCCCGTAATTTCTAAAAACAAATGTTGCCATATTTACCACAAATTATCATTCCATTGCATACCTCATTGATATTTTCGGCATCAAAAGTGGCAATGATAGGAATATAATTTCCAGAAAAATACTTCTCTATGAGCTGATTTAATGTCATATTTAAATTTCGGCTGCAAAGATATTAAAAATCTGAAAAATGAAAACTGAAAATGGAAAAGTTTTCCCGCACCTGACGAGGCAAGTAGTCCTAACGGATTGCCAGCACTATATCGGTACAATCTCTTTAATGCCGCACGCCGTAGGTGTGCGGGCAACGTTACACCAGCTTCAGCGTCTGTTTGATTTTGGAGGTCAGGATGTCGATGCCCTTCTCGTTGTCGCCGCCGACGGGGATGATGATGTCCGCAAGGCGCTTGGTCGGTTCGATGAAGATCTCGTGCATCGGCTTGACGTAAGTTTGGTAGTGGCGGATGGACTTGTCGAGGCCGCGGCCGCGCTCGTTCACATCGCGCTGGATGATACGGATGAGCCGTTCGTCGGCGCTGGTATCGACAAACACCTTCAGGTCGAGGACTTTCGCCAGGTCAGGGTCGGTGAAGATGAGGATGCCCTCTACGATGATCACCTCCGATGGTGTGACGGGAATGGTCTCCTTCCCGCGGCGGCACGTGACGTACGAGTAGGTTGGCATCTCGATGCTGCGGCCCGCCTTCAACTCCTCGATGTGGTGCGTCAGCAACGGCCACTCGATGGCAGACGGATGGTCGAAGTTGATGGCCTCCCGTTCCTCCTGCGTGAGCACGCCATTGTCCTTGTAATAAGCATCCTGCGAGATTACACTCACACTCTCCTGCGGGATGGACTCAATGATTTTCTTTACAACGGTTGTTTTGCCTGACCCGGAACCACCGGCAATTCCTATGACTAGCATTTTTTTTATTTTGGTAAAAGGTATGAGGTAAAAGGTATGAAGTTTTCAGTTTTCAATTTTCAGATTTCCTTTTTCAGGAACTTCGCCGTGTAGCCGATGCCGTCGGCGACAATGGCCTCGGGGGTTCCTTCTGCAATGATCTCTCCGCCGTTACGTCCGCCCTCCGGACCCATGTCAATGACCCAGTCCGCCATCTTGATGACGTCCATGTTGTGCTCGATGACGAGGATGGTGTTGCCGCGGTCCACCAGTTTGTTCAGTACATTTAATAATATGTAGATATCCTCGAAATGAAGTCCGGTGGTCGGCTCATCCAAGATGTAAAAGGTGCGGCCGGTGTCTTTTTTGGAGAGTTCGGCGGCCAGCTTGATGCGTTGCGCCTCACCGCCGGAAAGGGTGGTGGAGGGTTGCCCTAACTTGATGTAGCCGAGCCCCACGTCGCAGAGGGTGCGCAGTTTGTCGGCGATGGCCGGAATGTTGGCGAAGAATTCGACGGCCTCCGTCACGTCCATCTCCAATACGTCATTGATGGACTTCCCCTTGTACCGCACTTCCAGCGTCTCGTCGTTGTAGCGTTTGCCGCCGCACGCCTCGCACGTGACATAGACGTCCGGCAGGAAGTTCATCTCGATGGCCTTGAGTCCGCCGCCGCCGCACTCCTCGCAGCGTCCACCCACCACGTTAAAGGAAAAGCGCCCGGGCTTGTACCCACGGATTTTGGACTCGGGCAGCTCGGCGTAAAGCTGGCGGATGAGGTCGAAGACACCGATGTAGGTCACGGGGTTCGACCGCGGCGTACGTCCGATTGGCTGCTGGTTGATTTCGATTACTTTGTCGATATTCTCCAGCCCCTCCACCTCATGGTAGGGGAGCGGCTTCTTTTCGGCACGGTAGAAGTGGCGGTTTAGAATCGGATAGAGCGTCTCGTTGATGAGGGTGGATTTGCCGCTGCCCGACACGCCGGTGACGCAGATGAACAGCCCGAGCGGGAAGGTGACGGAGACGTGCTTCAGGTTGTTGCCCGTGGCGCCGGTGATGGTGAGCGACAGGCCGTTGCCCTCGCGCCGCACTTTCGGCACGGCAATCTTTTTCTTGCCGCTGAGGTATTGCGCCGTCAGCGTCTTCGACTTCAGTATCTCCTTGTAAGTGCCCGCCGCCACAATCTCGCCGCCGTGGATGCCCGCCGCCGGCCCGATATCGACGATATAGTCCGCCGCCTGCATCATGTCGCGGTCGTGCTCCACCACGATGACGGAATTGCCGAGGTCGCGCAGGTGCTTCAACGCCTCAATCAGCTGGTGGTTGTCACGCTGGTGCAGCCCGATGCTCGGCTCGTCCAAGATGTAAAGCACGTTCACCAGACGTGAACTGATCTGTGTGGCCAAACGGATGCGCTGGGCCTCACCGCCCGAAAGTGCCTTGGACGGCAGGTTCAGCGACAGGTACTGGATGCCCACATCCTCCAAGAACCCCAACCGGAAGCGGATTTCGCGAAGCACCTCGTGGGCAATGCGTTTCTGCTTCTCGTCCAGATGCTTGGGACATTCGTCCACCCACTGGATAAGGTCGGAAATGTCCATCCGTGCGAGGTCGGAAATGTTCTTTCCTCCAATCTTGAAATGCAGCGACTCCTTCTTGAGGCGGTTGCCGTTGCATTCGGGGCAGGGGATTTCGTTCATGAAGCTCTGGATCCACTTGCGGATGGAGGCGGGAGCGCTGTCGGCATCGAAGTTCTTGATGAAGTTGACGATGCCCTCGTAATGCGTGGTGGCGGGCGCGAGGCCAGAAATCTCGCGCTTCACTTTGACTGGCTCTTCCGTACCGTACAGGATGATGTTCAGCACGTCGTCGGGCAGTTCGCCCACGGGATCGTCAATGGAGAAATGGAATTTCTCGCCAAGCGCTTCTATCTGTCTGAAGATCTGACTGTTCTTGTAACTTCCAATAGGGACGATACCGCCGTTCCGGATGGACTTGGTCGGATCGGGGATGATTTTGGCCATATCTACCTCCGCCACGTAGCCGAGGCCGTTGCATCGTTCGCACGCACCGTAAGGCGAATTGAACGAGAAGGTGTTGGGTTCCGGCTCCGGATAGGAGATGCCGGTGGTGGGGCACATCAGGTACTTGCTGAAATTCTTGGTAACGCCCGAAGCGTTGTCCAACACCAACAGGGAACCTTTCCCGTGCTTCAGTGCTAAACGTAAACTGTTGATCAACCGCATTTTGGAACTTTCGCGTACCGTCATGTTGTCGATGACAATCTCGATGTCATGCACTTTGTAGCGATCCACGGCCATGTTCAGTGTCAGCGGGCAGACCAAGCCGTCCACGCGGACTTTAGAGAACCCTTTTTTGCGGATTTCGGTGAAAAGTTCGCGATAGTGGCCCTTACGTCGCTTCACCGCAGGTGCAAGGATGGTGATGTCTTTGTCAGCGTAAAGATCCAACAGCTTGTCAATCAGTTCCGATTCGGTGTATCGGACCATCTTTTCGCCGGTAACGTAGGAATAGGCGTCGGCGACGCGGGCGAAAAGGAGTCGCAGGAAGTCGTAAATCTCGGTGATGGTGCCGACGGTGGAGCGCGGGTTCTTGTTGGTGGTCTTCTGCTCGATGGCGATGACGGGGTTCAGTCCCGTAATCTTGTCCACATCGGGGTGCTCGTAGTTGCCGATGAACTGGCGGGCGTAAGCGGAGAAGGTCTCCATGTAGCGCCGTTGCCCTTCGGCATAGATGGTGTCGAAAGCGAGCGACGACTTGCCGCTGCCGCTTAGTCCCGTCACCACAATCAGCTTGTGGTGCGGCATCTGTACCGACACGTTCTTCAGGTTGTTCTCCCTTGCTCCGATGATGTTCAGTTTGTCTTCTGCCATGGTTCTGCGGCTGCGAGTGCGGTTCTATTTTTCAGTAGGAATCTGGATGAGGTAAGTTTTGCCGTTGGTGACGGTCAATTTTTTGGCACGACACCACGGGTTGAACTCCTTGAACTGCTTGTAGGAGATGCCTTGTTTTTGGCAATATTGATACCAGTCGGGAACGGTGGTGGTGATGGTGTCCGTCCGATAGGCGATGGGTGGGTACTTTTCTTGTTCGGTGATTTGCACCCCGTAGATGTGCGGGTTTTCAAAAACCAGTTTGTAAGCGAGGATACGATAGACGTACCGTGCCGTTTCGGGGTTGAAGTAGGTGTCCCAGTAGGACTGCACCGACTGTGCAGCGATGCTGTTGGCGACCCCGTTTTCGCCCATGTTGTAGGCGGCTGCGGCCAAAGCCCATGAGCCCAGCCGGTTCTTCGAGCCCCGCAGGTACTTGCAGGCGGCGCGGGTGGCCTTTTCCACGTTGTACCGCTCGTCCACCTCCTCGCGCACTTCGAGCCCGTAGCTTTGCGCCGTGCTCTGGACAAACTGCCAGAAACCCACGGCCTTGGCTGGCGAAATGGCGTTCGAAAGACTGCTCTCGGTGACACACAGGTACTTGAAGTCCTCAGGAAGGCCTTCCTCCTTCAGTATCTTCTCAATGACAGGGAAATAGCGTCCGGAGCGTTTCAGGCACAGCAGGGTGGTGGAGTGCTGGTAGCAGATGGCCGTCAGCTCGCGGTCGAGCGACTCCCGTACCGAATGGTCGTCCAAAGGCACTTTCTCTCCCATAAAGTCCAGCTCGTCGGGAAGTGGCGGCGGTGCAAGCACGTTACAGTAGTGGTTCGCCTCTTTCAGCGTCTCGTTCTCCTTTGCCAAAGCATGATTTTGCATACAAGTGAGAATAACCAGCGAAATCAGCGCGACACAACCGACAGCGGCTGCGGTATAGGTGAAAATATGTTTTTTGTCCACGGTGAAAGTTCTTTAGAAATGCCAGCTTAAACCGATGCTGTACAGGATGGGGAGCTGGTAGATGGTCTTGTTGGTGATACGGTCCTGATAGAAGATGTTTTTGTAGTTGTAAACGTTGGTGACACCCACGCTGGCCTCAATGGTGTGGCGCTCGCCGATGTGGAAGGCCTTCTTCGCACTGATGTCCAGACGGTGATAGTTGGGCAGCCGTCCGCCATTATAGTCGGCAAGCATGAAGTTCAGTCCCTCGTTGGCGGTGATGTAGTCGATGTTGAAGGAGCTGGCGTCGAGGTTGCCGTAGTAGCTCTGGGTCTGGGTGTAGGGGAAGCCGCTGCCGAAGTTCCAGCGCACGTCAATCTGCCAGCTGCGCCGCTTGCCGAAACCGTAGGAAGCCAGCAGGTTTACATTGTGGCGACGGTCGTAGTGCGGCTTGTAGTGGATTTTCCCGTCGTAACGAGTGACCCAGCCGAGGGAATAGACAGCCTTAATTAACAGACCTTTGTATTTGAAATCGACGGTAATGTCGCCGCCGTATGCCTGACCCGCCTCAAACATATAGTCAGGATCCTCGTTAAACATCTTGTAGCGGTTGAGTGAAGTGAGAACGGAGAAGTTCTTGAAGTATCCTTCAATGTTGATGGTAGTATAGGGAATCACGTCCAACTCCAAGCCAAGGATGACATGCTGTGCCTTCTGGAGGCTTGACCGCACCTCTTTGCCGAGCACCGTGGTGTCGGGCAAGCGTCCGGGTGAGGAGAGAAATCCGGAGAACAGATTGACCACGTCGCGGTCAGAGGTGGCGGCGACGAAATTCTGCGAGTAGAGGCCGCCCGCCAGTTTCAGACGGATGTTCGGCGTGATGTTCCACTTGAGGGAGAGTCTCGGTTCAGGCGATGCCACACTCAGCGAGGCATAGTACTGCAGACGGAAACTCGGTTCAATCAGCAGCTTGTCGCGGTAATTGTACTTGTATTTGACAAAAAGGCCGATATCGGTGGTGTAGTCCACGGTTTCATGTCTGCTGGCAAAGGAGGTGTTCCCGAAAAAGATGTATCGTGCCGTGTATCCGACCACCTCCGCACCGACTGAAAGCAGACTCTTTCCGATGTAATACGAAAAGTTTAAATTGACGTTGAAACCGGATAGTGTGCTTTGTCGGGCGTTGGTGTCCTTGCTGGTGGTGCCGGGGTCGATGATGGGCTTGTAAGCCTTGTCGTCCAGGGAAGTGCGGTAGTTGGTGTAGGCGACGGTACCTTCGATCATCATTGGGGCCTTGCCGGGGATGATCAGGAAATTGGCGCCCGCCCCCCAGTTCTTCCAATGGTAGGTGGCCACGTCCGAGTAGTTCACCTTGTCGTCGAAACGGAAGCCGAACAGGTTCAGTTTCGTGCCGGTTTTTCCGGTGAGGGAGAGTTTCCCGTATAAGTCAAGATAGTTGTAGGGAAGTCCTTGCTCAATGTAGGGGTAGAAAACTTTCGACGAATGCTCGAGGTAGGATCCTTTCACGGAGAGGATGTAGCTGAGGGCGACACCGCGGTCTTCCCGCAGTTTGATGAAGGGACCTTCCAACAGCAGCTTCGCGCCGAATGTGTTAATATCGATCTTGCCGGAAATGTGCTTTTTGTTGCCGTCGCGGGTGCGGATGTCCATCACAGAGGAGAGGCGGCCGCCGAACTCCGCTCCGAAACCGCCGGTATAGACGTCGGCGGAGCTGATGATGTCGCTGTCGAACACGGAGAAAAGACCGATGGAATGGAACGGATTGTAAATGAGCATGCCGTCCAACCTCAGCACATTCTGGATGGGGGTGCCCCCGCGCACGTACAACTGTCCCCCTTGGTCGCCAGTGGAGACAATGCCTGGCAGAATCTGCAAGTACTGCGCAAAATCGGCTGTACCGCCGATGGCCGGCATCTGCTTGATGTCCTTGGCTGTCACCGAAATGACAGACGTACGCGTTTCCGTCACCACACGGTGCCGTTCCGCACTTACGCTCACACTCTCCAATGTCGTTTTGGTCGGCTCCATATAAAAATTGTGTGTGCGCATGTCCCCTTTGATGGTGATCTGCTCCACAATGGAGTCGTAGCCGATGAACGAGATCTGGACAGTATAATCCCCGTCGGGAATTCGCGTGACCATATAGCCGCCGTTCTTCTCGGTCATACAGCCGTATGCAGTGCCGGCGAACTGCACGACTGCGTAGGAGATGGGTTCGCCATTACTCTTGTCATAGACAAAACCCTTCAGAGCGCCGGTCTGCCCCCACGCCGCAGTACATAAAAAACAAAGTATCAGTATGTTGAAAAAACAGGTGATTGCTTTCTTCATCAGTGTGAAATTAAGGCGGCAAAGGTACGACTTTTTTGTCTTTTTTTGTACCTTTGCAACCTCATTTTTCAGATGTATGAAACAAGAAAAAATACCCGTCAGACTCTATTCTGAAATAGGTCGCCTGAACGCCGTTCTTTTGCATAAACCAGGGCCCGAAATTGAGGCGATGACCCCGATGAATGCCGCCCACGCCCTGTATCAGGATATTCTTAATAAAGATATTGTGGATGAAGAATACCGCCTCTTTTCCGGTGTGCTTGCAAAATGCACCAAAACCTATCAGGTGCGCGACCTTCTTGCGGAAATTCTCGAAAATTCTTCCATAGCGGAAGACCTCGTGCGCCGCAGCTGCCTTTCCGATGACTGCGAGTACCTGATTCCCGAACTGCTTGATCAAAAGCCCGACGTTCTTGCCACTACTTTGATTGAAGGTTTTTCTTATAGAAAAGGTAAGGATGAACCTCGTTTTGAAGAGGGGAGGTATGTTTTGCAACCGCTTTATAATCTGTTTTTTACGAGGGATGCTTCCTCCTGTGTCTTCGACCGCGCCCTCATCAATACGATGTCATTCCAAGTGCGTGTCCGGGAGGCATTCATCTATAAGGCCATCTTTGAGAACTTTTTCGGCGCGGCGACGTTCCGTGCCGAAGATATGGATGCGTCGGCGCGTACCGAAGGCGGTGACGTGCAGATTGTGCGTGATGACCTGCTGTGCGTCGGCTGCGGCATCCGCACGAACCCCAAAGGCATCGAATATCTGTTGAAAGCGCACGCTCACAAGCCCCGTTTCACGGTGATTGCACAGGAACTTCCGTTGGAGCCCGACTCCTTCATCCATCTGGATATGGTCTTCACCTTCCTCGGTCCCCACACCTGCATGGCCTTTGAGCCGATGATCAAGAAGACGGGATTGTTCGCCAACAAAGCCACCGTCGCCTATACCATTGAGAATGGCGTGATTACGAAAAAAGAATATCCAGAAATCTTGTCGGCCCTTCGTTCGCAAGGGGTCGATTTAACGCCCGTTTTCTGTGGCGGCAGCGACGAATGGATGCAGCTGCGGGAGCAGTGGCACAGCG
This sequence comes from uncultured Bacteroidales bacterium, assembly GCA_947169105.1. Classification (GTDB taxonomy): domain Bacteria; phylum Bacteroidota; class Bacteroidia; order Bacteroidales; family WCHB1-69; genus UBA1756. The sequence continues at coordinate 2,258 of CAMVOL010000045.1, read as the reverse complement.
GTGCCAACTTCTTCGCCCTCGGTCCAGACCATGTCATCGGATACCGACGCAACCGCAACACCATCGAGGCGTTGGACAAGGCCGGCTTCACCGTCCTCACGGCGGAGGAGGTGGTGGACGGCAATGCCAATCCCTTCAATTACGAAAAATGCGTGGTTACTTTCGCAGGTTCGGAACTGCCCCGAGGTGGCGGCGGCGCCCGCTGCATGACCTGCCCCGTCAACCGCGACGAGGTGGATTACAATGCTCTGTAGAGACGATGTGCACATCGTCTCTACAATTTAGAACAAACTGATGCTGATACCCAACGACATCGGGTGCATTTTCGGACCCTTGCCGTCCTTGAAGATGTTGGTCATCTGGTAGGAATAATAGACACCAAACGATTTCCAGCCCATCCGAATGAAGACGTCCGCGCTGAATTTCTCCTTGTTGTAGAAATTGCGGTCCTTGTAGTTGAGGTACTCGTCCTCCACACCGTTGTAGTGTGGGCCTTTGTAACGGTAGGCGAAACCGGCCACCACGCCCACATGCACGCCGAGGTCGATCTTGAATCCGCAGGAATGGCGGTAACGTATTTCAATCGGGATGTTGCAGTTGATGTGCGATATCCGGCTGCGTTTGTACTTGATAGTTTCAGGAATCAAATAATACTTGGTGACATCCGCGTCTTTGTCGTATTTCATCATACAGTTCGAGTACTGCGAATAGTAGGTCACACCTACACCGAGACCGAAGGAAATATGTTTCGATTGCGGCAGTTTGAAATCCCAAAGGACGGAAATGTTGAAGCCAGGGTCAAACTTCAGAAAGTCGCCTTGTGAGGGGACTTTCATCCAGAAGGAGTGATAGATGTCGAAAATGAGCCGGTCGCGCACAACCTCGATCTTGGCTACTTCTTTAAGTTTGTTCTTGATTGTGTCTTTTTGAGCCGTTGCGCTTACACACATCAGTACCGACAGCGCTATAAGGAGGAGTTTTTTCATTGTAAAAATTTAGGGCTGCAAAGGTACGAATTTATTTACAATACGGTGAGTATTCCGCTCATGTTTTCCTTGTGCCCGAATTTGGTCTTGAGGGTGATTCTCCACGAGTAGGTCTCGTTCACATCCAACTTGCCGTTGATTTTGCCGTCCCAATGGAAGTGCGGGTCGGTGGAGGTGAAGATGAGCTTGCCCCAACGGTCGTAGATGTAAATCTCGAATTCGGTGATGTCTTTTGCACTGGAGAGTTGGAACACATCGTTAATGCCGTCGTGGTTCGACGGGGTGATGCAGTTCGGAATATAAAGGTTGAATGGACAGTAAGCGGTTACGGTGATAGCACTGCTTTCGGTGCACCCCTCTTTGGAGGCGGTCACGGAGTAGGTGCCTCCCTCCGATACGGCGATGGACTGTGAGGTTTCGCCGGTGCTCCACAGGTAAGTGTCACAGTCGGGATCCGGCACGGTGAGGGTGTATTCCCCGTCCTCTTCGAAGCAGTGCTGGAAGTTTTGTCCGAGACTGAAGGATGGAGCCGGATTTACGGTGAGATTCAGGGTGATGGTGCTGTCACAGCCGAGACTGCTGGGGACGGTCCTGGAGAATGTCTGTACGCCGGTCTGTTGCTGGGAGGGGATGGTGAATCCGTAGCGGCTATATGGCACACCCATACAGATGACATCGGAGAAGTCTGTATGGAAACTCTCGTGTACCGCGATGGCGTGGGTGAGTGTCAGATTGCATCCGTTTCCAGCGCTTACGAGGAGGGTATAGGTGGTGTTGGTGGTGGGTGAAACGGTGATGGTCGGGCCGGTGCCGATAACGTTTCCGTTCTCCAGCCATTGATAGTTGTCGCCGCCGCCCGCCGTCAGTGTGGCGGAATTCCCGGCGCAGATGTCGTTCGGTCCGTTGAGCGTGGGCGCAATGCTACCGATGGTGACAGTTGTCGTGTAGGTGTCCTGACAGGCGTCGTCACTCAGACCGGCGACGAGGGTAACGGTGTGGGTGCCGCCGCCCGGGAAGGTGTGGGTCGGATTGTAGGCATCGGAAGTGGTGCCGTCACCAAAGTCCCAATGGGCTGTTTCGCACGGTTCGTGGCCCGGACTCGGGTTGACATTGTCGTAAGTGATGGTGCTGGTGTTGTGAAAAGTGTAGGTGATGCCGCAGCTGTCTGCCATCGGTTCGAAACTTGCCATCGGGTAGCGGGGCTCAAGGGAGGTATATAGGTCGAAGCCGCAGTTCGGGTTGCTGATGAAGGAGACGTGGCACCAGAGGTTG
>CAMVOL010000044.1 GCA_947169105.1 uncultured Bacteroidales bacterium | reverse complement strand
CCTTCGTCCAGTTGACGAAATGGTAGCCCGTGGCGGGATTAGCCGTCAGGGTAGCATTCGTGCCGTGGTTGTAAGAGCCGGCACCGTCCACCGAGCCACCGTTCTCCGGGTTGGCCGAGGCGGCGATGGTGTAGCTGTTGAGGGCGAAGTGGGCAACGTAGTCACCGGCTTCGGTCACCGTGAAGGAGTATTCAGCAGTGGCAATCATATCCTCACCCACGGTCCAGTACATGAAGGTGTATCCTTCGTTGGCCGTGGCCGTCAGGGTGGCGGTCGTGAAGTGCTTGTACGAACCTCCACCGGTTACTGTACCACCGTTGGTCGGGTTGGCCGCAACGGTGATGGTGTGGCTGATCGTATCGAAATTGGCGGTGAAGTTGCTGTCGCGGACTACCGTGATAGTGCGCGGGTTGTCGGTATTGCCGTCGTTCCATTTGATGAAGGTGTATCCTTCATTGGCCGTGGCCGTCAGGGTGGCGGTGGCACCGTTGTCGTAAGTGCCCGAGCCGGTCACCGTACCACCGCTCTCCGGATTGGCGGAAGTGGAAATGACGAAGCTGTTGACGGCGAAGTTGGCAGTGAAGCTGCTGTCGCGGACCACCGTGATAGTGCGCGGGTTGTCGGTATTGCCGTCGTTCCAGTTCACAAAGTGGTAGTTGTCGCTGGGCGTGGCCCTCAGGATGATGTTGGTGCCTTCGGCGTAGGAGGCGCCGCTTACAAATACATCGTTGCCAGCCGTGCCCGTCACTGTGCCGCTGTTCTCCGGATTGACGGAAGCGTTGATGGTGTAAGTGGCCTGCGCGGTCTGGCTTACATTGATGTCGTCAATGTAGAGGTAACCGCACCTGTCCGAGGTAGCTTTAATGGCAAGGTAATGCCCATCGCCGGCGTAGTTGCTGAGATCCACCGTGTACTGGGTATAGACAGTGTCCAGCGTGATATCTTCTCCCACCTGCACGAAGGAGGATGCATCAGTTGGGTTGCTTATGACACCCACATGGAGTTTGCCAACAAAATCTTCTGTGCAGTACGCCTCTTTCTTCCTGGCATAGAATGATATTGCATAGTTCTTCAAATCGTAGTTAGCCTGTACTTCGGGTAAAATGGCAATGAGAGTGCTATTTGGATTTCCAGACCAATAAAGGGACAAATGGCGACTGCCTGTTTTAGGCTTAGTAGTCGTATTAAAGACATTATTATAACCTTCTGGTGCAAGGATAGAACTCCAGCAATATTGGAATTCGTTGTATTCTTCAAACCCGTATTCGTAAGGCAGTGGCATGGCTTCGCACTTGGTTCTGACAGTAACGGGGGAACTCCACACGCTTCTTTTTGTTTCGCTGCAAACAGCACGTACATATATATAATAGGTAGTGGCATCGTCGAGGCCTTCTACAGTAAAGGGTTTGTAATCGGTGGATTCCACGGTGGGTGTGGTGTTGGCAGTAGGATTGTCATACATGCCGGTGGTGACGTAGATGTCCCACGAAGGCTCCTCGTTGCCGTTAGTCCATGTGATGGTAGCGGTGCTTGTGGTGGTTTGGGTAACTTGAAGGTTGGTCACCGTAAGACAGGAGGATAGAGTGGTGAAGGAAATAGGTTCAGACCATTCACTTGTCTCGCCACAATTGCCTTGCACCCGTGCTTCGTACCGGGTCTCGGGAGTCAGTTCCGTGAGCAGGGCAACAGTGTCGGTGGTGTTTTGGGCGATGTTCTGCCATTCGCCGGCAGCGGTGGGGGTGCCTATGACCACATTGTCGACGTACAGGTCGTTGTCGCCGTTCCCCTCCACCGTTGATTCACCGTAAAAGGCTATTTTCACGGTTTTTCCTTCGTAGGCCGAAAGGTCGAAGAACGCCTTCTCGCCCGTGGTGGCAATGTTGTTGTAAACGTAAGAGGAACCGCTGTTGTTCCACTCGCGCAGTTTGGTCCAATGGTCGTTGGCATACACTAGGACAGCGAACCGGTCATCATCACCCGTCTCGTAGGGGGCGCTTGAAGTGCCATAAGCGGTAAGGGCGAGGTCGAAGGTCAGGGCTGCACCTGTAGGAAGTGGGTCGGTTTCCGGTGACACAAGCCACCCCCTGCGGTTCGCTCCCCAAATGTTGAGTTTGGCGCTGGTTGACCCGAAGACGTTCGAGGCAGTGCCCCACTCGTCACTGTATGCAAGTTCTGAAGTGCCGGCAAGCACGTTGTCCACCAAACCAGAGTATTGGCTCCAGGAGTACGGAATTCCGTTATCAAATGATTCTTCAAAGAAAGCGTTGTCTATGCTGGCCCCCTCACGGTATTGGACGTTATAGGCGGAAATGTCGGTGTTGTTGTCCCACGAAAGGTCTGCGGAGTTGTGGGTAACATTGGAAGCTGTAAGTCCGGTGGGAGTGGGGCAGGAGGAAGAAGGAACGACCGAACTCACGCAGGAGATGTCGTCGATGTAAATGATCTGCGTTGTATGTTCGCTTGTGGCCGGCTCCATCATAAAGGCAATATATTTCCCCTCCCCTGCATAGTTGCTGAAGTCCACCGTGTATGGATTGTAACCGAAATACCGGTAGCCTTCGTATTCATCTCCCCATACATCAGTATTTACGCCCGAGATTCCGATGGTTTCAAAAGATTCAAACGTGTAGATATCATCGGGGTCGGTCATTACACCAACATATAGCGGGACATCAGTGTAGCAGTCCCTTCCGCGGCAGGCATAGAAACTGAGGGTTAAGGTGTTCACCGGAACCGTGCCCATGGCCGGCAGGACGGCATACAGATTCGTATAACTTTCTGAAGAATGATAACGGGAATTCATACACAGGTGCTGTAATCCTGAATATGAGTATCCAGTGTGGATATATCCAGTTGTCTGGACGGTCGGATAACCGTGGTAATAGTCGTAACTTGTTTCGTTATATTTTTTCCAGCAATCAGGAACGATCCCGTATGGGCTGCCTGCTGTATTGTCTGCCCCGCAATTTTCGAAGTCCTCAAAGTAGGGGAGAGCGGCGCCGCAGTTGGTTCTGAAAACCAGCGTGTCCGAGATTGCGGGCAAGAGACCTCTCGTGGCCTTGTTCATGCTTGACTCACAAGTGGTCTCCAACCACACTTTGTAGGTGGTGTAAGGGGAAAGATGGGTGATAGTGGACGAATTGGTCCTCCCGACACGATGGACATCAACAGGGGTGAGGTCTTCGGTGGTACAGTGGATGTCGAAATGGTCGTACCCATAGCCCTCCCAGCGGAGGTCGGCGGAGGCGCCGGTCACATTCGTGGCAGTCAGATGGTCAGGCACTTGGCACTGGTAGGCCGTGGTAAAGAACACGTAATTGCTCGGACCCGTCTCATCAGGACATAAGCCTTGAACGTAAGCACGATAAGTGTATCCTCCATAAAGGTCAATGTTAAGGTCGTTGAGTGTTACAGTGGTGTCAGAAACGTAAACCGGATTATAGCTATTGATTAAGTCATAGCTATACATGAGGATGTCATCTATGAAGAAAGCGTCTTCACCATACCTAGTGTCGTCGTTCTTCGTATATTTCCATTCAAGAGTGTGATCACGGTATGTCTCCAGTTCGAAGGTGTATTGGGTCCAATCTTTTGTCTGGAATTCGGCACCGGAGATTTCCAGCACCTTTATGCCATCAATCCAGAAGCTGCCCTTGTTGTTCCCTCCGGCCGAGAGCAGCGCCCAAAAGCTGATGATTGTCGGGTCTTGTTGCGAGGGCACATAGAGACTCACTCTCCCAGTGGTACCTGCCTCATAATTATCGCTTTTCATACAACGATATCCACTGTGTGCTGTATATTCCGGAGCATATTCGGGGTCTTGTAGCATTTCATCAGTCACTTCATAAGTCCAAGAAAAACCACTAGCACTCAACGAGTACTCTTCCCACAGCCAAGGATTGCCCGCTATTTCGAAGTCAGCTTCGTATAAGCGTCCCAAATCCGCTTCCACCAAATAATCGACATACACATTATATTCATTCGTGTAGCCCGTCCATGTGAAAGTGCCGCCATGTTGGGTGATACTGCCTTCGGTCAGGGCGAAGTGGTCGGGTGCCGGACAATCAGCAGCTCCCTGGCTGATGGTGACGAGGTTGGAAACAGCGATTACGTTGCTGGCGTTGTGGCGATCGCAAAGTACTACTCGGAAATAGGCCGTGCGTTCAATTCCAGGATTATCATAGATTCTATACTCGACCTCTGCATAGCTGTTCGTAAAAAAAACATCATACAGCCAGCTGTACGCACTGGATTCCACAGGGGTTATGCCATCAGCATCATAGAATTGAAAGAGGGGACGATATGGAGAGTCATCATTGACATAGTCCGCGTCACTATAGCTAAAGTACACTGACAATGTGCCGGTGGTGTACTCGGGTCCAGTGAAAATCTCATCGGGATTGACGAGGATGGATTGTGCATGAGCGTTTGCCGCACCCAAGGCGAGGGCCAACGTGAGCATCAGAAAAGAATAAAGTTTCTTCATAGTGGTAATATTTTAATGAATAATTTTTTTTAAATCTTTGATATACAAAATGATATACTTTACTTGCAATAGATGCAAAAGTAACAAAATTATGTTTATAACTTTGTGCTTTTTTATAATTTTTTTTCAACAAGTAAAAAACGAACCCAAACCGCATCCCGAAAGCTATGGGGACACAGTTGAAACCAGATTTGTGAAACTTGAATGCTTTATTCCCGAAGCCGTTTCATCGCTTTCCCTAAATTCTTGGCGATGTCGCTGGCGATAAGGCTTTCGGGCGATTCCGTCTCCAAGGCGCAGTCGCCGGCGAGGCCGTGCAGGTAGGTGCCGAGGAGGGCCGCCAGCTGCGGCGCGTATCCTTTGGCAAGGAGGGCGAGCAGCACGCCCGTCAGCACGTCGCCGCTGCCGGCCGTCGCCATCCCAGGGTTGCCCGTCGGGTTGACGAACCGCTTGCCGTCGGGCATCGCGATGACGCTGTCCGCCCCCTTCAGAATTACGATGACGTTATGCTTTTTCGCGAAGTCGCTTGCCCGCTCCACCCGTTCGAAGTCGTTGCCGGTGGCGCCGGCCAGCCGCTCAAACTCCTTGAAATGCGGCGTAAGGATGGAATTTTCGGGAAGGTAGGCCAGCAGGGTTTTGTTCTTGGCCAACAGGTTGAGGGCGTCGGCGTCGAAGATGATGGGCGCGTGTACGTCGGAGAGGAGGTCCCGCAGCAGGGCCGCGCTCAGTGCGGTCTGCCCGATGCCGGGCCCGATGGCGACGGCGGTAAGACCGGAAATCTCGTCCCAGTGGCAGCAGGAGACGCACTCGTCGTTGATGTCAATGTCAAGGATGGCCTCCGGCAGTGCGATGGGCAGGGCGGCGGCAACGTTGGCGGTGGTGTGCACCGTCACTTTGCCGATGCCGCTGCGGAGGGCGGCGGTGGCGCTCAGGATGGCCGCGCCGGGCATCCGTCGGGAGCCCGCAACCAGCAGCCCGTGGCCGTTGCTTCCTTTGTGGGCGAACTTTTTCGGCGGGATCAGCAGGCGCGCCATATCCTCCTTCGCCAAGTATTCGCCGCAGCGGCCGAAGCTGTCGTCCACACGTCGCAGGCCGATGTCGAGGATGCCGACGGTGCCGACGAACTCGGCGTTCTCGGGGAGCAGGAATGCCCACTTCTGCCATTGGAACGAGTAGGTGCGGTGTGCCCGTATGCGGGGCGCTTCCTTCGGAGTGTGGCGGTCGATGAACAGCCCGGAGGGCACGTCCACGGCCACCACGTAATGTTGCTGTGCGTTGATGAAGTCCACCACTTCGGCGTAGTCGCCCGAAAGGGGACGGGAGAGCCCGATGCCGAAGAGGGCGTCGACGGCCACGACGAACGTGGCGCGGGTGGGGTTCTCCTTGTACTCCCCGAACGAAACGCACTGGAGGTTCGGGAAACTCTGCTGCATCTGCCGGATGCGCTGGAGGTTGATGTCGAAGTCGGGGGTGGTGACACCGGAGAAGCAAGCGGTCACCACGGTGACGGGGCGGTGGCTGTAGGCCAGCAGGCGTGCGATGACGAGGCCGTCGCCGCCGTTGTTGCCGGGGCCGCAGAAGACCAGCACCTGCTCCACGTCGCCGATGCGCACGTCTTTCAGCAGTTGGTCGGTGAGCGTGGCCGCGGCCCGCTCCATCAGGTCGGTGGAGGAGATTGGTTCGGACTCCATCGTCACCCGCTCGCTCTCACGAATGTAGTTGTTGTTGACGATCATAGCTTGCTTTGTCCCTGTATCCTAATTCCCTGTGTACCATCCTTTTGAAGTGTCATGCACCCAGCGGGGACCTTTGCGGCCGCCGGGCACCCACTCACTATTGCGGATGAAGCTCTCGTTGAAGGAGTAGATTAATCTTACAGAAATCACATTGTTGTACTCCTTGCGCGTCCACGACTCCTCCTTGATCTTGTCATAATAGTCGCGGGTGCGGAGCGAGCGGAGCGAGTATTGGAAACGGACGTTCAGCTTCAGCCCCTTGTAGAGGCGGATTTGGGCATCGGCGATCACGCTCCAGTCGCTGGTGCGGTAGGTTTTCGAGCGTACGTCGGTGGTGGTGGTCCAGCCGTTCTCAATCTCGTGGGCACGCACCAATCTTCCCCATGCAAAGCCCGCACCGATGGCGCACCCTGTGTGGTGGTCCTCGTAATGGAACACCACCGGAACCTCCACGTAGTCGAGGTTCAGCTTGTACTTGATTTTCCGGTTGAATGGCACGGAGTAATCCTCGTTTTGCAGAACCAAATGATTTGTATCGCTGACAAAGTACCCGTGTCGTTTGACCGACTCATACGAGCCTTTCTGGGAAAACAGCAGCTCGATGGTGCCGTACCAGTGGTATTTGTCGTCAAGGGGCAGGGTGACGGACATGCCGCCGTTGAAGCCCATTTTGCAGTAGCCGGCCACCATATCGCCATCGACTTGCGAGATGTTGCCGCCGGCGATGACGGAACCGATGAATTTCTGCGGGTAGGCCGCAGCTACGGTAAAAATCAGGGAAAGTATCAGGATTGCTCTTTTCATAGTTCGGAAAACAGGCGGCAAAGGTACGACAATTTGCGAAACTACCGCTTTTTTGCGAAAAAGTCCTTCATCATTTTTTCGCTGCGGTCGGCGAGCACCCCGCTCCGGACGGCGGTTTTGGGGTGCAGGACGGGCGTTCCGAGGGTGGTGTAGCCCCGTTTGGGGTCGGGGGCGGCATAGACGAGCGTGCCCAACTGCGCCCATGCGATGGCGCCGGCACACATCACGCACGGCTCCACGGTGACGTACAGGGTACAATCGTTCAAATACTTGGCGCCGAGCCGGTTGGCGGCGGCGGTAATCACCTCCATTTCGGCGTGGGCGGTCACATCGTTGAGGGTTTGCGTGCGGTTATGGCCACGGGCAATGACGCGGTCGCCGGCCACGACCACCGCCCCGATGGGCACCTCGCCCTCCAAGAGTGCGTCCTCCGCCTCGGCAAGGGCGATTTTCATAAAGTACTCATCCGTAAATATTTCCATAGACAATATCTAAAAGTAAAAAAAGCCCGAGGCGGACCTCAGGCTTTTGTCGGTATGAAAGATTCTTATTTTTCGGCGGGTTCGTCCTTCTTCGGTTCCGCGCCCTTTACCTTGAAGATGAAGCCCGTGCCGTGCACGTTGTGGATTTCGATGTCGGGTTCGTAACCTTCCACGTATTTGGCTTTGGTCTTCGGATCTTTGTTAAGATACTTCTCATCAATAGGTTCGATGGCGAGGTAGGAACGTAGTTTGGTGAGGAAGACGTCCATGCTGCGGCCGGCGGCGTAGTCGTCGCTGCCCCAGATCTGGCGCAGGATCACTTCACGCGGCATCAGTTTGTTCATGTTTTCGCACAGAAGACGGAGCAGTTCGGCCTCTTTGCGGGTGAGGGAGCGGGTCTTCAGCGGGTGTACCAGCTGCATGGAGCCGAAATCGAAGGTGAAATTTCCGAAATGATAGATGTCGTTGGTATGGGGGATGACGGGTTTCACTTTCTTGGGGCGTTTGGTGCGGCGGAGGATGGCCTCGATGCGGAGGGTGAGCTCCTCAGCGCTGAAGGGTTTGGTCATATAGTCGTCACAACCCAAGCGGAACGCCTTGATGCGGTCCTCCTTCTCATTCTTGGCCGTAAGGAACATGACGGGAATTTCAGGATCAATCTTACGGATGTCCTGCAGCAGTTCGTAACCGTTCTTCCCCTTCATCACGATGTCGAAAACGCAAATGTCGTATTTGAACTTCGCGAAAGAGTTGCCTGCCGACGTGCTGTCGCTGAAATCGTCCACGTTGAATTTCAACGTTTCCAAATAATCTTTTAAAACATTACGCAAATTCTGGTTGTCTTCAACCAACATAATTTTAGCTTTGATGTCTTTTGCGTTCATAACAAACTTTTTTAATCAGTGGTTCTTAATCTAACTATTTAATTTTTAATATATTAAAAAACAAAGTATCTTTCTTTTTTCTCTTAAAAAATGCCATATTAACATCGTTTTTTTGCAGAAAAAGACAAAATAGAACGAACATTCTTACAAAATATTTTGTAAACGTTCAAAATTTTTAGAAAAAAATTTCAGTTTTCAATTCTCAATTTCGAATTTTCAATTTAATTTATTTTGCTATACAATGTAATATAATTTTATGTATTTTGCATTCAAAATATTTTAATTGTAAAGCATTATGTCACAAACAACGATGTCCATACGGGTGGACAGCAATTTAAAACAACGATTTGATGTCCTTTGCGATGAGTTCGGCATCAGCAACACTTCAGCTCTGACAATGTTTATCAAAGCGGTAGTCCGTGAACGCAGAATTTTCCGTACCTAACGCCTGTGCCGCGGGCTGCCACACGAGGCTTCCCCGCTCCCCAGATTGCGCTCCGTTTATCTGGGGTTATTGAAATATCACCTCTTCGAGGTGAGGCAGGTAAAATCATTATTTCTGAAAAAGCCTACTCGTACCGCAACGCCACAATGGGATCAAGGTTGGCGGCCTTCTTGGCGGGATACCAGCCGAAGAAGACACCCGTGGCGGCGCATACGAGGAAGGAGATTCCAATAGCCCCCTCACTGATGATCAACGGCCATTTCAGCACAAGCGAAAGGAGCAGGTAGGATAGCAGCACCCCGACAATGATGCCGATCAGTCCGCCAATTAGGCTCAGAATGACACTCTCGGAAAGGAACTGCAACAGCACGTCCTTGCTCTTGGCGCCGATGGCCATGCGGAGTCCGATCTCCTTCGTACGCTCCGTCACCGTCACATACATGATATTCATAATGCCGATACCGCCGACGATGAGTGAGATAGCGGCGATGGCGGTGAGCAGCATCGTCAGCATCTTGGTCACAGAACTGATGGAGGAGAGAAGTTCCTCCTGCGTGCGGATGTCGAAGTCGTCCTCCTGACCCTCCTTGATGCCGTGGTTGCTGCGAAGGATGTAGGTGATTTCTGTGGCGGCCAGCTCCGACTCCTCTTCACTGGTGGCCGAAGCGAACAACATACTGAAGGAGTTACGGCCGTTGGGGTTGGAAAAGCGTGTCTGGAGCGTGGTGTACGGCACGAGGACGATATCGTCCTGATCCTGCCCCATACCGTTGCCGCCCTTGGACGCGAGCACGCCGATCACCTTCATCGGCACGGAGCCGCACCGGATGGTCTGCCCCACTGGATCTTCGCCGTTGGTGAAAAGGTCCTCCTTCACCGTCTGCCCGATGACGCACACTTTGGCGAACTTCTTGAGGTGATCTTCCGTGAACATGATGCCCTCCTCCAATTCGTACTTGCGGATGTCAAGGTAGCAGGGCGACACGCCGCTGATACTTGCCGGATGGTTGTTGGAGCCGAACACTAACTGCGCCGAACTGCCTAACACTGGGGAGATAGCCGACACATACTTGGTGTTGCTTTGGAGGGATTTCAAGTCTTTCATATCCAATGATTTGGAACTCGAATTACCCATATTCACGCCGCCACGCATCTGACGGGCCGGCATAATCATAATCATATTGGAGCCCATGGACGAGAGCTCGCCGCGCACATTCTGCGTGGAGCTGCGTCCGAGGCTCACCATCATGATCACGGAGGCGATACCGATGATGATGCCGAGCATCGTGAGGAACGACCGCCCCTTGTTGCGGAGCAGTGCCGTGATGGCTATCTTAACGAGATTCAGTATGTTCATAGCTTAGATTGCGGTGTTCTGAAGGTTCTTTTCGTATTCAGCCAGTGCGACGGCGGCCGACTGTTGTTCGATGTTCTCGTCGAGGACGATGTGGCCGTCGCGCAACTTGATGGTGCGGGTGGTGAAGGTGGCGATGTCGGGCTCGTGCGTGACGAACGCGATGGTCTTGCCCTTGCTGTGGAGGTCTTGGAAGAGCGTCATAATCTCGTAGGAGGTGCGGGTGTCAAGGTTGCCCGTCGCCTCGTCGGCGAGGATGATGACGGGGTCGTTGACGAGGGCACGGGCGATGGCCACACGCTGCTGCTGACCGCCCGACAACTGGTTGGGCATGTGGTGCATACGGTCGGTGAGCTTCACCGCCTCCAAGGCGGCTTCGGCCCGTTCGCGCCGCTCCTTCGCCGACACCTCGTGGTTGTACATCAGCGGGAGCTGCACGTTGTCCAACGCTGTCGTCCGCGCCAGCAGGTTGTAGTTCTGGAACACGAAGCCGATCTGCCGGTTTCGCAAAGTTGACAACTGGTTTTTGTTCAGCGAGTTGACAGAAATCCCATTGATGATATACTCGCCCGACGTGGGGGTGTCGAGGCAGCCGAGGATATTCAGCAGGGTGGATTTTCCGGAGCCGCTGGTACCCATAATGCTCACAAACTCACCTTCATAGATGGTGAACGTGATGCCGTCAAGCGCGTGGACATCCTCGCTGCCCACGCGGAAGGTGCGGTGCAAATCCCTGATTTCGATGATTTCTTTCATAGCTTAGCGTTTTCTCTCTTCCGGAGGTCCCATTCTGAATCCCTTCTTTTCGTCCTTGCCGGCGCCGGGGAACATCATACGCTCACCGACTACGACCTCTTCGCCTTTCTCTATACCGTTGGGAATGATACACTTCGCGCCGTCGTCAATGCCGGTGGTCACCATACGCTGCTCATAGACATTTCCTTTCTTCACCCAAATCGACTTCTTGGTGATGTCTTTCAGGCTGTTGGTCAGCTCCTCGTCGTTCTTGAAAAGCCCGTTGAAGGTCATTCCCTGCTTGGTGAGTATCTGCTGCGTTTCGGACTTGAGTGTGTAGAAGAGCGACTCCATCGGGATGGTGACTCCCGACTCCTTCTCGATGATGATGCTCACGCTGGCGGTCATGCCGGGCATCAGCTTCTCCTCGGGGTTGGGTGCGTTGATGATGACGGTGTAGGTCACGACGTTGGACGTGACTTTCGGCTCCAGACGAATCTGCTTGACCGTGCCGGAAAAGACGTCGTTGGGGTAGGCATCCACGGTGAAAGTGACGGTCTGCCCCTCCTTCACCTGTCCGATGTCGGCTTCATCCACATCGGCCTCCACCTGCATCTGCAGCAAGTTGTTGGCGATGGTGAAGATGGTCGGGGTGCTGAAGGAGGAGGCCACGGTCTGGCCCTGCTCCACCGACTTGCTGAGGACGATGCCGTCGATAGGGGAGTAGATTCGGGAATAGGAGAGGTTTACTTGGGTCCGCTGGAGGTCGGACTTGGCGGTGGTCACCATATTCTTGGCTTGGATGTACTGGTTGGAGGCCTCCTCGAACGAAGCTTGGGTAGCGGCCTTGTTGTCGTACAGCGCCTTGATACGCTGGTAGTTCTGTTCCGCCAGCGTCAGCGAGCTCTGGGCGTTCGACAGGTTGGCCTGCGCCTGGTTCACCTGTTCCTGAAGGGTGGAGCGGTCGAGTTCGGCCAGCAGGTCGCCCTTCTTGACGTGGGAGTTATAGTCCACATAGAGTTTTTCCACGATACCGGACACCTGCGTACCGACCTCCACCTTATAGACCGGCTGTATCTCGCCGGTTGCGGTCACGGTGATTTCGATACTGTCGATGCGGGCGGGTTCGGTCTCCAGCATCACGCCGCCATGCTTGCCCTTCCCTTTGAAGAACATAAACACAAGCACGAGAACCACGGCACCGATGATGCTCCAAATAATCAGTCTTTTTTTCTTTTTTCGTTCCATATTAATATTGTTGCAAGTTTTTCAAGTTTATAAAGTTCATCAAGTTAAAACTTGAGAGTTAAAAGGTTTGAAGGTAGAAGGTGATAGGTGATTGGTGATAGGTTATAAGTAATAGGTATAAAGAGGGTTTGTGCGGGGCCACCTCCTACTTTATACTCCATATTTTTCAGTTTTCAGTTTTCAATTTTCAGTTTTCAATTTTCAGTTTTCAATTTTCAGTTTTCAGTTTTCAATTTTCCGTTTTCCGTTTTCCATTTTCCGTTCCCTACAGTGTTACCGGTTGTCCCATATAAACATCCAACACCTTCAACTGCATCAGGTAATTGTATTTGTTCTGCATATAATTGTTGAGGATGTTCAAGTAGTTGGTCTGCTGCTGCAGCAAATCCACCGTGGTGATGGCGCCGTATTGGAAGCGCTGGTTGTAGGCCATATAGTTGGCGTAATAGGCCGACTTTTGCAATTCGGAAAGCTGGAAATTGTTGTAGGCCTTTTTCAGGTCAAGATAGTAGATTTCAATCTCCTTGGTAATCTGTTCCTCCGTGGTTTTCAGGGCGAGTTCGGCCTGCTGCACCTGTATATTCTTCACTTTCACGTTGTTGCGGACGGAGCTCTGTTTGTAAATGGGGATACTGAGGTTGAGGCCGATGGACTCGGATAGTCCCTTGTAGAGTCCGGAGACGAGGCCGCTGTTGCCGTTGCCGTAAGCAGCATTATATCCAGTGCCGACCCCGGCGCTGGCCGACAGTGACGGATAATAGGCGGATTTCGCAATCTTCACATCGTACTCCGCGATCTCGACGGCATTGCGGCTCATCTTCACATCGGGGAGGTAATCGAAAGTGCGGCGCAGCACCTCATCGAATTCTGGCACAACCATCGAGGCGGCGAGGCGGGCGCTGTCGGGCGAAACTACCGAAAGGGCCTGTGAACGACTCATATTCATATAGTTACGCAAGGAAACATACTCATTGTTGATGGCAATGAGCGTGTTCTCCATACTGGTGGAGTCGGCAAGGTACTGGGCTTGCAACATCAGATAGTCGCTTTCAAGAATCTGTCCCACCTTGTACTTCTGTTCTCCTTCCGCCACCTGCTGGCGGCTGGAAGCGAGGACGTTACGCTGGTATTCCAGCATCTCCTGATTCATCAGGATGGTGAGGTAGGAACGGATAATCTGGATGCGCACCTGATTCTTCTGCTGCTCCTCTTGTAGCTGGGCCTGCGTGAGCTGTATCTCACTCTGTTTGATACTGTTGTAAGTATTCAGCCCGTTAAAGATTTCGACACCGGCATTGACGGAGTAGTTGCCGTTGATGGAGAACTGCTCGCTGCCGTGCGAGTAACCGAAATTCTGTCCGGCATTGGCGGTAACGACGGGCGTCATCTGCAAGCGTGTCTGTTTCAGCCGGATTTCCGCCACATCCACATCCAAATTGGCGCTCTGGAGGGTGGGATTGTTACGCTCTGCATACTGGATGCACTCCGGCAGGGTCATCGACGACTGGGAATAGGCCATCTGCCCGCAAACAAGGAAAAGAAGAACGAAGGGTAGAATTTTTTTCTGCATAAAAAAATGAATAAAGAGGGAAACGGGACACTCCCCCTTTTCAAAAGTTTAATCGTGTTAATAAAAAAATCAGGAAAAAGAAAGATAGGGCTTATCTATTTGGGGGGCAATACGTTTAATCAGTCCAGTCAGCACTTCTCCAGGGCCGAACTCGGTGAACTGGTCGGCACCGTCGGCAACCATGTTCTGCACCGACTGTGTCCAACGGACGGGATGTGTCAGCTGGTCCTTCAGGTTCTGCTTGATAACCGCGAGGTCGGTCGTACCTTTTGCGCTGATATTCTGGTAGATGGGACAGATGGGCGTATGGAAGTCGGTGGCTTCGATGGCGGCGGCAAGCTCTTGCTGGGCGGTGAGCATCAGCGGGGAGTGGAAGGCCCCGCCCACATTGAGGTCGAGGATGCGGCGGGCACCGGCCTCGCGCAACAGCACCTTCGCCCGTTCAATGCCCTCCAGCGTACCCGAAATCACCACCTGCTGCGGGCTGTTGTAGTTGGCCGTCACCACCACGTCGTCGGTGACGGCGGCGCACACCTCCTCAATCTTGGCGATGTCGAACTTGAGGACGGCGGCCATCGTGGAGGGATGTTCCTCACAGGCTTTCTGCATGGCGTGGGCTCGTTTTGCCACCAGCCGGAGCCCGTCCTCGAAAGCGAGGGCGTGATTGGCGACCAACGCGGAGAACTCACCCAACGAATGGCCTGCCACCATATCCGGCGCAGGCACGTCCTCCGCCGTCAGAAAGGCTATGACGGAATGGAGGAAGACGGCGGGTTGCGTCACATTGGTGCGTTTCAGCTCCTCCTCCGTGCCCCCGAACATGATGTCGGTGATGCGGAATTCCAACACCTTGTTGGCCTTCTCAAAAAGTTTTCTCGCTTGCAAATTGTTGTCGTACAACTCTTTGCCCATTCCTATGAATTGTGCCCCCTGTCCGGGGAAAACGTATGCTCTCATAAATATTATATGGTATCTTTGATCTAACTTGATTTAAACGGAGCTTCATCAAAAATATTTCAGAAAAGATGAGATTAAAATTCACACCATGCGGTGCATAAAAAGAATTAAGTTTTTTTTGCATTTCTCATAAAGTTGCCGTACATTTGCAACCTCATTTTGGGATGTATAACTATTAACCAATTTAAAATTAAATTATTATGAAAAAGTATTTTGCAGAAATGATCGGTACCATGGTCTTGGTACTGATGGGTTGCGGTAGCGCCGTTCTCGCCGGCCCCGGCACCCTCGGAATTTTTGGAATTGGCCTGCTCGGCATCTCCCTTGCCTTCGGTCTTTCCGTCTTGGTGATGGCCTATGCCATCGGACCCATCTCGGGCTGTCATGTCAATCCTGCAGTCACCTTCGGCATGTGGGTGGCCCGCAAGATCTCCGGTAAGGACGCTATTTTCTATGTCCTTTTCCAGATTATCGGTGCTTTCATCGGTGTGGGCATCCTCGCCTTCATCTTCGGCACCACCAAAGGTCTGGCATGCAACCAGATTGATCCGCTCGAACTCGGTATGTTCAACGTCGGTCAGGGCGTGGTGATGGAAATCGTGATGACCTTCATCTTCCTGATGGTGATTTTCGGCGCCACCTCCTCCAAAGCCCCCGCAGGATTCGGTGGTCTGGCCATCGGTCTCTCCCTCACTCTTATCCACCTTGCCACCATCCCGGTGACCAACTGTTCCGTCAACCCCGCCCGTTCCCTCGCTCCCGCCGTCCTCAATGGCGGTCTCCCGCTGGAACAACTCTGGATCTTCATCCTCGCTCCGCTCGTCGGTGCCGGTATCGCAGCTCTCTGCTGGCTCTGCTTTGAAAAGCCCTGCAAATGCGAAAAGGAAGCTTGCGAAACTCCTGAAGTGACTGAATAACAAACTCATATTGATGGTGCATCTGAAAAGGTGCACCATCTTTTTTTATTTATGGAAAAAGAAAAAAAAACCGGCGGCACGCCGCTCATCCTCTGCCTCGACACGGCCACCGACATCTGTTCCGTGGCGCTGACCCGCGCCGGTGAGGTCGTCGCCTGCCGCGAGAACAGCGACGGCAACTCGCACGCCCGCATCCTGCTCCCCTTCGTGGAGGAGGTGCTGAAAGAGGCCGCCGTGAAACCGCAGGAACTCGCTGCTGTCGCTGTGAGCATGGGTCCCGGCTCCTACACAGGACTCCGTATCGGAACCTCCACAGCCAAAGGACTTTGCTATGCTTTGGAGATTCCCCTGATCGCCATCCCCACCCTACAGATTATTGCTGCCGGTGCATCAAAGAACCTGCCAGCTACTCATGATGTCACCTTCTGCCCGATGCTCGACGCGCGCCGTATGGAGGTGTTCACTGCGCTCTACGACAAGAACTTGCAGCCGCTGAATGACGTGGCGGCCGTTATCGTGGACGAAACCACTTTTGCGGGAACACTGGCACAAAAAAACACCGTTTTTTGCGGAAACGGTGCCGGAAAATGCCGTCCGCTGTACGAAAACCACTCCAACGCCATCTTTGATCTGACACCGGTCTCAGCCCGCAATATGGCCGGCATCGCCCTGAAAAAATTCACAGAAAAACAGTGGGAGGACCTCGCCTACTTTACCCCGTTGTACGGGAAGGACTACGTGGCGGCCAAGCCCACCGTAAAAGGACTTCATTAATGGACGAAAAGAAGAAGACGAACATCATCGCCCTCACTGATTTCACCGAAATTGGCAATTCGGCGGTGCGTCATGCGGCCACCCTCGCCCTCGTCTTCAAGTCCAGCCTCACCGTTGTCCACCGGTTCGGATTCCGGACATCCCATATATCCAATCCCACGGAAAATGATGATTTCAAACAGATTATGGCAGAATTTTCCGACAAGGTCAACATCACGGTTTCAAACCATCCTTTCACGCCGCACCTGCTCCACCATTTTGCGGAGCAGACCAACACCATCATGTTTGTCATCGGGGTTTCACGGAAGAACGGCGAGACCTTCTTCAACCGCCGTCGTGCCCTGAAGTTCATCGCGCCTTCGCGGCTGCCCGTGATGACCGTAAGTGCGTCCGGGCCCATTGACCCGCAGTGGCTGAACGTGCTGGTCACCCTCGACATCTACCGGCAGGAGAAGGAAAAAGCCCTCTGGAGCGGCTACTTCAACCGCTACGGCGGCGCCACTGTGCACGTGCTGCACACCACCTACAAGGACGAATTCCTGCGGGAGAAACTCCGCGACAACCTCGAATTTACGGACAAGCTGTACAGCAACCTCGAAATTCAGGCGGAAAAGCACGAGATTCCGAAAGCGGGCGACTTGGACGCCTACGCCCTCCGGCACGCCGCCGACTATCACGGCTGCCTGCTCGTGGTGATGACCACCACCTACAAATCGGTCATTGACATTCTGTTCGGAACGAGAGAAAAGCACCTGATTGCCAACCGGTTCGGCATACCGATACTATGCCTGAACGAACGGGACGATCTGTACGTGCTGTGCACGTAGAGATGCGTGATTTTGATAATAATCGCAAGGCGGCGTGCGACTTCGAAATTGTACCGTATTTCAGAGAATGATGGTTTTCGTGCCTCACCTCGGAAAGGTGATATTTCAATAACCCCAGATAAGCAAAACGTCAGTGGAGCGCAATCTGGGGTGCGGTTCGTCAATTATACCCATTTTTGCTACAATAACGGCCGATGCCCATTACGCCGCAATTCCCTTTCTATTTCCGTGATTTTCTGGCGGGTGGAATCGGTAAAGAACGCCGACGCAACCATCTCCCGCACATATTCGACACCCTGTTGGGACGGGTGGCACAGGTCCTTGTCGTAGAAGCGGTAGTCGCGGAGGTCGTCCATAAAGATTTCATACGAAGGGAAATAGAACACGTTTTCGTGCGTTTCCTGCATTTTTTCGATGGAAAGATGCAGGATGGACTTGCTCAGCTGGTTCTCATGGAAGCCGTCGCCGAGGTGACGCACAGGACTCACCGTGAAAATCACTCTTAGGTCGGGACGGTGCAGGTTCCGCCACTCAAAAAACGGCAGAAAGGCGTTACACACGTCGGTGACGGAAGCACGGCGTTTGTCGAACTCCGTACCTGGCACCTTGTGGCAGTTGGCCACAACCAATTCCTTCTCCTTATGGAAATAGTAATAGCTTGTTCCAAGTGTAACGAACAGAAAATCGGCATTTTGCAGAAAAGTAGAGCCTTCCGCCACTGAACGAGCCACACCCTCTTCAAACAATGTCCTGTCGGGATTGGAGAATTTTCCATGGTGGGCGAAACTGATCCACTTTTCCTCAAAAAAGGAGAAGTAACGCTCCGAAAGGTGCTGCTTTCCCGTCATCAAATCCAGGGCAAAGGCGATGGACAGCGGATTGAACAAGATGCCGAACGGGTTGGCCAACGCCTTGAAATTCCGTTCGATAAAATAGGCAGACACATGCTCGCTGAAGCATGAGCCTAAAAACAGTATCTGGCTGTCGAGGCCGATTTCAAACGGATATTTCGGGACGGGGATTTCAGTTCTAAATTTCATCATAGCATTATAATAAACTCCACGCTTTCAGTGATTCCTGCTCTTCGCCCGGAATCACCATATTCATCCCTTTCGGGTAATCCTTTTCCAATAAAGATTTAAGGTATTGATAATCAGATGGATTTTTAACAAAATCCAGCTCGTGCGTATCCACCACTACCACCGGAATATTCGTGATATGGCTCAAATAATTCATATAGGAAGCTTGGATGTCCTGAAGATAGTCGGGCGACATATTCTGCTCATAGTCGCGACCGCGGTGGGCAATGTTCTTCAGTAGTTGTTTAATGCTATTATACAGATACATAATGATTTCCGGCTTCGGGAGATACGCTGAAATTATGTCGTAAACCTGCACATACAGATTGTATTCGTCACCTTTGAGGTTATTTTTGGAGAAAATATAGCACTTGTCGATGAAGTAGTCGGAAATCACCAAATCGGTGAACATATCGCGCTGTGACAAAAGGGTTTTCAGCTGCTGGTAGCGGTCGGTAAGGAAGGACATTTCGAGCG
>CAMVOL010000043.1 GCA_947169105.1 uncultured Bacteroidales bacterium | reverse complement strand
GGTTTGTTCTTCAGCTGGCGCTTCTCCATCAGCGGGATGCTGATGCCGAGGAACAGTGCCGTCATTCCTATTGGGGCCAGTATCAGCCAGTTGAAACCCAAGAGAGAGGCATACAACACCCACATTCCCCACCAGAACAAAATCTCACCGAAGTAGTTGGGGTGGCGGCCATGTTTCCAAAGCCCCACATTGCAGTATTGTCCCGGATGGGCCGCGCGGAAGTCGTGGATCTGTTTGTCGGCGATGAGCTGGATGGTAGGTGCCGCAAGACACACCAAGAAGCCCAACCATGTGAGGAAGTTGGCGGAAAGGCTCGTGTCGTACAGCATAAGTGCGGGCACCATGGCCAGAAATACTACCAATGTCGGCATCATATTCAGACCGAAGAAGTTGATGCTATGGAAAATGGCGGGGTGCTTACTGCGGTATTGGGTATAGCGCCAGTCCTCGTAGGCGGTGCCTTTGAAGGTGATGGCCCAGTTGCGGGTGAGCCGCCAACCCCAGTACCACGAGGCCACCAGCACGAGGATGACCGGCAGCGACCACGTGTGGGTGTAAAATGCCCACAGCAGGAAAGCCACGGGCGGGAACACGCTCCAGTAGGGGTCGTAAACCGACACATTTTCGTACAGCAGTCCGAAGATCCAGATGACGACGGTGGCTGCTATATCGGCGCAAAGCAGTGCCCACAGCGACGGGACGGCTACGGCAGTGAGTCTGAAAAACAGAAAAATTCCGGCGACGGCGCCAAGGAGATAGACGGTCGCAATCAGCGCAATGCTGCACGGTTTGGAATAGGTGCGTTTCATTTCTATTTAATAAAGTTTGTCATTTTGCTTAATCTTTTGTAGTTAAAGATTTTGGATGGCAAAGATACTCTTTTTTCTGCAATTCGGGCAAAACGGATTCACCGCACAATTCCGATTTCTGCACTTGATGAACTTTATAAACTTTGTCGTACCTTTGCCGCCCGAAAAACAAGACCATCGTTTATGGACAATGACATCCGAATCGGGGGCTTCAACATCCTGCCGCCGGTTGTAAAAAACTTACTGATAATTAACATCTTATTCTTCCTCGCAAAGATTGTGGGGCAGAAGTTCGGACTGGATATGGACGGCTGGCTGGGACTGCACTTTTTCACCGCCAGCGCCTTCCACCCGTGGCAGATTGTCACCTATATGTTCATGCACGGCGACTTTGGGCACCTCTTCTTCAACATGTTTGCGCTATGGATGTTTGGTGCTGCGGTGGAAAACTACTGGGGGGGCAAGCGCTTCCTGATTTACTACTTTGTCACGGGAATTGGTGCGGCTATCGTGCATTACGCCGTGCTGGCCGCCACGCTCGTGCCGGAAATGGCGGTCATCAACCAGTACCTCGATGCACCCTCCGTCGAGAACCTGATGAACATCGCCCAAAACCACCGCTTCCATGTCGATCCTTACGCCGGCGACTTTTATGCCCAGTTTCTTGCCTTCAATGAAGCTTTCCATCAGATACAACTACAGCCCAACAATATCGACCTGCTGAACCAGTGTACGGAGTTTCTGACAGAATACAAGGAGTACTACCTCAACGCACACGTCATTATCGGCGCGTCCGGCGCAGTGTTCGGTGTGTTGCTCGCCTTCGGAATGCTTTTCCCCAACTCACAGATATACTTGTACTTCCTGATCCCCATCAAGGCCAAATGGTTTGTTGTCCTGTACGGGGCGCTTGAACTCTTTTACGGTGTCACCGGCACGCAGGAGGGTGTGGCACACTTCGCCCACCTCGGCGGCATGCTCTTCGGCATCCTCCTCATCCTCTTCTGGCGCAAACATGACCGGAGCCGCCAATTCAACCAATGGGACGGATATTGACATTAAAACACGGTACACTACATCCGAGACGCGGTACACCACGTCTCTACGTAATATATAGATATGGTAAAAAAACGACATAAACGGAATCCTGCGCCTGCCACTGAACGGCAGCGACACTCGATATTCTTTTGGATTTTCCTATTCATAAATATCGTCACGGCGATTCCGTTGCTGCTGTCTTTTTGTGCGGGGTTCATCCCTCCGTCGTGGGGCGGCGCCCTTGTCGTCTGCGGCATCGGATTCAAATACATACTATGGGCGAACCTCGTTTTCGTCGTGCTCTGGCTGCCTTTCAACTACCCGTGGTGCCTCATATCGCTTTCGCTGGTGCTGCTCAATGTGAACAACATCGACCGGCATTTCCAACTGCACAGCCATGAAGTGCCCGACACCTGCCCCAATAGTGTAAAAGTGATGAGTTACAATGCCAACCTTTTCGGGCTATACAAAGACGATGATATGCGGAAGCGGATGTCCGAAAAGGATGAGATCATGGATTTCATCGGACGCATACAGCCCGACATACTCTGCTTTCAGGAGTATTTCTGGGACAAAAGCGAACAGCTTCAGTTCCACACCACCGATACGTTGCTGAAAATCCTCAACTTGGAGGACAGCAAGGAGCATTATTGCCAGTATTTTACAAGCACCAACAAGCGGCAGTACTATTACGGGCTGGCCATTTTCAGCCGTTACCGCATTTTGGACGCCGCCCCGATTGTGACCGACAGCAGCACCAACGCCGCCCTGTACATTGACATCAAGTACCGCAGCGACACCTTCCGCATCTATAACCTGCATCTCACCTCCATGCACTTTGATGCCACCGACTATTCCGTAAGCGAGCAGATTACCGCCAACCGTTTCGACGACCCGAAAATGGACAAAAACATCAAGAAACTGTACCGGAAACTGACAAAGTCGGCAGTGCAGCGGCAGCATCAGGTGAAAATCTTGCGGGAACACATCGACAGCTGCCGCTACCCAGTGATTGTCTGCGGTGACTTCAACGACACGCCAGCGGGGTATGCTTATCAGCGAATTTCGAAGAAATTGAAGGATTCCTTCCGAGAAAGTGGCCGCGGACATGGCTACACCTACCACGGAAATGGCATGCCCCCCTACCGCATTGACTATATTTTACACGATTCCGGCTACAACTCCTTTGGCCATACCGTGATTGATTCGCTCTCTGTATCAGACCATTATCCAATTTACACCACGCTCTCCTTGATAAAAAAATAAGGGTAATGTTAAAAAAAAATAATTTTCAAAAAGGAGTTATCCACATTTGAAAAATGTAGTATTTTTGCGCCATTAAATTTATCTATTAACCATTAAAATTTTACAACTATGAAGAAAGTATTAAGCATCGCTGCAATGGCTCTGGCCGTTGTTTTCGTGTTCACTTCCTGCAACAAGGAAAAAACTATGACCCAGAAACTGACCATCGAAAAAGGTTGGACTATGACCAAGGCTTCCTGCCCTGCCGGTTATGGTACAAACAATGTCACTGACCTCTATGCCATGTTCGAAAACGCTGGTGGTTATGAGAATGATGACATCATGAAATTCAAAGAAGATGGCAGCGAGTACATCAACGCCGGTAGCGTGAGATATGATTTCGAAGGCGAAGGCGACCAGTATGTCGGCAAATGGGAATTCAACGACAAAGAAACCGTTCTTTCCTGCCAGCTTCCTATCTTCAAGGCTGAAGCCGGTGCTCCCGACACTGAAATCTACAGCGCCACCAAGGAAGAGTGCGAAATCATCACCCTTGATGAAAATGAGATGGTTCTCTCCCACACTTTCACCGTTGGTAATGGCAATGCCAAATGGCAAGAAGGTACTTGGACTTTCCAGTTCACCTATGTTCACGCTAAATAATTTTTAAAGCACATAAATTAACCACTTAAATTTTATTAATCATGAAGAAATTATTTTTAGTTGCACTGGCCGCTGGTATGTTCGTTGCTTGCGGTAACAAGACCAATGAAGAAGCTACTGAAGTTGCTGAAGAACCCGTAGCTGAAGAAGTCGTGGAAGCTCCCGCCGTGGAAGAAGCTCCCGTTGCTGAGCAACCCGCCGTTGCTGAAAAGCAGGAACCCGCCGTCAAGGTTGAGGCTAGCGACGAAGGCGCCAAGGTTAAAGTTGGTGACAAAGCTGAAATCTCTGTCCAGCCCAAACAGACCAAAGGCAACAATTTCTAATCTGTAATTAGATTGAAAGAAAAGGAGGATGGCGAAAGTCATCCTCTTTTTTTGTTTCAGGTCAAGCTATCTCCGATAACAAAAAAAATAGGAGTAGCTTATTTCACATAATCATTATTTTTTCAAATAAAAGGCAACAAAAAGAGAAGATTATCGTATAAATAACAATATGTTATAAGGATCCGGCACACATATTATGAAAAACAGTACAGCCCTTCAAAAAACAGGATTGTTTTTCCTGTTGTTTCTTTTTTGTCAGATAACCGCTTTCGCGCAAACGAATACACACTTGGTTCCCGTATCGGGAAACTCGACCTTTTATTCCTGTTCCGGCTATCTTTACGATGCCGGCGGCGGGGGTGACTGCCCCTATGGTGCGGACGGCTACACCATCATTTATCCGGTATCGCAAGGTTGCCGCGTACGACTAGTAGGCACCTACAATACTGAAGACCGTCTTCTGACCAGCGACGATGTCATCACCATATATGATGGGGCGGGAACCTCCGGCTCACAACTATTCAGCGATGCCGGCCGCGGGAATATCAATGTGGTGTCCTCCACTGGCCCCCTGACCGTAAGATTTGTGACACACGCGTCCGACCTACTCGGTATTATTTCCTCTTCCGATGGTTTTGAGTTGGCCGTCAGCTGCGACGGGGGCTGCGAATGCTCTGTGCCAAACGATATTATGGCTGTACAGGGAGTCAACGGCGTGGATCTCTCCTGGACAGGAACCTCCTCATCCTATATTCTCGAATATGGCCTTGCCGGTTTTACCCCGGGCACAGGCACCACTGTGATTGTGAACGGCAATTCCTACACGGTGACAGGTCTCTCCACCTACGCCACCTACGACTTCTACATCTATTATGACTGCGGTGGAGACGGTGTGGTGACAAACGAGAGTCCCGGCTTCATCTCCTTCTGCGTACCCGACGGCATCAGCTGCATCGACTTCAGCGACTTGAATGCCCCCAACATCACCTGCACCTACGGCACGTTCAGCAACCCCTACGCTTCGGTCGGGGTGATTGACACCGGCTATACATCAGCCGCCAGCCGCCACACCATCCACCATGTGCTGGAGTACGACCCGAGAACGGGCTACCAACTCCCCACCATCCCGCCATGCGAATTGTATTCTGTACGCCTTGGCAACTGGCAGACTGGTGCCGAAGCCGAGAGCATCGCCTACGACTACACCGTAGATACCACCATCGGTGACATCCTGCTGCTCAAGTACGCAGCCGTCCTCGAAAACCCAGGACACACCTCCTCCGAACAACCGCGCTTCGACTTTGAGATCCTTGACCAGAACAACAACCGGATCGACCCCGAATGCGGCTATGCCAGCTTCATCTCTCACGCCAACCTCGGCTGGCACCAAGTCGGCGGCGGCGATGATGCAGTCTTGTGGAAAGACTGGACTAACGTGGGGTTCGACGTGACCGCCTACCACGGGCAGGTTGTGAGAGTGCGACTCACCACCTACGACTGTGAGCAGAGCGGACACTACGGCTATGCCTACTTCACTCTCAACTGCCAAAAGAAAGCCATCTTCGCCGAATCTTGCGGCGAGACCTCCATAAACACCTTCACGGCACCGTCAGGATTCAACTACAACTGGTACTACGCCAATGACCCCAGCACCACTATCGCCACCACACAGTCGGTGACGTTGAACACCAGCGGGCATAACAGCCTCTACTGCCATGTGTCGTTCCTCAACAACCCGAACTGCGGCTTCGACCTTACCACCTCCCTCGATGCCCGCTACCCGCTGGCGGACTTTGAGGCGATGCCCGACAGCTGCGGCCTCGGCTTCAGATTCATAAACAACAGTTCCGTCTCCCTTGACGGCATCACCCCGAATGCGAACCATGAACCGTGTGAAACGGCCCACTGGAACTTCGGCGACGGCACTACCTCCGACGAATACAGCCCGAGCCACACCTATGCAGCGGAAGGCACCTACGTTGTCACCCTCGTCGTCGGACTGAGCGACGACCAATGCCAGGATTCCATCAGCTTCTCCGTAACCACCAGCACCCTTGTACCTGTCCCTTTCAACGCAAATGTATGCGAAGGGTACAGCTACGATTTCAACGGACGCCCGATTTCCGAACCCGGCGTCTATCTTGATACCCTAATCTCCTCCTTCGGCTGCGACTCCATTTCGGAACTTCACCTCAGCCTTATCCCGACAAGTTATTCGACAATTAATGAAAGTATCTGTATAGGAAATAGTTACGATTTTAACGGACAGCCTCTTTCCGAAGCAGGCACCTATTACGACACACTCACCACGGGTAACGGCTGCGACTCCATCGTCGAGTTGCGCCTTAGCATCGTACCCACCGACCCCGTGCCTTTCACCGTGAACATCTGTCCCGGGGACAGTTACAATTTTGGCGGCACCCCGATTTCGGAACCGGGTGTGTATCTTGATACACTGGTCACTTCCGGCGGCTGCGACTCCATTTCGGAGCTTCACCTCGCCATTGCCCCCGTGCCTTCCGTCAATGTGGGTGAGGATCTCGAACTCTGCGGGAATGAGGCATTTCCCGTCACCGTTACTGCTGTTGCCGGCGACAGCCTGACCTACCGTTGGAACACGGGAGCCACCACACCGTCTGTGAGTGTCGGACAAACCGGCACCTACGCCGTGACTGTCACCAACCGGTACGGCTGCACCGCTACGGATGAGATGCAGGTCCTGATTCCCGAATATATCACCGTGTCCATCGAAATGAACGGCGATGTCTGCAAGGACGGTGCCGCCATCCTCTCTGCCGTCACCAATGCACCTAACGTACTGTGGAATACGGGCGAAAATTCGACGGAAATTGAGATTTTCCAACCGGGTCTCTACATTGTCAGAGCCTACGACGAACCGTGCGGTGACACGGCATCCATCAACCTTCCCGAATGTCCACCCGAACTGGAATTCCCGAACATCATCACCCCTAATGGCGACGGGAAAAACGATGTTTTTGCCATCCGCAACCTGAATCCGTCCATCCCCAACCTGCTCTCCATCTACGACCGTTGGGGAAAGAAAGTTTTCGAAATGAAAAACTACAAAACCTACGTCCGCAAAGGCGACACGCAAATCCAGAACAAAGAAGAAGGATTCAGTGGAGAGAAGAATTCTGACGGCGTCTATTACTTCACCTTCCATTACGAATCCACTGTGAAAGTAATTGACTACCACGGCACCATCACCGTCATCCGATAATCTTTCATAGCAAAATATTGGCCGCCATGATGAAATTTGTGCATGTTTTCAGAACATTGGTTTTTAGCTTGATAACTGTTTCGGCTATCTCTTTTTCCCATGCACAAATTGCCTCCACACAAGGAACCGATTTCTGGTTTGCCTTCATGATAAATGGCATTACTGACGGGGAGAATCCGACACAGACCTGTCTGATTCTTTCGGCGGAGCGGGCGTGCAGTGTCACCGTGAGCAACCCCAACACCGGATGGAGCACCACCGCCTCCATCCCTGCGGGCGGACGTGTGGATGTGAACATCCCCATCGCAGAGGCCTATAACACAACTTTCAATTCCGTTTCCAACCGTTGCTGCCATCTCGTGGCCACCGATGTCATATCGGCCTACACAATGAACTATAAGAATGCATCTTTCGACGGGGCACATCTGTTACCGACTGAAACGCTGGCCGACAATTATATGATTGAAACCATCCCTCCGGGAATGTATGGGAGCATCGTTTATATCATTGCCACTGAAGACAATACCGTTATTGACATTACGCCTTCGGCGGCCACCTCCGGCGGATGGGGCGCCAACACCTTGCATACCATCACCCTGAACACCGGACAGGGCTACCTGTTCAATACTAACTCGGCTTCCGCCAGTCTTGCCGGCACGGTTATCCAAGCTCACGACTGCAAGCGGATTGCCGTCTTTGCTGGTGGCCGGTGTGCTCAAGCCCCCTCAAGCTGCCAATACTGCGACCATGTTTACGAACCTATGATTCCCACCATTTACTGGGGCAATCATTTCGCCGTCACCGGATCACTCACCCGCACCAAGGATGTAGTCCGTATCATCGCCCTGAATAACAACACCACCGTCTCCAAAAACGGCACTGTGGTGTCCACCCTCGCGGCAGGCGGCACCTACAGTTTCGAGCTCAGCAGCACCGAACTTTCCAGTTATATTGAAACTTCCGGCCCTGCCGCCTGTTACCTTTATCTCACTGGTCAGAATTGCGGCGGCGGAAATGGAGACCCTTCCATGGTCTATATCACTCCTATCGAACAGAATATCAAGAAGATCATATTTGGCACATACTACAATAGTAACACCAGCTCCCTCCGGCAATATGTCAATATTGTGACCCCCACCTCCAATGTCAGTTCGGTGACGTTGGACGGCTCCAGCATCAGCGGAGATTTTACAGCGCTCGCAGGCAACGCCAACTACTCCTACGCACGACTTAACATCAGCCATGCCACCCACACCCTCGAATGTGACAGCGGACTCGTGGCACATGTATATGGCCTCGGCAATGTAACCTCCTACGCCTACAATGTCGGCTCCAGTGCCATCGACCTCAGCAGTGCCATGTACATCAACCACGTGAGTACCGCCGACCTTCCCGAAGACTATACCTACTGTCCCAACCTTGATATCGACTTTGAGGTGGAACTGAACTATGGGTACGACAACATCACATGGCTCTTCGGAGACGGTAGCACGGGGACAGGCAACCCTGTATCACATGCCTACGAAACCCCAGGCTCTTACTCTGTGACGGCCATCGTGGAGCGCACGGGCAGCAGCAACTGTTTTGGTTCGACCACCGACACGCTGCGAGGACGGGTGTCCATTCCTCCGGCCGAACCCATCGTAGAGAACGTGGTCATCTGTGGTGGCGGTTCCTACGACTTTCACGGACAGATACTTACAGAAACCGGCATCTATAGGGACACCCTCGAAAGTAGCGGAGACTGCGATTCCGTCATCGAGCTTCATCTGAGTTTCGTCCCTACTGATCCCATCCCCGTCTATGTGGACATCTGCGACGGTGGTTCGTACAATTTTGATGGCGAAATTCTCTCTGAACCAGGCATCTATCTTGACACCATCACCACCAGTGGCGGCTGCGATTCCATCATCGAACTCCATCTCAGTATTGTACCGCCCGACCCCGTGCCAGTTTATGCAAGCGTCTGTCCGGGGGATAGTTATAATATGAACGGACGTATTTTCTCCGAACCGGGCATCTATTTTGACAGCACCGTCACTGCGGGCGGCTGCGATAGTATTGTGGAATTGCATCTTACCTATGCTGAAGTCCCTACCGTCAACGTGGGCAGGGATCGCGTCCTTTGTGGCGAAGAGGAGTTCCCTGTGTCGATTTCCGCTGGTACCGGCAACGGTCTGAGCTATCTTTGGAACACCGGCGCCACAACCTCCTCCATCAGTGTTATGCAGGACGGCATCTATGCCGTAACCGTCACCAACCAGTTCGGATGCACTGCCAGCGACGAGATGCAGATCCGGCTTCAGGATAGGATCACCGTAGATATTATCGTTGACGGGAACTTCTGTGAAGAAGGAGGTGTCCATCTTTCTGCCATCACCAATGCGCCTAATGTTACATGGAGTACCGGCGAAAACACCACTGACATTGAAGCGGAACGCTCCGGTATCTACTCCGTCAGAGCCTACGATGGCCCATGCGAGGAGATCGCCGCCGTCGAACTGCCGAAATGTCCTTTCTATTTGTATTTTCCGAACTGCATCACCCCGACGCTTGACGACGGCATGAACGATGTTTTCTTCCTTTCCAACCCCGACATCGTGGCAGATTTCGAAATTTTCATCTATGACCGCTGGGGAATGCTGGTCTTCCATTCCACCGACCCCCACTTCCGTTGGGACGGGAAACACAAGGGTAAAATTGCCGCCAACAATGTCTTCTCATGGAAAGCCCTCGCAACGCCCCGAACCGAAAAGAACCCAATAATGTTCACGGGTACCATTCTTGTCCTTTAATCCTGCTCCCCATACAATATACGGTTGAAAATCCCGTTACATCAAATTGACAAAAAAAGAAATATCCTTCATGAAAAGACTCACCTTCGCCCTCCTTTTCTTGGCAGGGCTGTTCATTGGAAATCTTAACGCACAGAACAAAAGCGACATACTCGTCAAAATCGGAGATAAGAACATCACTACCGAAGAGTTTCTGAGCGCCTATAGCAAAAATAACAACCTGAACACCGCTACGGAGGCGGATCTCCGCGACTACCTCGACCTCTTCATCAATTTCAAAATGAAAGTGATGGAAGGGGAAGCTATGCAGATGGACACTTCGCGACAGTTCAAAATGGAACTCCAGTCCTATAAGAAGCAGTCATCACAGCAATATCTTGTAGATAAAGAAGTTACAGAAGCCCTTATCAATGAGGCCACGAATCGTGCCAAAGTGAACGTCCGTGCAAGCCATATCCTTATTAACTGCCCCGAAAAAGCTGTCGGCAAGGATACCGCAGCCGCTTATAACAAGGCCATCTCCCTCCGCAACGACATTCTGGCTGGCAAGCTCACCTTCGCCGAAGCCGCCGTCAGCCACTCCGATGATCCGTCGGCTCGCGATATGGTGAACCCCCAAAACGGCCGGCTGCACTATGGCAACAAGGGAGACCTCGGCTACTTCACCGTTTTTGACCTCATCTACCCCTTTGAAACCGTCGCCTATAATACCAAAGTTGGGGAAATCTCCATGCCGGTGCGCACCCGTTTCGGCTACCATCTCATCTATGTAACCGACCGCATTGATGCCGTACAGGAGATCACCATCGCACAGATTTTCGTAGCAGACACTCTCGCACGGTTAGGGCAGCAATCCGCCGGAACCGCCAAAAAGCTGCAAGACATTCAGAGTGCCTTCTCTTCGGGAACTCCGTTTGAAGAGGTTGTAAAGAAATACTCTGAAGACAAGAGCGTGGACAACGACGGACTACAGGAGCCTTTTGCTCCGAACCGCCGTCAAGGCGACTTTGTAAAGGCTGTCCTTTCACTGAAACCCGAACAGATTTCCCAACCCATCGCTTCGCAAAACGGCTGGCACATTGTGAAACTCATTGAGGCAAAGCCCGTTGTTCTGGACGATGATGCCCTCTACGCCCTCCGAAACCGTATCTCGCGTGACGAGCGCTCCCACAAAAGCAAGGATTCCTTTGTTGCCCGTCTGAAAAAAGAGTACAACTACAACGAATCCGGCCGCGCCAAAGCGATGAAGCTCTTCCTAAAAAATATGCCGCCGGAATTTTTCCAGTCGAAAGATCTCAAATTACAGAAAATCAGTGATATTGAGAAGATGAAACCGATGTGTACCTACGCCGACCAAAAAATCACTGCTGAAGATTTCGCCAAATACTTCGACCGTTTCAAAGGTGTGCGGCTCCAGCCCAACGAGTTTGCCAGCTTCCTTGACGAACGATTCGACAACTTTGTCCAAGAAAAAATGATTCGGTACGAACAAGGCAGGCTGGAGGAGAAATATCCTGAATTCCAAGCATTGGTACAGGAATTCCATGACGGAATGGTACTCTATGAGGTCAACACCAAGAAAGTCTGGTCGGAAGCCACCACTGACAGTGTCGGACTTGAAAAATTCTATGAAGCGAACAAGGAAAAGTACATCGACCCCGTTACGGCTGAGCCGAGCAAGTTAGAGGAAATCAGGGCTATTGTCATCACCGATTTTCAGGAATATCTTGACAAACAGTGGATTAACGAATTAAAAAAGAAGTACAATCCCATTGTCAATCAGAAAGCTTTCGATGCAATCTTAAAGAAATAGCCGTGAGAAAGCTGTTATGGTTCGCCTTATTTGCCAGTGCCCTCTTCGCCTCCTGCCAGCAGAACAAGGATCGGATTGTGGCTCAGGTCTATAACCACAAGCTCTACGCATCCGAAGTACGGGCACTCCTTCCTTCTGGACTGCCGACTGATGATAGTCTGGCCTTCGCCAGCCGCATCATCGACAGCTGGATTTCCGAACAAATCATCCTTTGCGAAGCGGAAAAGAAGCTCACGATGCGGGAAAAGAGTTTCCAGAAGGAGATGGCGGAGTACCGCAACTCACTGATCCGAAGCAAATACTTGGAAAAACTCACGTCCGACACCAACTTGTTCTACGTAAGCGATGAGGAAGTCCGTGCCGTTGTGTCACAAGCCCGCACCAACTATGTGAACGAGAAGGAAATCGTCCGCCTCAACTATGTGAAAGTGTCCGACAATTCCCCCATCAAGGAAAAAGTGAGGGAGATTTTGTTCGACGAGGATCGGCGGATGCTCGAAAAGGACAGATTAGCAGAGCTTTGCGCCGACAGTATTGAGTACTTCATTGATGACGACACATGGCTCTTCTGGGACGACATCCAGTTGGAGGTGGACATTGACCTGAAGGTGCCAAACGGAACGTTCAGCCAACCCCAATACATTGAAAAGAGCAGCGGAAAATCCTGCTATCTCATTGTAATTCTTGACTATAAGTCCGAGCAGACGGGTGCGGACTCCCGCGACTACTTCGAGAGTGTGCGCACGATGCTGATTCAAAAGAAAAAAACAGAATATATCAACAAAACCATCGACGAACTTTACCAAAAAGCTGAAAAAGCAGGCAAAGTCGCCAGATAAAGACACTTGCTATGACCATTTCCGTTACCGCATTTTATGTATTATTGGTGATCTCCTACATCGGATTCAATGTGGGACTTTGGGGCGTTTTCGAGAAAGCCGGCGAAAAAGGTTGGAAATCGCTGGTCCCCGTTTACCGTGACATCGTGTGGCTCAGAGTGCTGTCGCGCCCCAAATGGTGGATGATCCTCATCGTCCTGCCTGTCAGCAACGTGTTTATGGGATACATGATGATCTGGAAGACCATCCGCTTGTTCGGGAAGACGAGCTACATCCCGTTGGTGTTCGGTACGTTTTTCAACTGTGTCTATCTCCCCTACCTCGGTTTTTCGAAACGGGAAAAGTATGTGCGGTTAGAAGATCTGCCAAAATTCAAGAAGAGTTCCCTGCGTGAGTGGGGCGACGCCATCATTTTCGCCGTTTGCGCCGCTTTCCTGTTCCGCACCTTCCTTGTAGAGCTGTACGCCATCCCGACATCCTCTATGGAAAGCACCCTGATGGTCGGTGACTATCTGGCAGTCAGCAAGGTACGATTCGGAGCACGCATTCCCGAAACCACATTGGCCATCCCATTCATGCACCACACCCTTCTCGGCACCGAGAAAGTTCCGTCATACGTGGACTGGTTTCAGCTGCCTTACCTGCGTTTTCCGGCGTTGAGCCCCGTAAAAAACAACGACCCCATCGTCTTCAACTACCCCGACGGCGACACTGTGGCGATTGAACGGCAAAGCGAAAGCTACTACGCCATCGTCCGTGAGTTCGAGGCAATGCTCAATCCCAATGCCACCATCGAGGAGAAGTACATGGTGGCCGGCCGCTATCCCGCTGAAATGGTAGCATACATCCAAAGTAAGTATGGCACAGGTACTTACCATCCTGGAATGGGACGCGAGGCCGTCAAGCAGGAATATACCGTAAAGGCGCGTCCTGTGGACAAGCGCGAAAACTACGTAAAACGTTGCGTCGGACTGCCGGGCGATGAACTGCAAATCATCAACGGGCAGCTATATATAAATGGTAAGG
Organism: uncultured Bacteroidales bacterium; assembly: GCA_947169105.1. Classification (GTDB taxonomy): domain Bacteria; phylum Bacteroidota; class Bacteroidia; order Bacteroidales; family WCHB1-69; genus UBA1756. Next base: position 5,531 of record CAMVOL010000043.1, on the reverse strand, counting down.
CGGCACAAAATCCAGAAAACATGCAGTTCCGCTATGTGGTCAAGGAAGGAATCCCCAAATCAAAGATGAAAAAAATGAATATCAATGAGGAGGACATCTACCGCGACTACGAAGGTTACAATTATTGCCTTAACAAAAAGCAAATCAATGAGTTGAAAGCTATTGGGAAAGAAGTTGTCCCACAGTTTGAAGGAAATGAATACAATGCCACCATCTTCCCGCACGACCCGCGTTACAAATGGAACAAGGACAATTTCGGACCGATAGTCATCCCGCAAAAGGGTGTCACCGTCGTCCTCAACGACTCCACTATCGTATTGTACGACAAGATTATCCGCAATTACGAATTGAACACTTTGGAGCAGAAGGACGGAAAAATCCTCATCAACGGGAAGGAAGCCACGGAATACACTTTCCAGATGGACTACTACTTTATGATGGGTGACAACCGGCACAACTCGGCGGACTCCCGTTACTGGGGATTCGTGCCGGAGGACCATATTGTCGGCAAACCCGTCGTGGTGTGGCTTTCCCTTGACAAATTCAAGAACTGGGGCGACGGGAAAATCCGCTGGAGAAAAATGTTCCGCAAAATTAAATAGTCTGTAATTTTTTTATTATCAGTATTTTACAATAACAAAATTCCCCTTTGGTGAAAAATTTTGAAAAAAATTTCATCAAAGGGGTTTTCTATTAAAAAAAGTACTATTTTTGCCGCGTTATTAACATTTCAATCACCCCATTAATAAATTATAGGAGGAACGCTATCGAGTAAACATCTATCTTTTTGATTTATTGACCAATAGAAAGGAGAGCCTTATGAAAAAGATAGCGTTAACAGACAACGAGCTAATTGCTCAATATGTGGCTGGTGATGAATCTGCTTTAAAGACTTTAATTACACGTCACGAAAAAAGAGTGTTTTCGTACATTATGATTTCGGTGAAAAACCGTGAATTGGCCGAAGACATTTTCCAAGATACTTTTATCAAAGTCATCAACACCCTGCGTTCCGGCAACTACAAGGAGGAAGGCAAGTTTGTGCAATGGGTGATGCGTATCGCCAACAACTTGAAAATTGACTACTTCCGGAAGATGCAGCGGATGCCCACTTTCGAAGGCAACGGCGATTTCGACATTTTTGATGTGATTTACGGCACCGACCCGTCGGTCGAGCAGAAGATGATCACCGAACAGATTTATGAGGAGTTGCGGGTGCTCATCACCATGCTTCCTGACGAACAACGCGAGGTTTTAGAGATGCGCATCTATAACGACATCAGTTTCAAGGATATCGCCGAAATCACAGGGGTCAGCATCAATACCGCCCTCGGCCGTATGCGTTATGCGCTTATCAACCTCCGCAAAATCATAAAGGAGAAAAACGTGGTGGTCTGTTAGAAACAGACATTTCCCATACAATGTGGAGACGTGCTTACGGCGCGTTTCCATATTTTTTTATAACCACAATAATATTCGGGCAATAACATCGTTACATATAGGTATTTTGTGAACCAAACAATTTGCCTATGGAACAGCGTTCTACCCTTTTACGGGGAAAAAAGACCCCCATCCGATTTATGCCCCGTCGGCACATTATCGAAAATCTTTTAAACTATTCAAAGTCATTGAGTGCCATCCGGTTTCCACTCGGCGGAACGATGGTAATCTGCAACAACTAAAAAAGGCATCCTCAAAAGATGCCTTTTTTGTTTTACATTTTCCAAAATGTTGTACTTTTGCGACCTTAATTCCGATCTGATGAAAAAATTACTTTCCCTTGCTTTCCTGCTGCTGCTTTTTGGCACCTTGCAGGCCGCTTATTTGTCCAATGTCCCCTACACGCTCCGCCAACCCAACGGCGACACGCTACAATGCCTGATTACAGGGGACGAATATTACCATTATCTGCACGATGCCGATGGCTTTACTATCGTAAAAGACGTTCATACAGGCTATTACATGTATGCTGAAAAGGTTGACGGGAAGATCGTTCCGAGCCGCTACGTAGCAGGAACGGTTTCTCCACGCAGTGTCGGCCTCGCACCGGGTGTGCGGATTTCTGCCGCCGAGTGGCAGGCCCGTCGGGAACGCATGGCCGTCCCGGTTGAACACCCCGCCATCCGTCACCGTGATGAAAGTACCGACAACACCCTCAACAACCTCGTGATTTTCATCCGTTTTGCCGATGACGAAGACTTTACCCAAAGCCCAGTCGAAATCCAGAATATGTTCAACGCGTCGGACAATATCTCCCTATACAATTACTATAAAACTGTATCTTACAATCAGATGGACATTATTTCACACCTGATTCCGACGCCGTCCGACACCGTCATCCTCTCTTATCAGGACAGCCACCCGCGCAGCTACTACTGCAAATGGTCGGAAGACAATCCTGACGGCTACGGGGAGGACGACCCCGAAAACGAAGTCTATCCACGCACCGAACGGGAGATGGCCTTGGTGACAAATGCCATCAACTATGCGAGAAGCTATATACCTGAAGATCTGAATCTTGACTATAACAATGATGAGGTGGTGGACAATCTCTGTTTCGTCATAAAAGGCGGTGTGGAGGATTGGGCCGACCTGCTCTGGCCGCACATGTGGTCGCTCTACACCGATGAGGTTTTCATCAACGAGAAACGGGTGTGGAACTTCAATATCCAGCTTTCGGACAACCCCTCGTACTTCTCCGTGTCGGTGCTGTGTCATGAGATGTTCCACACATTGGGCGCCCCCGACCTGTACCATTATGACGACACGGTCGGTTTCGCGCCGGTGGGCCCGTGGGATCTGATGGCACAAAACGGCTCCATCCCGCAACATTCGGGCGTTTATATGAAATACAAATACGGTCAATGGATTGATGACATACCGGTAATCACTGAATCAGGAAGTTACACCCTTTTTCCCGTCAGTTCCGAAACACCGGAACAGATTGGCTACCGTATCTTCGCCGAATCGGTTTCTGAAATTTTCGTGCTGGAGTACCGCAAAAAAACGGACTATCTTGAAGGTTCCCTGCCTGGAACGGGGCTGCTGATCTATCGCATCAACTCCGAATTTAACGGCAATGCCGGCTGGAACGGCCGGGACGTGTTGGACGAAATCTATGTCTATCGGCCCAATGGCACACTGACAGAGAACGGCCTGGTGAACCGTGCACACTTCAGCAACAACTACGGCCGCACCGAATTTTCCTACGCCACCAATCCGAGGCCGTTCTTGTCGGACGGGTACATCAGCGGCATTAAGATATATGACATCAAAGTTTGGGGCGACAGCCTTACTTTCAAGTATTTGCGGCCGGGCGACACGCTTTCCGCAGCGGAGTTTGAAACAATGAAAGTGTCGGTTTACCCCAACCCCGCCAGCGAAGTTCTGAACGTGGAAACCTCCTTCGACCCCGTCTTGATCCAGAACGCCGCACTCTACGACCTGACGGGCCGGAAAGTCACCGATATCGACCTCAACCGCAGCAGCTCTATTTCCGTAACGAACCTTGCAAAAGGAAGTTACATTTTGAACATCACACTTTGCGACGGCAAGCGAATGACAGAAAAGGTGATTGTAAAGTAAGAAATCCTGTTTCTGCTACTCCACGATGATTTCATCGGTGAAGATGTGGGCCTCGCCGCCCGCACCCAAATGCCAGGCAGGCAACACTCCGTAGTTTTCCGCCCGAACCCTCACGTAACGGGCTTTGGCCAAACCTTTTACCGTAAAATCTTCCGTCTTCACCGTATAGTCATTATCGGGATGAGGATTGGTGAACGTCCCAAAGCGGACGTATTTTTCACCATTTTCAGAGACCTCCACCATGAGGTTCTTCGGAAAGTAAATCCAAGAACGGATGTCCTCCAGAAAACCGACACTCACCGAGTGGATGTCCTTCACCGACTTCAGGTCGATGATAGCCTCAAAGTCCTGTCCCTGATAGCCCTGCCAGCCGCCCAAACGCCAATTAACACTTCCACGCAGACCGTCAATCAAACCCTCATCACCACCTGCTGAATATTGCGAACTATAGCGGCTGATGAGTTGTATCGTCTTGTCTTGCAGGAATTTATGGAAAGAGGCCTCCACTTCGGCGCTTTTTTCTGATCCTCTTTCTGTCCATGCCCGCACCGTCGTGCTTTCTTTGAGAACGAGGGGTTTCTTGTACACATTCACTTTTTTGAACCCGTCGGCTGAAGTGGTGTAACAGATATTGGTGCCGTTGTCGGGCCGTAGCTGGCGGAGTTGCACCGTCATTTTATCGGAGAAAACCGCATCGTTGGGCTCGAATACGGGTGCGACGACCAACGTCGGTTCCACTTCACTCACAGAGGTTTGCGAAAAGACACTACGGTTCGGCTTCGGCCCCATCTCAAACTCGAACGTGTCACCGTCGGCTATCATCTGGTAGGTGATTTGGGTGCTTGAGAACGGCTGTCCGTTGCGTTTAACAGACTGTATATAAACGTTTTTCAAACCTTGATTTTTACAAATAATTGTAAACGTCTTGCCGTTTTCCAAGTGCAGTTTCACCTTGTCGAAGAGGGGGGAGCCGATGTCGTAACGGTTAGTGCCGGGTGCGACGGCATAGAAGCCTAATGCGCTGAGGACGTACCACGCCGACATCTGTCCGCAGTCCTCGTTGCCGCACAACCCGTCGGGTGCATCGGCGTACTGTTCCGCAAGGATTCGGCGGACCACCTGCTGGGTTTTCCACGGCTGCCCCACGTAATTATACATATAGGGTGCATGATGCCCTGGCTCGTTGCCGTGGGCATATTGTCCCATAACACCTGTCAAATCAGCCTGTTGGCGTCCCGTCATTTTGGTATTGCCAAAGAAAAGGGAGTCAAGCATCACGCCCACGTGCTGTGCACCGCCGGCCATTTTGACGTAGGTGGTGAAGTCGTGCGGCACGTAGGTGGAATACTGCCACGAATTGGCCTCCGTAAAGTGGTTATTGACCTCGCCCGGAGCGAACGGCATAATGAAGCCGCCGTTGCTGCGCGGGTGCATGAACCCGTCGGCATCCATAAGGTTCTTGTAAAATTGGGAGCGGCGAAGGAAACGATTATAGATTTCTTTGTCACCTATATCATTAGCATATTGTGCGATACACCAATCATCGAAGCAGTATTCGAGCGTTTTGGAAACCGACTCATGTTCCTTGTCGGCAGGGATGTACTGGTATTTCTCAAATTCGGGCCGGCCCAGTTTCGGAAGTTCGGCAGAAGCCACCATCGCCTCCAGCATTTCTTTTTTGTCGAAATCGCCGATGCCTTTACGGGCGGCATCCAAAATCACCGGAACAGAGTGGTAGCCGATCATGCACCATGTTTCAAAAGCTGACAGTTCCCACATCGGCAGTTGTCCGCCCTGATGGTAGTGCAGCAGGAAGGTGTAGAGAAAGTCATTGGTTCGCTTGCGGTCGATGAGGTTGAGCAGCGGGTGCAGGGCGCGGTAGGTGTCCCACAACGAGAAGACGGGATAAACCTTGTGTCCGTCCCTCTTGTGGATTTTTCCGTCTT
>CAMVOL010000042.1 GCA_947169105.1 uncultured Bacteroidales bacterium | reverse complement strand
GAAGAAGGCAGAGAAGAAGGCAGAGAAGAAGGCAGAGAAGAAGGCAGAGAAGAAGCACTCCTCCAGACCGCCAGAAATTTTCTTGCGAAAGGTATATCGGTTGATGATGTGTCCGAAGCTACCGGCCTGAGTATTGACCGTGTCCGTGCGCTGTTAGACTGCTAACAAAACGAAAACTTTTGCCACATTGTTTTGCAACATAATTTCCAGGCAACTATGAAACAGATTTTGGATTTTTTGAACCAGCTGATGCGCAACAACAACCGCGAGTGGTTTCAGGCGCATAAGGAGGAGTACAAGCGGGCGCAGGCGCATTTCAACCAGTTTGCAGAAAAGCTGATTGCGGAGACGGGCAAGTTCGACCCTTCGGTAAGAGATCTGACCGTCGCCGACTGCACCTACCGGATTTACAAGGACATGCGGTTCTCAAAGTTCAAGATTCCCTATAAGACGCATATCGGCGCGTACGTGTGCCCTCACGGGAAGAAGTCGGGGTATGCGGGCTATTACTTCCATCTGGAGCCGTCGGAGTCGGAGGATTACTCCTTCGGGAACATGCTGGCGGCGGGACTTTACAACCCCACGCCCTCGCTGGCCATCGCCATCCGCGACCGGATTTACAACGAGCCGGACACTTTCGCCGCCGCCGCCACGGAAGCGGAGAAACACTACCACTGGAACGATAACGCCCGTCTGAAGAAGGTGCCGAACGGCTATCCGCAGGACGCCCGTCACGCCGATTATCTGAAACTTAAGACGTTCACCATCGCTGCCCCGCTGCCCGACACTATCGTCCTTGGGCCGGAGGACCAACTGCTGGACTACGTCGTTTCCGTCTTCCGCGAAGCCAAGCCCGTCAACGACTTCATCAATCAGGTAATTGAGGGCGGGTGCTGGTAGAAATCTCCTATTTGACAATCCGCCACTCTCCGGGCTGGAGTGAGCCCAAATCAAGATCTCCGATTTGGACACGGATGAGCCGCAAGGTCGGGAAGCCGACTGCTGCGGTGATATGCCGCACCTGACGGTTTTTGCCTTCGGTGAGGGTGAGGCGGATCCAGCTGGTAGGGATGTTGGCACGGTAACGGATGGGCGGTACACGCTCCCAGAGGTTTCCCGGAGGTGATACCCGCTCTGCCTTGCATGGACGGGTGCGGTATCCTTTGATGACGACCCCCACGGCCAGCTTTCGCAAGGCCTCGTCGGTAATATCACCATCAACTTGGGCGAGGTAGGTGCGCGGATGGGCATTCTTCGGGTCCAGTAGCCGCTTGATCAGCCGTCCGTCGTCGGTCAGCAACAGGGCCCCCTCGCTATCGTGGTCCAGCCGTCCCGCAGCATAGACTCCGGGAGGAAAGCCGAACTCGTTGAGGGCGCGATGACCGCCCTCAGGCGTGAATTGGCTTAGCACGCCGTAAGGTTTATTGAACAGGATTACCATAGTCTGCCTTGTTATTCATATTTCATAAATGGTTTAGGGATTGCATATCCCTTTCGCTGCCGCGGGCGTCCTTGCAAGCGAAAAGCATTGCTCCACAATGGCGCTTTTTTATCCGTTGCCTATCGTCTGTGAGGGATTGAATATCCCTTTCGCTGCCGCGGGCATCCTTGCAAGCGAAAAGGCCCTTGCTCCGCAATGGCGCTTTTTTGTGCGCCTCCGTTCTCTCGTCCGCAAGCGGCCGGAGAGCGTCTGCACACAAAAAAACAACGCCATTCGGCGTTGCTTTTTCGCTTGCGGAGAGTGAGGGATTCGAACCCCCGGAACCCCGAAGGGTTCAACAGATTTCGAGTCTGCCCCGATCGACCACTCTGGCAACTCTCCAAGCGGCAAAAGTACAAAAAAAATCATTGCAGGAATCGCGTTTTTTTCTTGCTGTTTTCCAGTGGATTACGTGATTCTGCGACATTTCAGACTATCCGAAATTCGCAACAATATCGGCAGTAATTGACAAATGTCGTATTTTTGCCGACTTGTTTTCAGCAATTCCTATGAAACGTAAACGCGTTGTATTATCTGTAACCAACGACATCTTCGCCGACCAAAGGTTGGACAAGGTGTGCCATACCCTGCTGGATTGCGGCTTTGAGGTTTGCTTGGTGGGCCGGCGGTTGAAACACTCCAAGCCCGTTGATGACCGTCCCTACCAGTGCCGCCGCTTCCGCCTCCTTTTTAACAAAGGCCCATTCTTTTATGCGGAATTCAACCTGCGCCTTTTCTTCTACCTGCTGTTTGTCCGTTGCGACATCCTGACCGCCAATGATTTGGACACGCTCCTTCCTAATCTTTTGGCTTCTAAAATCAGGAGGAAAAAGCTCGTTTACGACAGCCACGAATATTTTTGTGGCATTTTGGAGGTGATTTGTCGTCCGCGTGTTCAGAAATGCTGGCATGCCATCGAACTTTTCTGTTTCCCTAAGTTGCAGAATATCACAACGGTAAGCCAGTCCATCGCCGACCAGTACAAGAAGGAGTACGGCAAGGAGGTGCGGGTGGTGCGCAACATCCCACGCGCCGCCACCTTCCCGATTACGGAAACCCGCTCCTCGCTCGGACTACCGGAAGACCGCCCCATCGCCATCATACAGGGGACGGGACTGCACCGTGACCGCGGGGTGAAGGATACGGTCGAAGCCATGCGCTTCACCGACAATCTGTTACTGTTGATTGTGGGCAGCGGTGATGAGGTTCCGCCAGCCAAGGAACGGGTCAAGGAACTGCATATCGAAGACAAAGTGATGTTCGTGCCCCCCGTTTCAGCACAGATGCTGTTCAACTACACCTCCCTCGCCGACATCGGTGTCGCCCTTGACAAGGATGTCAGCCCCAACCACCATTTCAGCCTGCCGAACAAGGTTTTTGAGTACATCAAAGCCGGCACCCCCCAGCTCTCTACGGATCTTATTGAACGTAAGCGAATTATCGAACATTACGATGTCGGCGTGGTTGTTCACGACCTTTCTCCGGAAAACCTTTCTCAAAAACTGCAAATGATGACCCAAGACAAAGCAGCCCTCCAGCGCTGGAAAGAAAATTGCAAAAAAGCCGCCGCCGAACTCTGCTGGGAAAACGAAGAAAAAGTGCTGAAGGAAATATATCTGTCTCTATAAAATCATTATTGTATCAATACTTGATAAACTTGAAACTTGATAAACTTGAAACTTTATAAACTTGTAACCAAATATGCGTTATCAGCCACTTAACCCCCAATTTTATATTGAAAACCGCAAGAAAGTTGTCGGTGAAATTGAAGAAAATTCACTGGTCATCCTGACCTCCAACAGCGAGTTTCCGCGCTGTGGCGACACCACGATGCCGTTCCGGCAGAACTCCGAAATGCTCTACCTCTCCGGCATCGACCAGGAGGAGACCTACCTCACCCTCGCTCCGTGGCACCCCGTACCCGAGTACCGCGAAATCCTCTTCATCAAGAATCCCAGCCCCGAAATGGTGGTCTGGTTCGGGCACCGTCTTAGCAAGGAACAGGCTTCGCAACTTTCCGGCATCAAAACGGTGATGTTCACCGATGATTTTCAGGATACCTTACAAAACCTGATGTGCTATGCACAGAATGTGTATCTGCACCTGCCCGAAAATCCGCGGCTGCGTTGGGAAACCATCACCCGCGAGCACCGTTTCGCCAAGCAGCTGATGGAGGAGTACCCGCTCCACACCTACCGCCGGCTCGCCCCCATCCTATACCCGATGCGGGCGTTGAAAGCACCGGAGGAATTAGCGGCCCTACGCCGCGCGTGCGACATCACCACCAAAGCTTTCGGGCGGGCCATCAAGGCGGTGAAACCCGGCAAGTACGAATACGAGATTGAGGCGGAATTGGCCTACGAGATGCTCCGTAACGGTGCCACCGGCCATTCGTTCGCCCCCATCGTGGCCGCCGGCCCTGACACCTGCATCCTGCATTATATCAAGAATGACAAGGTGATGAAGGACGGCGACCTCCTGCTGATGGACTTCGGTGCCGAGTACGCCAACTACGCCGGCGACGCCACCCGCACCATCCCCGTCAACGGCCGCTATACGCCCCGCCAGAAGGAGATCTACAGCAGCGTCCTCGCCATCTTCAAAGAGACCATCCCGCTCTTCAAACCTGGGATGAACATCCATAAAATCAACGACTTCGTCTTCCGCCGTATGGAGGAGGAGCTGGTGAAGCTCGGCCTGCTCAAAGAGGCCGACATCAAGGCACAAAATCCCGAAAAGCCGCTGTTCAAGAAATATTATATGCACAACACCTCCCACTTCATCGGGCTGGACGTGCATGATGTGGGCCAGCGCGACTGGACCTTCCAGCCCGGTATGGTGCTCAGCTGCGAGCCGGGCATCTATGTGGCCGAAGAAGGCATCGGCGTGCGTATCGAAACCGACGTGGTGGTGGCTGACAACCCCATCAACCTGATGCCGGATATGCCTGTGGAAGTTGAAGATATTGAAGCACTTATGAATTAAAGAATGGAAAAAGTCATCACCCTTGAACCCGTTATTGCCGTCGGTGTTTACGGCAAAAACAATAAAAATCTTGACCTCCTTCGCAACATCTACCCCAAGCTGAAACTCACCGCCCGCGGCGACGAGCTGAAAGTGATGGGGCCTGATGAAGAAGTCGCTCTCTTTGAAACCCGTTTCAATCTGTTAGTTGCTTATTATGAGCATTTTGAACGGCTTACCGAGACGGACATTCTGAATATCACCGCCAGCGAGGACGAGCATTTCTACCTTTTGGACAATGACAAGATGAACGGCGACGTGATTCTGCACGGACGCGAGGGCAAGGTCATCAAGGCCATCACGCCCAACCAGAAACTGCTGGTCAAAAGTCTGGCCGACAACGATATGGTGTTCGCCATCGGGCCGGCGGGTACGGGCAAGACCTACACGTCGGTGGCTTTGGCGGTGCGTGCTTTGAAAAACAAGCAGGTGAAGCGAATCATCCTCACCCGTCCCGCCGTGGAGGCCGGCGAGAACCTCGGCTTCCTCCCCGGCGACCTCCGCGACAAGCTCGACCCCTACCTTCAGCCGCTGTATGATGCCCTCCGCGACATGATGCCGATGGCCAAGCTGCTGTCGTACCTGGAAGACAAAACTATCGAAATCGCGCCGTTGGCCTTCATGCGCGGACGTACCCTCGACAACGCTTACGTCATCCTCGACGAGGCACAGAACGCCACCGAAGCCCAGCTCAAGATGTTCCTCACCCGTATGGGAAAAAACGCCAAGTTCTTCATTACCGGTGACATAACCCAGATTGACCTGCCCCGCCATCAGCACTCCGGCCTTATCCAAGCCCAACGGATTCTGAAAGGAATCAAAGGGATTTCCTTCATCACGATGGACCAGTCGGATGTGGTGCGCCACCACCTCGTCACCAAGATCATCCAACATTACGAACAGTGGGAAAACGAACGGAAGCAGCAGGCAGCCGAGGCTGCATCCAAACCTGAGGAAAAGGTGCTCTGACGATTATTTTCAAAGAAGTTATTAACAATAAAAATATAATTCGACAAAAAGCGTTATTTTTGCAGCTCGTTTTATTAGAATAATCGTATAAAATATTGAAAATCAATAAAATATCACGATATATACTCCGTTGTACCCTGTTGTTTCTGCTGATGGGGGTACTTTTTTCGTGTTCTACCCGCAAGAATACAGCGATTAATCGTGCCTACCACAATGTGACTTCCCGATTCAATGTCAACTTCAATGGAAAGGAGGCGTTGAAGGTTGGCGAGGAGGAACATGAAAAGATTTGTAAAGATAATTATATCAATATTTTACCGATATACTGCTATCCAGAGAAGTCGGAACTGTCCAGCATTTACCCTTCGATGGACCGTGTGATTGAGAAGGCGTCGAAGTCCATTTACAAGCATTCGATGTTTTTCAAGGGCAAGGAGTACGTCAAGCCGATTGACGATGCCTACCTGATGATGGGCAAGGCCTATTTCTACAAGCAGGATTATGTGCAGGCGCAGCGCATTTTTAGTTACATCATCTCTACTCACAAGAACGGAAACTGTGTGGAGGAGGCGATGATATGGAACGCCCGCTGTGCCATCCGGCAGTCGTATTTCACCCGTGCCGACGAGCAGATCAATGAGGCCAAGTACTATGTTCAGCCGAAGAATTCGAAAAAACTGAACCTGTTGTATGCAGCAGCTGCTGCCGAGTACCATCTGACTGCCCCTGATGGTGACTACGAAACGGCCACCAATTTTATTGATGACATTCTGAAAAACAAGCCCAAGAAGGATTTTGGAATAAGGATGCACTATATTTTGGGCCAGTTGTATGAAAAGTTGGAACAGCCTGCTGCAGCCCATGAAAACTTTCTGTTGGTGGCCAAGAAGAGTAACTCATACGAACTGGAGTTCAACGCACGGATGCACCTCGCCACCAACTATGACGGTTCTCCTGCTAGGCGTGCCCAGATTATGAAGGAGCTGAACAAGATGCTCAAGGAGGAGAAGAACGAACCCTATCGGGATCAGATTTATTACGCGATGTCGGAAGTGAACCGCATTGATGAGGATACGACCGAGCGGATTGTGAACCTTGCCAAGTCGGTGGCCGCTTACAAGGAAAACGGTTTCCAGCGCACGCATTCCGCCATCCAGCTCGCCAATCTCTACTTCCTTCAGGAAAAGTACCCGCAAGCCAAGGCCTATTACGATACGGCCGCTACTTCTATGCCCAAAAGCTATCCGAATTATGATGAAATCAAACAAAAATCGGTAGTTTTGACGGATTTGGTTGACAATCTGCAAATCATTGTTGTCCAAGATAGTTTGCAGCGTATTGCCAAGATGAGCGAGAAGGAGCGTGACCGCTGGGTAAAGGGCAAGATTGCCGCTTACAAAGCCGAAAAGGCCCGCAAGGAAAAGGAGGAGCGCGACAAGGAACTCGCCCTCCAGAGCGCCCTTGGCTACCAGAACTACAACCAGCTGAACAATACAGGCGGAAGCAACAAATGGTATTTTTACAACACCTCGCTGATGCAGGCAGGCAAGACTGAATTCTTGCGCCGGTGGGGTACCCGTAAGCTGGAGGACAACTGGCGTATCAGTAACAAGCAGCAGATGTCGTTCGAGGATATGGCCAACCTTAACGACCCGAATGCCAAGAACAAGGATGACACGGAATATGATGATGACGGCAATCCGATTGCGAAACGGGAGACCGACCCCGAGAAGGAACTCTATTACACACAGGATCTGCCTCTTACGCCCGGTGCTATTGACACGTCCAATGAGATGATTGCCGAAGCGATGTATCAGGCTGCCATCATCTATTTCGATTTGCTTAATGACGTACCGCGCGGGATGGACATGCTTGACAAGTTCTATAGCCGTTTCCCCGATCACGCGCTCGCACCGTCGGTGCTGTTCATACAATATAATAGATATAAGGAAATGGGCAGCAGCAAGGAGGAAACCCCGAAGCAGATCATCCTCACCAAGTATGCCGATACTGACTACGCCCGTCTGATTCGTGAGCCCGACTATTACAAAAAACTTGCGGAGGAGAATCAGAAGATGGAACGGCAGTACGAAACTGCTTATCAGGCATATACGGAAAAACAATGGAAGCGGGTGATTTCTCTGTCGGATGAGGCGTTGGCTGTCTGCACCGACAAGCCGTTGCGAGCCAAATATACTTATATCCGTGCCGTTTCGGTGGGGCAGGTGCAGAATAAGGAGGCCTACCGTGCTGCTTTGGAGACCGTTTTGTCCGAATATGGCGACCAGCCGGTGGCAGAACTGGCCCGTATCCTCCTCGCGGAACTTGATCCTGTACCGGTATCTCAGCCTACTGCCGCCGCAGCTGCCGAAAACGCCAGCGCCGGCAAGTCGCCGTTTGTGTATGCCCCCAACGACTGGCATTATGTCACCCTCATTGTCGATGTGCACCAGCGCAATGTGATGACCCTCAAGACTGACATCTCCAACTTCAACCGTGAATTCTATAGTTTGCAGAAGTTTACCATCAACAGCTTCTATATTTCGCAGGACAAGCAGATTGTGACGGTATCCCGCTTCGAGAATAAGGAGGCCGCGATGGACTACTATCACGCCATCAGCCGCCACGAAAAGTTCTCTGGCGACATCGCCTCCGAGGTGATCACGTTGTATGTGATGAGTGCGGCCAACTACAGCAACTACTACAAACAGAAGAATATACGGTCGCAATATGGTGACTTTTTCAAAGAAAATTATTTGGACAAAAAATAAAATAACCTTTTTAAAATTACAATTATGGCAAACGAAATGCCCCATATTCCTGTTCCGAATGGAAACGACGTGAACGTGATTGCTGCCGGCACCGTGCTGACAGGTGACATCACCGCCAAGAGCGACTGCCGCATTGACGGTAGCATCAAAGGAAACATCAAGTGCGAATCAAAGGTCATCATCGGCCAAAGTGGTATGTTGGAAGGTGATGTGGAGTGCCACAGCATCGAGATCCGTGGCAAGGTGAAGGCCAACGTGACGGCCAAGGACCTCATTGCCCTGAGCGCCACCGCCATCCTCGCCGGTAACATCGTCTCCTCGAAACTTTCTATCGAACCCGGCGCCAACTTCGTGGGTAACTGCAAGATCCAGAACGGAAGCACGGTCATGCCCGACACACATACCCCTGAAAAGAAGTAAATGGCCGGACAAAGGCAGTGGAGTGCCGGCGCCAGCTACTCCGGAATGGCTTTTCAAATGGGCGTCATTATCGCCGGAGGTACCTACGGCGGTATCAAGTTGGACGAATGGCTGAACCTTTCGCCATTGTTTACTATTGTGTGTGCCCTTGCCTCCATCGCCTTGGCTATGTATGTGATGATTAATAAGTTGACACAAATCAACCAGAAGAAAAAATTCCATGAAGAAAATGAATAAGGATTTCAAGGTGTCGAAGTATGTCTTCAGGCTCCTTATCTTTTCCATTATCGTGGCCATCCCCACCATCGTGATGCCCGTGGTGCTGCCGAAGTATTCGTCGCCCGCCTTGCCCTTCATCGTCCTCTTCTTTTTCTTCCTGACCCTCTTCACCCTCTATATCGTGCTGCGCGATTCGTCCATGCGAGAATCCAAGAAGTTCGTCTCCGGCTACGTGGTCTCCCGAACCGTGAAATTTATGTCCTGTCTTCTTTTTATGCTGATTTATATCATTATAAATAAAGAAGACAGATGGAATTTCGCCTTCGCTTTTCTGATTATCTATTTCTTGTACGCCGCTTTCGAGGTGTTCATCATTAAAAAGGAAAATGACAAGCTCAGCCAGCAGCAGCGGGAACGGCAGCAGCAAACGGAAGGAGAGGAGTAACATCCAGCTCATCCTTTCCACCCTGCCGACCAAGCCGGGCGTTTACCGCCATCTCGACGAGAACGGCAAGGTGCTTTATGTCGGCAAGGCCAAAAACCTGAAACGGCGCGTCTCTTCCTATTTCAACAAAACACAGGACTCCCCGAAAGTGCGGATGCTGGTGAGCAAAATCCGCGACATCCAAGTGACGGTGGTTGATACCGAATGGGAGGCGCTGTTGCTCGAAAACACCCTCATTAAGGAGTACAAGCCCCGGTACAACATCATGCTCAAGGACGACAAGACCTACCCATGGATTGCCGTCACGAAGGAGGAGTTCCCGCGGGTGTTCCCCACGCGCTCGCCCGACCACCGGCGGCAGGAGACCTTCGGCCCCTACGCCTCCGTCAAGTACATGAACACCCTGTTGGACACGGCCTTCGCCATCTTCCCGCTTAGGCGCTGCAAGATCCTGCGCCAGAACGACCGTCCCTGCCTCCAGTACCAGCTGAAAAAGTGTCCCGCCCCCTGTGCCGGAAAAATCACCGCAGAGGAGTATCAGGAGAACGTGCGGCGGGTTATCGAAATCCTGAAGGGTAATAGTGGCCTTATCATCAAACAGTTGCAATCGGAAATGATGGCTTGCGCCGAACGTTGGGAATTTGAGAAAGCGCAGGAAATCAAACAGAAAATCGAAGTGTTGACGCAGTTCCGGGGTAAGTCGGTGGTGGTCAACCCTGAACTTACACAGTTGGATGTCTTCTCTATGGTGGAAGACGAGCAAAGTGCCTACGTCAATTTTATGCGGGTGATGGAAGGTGCTGTGGTACAATCCTATACGATTGAAATTACCCGTAAGGCCGACACTTCCAAGGAGGAACTTCTCCTTCTGGGGATGGCGGAAATGCGGAGCCGTTTCGGCGAACTTTGTCCGAACGTGCTGGTCCCGTTCCTGCCCGAAATGGAAGCGGAGGGACATACGTTTGCCGTCCCGCAGCGCGGTGACAAAAAGAAGCTGCTGGACCTGTCGCTCAAGAACGCCTTCAACTTTATGACGGAAAAGAACCGCCGCCGTGACCTTGTCAGTCCCGAACGGCGTGGCCAGCGGGTGCTGTCGCAGCTCCAGAAGGAACTGGAGTTAGAGAAGCTGCCGAACGTCATCGAGTGTTTCGACAACTCCAACTTTCAGGGCGACTATGCCGTGGCCGCGATGGTGCAGTTCGTCAACGCCAAGCCCAACAAGAGCGCCTATCGCCACTTCAATATCAAGACGGTGGAGGGGCCCGACGACTACGCCTCGATGAAGGAGGTGGTGCGTCGCCGCTACTCACGTCTGTTGGAGGAGGACAAGCCGCTGCCCGACCTCATCATCACCGATGGGGGACAGGGGCAGATGGAAGTGGTGCGGCAGGTGGTGCAGGACGAGCTTAAGGCCGACATTCCCATTGCCGGGTTGGCCAAGGACGACCGACACCGCACCAACGAGCTGTTGTACGGCTTCCCGCCGAAAAAGGTCGGTATCAAGATTAATTCGGAGCTGTTCCGCCTGCTTACTCATATTCAGGATGAGGTGCACCGGTTCGCCATCACGCACCACCGCAAGAAGTTCACCAAAGGGTTCGTCCACTCAGAATTGGACGACATCAAGGGTATCGGCAAAGCCACGAAGGAGAAGCTGCTGAAGCATTTCAAAAGTGTGAAACGCATCACGGCGGCTACGGAAGAGGAACTCGCTGCCGTCATCGGTCCGGCCAAGGCGAAGGTGGTAGCGGCGGCCCTGACGAAAAAAACGTCCGAATAGACACCGTAATTCCTTGATTTATCCTATCTTTGCCACCCGAAAATCAAAAATCAAAAACAACATAGTATGAAAAAAATTATTCGTTTAACTCTCTTTGTCAGCGTTATTTGCGCAATGTTCACGATGACCAGCTGCTCTTACAACTCGATGGTTTCTGCGGAAGAAAACACCGAAAGCGCGTGGTCCGAAGTCCAGAACCAGTACCAGCGTCGTGCCGACCTTGTGCCGAACTTGGTCAATACCGTGAAGGGCTATGCCGCTCACGAGAAATCGACTTTTGAGGCGGTAACGGAAGCCCGTACCAAGGCATCTTCCATCAATCTTACCGTAGATGACCTGACGGAAGAGAACCTCGAAAAATTCCAAAAGGCGCAGGACGAACTCGGTTCCACCCTCAGCCGCCTGATGGCCGTGGCCGAAGCCTATCCCGATTTGAAGGCCAACGAGAACTTTATGGATCTTCAGGCACAATTGGAAGGTACGGAGAACCGTATCGCCGTGGCACGCCGCAACTTCAACGAGGCGGCGCAGAGCTACAACACGCTCATCCGCAAGTTCCCCGCTATCATCACCGCCAAGATCTTCGGTTTCAAAAAGAAAGCGTACTTCCAAGCAGCTGCTGGTGCGGAAACTGCCCCGACTGTAAGTTTCGAATAATCTGAAAAATGAAACGTTTTTTTCTCCTGTTTTTGCTGGCGCTGTCGGCCGTCTTCTGCCGTGCACAGTTCCCAGAGTTCTCCAACCGCCTCGTCAATGACTATGCGAAGGTGCTGAGTGTCGATGAGGTGCGTACGATGGAGACGCGCCTCCGGAGCTATTACGATACCACTTCGAATTGTATCATTGTTGTCATCATTAACGATTTGGCGGGCTATGAGGCCGCCGACTACGCCCAAAGGTTAGGGGAAAAGTGGGGCGTGGGAACGGGCAAGTACAGCAACGGGCTGGTCATTCTGCTCAGTCCGGAAGAGCACGAAGTGTTCATCGCCACCGGCTACGGTTTGGAGGGCGTCCTTCCCGATGTTACCTGCCACCGCATCGCCGAAAAGTATATGAAGCCGCACTTTCAGGAGGAAGAGTATTACGAAGGACTTGAAGCCGGTTTGGACATCATCCTGCCGGTGGCGGCCAAAGAATATAGTTTTGAAGAGTTCCAGAAAGAGAAGGATGCCGCTGAGATGGCATTATTGATGAAATTTCTGGGATTTCTTTTTGGTAGTGCCCTGATTATCTTACTTGTTGCCCTCATTGCTTCCTATCGGAAAAAACATCCTTCCAAGAAGAAGTTGGCATTGCAGGCCATTGCCAATGCTAAGACCAAGGAGGAGTTGTCTGTTGCTCTTTCGAATGCTAAAAGATTGAGAATCAAGCAAACCAAGATTGACGAGTCCCTTTCGCAGCTCTTCACACGGTGTGTGATGAATGTCACCAAAGCGCGGACGTACCGGTCGATGGTGGACAGGATGTCGCTGGCGTTGGAGATGGGTGCGGATGAACAGCAGGTGCAGATGGCACGTTCACAAGCTGTTGCAGGCATCATTGGGAGTGTCGGGAGTGCCCGTTCCGCCAATGCTTTGCAGTCGGCAATCCGCGAGGCGGAGCTGGCGGGCGCACAGGAGCACGAGATTGCCAACGGGCGTGAAAAAGCGCTCTCCGGAACCTTGTCAGACTTGTCTAAAGCTGTCAATGTGCGTGCTTTGCGTGATCTGGAGGAAGCGGCGATTTCGTTCGGCGCACAGTCTGTGGATGTGCAGCGCGCAAAGGAGCAGGCAGGACGTAATGCCCTGAACCGTATCAGAAGTCCCAAAAGTATGGATGACGTCACTGCTGCCATTGAACTGGTTGAATTTCTGGGGCTTTCGGGGGCATCGTTGTCATCGGCAAAGGAGGCGGGACAGCGTTCCGCACTGGATGATTTGGCGAAGGCGGATTCGAACGGTGAGATCAAGAAGGCTGCGGAATTGGCCTTGTTCCTCGGTGCGGCGACGTTGGCGGTGATGGCCGCGAAAAAGCTGGCACAGGCGCGGTTACACCGGTCGTCCGGCAGTTTTGGTGGCGGTTCGTCTTTTGGCGGCGGTTCCTTCAGGGGCGGTGGTTCGTCCGGTACTTTTGGCGGCTTCGGCGGCGGCCACTTCGGTGGTGGCGGCGGTGGCGCCAAATGGTGAATTTTAATGGCTATTGATTGACAGTTCAAAAACGATGAATCTCGACAACATTCTTACGTTTCTTAAAAATATCTTCTCCTTCGATGAGGCCTATCCGCTCCTGTTTACGCAGTTCTATTTTTGGGCATTCTTCGCCATCGTATTCGCCTTTTTCGCCCTGCTGAAAAACAAGATCCTTCTGCGAAACACCTATCTGTTTTTTGTAAGTCTCTTTTTCTACTATAAAACCTCCGGCTCGTTTGTTGTCATTTTATTGACAATAACCTTATTAGGATTCTTTATTGCCCGATGGATGGACAAGTCGGAACGGACGGGCGTGCGGAAGTTCCTGCTGGCTTTGGGCGTGGTCATCAACCTGTTCGTGCTGTTCTACTTCAAGTATGCCTACTTCTTTGTGGATGCCGTCAACACGCTGTGCCACACGGATTTTGTGGTGGTGAACTATTTTGCCCTTTGGGCAAACGAACTGACCGCCACTGCCCATTTTGACGTGGGCAAGATTCTGCTCCCGGTGGGAATATCGTTCTATATCTTCCAAAGTATCAGTTATTTGGTGGATGTTTACCGCCGTCAGGTGGAGCCGATTTCCAATATCTTGAACTTTGGGTTCTATGTCAGCTTTTTCCCAGGTTTGGTAGCGGGCCCGATCATCCGCGCCAGCCAGTTCGTGCCGCAGCTGTACCGCAAGTACTTTTTGTCGCGCCGCCAGTTCGGCATTGCCGTCTTCTGGATTCTCAACGGCTTGATTAAGAAGATTGTAATGAGCGACTACCTTGCGGTGAACTTCGTGGACCGCGTGTTCGACAACCCTGTCCTGTTCACCCCGTTCGAGAACCTTTCTGCGCTGTTCATCTACTCCCTGCAAGTCTATGCCGACTTTTCCGGCTATACCGACATTGCCATTGGTGTGGCAATGCTGATGGGCTTTTATCTGCCGCAGAACTTTAATTCGCCGTACAAGGCGACCAACGCCGGCAATTTCTGGAAACGGTGGCATATCTCGCTGTCCAACTGGCTGAAAGACTACCTTTACATTCCCCTTGGCGGCAATCGTAACTCTACCGCGGCCACTTACATCATCATCGTTTTCCTTGGTATTGTGGCGGTGCTCGTATCAGGAAGTCTTATCTTGGCGTACATTCTGGCGGGAATAGCGGTTGTTCTTGCTATGATTGCCATCATCTTTCCCGCTTCGCGAAAGAAGATTTCCACCAACATCAACAATATGGACACGATGCTGTTGGGCGGTTTCTGGCACGGCGCAAGCTGGAACTTCATCATCTGGGGCGGCCTGAACGGCTTGGGCATTCTGGTCTATAAGTTTTGGAAAAGCCTGAAATACTACTGGCGGACGTTGGCGGCGTTTGTCCCGTTCGTGGCATGCTTGATTGTCAACCATTTCGCACCGGCACCAATCTGGCGTATCGGCTGTGTGTGGTTAGGCGTGATTTTCTTCGGAACCATCGTGAAGCACCTTTATACGCTGATTGCGCCGAAACGGGACATTCCGTGGCTGGACCGTGCGTGGGGCATTCTCCAGACTTTCGTCTTTATCTCGTTCACCCGTCTGTTCTTCCGCTCCGGCTCGAATCTGGATCCAGCGGTGGCCAACCAGACGGCGTGGAACACGGCCAAGGCGATGGTGGGGCAAATCGGTGCCTCGTGGGACGGGTCCCTCATTCCCGACATCCTGCTCACGTACAAGTATGTGTTCCTGATGTTTGCGGTGGGAATGATTATCCATTGGTTGCCAGACAGATGGAAACGGTGGTATCGCTACAATTTTGCTGTCCTCCCCATCTGGCTGCTGCTCATCATAGTGGTGGTGACGGTATTTTTGCTGTATCAGTTTGTTACTGCTGATTTACAGCCGTTTATCTATTTCCAGTTCTAAAGGATTCGTCTTTTCCCAAATTAAGTTTTTTTAATTTTGCCCTGCGGCCTTTTGTCGTACTTTTGCCAAAATTTGAATTATGGAGTTTAAAGTTGCTCAAATTGCACAACTTCTTAATGCTGAGGTTGTTGGAAATGAAGATGCAGTAATCACCACGGTATGTAAAATCGAAGAAGGCGTAGAAGGCGGTCTTACATTCCTCGCCAATCCGAAATACACCCATTATATTTATAAGACGAAGGCCACGGCAGCCATCATCGCTGCTGACTTTGTAGCTGAAAAGCCTGTTCCATGCACCCTCATCAAGGTGAAAGACCCCTATTTCGCTTTTGCTCAGTTGCTTGACTTTTACAGCAAGATGAAGCCGGTGAAGAAGGGCGTCTCACCGCACGCCTGCATCGCCGAGACGGCCAAAATCGGCAAGGATGTCTATATCGGCGAGTTTGTCAGCATCGGCGAGAATGTGGTGGTGGGCGACAACACGCAGTTGTTCCCGCACGTCTGCCTCGGCGACAATGTGAAGGTGGGCAGCCGCACCATCCTCAACAGCGGGGTGAAGGTGTATGCCGACTGTGTCATTGGCGACGACTGCATCCTGCACGCGGGAGCGGTCATTGGTGCCGACGGTTTCGGCTTCGCGCCGAAGGACGGCATTTTCGTCAAAATCCCGCAAATCGGCAACGTAGTGATTGGAGATAACGTCGAGATCGGGGCCAACACCTGCATCGACCGTGCCACGATGGGCTCGACGCGCATCGGCAATAACGTGAAGCTTGACAACCTCATTCAAGTGGCTCACAATGTGGAAATTGGAGAAGGCAGTGCCTTTGCCGCACAGGTCGGCATTGCCGGATCGGCCAAGATAGGCAAACATTGCATCATGGGCGGTAAAGCCGGTGTGGTCGGCCATATCACCGTGGGCGACGGCACCATGGTGGGTCCGCAGTCATCGGTGACCCACACGCTCGCTCCGGGTCAGGTGGTACTTGGAGCACCCGCCATTCCGGCCAACGAAGAGAAACGCCTCATCATTTATCGGAAAAAACTTCCCGAACTTTACCAACGTGTTTCTGAACTTGAAAAAAAACTGAAAAATGAGTAAACAACACACTCTCTCCGGCAGTGTTTCGCTGTCTGGCAGAGGTTTGCATACAGGAAAGCAAGTAACGGTAACCTTCCAGCCTGCGCCGCAGTACCACGGCGTGCTGTTCCGCCGTATCGACCTGCCGGGCAAGCCGATTGTCCGCGCTTGCGGCAAAAATGTCTTCGATACCTCCCGTGGCACCTCCATCCGCGACGGTGAAGCGGAGGTGCGCACCATCGAGCACCTGATGGCCGCCCTCGCCGGCCTCGAAATCGACAACGTAATGGTCGATATCGACGCGGAGGAGACCCCGATTCTTGACGGCAGTTCGCGTCTGTACGTGGAGGCGCTCCAGCAAATCGAAAAGGTGGAGCAGACGGCCGAACGGGAATTCTTCACCGTCAACGAGACCGTCGAATTTTCCGTTCCCGAAAAGGGTATCCAGATCCGTATCGAGCCGGCCAACGATTTCCAGATGGTGGTGGATGTGGACTATGGTACGGAAATTCTGGCCAAGCAGACGGCGGAACTGAAGAACATCCGCGACTTCGTCCCTGAGATCTATAGTTGCCGCACGTTCGTCTTCCTGCACGAGTTGCAGTTCCTCATCCAGAACAACCTTGCGCATGGCGGTGATTTGGACAACGCCATCGTCTTTGTGGCGCAGATGCCATCACCCGAAGTGCTGGCACAGTTGGGCGAGTTCTTCCACAAGAGCGACCTGAAGGTGACGGAGAACGGCATCCTGAACAATATCGACCTGCGCTTCCCGAACGAGCCGGCACGCCACAAGCTGCTTGACATCGTCGGCGACCTCTACCTGCTGGGCAAGCCCATCAAAGGGCACATCTTTGCCACCCGTCCCGGCCACTTCGCCAATACCGAGCTGGTGAAGAAGTTGGTTACGTGCCGATAAGCGTCGCCGCTGTGCAGGAGGTGATAGTCACATTGACATAATCACCTTTTTTGTGATTCCCTCTCGGAAAAACCACCACCTTGTTCTGGGAGTTGCGGCCGAAAAGCTGCTCATCGGAACGTTTGGAAACGCCTTCCACTAGTACTTCGAAAGTCTTGCCGACATCACGCTGGTTGTGTTCGAGCGAGAGCTGCTGCTGCAAAGCGATAATCTCTTCCAAACGTTTGGTTTTCAGTTCGTCGGGGACATCGTCAGCGAAGTGCGTGGCGGCGTAAGTGTTGTCGCGCACAGAATAGCGGAACATGTAGGCGTAGGCGTAGCCCACCTCGCGCATCAAAGAAAGGGTGCCCTGGTGCTCCTCCTCCGTTTCGCCGCAAAAGCCGGCGATGATGTCGGTGGCGATGGCGCAGTCGGGGATGACCCGTTTGATGGTGGCGATGCGTTCGAGGTACTGCTCACGGGTATAGACGCGGTTCATGCGCTGGAGCATGGAGGTGCTGCCGGCTTGCACGGGCAGGTGGATGTACTTGCAGATGTTGGGATATTTGGCGATGGTATGGATTAGCTCGTCGGAGATATCCTTGGGGTGGGAAGTGGCGAACCGCACACGCAGCTGCGGCGAGAGTTGCGCCACCCGCTCCATCAGCTGGGCGAAGGTGGTGACGGTGCCGTCCGCCTCCTCGTAGCGGTACGAGTTGACGTTCTGGCCGAGCAGTGTCACCTCCTTGTAGCCGTCGGCGAGCAGCTGCTGCGCCTCCGTGAGGATGGTACGGGGCGAGCGGCTCCGTTCGCGACCACGGGTGAACGGCACCACGCAGTAGGAGCAGAAGTTGTCGCAGCCACGCATGATGGAGATGAAGCCGGAAACGCCGTTGGCTGCATAACGGACGGGCATGATATCGTCGTAGGTTTCTGTTCTGGAGAGGATAACGTCGTAAGCCTTTTCGCCAGCGGCCACCTCCTCAATCAGGCGGGGCAGCGAACGGTAGGCATCGGGGCCGGCCACGAGGTCGAGGGTCGGTTCCTCTTCCAGAATCTGCTGTTTCAGCCGTTCGGCCATACAGCCCAACAGCCCGACCATCATTCCGGGACGGCGCTTTTTGAGCGCCGCCAATTCCCGTAGGCGGTGGTGGATGCGCTGCTCGGCATTGTCTCGTACCGAGCAGGTGTTGATGAGAATCAGATCCGCAGATTGTTCATCTTCGGTGATTTCGTATTCATTGGAAAGGATGGATGCAACAACCTCACTATCAGCTACATTCATCTGACATCCGTAGGTTTCGATAAAAAGTTTCTTCATAGTCAGAAATTGGGGTGCAAAAGTACGGATTTCTTTTTTAAGGGATGAAATATTATAATTATTGTTGTAAATTTGCCGCCTGCTTTTGAAACAAATAAATTTGCCGAAATAATTATGAAAAAACTTCTCCTTTTTGTCGCCTTGTGTGCATTCTCTGCTGCTTTTGCCGCTCCCGTCACCAAGGACGAAGCGGCCGTTGTGTGTCGGAACTTTCTCGCCCAGAAAATCGCCAATGGTCAGACTTCCGTTTCCGATTTTCAATATTACAAAACCGAGTATTGGGAAAACACACCCGTCTATCACGTCTTCAAGTTGGACAAGACGGGCTTTGTGACAGTATCGGCCTCCGACCATTTCGAACCGATCATTGGCTATTCCTTTGAGAGCGACTACCTTCCGAACCCCGCCTCCACCTTCATTATGAATGCCTACGCCCGCTGGATCGTGGAGTGTGAGAAGGAGAATGTGTCGTATAAAGGTGCGAAGGAGAAGTGGCAGACCTACCTGTCGGACGACTTTGCGGCCGCTCCGACACGCTCCACCACCGTCGGCCCGTTACTGACCACAAAATGGAACCAAGACACCTATTTCAACACGCTTTGTCCGTGGGATTCGCGTGGTCCCGACCAGCACGTGTATACGGGCTGTGTGGCTACGGCGATGTCGCAGATTATGAACTATCACGGACATCCTTACACCGGCTTGCTGGGCACCTCCTATATCCCCGAACCATACGGCCGTATCACCATCTATTTCAGGGATTATCATTATAACTATAACGCGAATCCGAATGTCCCGACTGGCTATTCCAACGAGATGGCCAAGCTGATGTCCCACTGCGGCGTTTCCGTTCAAATGGGCTACACGCCCATTGGCTCTGGTGCGCATAGTGTGAGTGCTATGGAGGCGCTCTCTCGCTATTTCAAGTACGACAGCGCATGGCTCTGCCCGCGCGCCCTCTATGACCGGCTTGAGGAGTGGCACGCAGCCATGAAGGTTGACCTCAATTGTCTGCGTCCGCTTTACTACTCCGCCAATGACGGACAAGACGGCCATGCTTTCGTCCTGGACGGCTACGACGAGGATGGGAAGTTCCACATCAACTGGGGCTGGGGCGGCGGCTATGACGGCTATTTTGTCGTGGTTGACAATGCTACCGAAGAGGAAGAGTATAATCCGGGGCACCACATGGGCTATATTCTGGATGCTGACTGCGGACGGCTGGTTTACCCCATCACCGATGCGCCGGGTGTCTGTACAGGTCATCAGCGGAATACGGCCTCTACGGGTACCATCCGCTCCGGAGAGCCGACCAAGCTCTACGCCGCCGACGCGGACTGCTCGTGGATGCTCGCCGCACCGGAAGTGTCCCATTATAGTCTCAAGTTCGACCGACTTGAAACTGAAGAGGGTGCTGACATCGTTACCATCTACAACGGACCGACTGTCGAGTCGGGCGTGGCCGGCACCTATAGCGGTACCTCCCTCCCCAGCGGAATTATCAACGTAGATGCCGACAGTGTGTTAGTGACCTTCACCTCCAACAGCGAGAACCAGATGCACGGTTTCCAGATTAGCTACACCACCGTGGGCGCCAGTCAGTACTGTGCTGCTTCACAGGATATTACAGAAGAAGGTGTCTTTGAAATTACCGATGGTAGTGGTGATGCCAACTACCGCAACAACACCGTCTGCACGTGGAATATCAAGCCGGCGGGAATGCACCATTGTTACTTTAGCTTCCCGATGATGCGGTTGGGTGAAGGCGATTTTATCGAAATCTATGATGCAACCACCACACCGAACACGTTGATGTACCGTTA
>CAMVOL010000041.1 GCA_947169105.1 uncultured Bacteroidales bacterium | reverse complement strand
ATTTTATCGAAATCTATGATGCAACCACCACACCGAACACGTTGATGTACCGTTACGATAATCGTAACTATCCTGCACAGGATGTCCTCAATATCGCAAAGGGGAAATTGAAAGTGCGTTTTGTGGCCGACAACTGGGATGTCAGTGACGGATTCAGCTTCACGGTACAGACCGTCACTGCGGTGAATGACTACGCCGGAGTGAACGACCTCAACGTTTTCCCGAACCCTGCCACCGACCGTCTGAATGTCAGTTTTGTAATGCCGGATGAATCTCCCGTTTCCTGCAAGATTTTGGATATGACAGGCAAATTATTGTATAACAAACAGATAGAATCTAACGGCGGTTTGATAGAAGAATCTGTGGACGTATCGGGATTTGCCAAAGGTATCTATTTCCTCCGCATTGAAACCACCAAAGGCACTACGATAGAGAAGTTTGTGAAAGAGTAGCGCTTTCTGCTACCGGTCCCTTTGCCGTAAAAATCAAGGCAATGGCATTAAAAAACACGGTTTTACGAATATGCAAATCCGCCGTTCTGACGATGGCGGTGCTGCTTTTCGTGCCAATGGTGCAGGCCCATCACCGCGATTCGGTGACGGTGGCGGGCGTAGAGTTCGTGCGCAATGACCGGCAATGGGACGGGCGGGTGCTGTACAAGGCGTCATTGCATGGCGGCGCCCTCTTCGCAGAACGCGACGGCTTCACTTTCGTCCTGCTCCACCCGCAGCAGCTCAAGGAGTTTTATGCCGCCAAATTCGACCCCGCTGCCACCCGCAGCAACGGAATCATTGATGCCGCCGCCTACAAAATGGTCTTTGCCGGTGCAAATTCGTCGGTGAAGGTTTCAGGCCATGAGGAAATTCAAGGATACAATAATTATTATATAGGAAAAGATCCCGCACGCTGGAGCACCCGCGTACCCAAATACCGTGAGCTCTTTTATGAGAATCTGTATGACGGCATCGACCTGACACTTTCGCAGTCTGCCTCCCATCTGAAATATGAGTTCACCGTTGCCCCCGGCGCATCGCCGTCGCAGATTTGTATGGATTATGACGGTATTGATAATCTGGTTGTTTCCAAAGGTAACCTGATTGTCAGTACCTCCGTAATGCAGGTAGTGGAACTTCAACCATTTGCTTATCAGGAAGATGCTAACGGGCTACGCGAAACCGTGCCGTGCAGGTACAAGGTGAACCGCCGCCGCCTCACTTTCGAGGTGGGCAGTTACGACCCCACCCGCCCGTTGGTGATTGACCCTGTGCTGATTTTCTCGTCCTATTCCGGTTCCACCGCCGACAACTGGGGCTATACTGCCACCTACGACAAGGAGGGCAACCTCTACTCGGGCGGCAACGTGTTCGGCGTGGGCTATCCCGTATCCACTGGACCTTTCCAGATAGATTTTGCGGGAGGAAGCACGGACATCGCCATCTCCAAGTTTGACGCGGGCGGCTCCTTCCTCCACTTTTCCACCTATTTGGGTGGCACAGGGACCGAAGTCCCCCACAGCTTGGTGGTCAACGACAACAACGAACTGTACGTGTTGGGCACCACTTCTTCCTCCGATTTCCCCGTTACGCCCGATGCTTTCGACACCACCTTCAATGGGGGAGAACCTTACGTGCTGACTTCCACCGTTCGCTTTACCGAAGGTTCTGATATTATTATTGCAAAATTCAATGACACAGGTACTTCCCTATTAGGGGCGACATACGTGGGCGGCAGCAACAACGACGGGCTGAACACCGTCACCTCCCTCCGGAAAAATTACGCCGATGAGGCGCGTGGTGAGATTATCATAGATGGTCACAGTAACGTATATGTGGCCTCCTGTACGCAGTCATGGGATTTCCCCGTAACCATCAGTGCGTTCGACACGGCTTTCCATGGCGGAAATCAGGATGCCTGCATCATCAAGTTCAACCATAATCTCACCAACATAATCTGGTGTTCCTACTTGGGCGGCATGGGCGATGATGCGGCCTATAGCATCGTCCTCTCCGATGACAACAGCATGTATGTGTGCGGGGGCACCACATCATCCGATCTGCCGACTTCGCAAGGGGTGGTACAGCCTGCCTACGGTGGCGGCACCAACGACGGCTTTATCGCCCATATTGATCCGAATGGCACTCAGATACAGCAAATTACCTATCTTGGAAAGGACGGGTACGACCAAGCTTATCTTGTAAAGAACGACAAGCAGGGGAATCCGCACGTGTTCGGGCAAACCTACGCCGCCGGTACGGTGTGGGTGGTCAATGCCGACTGGTACGTCCCCAACGGCGGGCAGTTTCTGACCAAGCTGTCGCCCGAACTTGACTCCATCATTTGGTCCACCGCCTTCGGCACGGGTTCCATCGGTCTGGATATTTCACCTACCGCCCTTTTGGTGGATTTGTGCAATAATATATATATGTCAGGGTGGGGGAGCCCTTCCATTAATGGCGGACAAGGCGGCACGTCGGGATTGCCGATTACTGCTGATGCTTTCCAAACCACCACCGACAACAACGACTACTACTTCCTCTGCATCAGTGACGATGCCTCGCAGTTAGTGTATGCCACCTATTTCGGGAGCCCGCACGCCCGCGAACACGTGGACGGTGGCACCAGTCGCTTCGACAATCATGGCCGCATCTATCAGGCCGTCTGTGCCGGTTGTGGCAATTACGACGACTTCCCCACTACCGAGGGGGCGTGGTCGCAGACCAACAACAGCACCAACTGCAACATCGGGGTCATCAAGTTCGATTTCAACCTGCCGGCCGTCGTGGCCGACTTCCACATCCCGAACACCGTGTGTGCTCCGGTTTCATTGGTTTTTCACAACACTTCCCAGCGCATCAGCGACTCCACCACCTTCTTTTGGGATTTTGGCGACGGCACCACTTCCACGGCGGAGAGTCCGACCCATAGCTACGCCCAATCGGGAACATACGTCATCACCTTGGTGGCGCAGGATGCGGGAAGCTGCAATTTTGCCGACACCGCCTACCGCGAGCTGGTGGTGCTCTCCAACTCCAACAATGTGCTGGGCGATGTGGGCATTTGCAATGGTGATTTCATCCAGATTGGTATCCCGCCGTCGGGAAATTCCGGAATAACCTACGAGTGGCAGCCGCAGACAGGGCTGAGCAATCCGAACATCTCCAATCCTATTGCCGCACCGGAAGTTTCCACCACCTATTACCTGTTCGTTTCGGATGGGGTTTGTATCGACACAATCACGCAATATGTTGAGGTTGAGAATCTTCAGGTGGATGCTGGGCCAGACCGCGTGGTGTGTGCTGGCACGTCGTCCCTCCTGTCACCCGTTGTGTCGGGCAGCGCGGTCCACTACTATTGGTCAACCTCGCCTACTTTTTCCACCTATCTGAACACCGATTTTTCGGAGCCGCAGTTGGAGGTGTGGCCGACAGGTGCCACCACCTATTATTTGCGCGTGGAAGGAACGTATTGCACGGTGGAAAGCAGTGTCAATGTGCAGGTTTCGGATTTTACGCTTACCTCTCCGGACGGATATGTGGTTTGTTACGGTGATAGTACGCAACTTTCTGTAACACCGAGTGTGATAGGGACTTACAGTTACAGTTGGCAGCCTGAAGGCGCCATCGTCAGCGGAGGGAACAGCGCCGAGCCGTGGGTCCGTCCCTTGCAGAACACCGTCTATACGGTGACGGCGACGAATGAGTACGGATGTACCGTCACGTTGGACGTGCCTGTGCAAATCCGCCGTTTCGAGTCGCAGGTGAACATCACCGATGCTTCCTGCCATGGCGGTTACGACGGTTCTGTTTCACTGACAGTTACGGGCGGTGTCAGTCCTTATTTCTATAACTGGTCGAACGGGGCCACCACCTCCAGTCTTACCGATGTTTCCGCAGGGCTTTATACCGTAACGGTCACGGACAATACGGGCTGCAAGGGCGTGGACAGCTTCCGTGTGGTGCAGCCGGAACCGCTGGCCGTGCAGCAGGTGCAGATGCAGCCTGTTTTTTGCGACCAGAGCTGCAACGGTTGGGTTTCCGTGAATGCTGTGGGCGGTACGGGCCCTTACACCTACACATGGCTCCACGGGGCTTCGGGGTGTGTGGCGTCGGAGCTGTGTGCGGGCCTCTACACGGTGCAAGTTACGGACGGACATGGATGCCGTACCACAGGAACCTTCTCTGTCGCTGATTCGTCGGGTTTTGATTTGGCCTGCGCCATTCGCCCGCTTTCCTGCGCCGGTGACTGCGACGCGGCGATTGCCCTCACTACCGACTTCGCGCCTTTCGCCCATCAGGTGGTCTGGAACCAGAACCCATTGCAAACCGGCGACTCCATCGGGAATTTGTGTGCGGGGATGTATCAGGCATCCGTTACGGTGGAGAATGGTTGTTCATACAATATATATTTACAGATAGATAGTGTATCTGCCTTGCGCCTCGTCAATCTGTTTGCCACGCCGCCGCTCTGCTATGGCGATGAGAACGGTATCTTGCAGACGGACATTGTCGGCGGCACATCGCCCTATAGGGTGGTGGTAAACGGCACAGAGGTGGAGCTTCCGCTTGAAGGGCTAGCTCCGGGCACCTATAATTTGTCCGTCACCGATGCGGCGGGTTGCCGTCTGGACACGCTGATAGAGCTGACACAGCCCGACCCGCTCCAACTTTCGGAATACCATCGCCCGCCTCCTTGTGCCGAAGTGTGCCTCGGTGCTATCGACCTTGTTGTTGCGGGCGGCACGGAGCCTCACCGTTATGTGTGGAGCACAGGGGAGGCCGCCCCATCCCTCGATCAGCTGTGTGTGGGCAACTATGCCGTCACTGTTACCGACCGCAACGGCTGCACGGCCACATTGTCGGTGGAACTCACCGATTCCACGACCTTCCCGACCGATATCACTGCGTGGTGTGACGAGGACACCCTCTATGTCGGTCAGACGACGACCCTCCACGCTACCGAATTGGGGTCTCCGTTCCAGTATTTTTGGAATCCGCTGGCGGGGTTGGAGAACCCGACAGCTTCGTCCTCTGTGGCGCGTCCGGTGGTAAGCACGACCTATGTGGTGGTGGTGACGGACGAGTTCGGCTGCACCCGCACCGACACTGTGCCGGTTTATGTGCGCGATGTCATTTGCGAGGAGCCGTACGTCTTCGTGCCGAATGCCTTCACCCCCAATGGTGACGGGAAGAATGACATCCTGTACGTGCGGGGCGAGGTGGTGACGGAGGTGACATTCATGGTCTATGACCGGTGGGGCGAGAAGGTCTTCGAGACCCATGATTTGACCACGGGCTGGGACGGGACGTTCCGCGGGCGGCCTTGCGAGCCGGGCGTTTACGACTACCACCTGCAGGTGACGTGCCTTGGCATGAAACGTTATTTCAAGAAGGGCAACGTGACATTGCTCCGGTAGAAATGCGGAAAAAAAGAAACGAATTATTTGTTTTGGATCGGATTTGACCTGTTTTTGATATAAAATGTGGTTTTTTATCAGAAAAATAGAAAAAAATCCGTCGAAGTGTGTTCCAAAAGAAAATTAGTGTATATTTGCCGTCCCTAAAAAAGGAAAGCATCGGAGTGGAAAAGTCCGGTTGTTTTTATTATAAAGTATTGTATAATAATATTTTATAATAATGGCGAAAATGTGTGTGGATGTTTGAGTTGCGCCTTTTTGTTGGGAAAAAGTTCCGAAATGTCGGACGAAAGGAATGAAATTTAGTAATAACTTAATAATATAAAGTAGATGAAAAAGCTTAAAGTTACACAAGTAAGAAGTTCTATTGGCCGTCCTGCGCGCCAAAAGAGATCGCTCCAGGCCTTGGGCCTCCGGAAAATGCACCACAGCGTGGAACATGAGGGTACCCCGCAGATTCTGGGTATGATTGAATCCGTCAAACACCTCGTTGTTGTTGAAGAAATTTAATTAATAACTTGATTTAAAAATAATTAGAAAAGAGATATGAACTTACATACTTTAAAACCGGCAGAAAATTCAACTAAGGGAAGCAAGAGAGTAGGACGCGGACAGGGCTCCGGCAAAGGCGGTACCTCCACCCGTGGTCACAAGGGCGCACAGTCCCGCTCGGGTTACAGCCGCAAGATCGGTTTCGAAGGCGGTCAGATGCCTATCTACCGTATCCTCCCGAAACGCGGCTTCAAGAACATCAACCGCGTGGAGTACAGCGCTATCAACATCAGCACCCTGCAGATGATCCACGAGAAGACCAACCTTTCCGAAATCACCCCCGATGTGCTGATTGCCAACGGTTTGGTCAAGAAAAAGGATTTGATTAAGATTTTGGGCAAGGGTGAACTTTCCTGCACACTGACCGTGTCTGCCCACGCTTTCTCCGCCACGGCGAAGGAGGCCATCGAAAAGAACGGTGGTGCCGTCAATGTGATCGGTGCTCCCGCTGCAGACCAACAATAAGAACCTTTAATCATATCCATAGATGAAAAGATTTATCGAAACCATAAAGAACATTTTCAAGATTGAAGACCTCCGCAAGAGAATCCTCTACACGCTGGCCATCATCTTGATCTACCGCCTCGGTACGCACATCGTGCTTCCGGGCGTGCACCCCGGTGCCTTGGCAGAGTTCTCCAAACAGGCCAGCAGCGGTCTGCTCGGTCTTTTGGACCTCTTCTCTGGCGGCGCGTTCTCCAACGCCTCCATCTTCGCGTTGGGTATCATGCCGTACATCTCCGCCTCCATCGTCATCCAGCTGCTCACTCTGGTTGTCCCTTATTTCCAGCGTCTGCAGAAGGAGGGCGAAAGCGGCCGTAAGCAAATCAACAAGATCACCCGTTATCTGACCATTGCGGTTGTGGCCATCCAGGCTCCCGCCTACATCGCCAACCTCGAAGGCCAGTACGGTATCCAGGCGCTTTCCACCAATATGCTGAACGCCAAAGTCCTTGGCATTTCTGCATTCTCCGTGTGTGCCTACATCCTGCTGATCTGCTCCACCCTCTTCCTGATGTGGCTCGGTGAAAAGATTACCGATAAGGGTATCGGCAACGGTATCTCCATGATCATTATGATCGGTATCATCGCCCGTTTCCCGAACGCCCTCTATTTCGAGGCGGTCTCCCGCATCACCGAAATGAACGGCGGCCCCATCATCTTCATCATCGAACTGATTGTGTTGATGCTCGTCATCAGCTTCTCCATCCTGCTCGTGCAGGGTACGCGCCGCATTCCGATTCAGTATGCTAAGAGAATCGTCGGCAACAAGCAGTATGGCGGCACCCGCAACTTCCTCCCCCTCAAGGTGAACGCGGCCGGCGTTATGCCGATCATCTTCGCGCAGGCCATCATGTTCCTGCCCCTCACCTTCGTCAATATGGCCGAAATCACCCCCGGCGGTTTCTGGTATAGCTTCATCAACTACAACGGTTGGGGATACAACATCGTGTTCTTCATCATGATTATCCTCTTCACCTATTTCTACACGGCTATCACCATCAACCCGCAGCAGATTTCTGAGGAGTTGAAGAAGAACGGCGGTTTCATCCCCGGCGTGAAACCTGGCAAACAGACCGCCCAGTACATTGATGACATCATGTCGAAGATCACCCTCCCGGGTTCCTTCTTCCTCGCTGTCATCGCCATCCTGCCCGCCATCGTCGGCAACGTGTTTGGTGTCAACCAGCAGTTCGCCAACTTCTTCGGCGGCACATCCCTGCTGATTATGGTCGGTGTCGTCCTCGACACGCTGCAGCAGATTGAGTCCCATCTGTTGATGAGACATTATGACGGATTAACGAAGTCTGGAAGAATCAAAGGTCGTGCGGGAGGAGCATATTAATGGGAATTCTGAGAAGAGTACACCTGAAGACCGATTCTGAGATAGAATTAATCAAGAAAAGTTCTTTGCTTGTTGGAAAAACCTTGGGTGAGGTTGCAAAACTGATGAAGCCCGGCGTGCCGCTCTACTACATCGACAGAGTGGCGGAGGATTTCATCCGCGACAACCACGGGATCCCGTCCTGCAAGGGCTACTGCCCCGGACGCGGCTACGTCCCGTACCCCGCCACCCTCTGCCTGTCGGTGAATGACGTGATTGTCCACGGAATCCCCAACGGGTATGTCCTCAAGGAGGGCGACATCGTCACTGCCGACTGCGTGGCGAGTGTCGGAGGCTGGCACGGGGACTTCGCCTACACCTTCGCCATCGGCGAGGTGTCGGAGGAGAAGCGGCTCCTGATGGAGCGCACGAAGGCAGCCCTCTACGAAGCCCTCAAGTTCGCGGTGACGGGCAAACGCATCGGCGACATCAGCCATGCGGTTGAAAGTTACCTGAAGCCGTACCACTACGGCATCATCCGCGAACTCTGCGGGCACGGCATCGGACGGCAGATGCACGAGGCCCCCGACGTCCCCAACTACGGACAGGCGGGACAGGGCGAAGTGATCCGCCCCGGCATGGTCTTCTGTGTCGAGCCGATGATTGCGGCGGGCACCCATAAGATCCGGGAGGACAAGGACGGCTGGACCATCCGTACGGCCGACGGGAAGCCGGCGGCACACTACGAACACCAAGTCGCCATCAACTCCAAGGGACAGACCGAGGTTATTTCCACCTACAAGTACATAGAAGAGGCGCTGGGAATGAACAATTAACGACAAAAACAAAACAATATGCCAAAACAACCCCTTATTGAGCAAGACGGCGAAGTGATTGAAGCCTTGGGAAACGCGATGTTCCGCGTCCGTCTGGAAAACGGCCATGTCATCACGGCCGGCATTTCCGGAAAAATGAGGATGCACTACATCAAAATCCTCCCCGGCGACAAGGTTCAAGTCGAAATGTCCCCCTACGACCTCACCAAAGGACGCATTACCTTCAGACACAAATAAATAATAACAATAAAACATAACAACAATGAAAGTCAGAGCATCTGTAAAGAAAAGAACGGAAGACTGCATCGTGGTAAAGAGACACGGGGTGGTCTATGTGATCAACAAAAAGAATCCGAAATACAAACAACGTCAAGGATAATCAAATAAAAAATTTAAAATATTAGAATATGGCAAGAATTGCGGGTATTGATTTACCTAAGAACAAGAGAGGAGAAATAGGTTTGACCTATATCTACGGTATTGGCAGAAGCATGTCCCGGACCATCCTGGACAAGGCCGGTATCAGTTATGACAAGAAAGTCAATGACTGGAACGACGACGAGCTGGCAGCTCTTCGTGGAATCATTGGCGAAATGAAGGTGGAAGGCGCCCTGCGTTCCGAAACCCAAATGAACATCAAGCGCCTGATGGACATCGGTTGCTACAGAGGTATTCGTCACCGTATCGGTTTGCCGTTGCGCGGACAGAGCACGAAGAACAACGCCCGTACCCGTAAGGGTCGTAAGAAAACCGTTGCGAACAAAAAGAAAGCGACGAAGTAGTTTTAACGGCGGCCTGATTGCGGTTCTCGCCGCATGAGGCCCATTAGAAAGAACAAAGAAATTTAGATTGATATGGCAAAAAATACCAAAACAACCAAGAAGAAAGTTGTCAGAATAGACGCGAAAGGCAAGGCTTTCGTCTATGCCTCCTTCAATAATGTAATCATCTCCCTCACCAACAACGACGGTCAGGTGATCTCCTGGTCTTCCGCCGGTAAGATGGGTTTCAGAGGTTCCAAGAAGAACACCCCGTACGCCGCCCAGATGGCCGCCCAAGACTGCGCCAAGGTTGCTTATGACCTCGGTCTGCGCAGCGTGAAGGTCTATGTGAAGGGTCCCGGCGGCGGCAGAGAGTCCGCTATCCGTACCATCCACGCCTCCGGCATCAGCGTTGAGGAAATTATCGACGTCACTCCGCTTCCGCACAACGGTTGCCGTCCCCCGAAACGCAGAAGAGTCTAATTGAGCGTATATTCATTATTCAAGAAATTAAAAATCAATAAATTATGGCAAGATATACTGGACCTCGTACCAAAATTGCAAGAAAATTCAAAGACCCCATCTACGGTCCCGATAAACATTACGAAAGAAAGAACTATCCTCCGGGACAGCACGGTCAGAACAAGCGCCGCGCCAAACAGTCGGAGTACGGTCTTCAGCTTATGGAGAAGCAGAAAGCGAAATATACTTACGGCATCCTCGAACGTCAGTTCAGAAAATTGTTCGTCCGCGCTGCCAGTAAGAAGGGTATCACCGGTGTGAACCTCGTCAAGCTCATCGAGTCCCGCCTCGATAACGTGGTTTTCCGCCTCGGTATCGCCCCCACCCGCGCCGCCGCCCGTCAGCTCGTGTCGCACCGCCACATCCTCGTGAACGGCAAGATCAACAACGTCCCCTCCACGCTGCTCGTTCCCGGTGACATCGTCGCCGTGCGCGAACGCTCCCAAGCCCTCGAGGTGATCACCAACTCCCTCAACGGCCACACCAACGCCTACTCTTGGCTGGAATGGGACGCCAACCTGATGACCGGCAAGTTTATGAATTATCCTGAAAGAGAAGAAGTTCCTGAAACCTTCAACGAACAGGCTATCGTCGAGTTGTACTCCAAGTAATCGCTGTAGCTGATTCTCAATCAAAAATTGTTAAATATAAAATTCATAAAAATGGCAATATTAAATTTTCAGAAACCTGACAAGGTGATTATGCTCGAGGCCGATGATTTCCACGGTGTGTTCGAGTTCCGCCCCTTACAGCAGGGCTACGGCATGACCATCGGTAACGCACTCCGCCGCGTGCTCATCTCCTCGTTGGAAGGCTTCGCAATCACCTCCATCAAAATTGAGGGTGTCTCGCAGGAATTCTCCTCGATACCGGGCGTTATGGAAGATGTCACCGACATCGTCCTGAATCTGAAGAAGGTGCGTTTCAAGAACAAGATTGAAGGCACCAACTCCGAGAAGGCCACCATCGTCATCTCCGGCCAGAAGAGCTTCGTCGCGGGCGACATGAACCGCTTCCTCAACTTCTTCCAGGTCCTCAATCCGGAGGAGGTCATCTGCAATATGGAACCGGAAGTCCGCATCACGATGGAAATCACCATCGACAAAGGCCGTGGCTACGTCTCCGCCGATGAGAACAAGCCGTTGCACGAGGGCATCAACGTCATCTGCATCGACTCCATCCACACCCCCATCAAGCAGGTGCGCTACGAGGTCCAGAACTTCCGTGTGGAACAGAAGACCGACTTCGAGAAGCTGATCATCGAGATCTACACCGACGGCTCCATCCACCCGAAGGAAGCTTTGAAGGAGGCTGCGAAAATCCTTATCCAGCACTTCATCCTCTTCTCCGACGAGAAGATTCTGGTGGACACCCCGGCCAACGCCAGCGTGGAAGGCGAGTTCGACGACGAGACCCTGCGCATCAGAACCCTTCTGAAAACCAAGCTCGTGGATATGGACCTCTCCGTCCGCGCCCTCAACTGCCTGCAGTCCGCACAGTTGGAGACCCTCGGCGATGTCGTTTCCATCCACAAGAGCGACCTCCTCAAATTCCGCAACTTCGGTAAGAAGTCCCTCTCCGAACTGGAGGACCTCGTGAAATCCAAAGGATTGGAATTCGGAATGAAAGTAGATAAGTATAAATTAGATAAAGATTAATTGATATGAGACACCAAAGAAGAATCAACCACTTAGGAAGAACGGCCGCTCATAGAAAAGCGTTGTTGTCGAATATGGCTTGCTCGCTGATTCTCCACAAAAGAATTCACACGACTTTGGCCAAAGCGAAGGAACTCCGCAAGTTCATCGAGCCTCTGGTCACCAAGAGCAAGAACGACACCACCCACTCCCGCCGTACCGTTTTCGCTTACCTGCACAACAAGTACGCCGTCACCGAGCTGTACCGTGAGATCTCCCAGAAGATCGCTGACCGTCCCGGCGGATACACCCGTATCCTGAAAACCGGTTTCCGTCAGGGTGACAATGCCGAGATGTGCATCATTGAGTTCGTTGACTACAACGAGACTTACACGCAGGCCAAGGAGACCAAGAAGGCGACGAAGACCCGCCGCAGCCGTGGCAAGAAGGCCGCTGAAGCACCTGTTGCTGAAGCCCCTGCCACTGAAGAGGCTCCCGTTGCGGAAGCTCCTGCCGCAGAAGTCACTCCGGCTGAGTAAATCTTCCTTTAACCGCAAAAAAATAGTTGGGCTTTCGTCCAACTATTTTTTTTCATTTGCCATAAATGATGAAAAAATTCCTCGTCATAGCATTGTTGCTATTGCCGCTTCTGCTGGCCGCACAGACCGACCGTAAGGTGGACGCGCAGGGCAATTTGCTGTACCAGTACAGCCGCACCTCCGTCATCGACCCGCTGAACCCGTCGGTGCGGGTCGTCACCTTCGTGTTTGTGAACGGCAACGCCCAGCGGGCCGTCACCTTCCGGCAGGAGTCGCTCGACGGCACCGTCGGCTGGCTGGAGACCGAAGGGGGCGAGACGGGCACCGAAACCATCGTCGATTTCGTTACCGCCAACCTCGCACCGGGGCAGTCGGTGGCGTGGAAATACACTTTCGCTCCGAAGAAGGGCAGAGACCCTGTTCCCCTCGAACGCGCCGCCCTCCTGAT
Source organism: uncultured Bacteroidales bacterium (assembly GCA_947169105.1). Classification (GTDB taxonomy): domain Bacteria; phylum Bacteroidota; class Bacteroidia; order Bacteroidales; family WCHB1-69; genus UBA1756. Next base: position 10,248 of record CAMVOL010000041.1, on the reverse strand, counting down.
CATGGAGGAGGACTTCGGTACCGAAAAAATAATGTTGCGGTAATTGTTGTAGGGATGTCATATTATGGCATTCCTGCAATGGCTTTATAAAATCCTATCCCGTTCTTAAAACCCCATTTCCCGTTTCATCGCTTCCACGTCGGCACGCACCACCTCCTCGGATTCATAGAAACGCACGCTGTCGTCGTCATCGAGTTCCAGTTCGATGACCTTCTCCACGCCGCCCGCGCCGAGGATGACGGGCACGCCGATGAAGATGTCGCGCAGTCCGTACTCGCCGTCGAGGTAGGCGCAGACGGGGAAGACACGCTTTTGGTCGCACACGATGGCTTCGATCATACTGCAGATGGCGGCGCCGGCGGCGTGCCACGCAGACGTTCCCAACAGGTTGATTAGTTCGTCACCGCCAAGGCGGGTACGGTCAATGATGCTGTCAATCGTCGCTTTGTCCATCCATTGCCGCAGCGGGATGCCGCCGATGGTGGTGTAGCGCGGCATCGGCACCATCGTGTTTCCGTGGCCGCCCAGAATCAGCGCCTGAATGTCCTTCGTCGAAACTTGCAATTTTTCGGAAATAAACGAACGGTAACGGGCAATATCCAGCAGCCCCGACATCCCCATCACGCGGTTTTTCGGAAATTTCGATACCGCGTGGGCACAGTAGCAAAGTACGTCTAACGGGTTGGAAACCATCAGGATGATGGCTTCGGGCGAGACGGCCGCCGCCCGCGAAATCACGTCCGTGACGATGGCGGCGTTGGTCTTCACGAGGTCGCTCCGCGACATCCCTGGCTTCCGCGACATGCCGGAAGTCACCACAATGATGTCGGAGCCGGCCGTTTCGGTGTAGTCATCGGTCACGCCGACCACGTTGGTGTCGAAACGCTGGATGGCGGCGGCCTGCCGCATGTCCAACGCCCGCCCTTCCGCCGTACCTGGCTTGATATCGACAAGGACAATCTCGTTCACTAACCCTTTCTGGGCCAGACAGTAAGCGCACGCCGTTCCGACGGCACCCACACCGATGATGGTTACTTTGCTCATAGTATGTTCAGATTTATCAGTTTCATAATGAATGTGTTACCGTACTAACAACGCCACCATCTCTGCCGTCACTTTGGAAACGGCAAACTCCGGCAGTTCGTCCACACCCGCTACTTGCTGGTTTTCTGTTGGTTTCGGCAGTTTTTCCGGACGGATGAGGTGGAAGGTGAGATGGAGCCGCTGGTGTGACAGAAGGTGATTCTTTTGGAGTGCAATTTGCGGGGCTGCCAAAGAACGGATTCGGTTTTCCTGCAAAAATTGGTCAAGGTCGAAACGGTCGCTTTCGGTTTCCACAAGAGGAAATTCGTACAGCCCCTTCCAGATGTCGTTATCGGTTCTTTTTTGTATAATGGATTGATTATCTTTTAGATAAATAAGATAATGGAAATAACGGTCTTTGACTTTTGTCGTCTTTTCCTTGACGGGGAGTGTGTCGGTGCAGTGGTGGAGTGCGGCGTAGCAGGTGGGGGCGAAGGGGCACTGCTCGCAGTTGGGGTTGGTCGGCACGCACTGGATGGCGCCCATCTCCATCATGGCTTGGTTGAAAGTGCCGGCGTGTTCGGCGGGCATCCACTCATGGCAAATGGCCTCCACCTTCTTGCGGGTGGCGGCAGTGGCGATATTGTCGAACAGCCCCTTGTAGCGGGCGGTGAAGCGGAGCACGTTGCCGTCCACGGCGGGGTAGGGGAGGTTGAAGGCGAAGGAGGCGATGGCGGCAGCGGTGTAGTCGCCCACCCCTTTCAGACGGCGGATGCTGTCATAGTCGGACGGGAAGGTGCCGCCGTGGTCGCGGACGACGGACTGGGCAGCGGCGTGCATATTGCGGGCGCGGCTGTAGTAGCCGAGTCCTTGCCACACCTTCAGCACCTGTGATTCGTCGGCTTCGGCCAACGCCGTGACCGTCGGGAAGTTGGCAATGAAATTATGGTAATACGACAGTCCCTGCACTACGCGGGTCTGCTGGAGGATGACCTCAGAAACCCATATTTTGTACGGGTCATCGGTATTACGCCACGGCAGATCGCGGCGGTGTTCATCGAACCAATCCAGCAGGATTTTTGAGAACATCAGGATACGGGTTTCGGGAATATATCAAATGCGAGCGCAGTGAGCTCGAATTCAAGAATTGCGAGCGTAGCGAGCCTAGTTGTTGTCGATGATTTGGAACAGTTCGTCGAGTTTTGGAGTGAGGATGATTTCGGTGCGGCGGTTTTTGGCGCGGGCGGCGGGGGTGTTGTCCGTGTCGATGGGGAAGAATTCGCCGCGGCCGGAGGCGGAGATACGTTGCGGGTCGATGTTGCCGGAGGCGAGCAGCAGCTTCACGACGGCGGTGGCGCGCATCACGCTGAGGTCCCAGTTGTCCTTCACCTGTCCATTGCCGTTGAACGGCACGTTGTCGGTATGGCCCTCAATCAGTACGTTGATGCTGCTTTCGGTTTCGAGGACGGCGGCCAGCTCCTTGATGGCGGCCTTGCCTTCGCCCTGTACTTCCCATTTTCCGGAAGCGAACAGAAGTTTCTCATCCATAGAAACATACACCTTTCCGTTCCGCATTTCCACTTTCAGGCCGCTGCCTTCGAAGTTCTTCAGGGCGGAGGCGACTTTCTCTTTCAGTGCGCGCACTTCGGCATCCTTCTGGTTGAGGATGTTCTGGAGTTCTTCGAGGCTCTTCATATAGGTTTCGAGGGAATCTTCTTTCGCTTTCAGACGCTCTTGTAATTTATTGAGTTCCTGTTCTTTGGCGTTAAGCTGGGCGCGGGTGGCGTCAAGGTCGGTGGAGAGTTCGGAAATCTGGTTGCTGGTGGAGGTGGAGAGGCGGGAGATGTCGCGGGCGAGGTTGTCGTAGTCGTTCTTGATGCGGGCGAAGTCCTTCTCCGACTGTGTGAGTTTGCGGGTGAGGGAGAGGGTGTCCTGTTTCAGCTGATCTACCTTGGCCTGCAGGTCGGCGACGTTCTTCTCAAGATCCATCTTCTGGTTGCGGCAGTCGTTCAGCTCGTTGGTGGCAAACTGTTTGTCGTCGGTACACTCTTTATATTGCGCCTCCAATTCCTGATATTTTTTCTTGGTGACGCAACTGGTGGAAACTGCAACGATAAGACTTCCTAAAACAATGATTGACAATAACTTTTTCATATTTTTTGGACAATTTAGAAACGTGCAAAGGTATAACAGAAAATCCTGCATTGTTTTCATCGCAAAATCCTTTTATGCACGGTGTTATGTGGAAAAAATGAAGGTAAAAAATGGCTCAATTTGGTCATCTAACTAACGCGAAAAAATCGTACCTTTGCCGCGGCAATTTTACACTGGAGTCTTCCGTGGGGGTTGCTGCCCAATGACCGCAAAGGAATGATGGAAATTTCTATAAAAATTCCTGACGGACAAAATGTTAGCATGATTGCCGGGGCGGGTCATGTCGTTCTGGTGGGTCCCGAGTTCGGAGAATCCGAAAACGGGAAGTCGGTGGAGTATGCGCTGCAGCCGGAGCCATGTTACTGGTTCCCCATCCGTGCGACGCACCGCCGTGCCCGGAAGGTTTACGACCGGCTGGTGGCGCTCAATGACGGCCGGCTCGAGCCCTATCTTCCCATGCTGCGCCGTGTGGAAATTTCGGAGGAGGGTCCCGACACTCCTGTGAAGTACACGGAGGAGCCTTTGGACAGCGGGCTGCTGTTCATGCGGTGCACGCTCACCGATTTCCGGAAATTGTTGGAAAACCCCTTGCTGGTGCCGGGCATGACGCCCTATTACAACCACTTTGAAACCAACGAGTTCGGGAAGAATGAGTATCTCACTGTTCCCGACCGGCAGATGGATAGTTTCCGCATCATTGTCGAGTCGCGCAACAAGGACATCATTGTGCGGCAGACGGAGCTGCCGAAGGTTATCGAGGGCGACCGCGTGATCGTCACCGACGGAACTTTCGCCGGCGTGGAAGGCGTGGTGATGAAAATCAAGCATCAGAAGCGGGTGGTGGTGCAGATAGAGGGGGTCGGGTGCTACGCCACCGCCTATATCCCCGGCGCGTTCTTGAAATTGAAAACGGAAAAGTGAAAATGGAAAAGTTATTCGACACTAGTGAAACAAGCGGTGGCGTGAATAGAAAATAGTAGGCCTTATTAAAAAGAAAAGTATGAAAAAGATAAAGACAATTTCCATACAGAATTTCAAATCGTTGAAAAACCTACAGATTGAAGGGTGTAAAACTTTCAATCTGTTTATCGGGCGTCCCAATGTGGGGAAAAGCAATCTTATTGAAGCCCTTTCCTGTATGGCCATCCCATACTTGTATCCGATGAAAAAGGTACTAAGCTCAATATTCCGTATAGAACGATCCTCGGCATTATTTTATAATGGCAACATATCAGAACCGATCAAAATCAATGTGGGCAATTATAAAATAAGATTAGAAAATACATCTTCAAACAAAGTGGATTTCTATGTTGAACACATAAAAGGGGCACAGCCGTTAAGCATTGTGGACTTAAAAGTAAAAAAAGGACTTGATGACTATCCGATTTTTAAGCCATATAGTTATGAGGCTCACGCAAGTGCAGACTGGCACACGCAGGTAGATATGCCTTTTTTATGTCCGTGGGATGGAAACAATATGATGCAGGTGCTTCAGCAGAATGAATCCATTATGCAATTTTTTGTTGATTTGCTGAAAGAATATGACTTGCAGTTAACATTGGATGTTGCCGCCCAAGAGCTACGTATCTTAAAACCATTAAGCGAAACCTCTTCATTCATAATACCTTATAAGGCATTAGCTGATTCAATCAAGCGGTTGATGTTCTATAAGGCGGCGGTGGATAGCAATAAAGATTCTGTTCTGATGTTTGAAGAACTTGAGGCGCACGCCTATCCTCCATATATAAGTAAAATTGCGCGAACTATTATACAAAATCCTAATAACCAATATTTTATTACAACCCATAGCCCGTATGTGGTGAATGAGTTTTTGGAGGACACATCTGTGGATGTAGCCATACACATTGTTGATTACAAAGAAGGTAAGACAATTGTAAAGACATTGTCCGACAAAGAGATGAAAGAGGTTTATGAATATGGTATTGATTTATTCTTCAATACAGAGGCATTTTTAGATTGATATGGTACGTGAGAATATAGTTGTGCCTGAGTGTTATGCGGATACGAATTTGATGAATATCCTGACGGGCAAAAAGTGCAACCACCAGAAGGGGTGTGCTACCGTATGTAAAACTTTGGACGAGAAACTTAAAGACCAATTTGCTGTAGCAATTATAGACAAGGACAAACGGCAGCCCATGGCCACACAAAAATATGTTGAGATTGGGCATACGGATAGTCTTATTGTTTGCAAACACGAAGACAGGCCGCATTATTTGATACTGATTAACCCGGCAATAGAGGGTTTCGTATTGCAAGCAGTTGTGGAATTGGGTATTAATATGTCGGAATATCAGCTGCCCGACAACATAGAGGATCTGAAGAAAGTAACCAAATCTCAATCCGTAAAAGAGAGTGAGCAATTGGCTCGTTTGTTCAAGGATTTGCGAAATGCCTCAAATGTAAAATGCCTAAATGATGTGCTCAGCTATTTGCTCGCAAAAAGATATTCTGCGACTGAGAGTGAGATTAGAGAGTTGTTAGAAAGAATGAGAGGTAAAAAAGTAGGAATATAAACATAAATTAACCCGCATCGGTCCCGACAAAGGCGGCTGGTGGAAAGAGGAGGCAACGGAAAATTGAAAACGGAAAATGTAGAGACGCGATTCATCGCGTCTCAGGGTAAAAATGTAAAGACGCAGCGTGCTGCGTCTCAGGGAGAGATAAAAGGTAAGGACGTGCTGTAGCGCGTCTCGTAGAAAATCTTGGGGGCGTTCGAGAAGATGATTCTGAAACAGTTGTATTTTACATATTTAGAACAAAATAGGGGAGCGAAGGAGAGGGGATTGGCAATGATGGGGCTGCTTGCGGCGTAAGGCAATGCCTTGAAGCATGCCGCAAGAAACAGAACTTCTCTCCCGTTGCCATTATGACGAGAGGGAGTGAAGAATAGTAGATGTTATGTGCAGGATATTATTAAAGGATATTGTTAATTCAACTGATTTGTTGACAGATGCAGGTGATACCTTTTATCGTCAACTATCTGCTGCGATTTCCAATAAGGAGAAAGTTATGGTTGATATGTCGGCGGTTCATGCGATGCCCTCTGTTTTTTTGAATGTATCCATAGGTAGAATTATTGAAAAATATGGGTTGGATACATTAAAAGAATATGTGCGTTTTGTGATGATTACCCGGCAACAGGCACTGCGATTAACGGAGTATATAGCTAAATATGAGAAAAATGCCCTTGTCGTGTAGTGGTTTTGTATCAGCTTTTCCTCATGATGGTTTAGATGTGAAACAACATGAATGTACGGCCGATAGGTATAGATTCTCCTCCTTCGGCAGAAGTGATGCGTGGCTTCCCCATTGCACAGTGAATGATGACTGGAAATGTTGTACCTTCGTGCTTTTCTGGTTATAGGTTGATGGGGATTTGCAAGGAATGGAAGTGAGGATAAAAAGATTAAAATAGAAGCCAACAGGATATATTTTCAAAATTGATGAAATATTGCAAAAATTGAAATCCATAGGTCTCCATACACGCGTTGACTTCGGCAAGTGTAGCAGGCGAAAGGCGGGGAGTGAAAATATTTTCAATACTGTTAAAAATAAGAAAATTTGTTGTATATTTGCCGCGTTTTTAGGTCAGATGTAAAGGATTTCTCAAAAGTTGAGAGATGGAGGGTGATATTAGGAGTTTAAATCTTTTGGAAATAAAGAGTTTATGAAAAATAATGCAAGCGAGAAACAGTTTTGGGCAGAAGGAAGTGGATTGCTCCCTATTCGTCTGTCGCCTGACAGTGACACCAAGCAATATATCCTTTTGGATGGTGGCCTTTATGACTTTTGTCTTGATTTGACTGGGGAATCCGATTTGGCTGATAATTATTATTCAGCCGCGTGGTCGTCAGATGTGAAGAATTACATTTCTGTTCATAAGGATAAGGCTACAGTGTATAATTGGAGCAGGCAACAGCCAGAATCTGTGCCATTGAGAGTTGTTCAGGATAAGTTTCCTGCATTCCTGAAAATATTGAATTCTACCAGCTTTAAAACATCTGACGATGTTACTCCATTCATCCTTGGCTTTTTTTCACGGTTACGTAATCTTACACGGGAACGTCGGGAACCTATAGAAGCACTCAATTTACTTTTTAAGTTGCTTATCACGTTAAAGGAAGACAATCTTTCACAGGCGGTTTGTGACCGATGGGGGATTTTAAATATTGATGAACCTGTTGGATTTGAAAATCTGCAGGCTACAATACGACAGGGTGTTCGACGAATAACCCCTAATCTTGATTATATTCTTCGTCATGGTTCTGGTCCATTGTTTGAGTCTGCTCACCGTGAGGCTCTGTTTTTTGACTCTCAGTTTGATTTATTTGAAGGAGTATCTTCAAACCTAGGTTATTCGACGCAGCCAAAATACACAGGAATCCATTATACTCCCCGTTATTTGGTAAGGAGTATTGTTGAAAATGCGATTAAATGTCTTGATTTGAATCGTTCGAACTTGACTGTCCTTGATCCGTCATGTGGTTCTGGCGCATTTCTTCAGGAAGTTCTTAAGCAACTTAGGGAAAGTGAATATCATGGTAATCTTCACATCAAAGGATTTGATACCTCAATGATGGCAGTACAGACGGCCAGGTTTTTACTGAACTATGAAAACCGACAGCAATGGAATAATAGAATCACTATTGACATTTGTCATAAAGATTCATTGATTGAAGATTGGGGAGAAAATGACCTTGTACTAATGAATCCCCCATTTATATCGTCAGAGCTTATTCAAGATAAAACTATTAAACAGAACGTTAATGAAATCTTGGCGGACATGCAAATGAAGAAACGTCCGAATATGGCTGCCGCTTTCTTCTATAAGGCTGTCCAAGCATTGAGTTTGGAAGGTGTTTTAGGAGCTGTCCTGCCTTCATCCATATTTAGGCAAGAACAATATCATCGTCTGCGTAATACTGTAAGGGAAATTGTAAAATTGGAGACCGTTGCCCAGCTTGGCAATTTTGTTTTTAGCGATGCATTGACTGATACTAGTTTTGTTCTGGCAAGAAAACAGAATGATAACGCATTTATCCCATTAAATATCTGGTGCAGCAATGATGAGCAAAGTGCTTTTGAAGCTATAAGGGGGTGGCGAAAAATGCAATATGACAATGTCTATCAGCGCATCAATGAGAATTTTAACATATATACTCCCTCACATTTTCCAATCGTAAAGAATAGTTGGAAAGTATTGCCCCAAAAAGATGATATATTTTCACAAGAAATCAAAAAAAGAGAACAGAGTGGCGACTTAAAACCATTGGCTAATATTTTTAATGTGCGTCAGGGGGTTATCAAGGGGAATAAGAATCTGTTTGAGATAGGCAAAGAGGAACATGGGCATTTGCCCAAGTCTGAAAGATGTCTCTTTCGTCCGGTCGCCTCATCTCAAACCATAGAATATGGATCCGTGAAAGAAGAACGGTATATGTGGTATCCATATTCTTCGTCTGGACTTCAAATTCATACAGAGGAGGAACTCGCCCAATATAAATGGTCATACAAATGGTTGTCCTCTCACAAGGAAGTGTTGCTTTCACGAAAGGGAGTGAGAAAATGGTGGGATTTGACACGCTCTCGATATGAATTGTTCAGTCGCAAAGAGACCATGCTTTGTTCAAAACGTTCTGGTGGTGCACATTCATTCGCTCTCGCATCGGGAGAATTTGTCGTGGAGGAAGGTAATGTGTTTATCTTCAGGAGTCAAAGGTATTGTGAGGAGGATAAGTACTTTTATTTGGCATTCTTTTCCAGCTCTGTTTTTCAGCGTATGCTAACCATATTCGCTCGTCCGCTTAAAGCAGGTTATGACCTTGGAAATATTCAAATTAAAAATATTCCCATTATTGATGTATGTGAGCCCGGTATCAGGGGAAGTGAAGAATATTGTAAACTTGTTGAGTATGGTCGTGAATATGCGGCAGGCTATAGAGGACGTCGTGAATATTTCGACAAATATGTTTTAGCATTTTATCGATAATATGGCTAAAAAAGAGAAACGTACACTTCGAGAGCATGTGGTTATGCTGTTGAACGACAGCTTCTGTAAAACCGTTAATGTGAGATTTAGCAATGATTTTGAAGGTTCAATTGTGAGTGTGGGTTCAAAGAAAGCCGTTAATAGTTTTGACAATGACCGAAAAGAAATAGAAGCAACTTATTGGTTTGACCAGTATTGGTTCTTTATATGTATTCGTTTTCTCGTCAATGATGAGAAAAAGGAGAAACCCTTTGTGACCATTTCTTTTTTTCAGGATATGGGATGCCAACTAAAACAGTTGTTCCGTGCAGAATGGGACAGTTTTCCTGCAAACGACCAATACAACCACCCACAACCACATTGGCATTTCACGGCGCAGTTGAGCGATAAAACGTCTTTCAGCGATCTGAATAATGAGGAAGAGGAGGGAGTTTTCAACGAATTAATGGGGAATTCAAAGAGCATTAATCTTGACAGAATGCATTTTGCAATGGCAGGACATTGGCATAAAGATGCCGAGATGATTAATCATATTGTTGATGCAGGGGCTCTGGTGGCTTGGATGATACAGCTGTTTGAGCACGTCCAAGAAGAGTTGAGGAATAAGGATAGAAAAAAAGAACGGGTTGTTTAACAGTTGTTTTTGTAAAAGAGGTGGCATTAGAGAGTGTAAAGACCATTGTCTTGGTATTATGTAAGTGCATGGAATGAAGAGCGTGTATTAAACCATTGATTCTGATAGCATTATAATGTGTGCCTCCACGATGGATTAGATGTGAAACAGACGACAATGTGAAACAACACGAACTTATGGCCGATAGGTATTGATACCCCTCCCTCGGACGAAGTGATGCGCAACTTTCCCGTTGCGTAGTGAATGATGACTAGAAAGATTGTAATTTGCAGAAGTGATATTGCTGTGCTTTTAGTCCTTTTTGGGCGAGGATTTCGCAAGGGATGAAAGTGAAGTGAGAAAAGAGTAAAATAGAAGTCCCCTTAACTTTGTTGTAGCCCTGCAAGTTGTTTCGTTTACGGATAAGTCACTTCGACATGAGGGG
>CAMVOL010000040.1 GCA_947169105.1 uncultured Bacteroidales bacterium | reverse complement strand
CGGCAACTGCGACGAAAGTGTCTGCACTGGACGCATCTCCGCCATGGATCCGTACCTTTCGGTGACGTGCGCCGCACCCGACGAGCTAGGAGAGGGGGCTGAGGTGACGTTCCGCACCCACCTCACAGGCGACTACAACCTGCCGAACATCCTCTGTGCCATCGCCGTGGGGTTGACCTTCGGGGTGTCGTTGGAGGACGCCACCGCCGCCATCCGCGACTATGTCCCGACCAACCACCGCTCGCAAGTGAGCACCGTCGGCACCAATACCGTCATCGCCGACTACTACAACGCCAACCCGACCAGCATGTCGGCGGCCATCCGTAACCTCGCTGCACTGCCGGCTGAACGGAAAGCAGCCATCTTGGGCGATATGCTCGAACTGGGCTCGGTGAGCCACGAGGAACATCTCCGCATCTACGAACTCTGCAAAGAGAATAGCATTGATGCCCTCTTTGTTGGTTCTTGTTTCAAAGAATTGAATATCAATGAAATGAAAATCTTTTCCAGTGTGGATGAACTGAATGGATACATACAAGAGCATCCGTTCAGCGAGACGATGATTTTGGTCAAGGGCTCGCGGGGAATCCATTTGGAAAAGGTGGTGTTGTAAGCACTTCTTGGGATAAGGCAAAATACCTTATTTTTTTAGAAAAATAGCGGCAAAAGGTACTGAAATTTTCCGTACTTTTGCCGCCTTATTGTGCATAGTAAAATAAACAAACAAATAAACCGACATTTATGAACAACGAACAGTTATTCAACGAGTTTCCTCCCATCTCAACTGAACAGTGGGAGGCTGTCATTGAGAAAGATTTAAAAGGCGCTGACTACGAGAAGAAGTTGGTGTGGCGCACAGACGAGGGTTTCAAGGTACGTCCTTACTATCGCGCCGAGGATCTTCCCGAAGTGGCCTACCTGAACGCACTTCCCGGCGAGTTCCCTTATACCCGCGGCACCAAAGCCGACAACAACGCATGGGAAATCGTGCAGAACATTACCGAAACCTGCCCCGTGAAGGCCAATGAAGTGGCCCTCGCCTCCATCAAGGGCGGTGCCACGATGGTGTCGTTCAACGTTTCGGAACTTAATGGCGACGACGATATGGCCAAGCTGCTGAAAGGCATCGACTTGAATACCGTCGGCGTTCGTTTCCTCCACGCTAAGGCCTACCTTCCTATCGTTGAGAGTTTCGTCAAATACGTGGAAGCCAATGGTTTCGACAAGGAGAAAGTGATGGGCGGTACTGGCTTCGACGCCATCGCCTACCTGATGCGCCAGAACAAGTTCTACCGTTCCAAAGAGGCGGACCTCAACGAGGCCGTCGAATTGGTGAAACTGACGGAAGGAATGCCGAAGTTCAAGGCCGTCAACATCCAAGGCATCCTGATGCACGACTGCGGCGCTACCATCGTGCAGGAGCTGGGCTATACGCTGGCTGTCGCCAACGAGTACCTCGCCTTCGCCACCGACAAAGGCCTTGAGGTTGCGAAGTTCGCCCGCAAGATGGAGTGTTCTCTATCCATCTCCTCCAACTATTTTATGGAAATTGCGAAACTGCGCGCCTTCCGTATGTTGTGGGCCACGATGCTGGAACAGTACAAGCCGGCATGTGACTGCGCCTACAAGATTCGCATCAACTCCATTGCATCCACTTGGAACAAAACCATTTACGACCCGTACGTCAATATGCTGAGAACGACGACGGAGGGTATGTCCGCTGCCCTCGGCGGTGCCGACAGCATCACCTTGCAGCCGTTCGATGTCACCTATAAGAAAGATGACGACTTCTCCCGCCGTATCAGCCGCAACGTCCAGATCATCCTGAAAGAGGAGTCTTATTTCGACAAGGTGGTGGATCCTGCCGCCGGCTCCTACTACATTGAGAATCTGACCGACTCCATCGCCGAGCACGCTTGGAAGCTGTTCCAGAGTGTGGAGGCAGAAGGCGGCATCATCACTCTGACCGAGAATGGCGTCATCAAGGCCGCCATCGAGGAAAGCTGCAACAAGCGCAACATGAACATCGCCACCCGCCGCTACATCCTGCTCGGTACGAACCAGTATCCGAACATCAACGAGCAGATGGCCGACAAGGTGGAGAAGAAGGTGGAAGAGACGAATCCCGGACTCCGCCGCTACCGCGGGGCCATGGCCTTCGAGGAGCTTCGTCTGGCAACCGAACGTTATGCTGCCAAGAACGGCCGTCCGAAGGTGTTCCTGCTCAAGATAGGCAACCTCGCCATGCGTCAGGCCCGCGCCGGCTTCGTCACTAACTTCTTCGGCTGCGCTGGTTATGAGATTTTGGACAATACCGGTTTCGCTACCGTCGCCGAGGGCATCGAAGCCGCCAAGGCAGCCAAAGCCAACATCGTGGTCATCTGCAGCTCCGACGAGGAGTACGTCACCTACGGTGTGGAAGCCGCCAAAGCCGCCAAGGCAGAGGGCTTCATCTACATCGTGGCCGGCAATCCCGCAGAAGGTGTGGAGGAACTCAAGGCCGCCGGCACCGACGACTTCATCCACGTGCGTACCAACGTGCTGGAATGCCTCCAGAAATACAATCAAATCCTTTTGAGTTAGAAAGTTTATAAAGTTCATAAAGTTTATCAAGTTTATAATGTAGGGACGCAACGCTTGCGTCCGTCCAAAAACCAAAAAAATCCGAAATCAAAGTGAAACGTTTTACCCTGTTCAGCATCTTGTTCCTTATTGCATTCACCTTGTCAGCAAAAAATGTATTTATTCAAAAAGCGACCATCCAGCGGACGGTCGGCGACCTCCAGAAAAACAGCAAATTAGCAGCTTCCCTCCTTACAAAAGGGGTCAATCAGGCTGCGGCTTTCTGGACGGAAGCGGACGGTTCGCAGGAGGATTTCATCGCCTTCTGCAACGAGAACTGCTGCAAGAACAGCGCCGAAAAGGAGGTCCTGTTCCATAGGTTGTGCGACAACTTCGAGTCCATCCTCGGACACAACAACCGCGTGACCGTGGAGTTGAGCCTGCCTATCCATGTGAGCGGCTACACGGCACTGCCTGTGGACGAGCGGTTCGCTGCCTATAACTCCATTGCGCACCTCAACAGCGACATGTTCGACAATAAGATTGCTTTTGTCGTCATCCTCAACTTCCCGCATTTTACCTTGAAGGAAAAGACGGAGAATGCGGAGAAGTGGAGCAGTCTCGAATGGGGCTATGCCCGCTTGGGTGACCTGTTCACCAACCGTGTGCCCGCGGAAAAGCTGCAGGCTATCACCGCTGCCACTGCCGCCGCCGACAACTACATCTCCAACTACAATATTTATATGGGGCGGGTGAAGACGAATGACGGACAGCAGTTCTGGAACAAGGACCTGAAGCTCATCACCCACTGGGGGCTCCGCGATGAGCTGAAGGCCGCCTACGCCGACCATGAGACCGGCAAGGCCAAACAGGAGGTGATTTATAGTATCATGAAAACCATCATCGATCAGACGATTCCGATTGATGTCATCAACAAGAACAAGTACATCTGGTATCCCACCGCCAACAAGCTCTACAAGGAGGGCGGCACCATCGGAATCTACGGGGAACCGGAAGGCGAGGTGCGCTACCAGTACCTGCTGAACAACTTCAAGGCGGAAAAGGCCGCCGATGCCTACTACACCGACAACTCCACCTTCATTGACCGCACTTTCAACGACGATTTGGAGATTTCGCAAAGCGATATTGAAAAATTGTTCACCGCCTATATGAAAACTCCTGAGGTGGAGAAAGTGGCCAAGCTGATTTCCAAGAAGTTGGGAAGAAAACTCCGTCCATACGACATTTGGTACAACGGTTTCAAGAATCGCAGCTCGGTGGATGAGCGCACGCTCGACCGCCTCACGCAGCAGCGTTATCCGAACAAGGAGGCGTTTGTGAACGACCTGCCGAACATCTTGCAAACCTTAGGTTTCACCAAAGAGAAAGCCGACTTCATCTGCCGCCACGTCACGGTGGACGCCTCCGTGGGCGCCGGACACGCATGGGAGTCGCTGATGAAAAGTGACAACGCCCGCCTCCGCACCCGTATCGGTGAAAAGGGCATGGATTACAAAGGGTTCAACATCGGCATCCACGAGTTCGGGCATAATGTGGAACAGACCTTCTCACTGCACAACGTGCCGAACTACTTCCTCGTGGGGGTGCCCAACACCGCCTTCACGGAAGCCCTCGCCTTCACCTTCCAGCAGCATGACCTGCAGCTGCTCGGCTTCAACAGCGAAGACACCGTCAGCCGCTACTACGACCTGTTGGACAACTTCTGGAGCTGCTACGAGATTATGGGAGTCTCCCTGCTCGACATCCGCACATGGCAGTGGATGTATGCCCATCCTGACGCCAACGCCGAGCAGCTGCGTGACGCCGTCATCGAACTTTCCAAGTCGATATGGAACGAGTTCTACGCGCCCGTCTTCAAGGTGAAGGATCAGACCATCCTCGCCATTTATTCCCACATGATCGACTATCCGCTATACCTTTCGGCGTACCCCATTGGCTATCTCATCAGCTTCCAGCTACAGAACTACCTGGAAGGCAAGAATTTGGGGACAGAAGTCGAACGCATTTTCTCCCAAGGTAAGCTGATTCCCCAATACTGGATGCAGAAGGCCGTCGGCTCGAAACTGACTGTGACGCCCTTTGTACGCGCTGCAGGTGTCGCCGCTGACAAAGTGAGCGCCTACGAGAAAGAGCAGGCTGCTGCCGCCAAGAAAAGCAAAAAATAATTACGTATGTTCCCACTTTACGTTAAAGAAATCAAGTCCTTTTTCAGCTCCGTCATCGGGTACGTCATCATCGCCACGTTCCTGATCATCACGGGGCTTTTCATCTGGGTCTTCCCGAACTACTACAACGTTTTTGAACTGAAAACCGCTGATTTGCAAGGACTTTTCAATCTTTCATGCTACCTTTTCCTGTTCCTCATTCCCGCCATCACCATGCGGTCGTTTTCCGAAGAGAAAAAAACTGGCACGATGGAGCTATTGTTTACCAAACCGCTGTCTGACAACCAGATTATCGGGGCGAAATTTTTAGCCTGTGCCACCTTGCTGCTGATTTCGCTGCTGCCCACCCTCATTTACGTCTATTCGGTGTGGCGGCTGGGCGACCCTGTCGGCAACATTGACCTCGGCAGCACCTTCGGTTCCTACCTTGGATTGTTCCTGCTCGGCCTCGTCTTCGTTTCCATCGGCATTTTCGCCTCTTCCATCACCAACAGCCAGATTATCGCCTTCCTTCTCGGAGCCGTCTTCTGCTTTTTCATGCACTTCGGTTTCGAGTTCATCTACTCTTTTGAAATCTTCGGGAACGCTGGCGGCATCATCAAATCTCTCGGACTTGAACATCACTATCTTGCTATAAGTAAGGGTGTTATTGACTCCCGTGACCTCATCTACTTCATTACTGTCACCTTCCTCTTCCTTTTCGGTACAAAAATTGTGTTGCTCAGCCGAAAATGGTAGTCCGAAAAACTAATCGTAAATCAGAAACAATGAAAACCAAGGAGATATCACACAGCAAGTCGTTCAAGCAGGGTGCCATCCTGTCCATCATTGTCACGGTCATCGCTGTGATTGTCCTCAACGTGGTCGCCTCCTACTTTTTCTTCCGTGTGGATTTGACGAAAGACAAGAGGCACTCGCTTTCCGAATCCACCATCGAATTGCTGAAAGGGCTGGAAGAGACAGTGTTCATCAAGGTTTATATGGAGGGCGAAGGAATGCCGGTTTCTTATCAACCCGTGGTGACGAAGACGCGCGAAATGCTGGAGGAGTTCAGCAGCTACTCCTCCAACGTGAAGTTCGAGTTTATCAATCCTACCGCCGACAAGACGAAAGAAGAGATCAACGGCATCTATACCGAATTTGCCCAGAAGGGGCTCACTCCGTATCCCATCCGTGAACAGTACGCGGCGGGACAGTCCACCAAGTACATCATTCCGGGCGCGATGGTGACCTACCGCAACCACGAATGTGCCGCCATCCTCATTGAGCAGGACTTCAGCAACAAGTTCCCGACGGAGGAGTACGCCTACATGCGCATCGAATACAACCTGATGATGGCTATCAAGAGCTTGGTAAAGCCGCACAAGTCGGACGTGGCGTTCATCGATGGGCATGGCGAGCTGAACATGTACAATACGGCGTGGTTCGGATCACAGTTGGGGGCTACGATGAAGTACTTCTATAACGTCACCCGCGACTCCATCAATGGGAAAATCAACTGTTTGCGTAAGATTGCTATTGCCGATTCCACGGCACAGACGGTGAAGGACAACGGTAACAAATACGATCTTTTGGTGATTGCGCAGCCCACGCAGCCGTTCAGCGACATGGACAAGTACGCCATTGACCAGCACCTGATGCGTGGCGGCCGTATCCTCTGGCTCATCGACGGCACCGACGCGGCACTTGATAGTCTTCAGGAACGTCCTGAATTTCTGGCTGTTCCGAACCGTACCCGCCTTGGTGATATGTTCTTCCGCTATGGCGTACGCATCAACAGCAACCTCATCCAAGACATCGGAAGCTGTCAGGCACTGCCGGTCAATACGAGCGGTGACCTGATGATTTTCCCGTACGCCCTCAACATCACCCACTTTGAGGAACATCCTATCACGCAGAAAATCACGGCGGTACGCTCCAACTTCGCCGGCTCCATCGACTTTGTCGGACACGCCGAAGGGTTGACGAAAACCATACTTGCGACCTCCTCCGACAGCAGCAAGCTCGTGCCGACACCGGCCATCGTGTCGTTGAAAGTGGGGCTGGCCAAACCCAATCCCGAAGAGTTCGGCCTGCGCCGGATTCCCATCGCGGTGTTGGTGGAGGGTAAGTTCCGTTCCGCCTTCGACGGGCTCCTGCCCATCGAGTTCGACACCGTCAAGCAGTTCAACTACCTGCGCAGCAGTTCCGAAACCAAACAGATCTTCATCGCCGACGGAGACATCATCCGCAACTACTTCGACCCGCGTACTGGTTTTTACCCCACCGGCTACGACGTCTATACCAAACGTTTCTACGACAATACCGAGTTTCTTACCAACTGCGTGGACTATCTTTGTGACAACCAAGACCTGATAGAACTCCGCTCGAAGGTGTTCCACATCGGCCTCCTCAACCAGTCGAAGGTGGCGGACAAGAAGGTGCGCCAGCGTCATCAGGCCCTCACCATCGGACTCCCGCTGGCGCTGCTGGCATTGCTGGGCATTGTCGTCACAACGGTACGGCGAAAAATCTATGCGGTATAAATAACGATGCAATAATGCAATATTGTAAAGACGTGCCATGGCGCGTCTCTACAAAACAAAACAGACGAAAAAAATGAACAAACGAAATATCATATTACTGATTTGTGCGGCGGTGCTGGCCATTGGCTGTCTGCTGTTGGTGCTTTGGAAAAAGAATGTCTTCAACAAATCAGACTTACAGGTGGATATGTTCGCGGTGCAGGACACGGCGACGATTACCCGCGTGTTTATGGCGGACATGCACGAAAACACGGTGCTGCTGACCAAGACGGCGGACGGGTGGCGGCTGTCGGACACCATTCCTGTGATTGCCGGCAAGGTGGAGTCTCTGCTTTCCACGATGCAGAACCTGCGGGTGCAGCAGCCGGCTTCCAAAAACAGCATCGAGAATGTGAACCGTATGATGGCAGTGAGTGCCATCAAGGTGGAAATTTATGAAAACGCGCCACTATTCACCCTTTTCAAAAAAGGTTTTTTTGTAAAAGAACGCCGCACGCTCACCTACTATATGGGGCCGGCTACGCAGTCGAACACCAGCAACTACGCCATCCTTGAAGGCCGAGAGGATATGCCGTGCATCGTCTATATACCGGGCTTCCGCGGCTTTGTCACTCCGCGCTACTCGCCCTTCGCCGAGGATTGGATCAGCCACAAACTGTTCGACACGAAACTCACAAGAATACAGGAAGTGGTCATCACTGACTACGACAATCCGGCGGAGTCGTTCCGTATCGAAAAGGCCGGTGCTCGCTTCTTCCACTTTTATGACGGACAGGGCCAGATGGTTGCGCAGTATGATACGAATAAGGTCATCAACTACTTGTCTGACTTCCGCAACCGCAACTATGAGTCCGTAGCCACCGAGATGGCACCCGACAAGCGCGACAGCATCATCCGCAGCAGCCGTTTCAAGACCATCAAAGTGACCGATGTGAACGGCAAGACCGATGAGCTGACCTTCTACCGTATGGACAGCGAGTACGACTATTACGATGCCAGCGGTAATCATATCGACGATATTGAAATGCTCTACAACCGCGACCGCTGCTACGCCACTCTCAACGGGGACAAACGGAAGTTGTACCGGGTGCAGTACTATCATTTCGACCGGCTTCTTCAACCTTTCTCCTACTTCGTTGGCAAAACTGCAGAACCCTCTTATATTTTAGAAGAAATCAAATAATATCTTTCATACAATATGAAAAAACTTCTCCTCTCGTTTCTTCTTGCTTTTTTTGTAACCCTTTCATTTTCACAGTCTTTACTTTGGAAGGTGACAGGTGGAGATTTGAAGGAACCTTCCTATCTCTACGGCTCTATCCACATTCAGGATGCCCGGGTATTCGCATTCGACAGCGTCGTTGTCCTTGGCACGCTCCAGTCGTGCGACGCATTTGCGATGGAGATTCTTATGGATGAAATTGACCCGAAAGCCATCAAGCACAGTCAGTATATGAAAAAGGGGAAGATGCTTTCGAAGATGATGAAACCGGCAGATTTTGCCAAATTGGATAGTGTCTGCAAGGTGAAACTCGGAGCCAGCGCCTACTTTGTCAATACCATCAAGCCGTTCTTTCTCAGCAGCGCCCTCCAACAGGCGGATATGGCGAAGGACAAGGAGGATGCCCTTGATGTTTATTTCCTGAAAAAAGCCCGTGCCGCCGGCAAAAAGTGCTATGGTGTGGAGCAATATCAGGACCAGATTGCCGCCATTGATGCCATCAGCTTGAAAGATCAGATCAAGATGCTGGTGGAAAGTCTTGACGATAACGAAGCCGACAGCAATTCGGCACAGAGCCAGTTTGATGAACTGCTGGAGGCGTACCTCACCTATAATTTCGACAAAATGTTGGAACTCAGCGCGGATGAATCGCTGCCGAAAAAATTCAACAAGGTGTTTCTCATTGACCGCAATGTCGGGATGGCGGACCACTTTGCCGAAATCGCACGCACCCAGAGCCTTTTCTGTGTAGTAGGGGCGGCGCATCTGGCGGGTGAAAAGGGCGTTCCCGCTCTTCTTCGCAAGAAGGGCTACACCGTAGAACCTGTGCTGTTCCAATTCCATGCCGTTGAATGAACAATACCCTTGCTGAAATTGTTATAATATTGTCATTTATAAAAACAACCTTTTAAAAATCAAAACATTATGAAGAAAAAATTTATCTGTACCGTTTGCGGTTATGTTCACGAAGGTGACGAAGCTCCCGAATTCTGCCCCCAGTGCAAAGTTCCGAAAAGCAAGTTCAAAGAACTGAAGGAGGACACAGCACTCAATTTTGTCACTGAGCACGTTATCGGCATTGCCAAAGGTACTGGTGAAGAGATGATCAAGGACCTCAACGCACATTTCAACGGCGAATGTAGCGAGGTGGGCATGTACTTGGCGATGAGCCGCCAAGCCGACCGTGAGGGTTATCCGGAAATCGCTGAAGCTTTCAAGCGTTACGCATGGGAAGAGGCCGAACACGCCGCCAAGTTTGCCGAACTCCTCGGTGATGTGGTGTGGGACACCAAGACCAACCTTGAGAAACGTATGAACGCTGAAGCCGGTGCTTGCGAGGATAAGATGCGCATCGCCCGCAACGCCAAAGAGCAGAACCTTGACGCCATCCACGACACCGTCCACGAAATGGCCAAGGACGAAGCCCGTCATGGTAAAGGATTTGAAGGTCTTTACAACCGCTATTTCAAGAAATAATTCGAGAAACACGGTTCTATGCAAATCGCCGGATATTCTGTGAAGGACATCCGGCGATTTTGTTTGTGTATATGGGTGGGAACAACAAGATTCGAACTTGTGACCCCTTGCTTGTAAGGCAAGTGCTCTAAACCGACTGAGCTATGCTCCCGTTCTCAAAAGAGGCTGCAAAAGTACAATATTTTCAGTTGCCGCCGTTGCTTTTGAAAAACTTTTTTAATTGTATTTTAATCTATTGGTTATTAATTGTTTGAGTGCTTATCTTGGAAGAAGTTTGATGAAAGGAATCATCATTTCTTCTAAAGAAATGCCCCCGTGTTGGAAAGTGTTCTTGTAATAATTGACATAATGTGCGTAATTGTTGGGGTAGGCAAAGAAGGAGTTGCCCGTGGCGAAAACGAACGAGGAGGTGAGGTTTTCTTTTGGCAAAAAGACGGTTTCAGGACGCTTCACCTCAAAAATGTCCTTTGAGGAGCAGTCGAGGCTGCGGCCCACTTTGTACCGCAAGTTGCTGTTGGTCTGCTTGTCCCCGATGATTTTCACCGGTTTCTCAATCTTGATGGTGCCGTGGTCAGTGGTGATATAGACAGGTATCTTCTTCTCCGACAGGTATTTGATCATGTCCAGCATCACTGAGTTGGCGAACCATGTGGCGGTGACGTGACGGTACGACTTTTCGTCGTTGGCTAATTCGCGGATGAGATCCACGTCGGTGCGGGCGTGCGAAAGCATGTCCACAAAGTTGATGACTACCACGTTGAGTAGATTGCCCATCATGTTGTTGAAGCTGTCGAGCACCTTTTTGCCGAAGTCCATGTTCAGAATCTTGGAGAAGGAGATTTTGCCGCTTTTGCCAAAACGCTTCATGTACTCCTCCAACAGCGGCTTCTCGAATTGGTTTTTGCCGCCTTCGTCGTTCTCGTTGAGCCAGTACTGCGGGTACTTCTTGGCGATTTCGGACGGCATCAGGCCGGCGAACATGGCATTGCGGGCGTAATGCGTGGCGGTCGGCAAGATGCTGTAAAACAGTGTTTCCTCGTCCACACGGTAGTACGGATGGATTAGCGACTGCAGCACTTTCCACTGGTCGTAGCGGAGGTTGTCCACCACGAATAGGAACGCCGTCTGCCCGTCGGCAAGGTTCGGAAACAATTTGTCTTTCAATACGGTATGGGAAAAAATCGGGCGGCTTTCGCTCCGCACGTTAATCCAGTCCTCGTAGTTCTTGGTGACGAACTTGGCGAACTGCGTGTTGGCCTCTTCCTTCTGGTTGGCCAGAATCTCGCCGACGCCGCTGTCTTCAATTTTGTCAAGTTCCAACTCCCAGTAAACCAGTTCTTTGTAAAGCATCTCCCATTCGGCTACGGTCATGCTGTCGGAAATCTTCATCGAGATGTCGCGGAAGGCCTGTTGGTAGGCCATCGTACTCTTCTCGTTCACGATTTTGTTGTTCTCGACATTCTTCTTGAGGCACAGCAGGATCTGGTTGGGGTTCACGGGTTTGATGAGGTAGTCGGCGATGTTGGAGCCGATGGCGTCTTCCATGATATGCTCCTCTTCGCTCTTGGTGATCATCACCACAGGGGTGTGCGGGTTTGTCGTTTTGATGTATTTCAGGGTCTCGATGCCGCTCAGGCCGGGCATGTTTTCATCCAAAAAGATAATATCGACGTTCTGGCCGGAACCCAATATCTCGATGGCTTCGTTGCCGCTTACGGCAGGGATGACTTCGTAACCTTTGTTTTTCAGGAAAAGGATGTGGGGCTTCAGCAGATCAATTTCGTCGTCCGCCCAAAGGATCTTCGTACTCATAGTCTGTCATTTTTATAACAAACAAATTAACGACGAAAACGGAAAGATAGTATTTGGACGTAGCAATTACCAGTCGCCGCTGCGCAGCCCGTTGTTGTACCGCTGGATGACAGCCTTCATCAGCTGCTCGCGCTCGCTGAAATCTGGAACATCGTCGCTCCCCACCTCGTGGGTGCCCCCTTGCAAATCCCAGATATGGGTGATCTCTTTCCCGTTGAATTCAAAAAGGAAATGGCTGGTGTAGAAGTGGTAATTCCCTGACAAATAGTTGATGGCAAAATGTGTGGCTTTATCGTCGAAAGCGCTGTGCCCGAACGATGTGAAAGTCCCTTGCAGGTTGCAGAAGTCAAAAATGGAAGGCATGACATCTACCTGCTGCACGATACGGTCGCTGCGGTACGACACGGAATTTTTCGGCCAGTAGAAGATCATCGGGACGGAATAGCGGTGCTCCAGATAGCCCACGTTTTCAGCCCCATAGAAGTTGGTGTGGTCGGTAGTGATGACAAACAGTGTGTTTTCGTACCAGTAGGAATTTTTTGCCGTATGGAAAAACTGCCGCAAAGCCTCGTCCGTGTAGGCCACGCAATCCTGCATCGGGGTCTGACCCTTGGGTAGAATCGTGTCGTACCCGTCGGGCACCACGAACGGATGGTGCGACGAAAGGGTGAAAATGGTGGCAAAAAACGGGTCTGGCTCGTTGTTCAGCTCATTGGCAACATACTGTAGATAAGGCATATCCTTGATACCCCACGTGCCGTCGTAATCCTTTTCATCCGGATAGTCGTCCATCCCGTAGTAGCTGCTGATGCCGGCGATGCGGCAGTATCGGTCGAAGCCCATCGTGCCGTTTTTGCCCCCGTGGAAGAACATCGTCCGCATTCCTTTTTTTGAAAGCTCCTTCACCGCATAGTGGATGTCGTTGACGGCGTAGGGCGACTGCGAGAAGGGCTTGTCCATCAGGGACGGGATGCCGCCGAGTATGGACGAAAGCGCCTCAATCGACTGCTGCCCGTTGGCATAGCCGCGGAAGACGATGGCATTTTGCGCTAAGCTATCCAAGAATGGCGTGAAACCAGCTAAGGCTTTTGGCTCATCAGCCAGATAGCCGGAATATTCGGAACTGATTCCTTCCAAAATAATCAGCACAATGTTGGCGGGACGGACGCTGTCGGCGGGGAAGCCGTCGAAATGGCGGCGCGTGTCAAAAATTTTGGCACATTCTTCATCGCTGAAGTAGTGAAGACGTTTGACACCGTCTGTCCCTATGGTGGAAAGAAGGGAGTACGGTGTGTTGAGCACCAAAGCCGCATTTTCCACTCCCGCCACACTTCCTGCGTAGGAAATGTTGAGCGGACGCATCTGCAGGCCGCCCCGCATTCCGATGATAATCAGGAAAATACAGAACGCACGGAAAACCAGATGCTTGCCCCATCCGTCAATCGTGAATTTGTGCCCATTCGGTTTTCCGATAAAAAGGGCTGCCAAGTACAATAGGGCAATCAGTCCAAGCCAAATCACCCCGATGTACCAATATTGTTTGATGAAAATGGGTACAAGTTCGCCAAAGTTGTTGGTCTCTCCTATGAAAGAGAAGATGTCGCCCGTCATCCTTCGCATCGAAAACGGATAATAACAGGTGTCTATCAGGTTGGTTAATAGTGCGATGGAATTGACAAGAATAAAATAGACGTTTCCGATGGTGCGGGCTGTCTTGCTCTCCACAAAAGGGAAGGGGAGGAGCAGAAGAAGAAAGTAGGGGGCGTTAAGGAGGCAGATGGCAGCGGTGTCGAAGCGGAGCCCTTGCCAGAAAATGGGGCTGGTGAACGCTTGGAAGGCGTCGTGATTGAACCAATAGAAGATGAAACGGGTGAGCAGGAACAGCGCCATCAGCACGAGGAAACGCCCGATCAGCACAATCAGCGGGGAAGTTGGCGGATACCGTTTCATTTCTGTTTTTTCTGTTTTTTGCCGGAAAGTCCGTCATAGACGAGCTGCACACGCCCGTCACGTGGGAAACAGCCGCACGCCTCCAACTCAAGGGCCGTTTTCAGCTTCTTCCGTGCCGCCGTCTTGTCACCGAGGTAGCAGTCGTACAACGCGTCGGTGAGCAGCTTCTGGTAGCGGGCGTGCCTGTCGGCATCGTAGGCTGGCGCCGGCACCGTCTCCGGTGCGGTGAGCGTGTCAGAACTTGCGGAAGACACGGTACCTTCGGTTTCTTCAGCGGAGACGGGGGTGTCCTCGTGTGCAGGCACCTGATAGTTCTTACGTTCCTTTTCCAGCATCTCCTTGTATTGCAGATACTCTTGGCTTGGTTCAATCAGCTCTGCATTCGTGTCAAGATAATCTTGCGCATAGTCCAAAAACAGATAGGCCATTTCATAGTTCTTCTTTCCCCAAGCCACTTGCGAAATCTTCAGATAGGATTCGTAAACTCCTGTTTTTGAACGTATTATTCCTCTATAATAGTCATCATTGCAATAGGTGGAGGGCATATCGTGACAGAAGGTCTCCAGCGTAAGGAAGACGGGCAGTGCGTCGGCGGCGTGCCCGATTCGGACCAATGAGTCGCCAGTGGAGAACAATTTGTCGTAAAATTCCCTTGTAAAATCGGATAGTGCGTGTTCTTGTTCCTCAGTCAAGGAAGCCTCATTATATAAAATATGTATCCGTTCGATGCATGCTTCGTATTCACCAGTGGAAAAAAGAAGTTTGGTCTTGGCAATGAGTGCGTCTGTGTAAAGTCGGTTGAATTCCAAAGCGCGGTCGAGGTAGTGGTCGGCGAGGACAATGTCGTCATGGTGCAGTTCGTCAATGGCTTGCAAGTAAAAGAGGGTATCCACACGGTGGCGCTTTATTGCCAATGTATCTTTCAGTTGCAGCAGCTGTTTCTGTGCACGACGGAAACGATGTTTGGTTTCGTAAAAGTCGATTTGGTCGCAGTTATGGAGATTGGGCATATACTCTGTCTCATATTGGTCAAGCTGTTCCAGCAGGTCAAGGACAAACAGGTAGTGCAGAGAAATCAGCTCGGGGTCGGTGGTGGTGATGTTGTCCGCCTTTTTTTGGATGACGGGCAAAATAGAAGCGGCCTTCTCGCAGTCGATGCTGACTTGAGCGTCAGCGATAACGGGCGGGAAGGCTGCAAAAACAAAAAGGATTATTTTGTAAAACGCTTTTTTACAAAACATTATTTCAATAAGGAATCTTCAATAACCTGTTTGAGTTCTTCTTTGCTCAGAGCTCCGACCGTGGCGGTGGGTTGAGCGTTTGGTTTCATGTAAAGGAGTGTGGGAATGCTTTGGATCCCAAAAGCCTGTGACACTTCGGGACATTTGTCAATATTTACTTTGTAGATGACAATCTGTCCGGCATACTCCTTGGCAAATTCCACCAAATAGGGGGCGATGCCGCGGCACGGTCCGCACCAGTCGGCGTAGAAGTCCACCACGGCGGGCAGTTTCCCTTTGTACTGGAATCCTTTAGGATTATTGAGTTCGCAGACTTTCTCCTCGAACTGCTTGGTGTTCAGCACCTGAACGGTGGAAATGACCTTTTCTTCGGTATCCTCTACAGCGGTCACAGACGGGGCTGCACCGTTGTCGTTGAGCAGGGTCGCCGGCACTTCGGTGACTTCGTCGGAAGGCTGGTCTTCACCCGTCGGCTGCTGATTGCAGGCGGCGAGGCTGAATATCAAGGCGATGACGAGGGGGAGGAACGTTTTTTTCATCGGGAGTCAGATTAAGGGTTATTTCTGAGCTGCGGCGGCGCGGGCGCGGATGGCGGCGCCGGTTTTGGCCTTGCCCACGCGCACGAAGTCGAGGATCGGGCGGTTGGAGGGGCAGGTGAACTGGCAACTGCCGCACTCGATGCAGTTCATGATGCCGTACTTCTCGCAGTCTTCCAGACGGTTGAGTTCGGAGAAGGCTTGGAGACGGTAGGGCTCAAGTCCCATCGGGCAGGCCTCGACGCACTTGCCGCAACGGAGGCAGTTGGAGACTTCGCCGCGGGCGGCTTCTTTCTCATTGAGGAACAGGAAGCTCGACATTCCTTTGGCGGCGTAAGCGTCCAGGTTGGCGATGGCCTTGCCCATCATCGGACCGCCGGAGATGATCTTGCCGGTGTCTTCCGGAATACCGACGGCATCCATCACAGCTTTGATGGGGGTGCCGAGGCGGAGGTGGAAGTTCCGGCACTTGTCGGCGGGCACCGACTTGCCCGAAACCGTGGTGAAGGTCTGCACGATGGGCATATTCTTCTGCACGGCCTGATAGATGGCGTAGGTGGTGGTGAGGTTGTTGACGATGCAGCCGACGGAAATCGGGAGTGCGCCGTTGGGCACGCTGCGTCCCGTGATGGCCTTTATAAGCTGTTTTTCAGCACCTTGCGGATACTTGATGCGCAACGGCTGCACGGTGATTTTGGGATGTCCCTTGGCGGCGTTGGCCAACACGGCAGTGGCATACGGCTTGTTGTCCTCAATGCCGATGACGGCACGGTCGGCGCCGGAGGCGATGAGGGCGATCTCCACGCCCACGATGCACTCTTCGGCGTGCTCGATGGCCATACGGTTGTCGGTGGAGATGTACGGCTCGCACTCGGCGGCGTTGATAATCAGGTACTCGCATTTCTGCTCGGGCTTGAGCATATACTTGATATGGGTGGGGAAGCAGGCGCCGCCGAGTCCCACGATGCCGCGGTCCTTCATACGGGCGATGATCTCTTCCTTGCTGAGCTTGATTTCACGGACGATGTCGGGGGTGGTGTCGATGTCCTCCATCCATTCGTCGCCCTCGCGGTCGATGACGACGGCGGGTTTCTTGTAGCCGCTGATGTCGGCGACCATATCCACCTTGCTGACGGTGCCGGAGATGGGGGCGTGGACGTTGGCGCTCACGAAGCCGTTGGCTTCACCGATAAGTTGTCCCACCTTTACCTTGTCGCCCTTTTGGACGACGGGGTTGGCGGGGGCGCCGAGGTGCTGGGTCATATAGACGACGGCCTGGTCGGGGAGGGGGAACTCCTCAACGGTCTGTTCGTGTGCGATTTTGTTGGCTTCGGGGTGGACGCCGCCCATGTGGAAGGTCTTCTTGCCGAGGGGGCGGATGGTGTTCTTGATTTCTGCTTTATCCATTTTTGTATGATTATCGGGGATAAAATAAATGTTTCGGATTAGTTGGCTTCTGCTTTTACGGCTTCGGGCTCTGCAGCGGCTTCGGGCTTGGCTTCAGGCGCAGGAGCGGGTGCCGGTTTCGCTACGGGTGCGGGGAAGTTGACGGCCACGATGGCGTGTTTCGGACATTCGGCGACGCACTTGCGGCACATCTTGCACTTGGCCGGGTCGATGTAGGCGAGGTTGTTCTCGAGGGTGATAGCCTCGAAGGGGCATGCCTTGGTGCACTTGCCGCAACCGATGCAGGCGGCCTTGCAGTTCTTCATTGCCACGGCGCCCTTCTCCTTGTTGTTGCAGGCGACATAGACGCGGCGGCCTTTCGGACCTTTCGGGCGCACCTCGATGACGTTGCGGGGGCAGTTCTTGGCGCAGACGCCGCACCCCACGCATTTCTCTTCGTCCACCACGGGCAGTTTCGTCACTTCGTCGATATGGATGGCGCCGAAGTTGCAGGCCTTCACGCAGTCGCCGCAGCCGAGGCAGCCGTTGGGGCAGCCGTTCTCGCCGGCGAACAGGTTGTTGGCGAAGGCACAGGTGAAAGCGGAGTCGTACTGCACCTTGGCCGGCGCGTTCTCGCACGTGCCCTGACAGCGCACCACGGCCACCTTCGGGGTGGTCTCACCCGCCTCAATGCCAAGGATGGCGGCAATCTTCGCATTGTTCTCCGCCGAGTTGCCGGGACATTTGCAGCCGTCCATCGTGCAACGGGCCACCATGGTTTCCGCCAAGTTGCGGCAGCCGGCGAATCCGCATCCGCCGCAGTTCGCACCCGGCAGGAATTCCACAATCATGTCAATGCGGGGATCCTCCTCCACATGGAACTTTTTGGAAATGAAATACAATACAACAGCGGCTAAAATACCGATGGCCGCAATGACTCCGATGGCCTTCCAGATGACGACCACGCTCAAAAATGTTATCATCATTTTGCTTTAAAATTTGGGAATGCAAAAATACTACTTTTTTATAAGATGGCGCTTTGGTAAATATACATTTTTATTAAAAAACTTCTATTGATAAATTCCTGAAAAGCCGCCCTATTCTTTCCTAAATTTGATGTACCTTTGCAAACTCTTTACTACATTGTTTAATTATGGACGACGAGAAAAATCAGAATCTTGAAAGTGAAGAAATTGAGAATAAGGAAGGCGTATCTAATTCTCTCCCAGAAAATTCAGGTGAAAATGACGCGCATTTGCAGAATGTGGTCTATGTGCAGTCAATGTTCGAGAACTGGTACTTGGATTATGCCTCCTACACCATCCTCGACCGCGCCCTCCCGGACATTCTGGACGGACTGAAACCCGTGCAGCGCCGCATCCTCCATTCTATGTCGGAACTGGAGGACGGACGCTACAACAAGGTGGCCAACATTGTGGGTAACACGATGAAATACCACCCGCACGGCGACGCCTCCATCGCGGATGCCATCGTGCAGCTCGGGCAGAAGGATATCACCATCGACCCGCAAGGTAACTGGGGTAACATCTTCACCGGTGACCCCGCCGCCGCCTCCCGTTATATTGAGGCCCGCCTCACCAAGTTCGCCCTCGAAGTCGTCTTCGCACCGAAAATCACCCAGTGGAAGATGTCGTACGACGGCCGTAACAAGGAACCCGTCGTGCTGCCTATCCGCTTCCCGCTGCTGCTGGCGCAGGGCGTGAAGGGCATCGCCGCCGGTATGGCTACCAACATCCTGCCCCACAACTTCAACGAGCTCCTCGACGCTTCCATCGCCGTCCTCGAAAACAAACCGTTCCAGCTCTACCCCGACTTCGTCACCGGTGGTTCCATCGACGTGAGCAAGTACAACGACGGCCTCCTCGGCGGCAAAGTCATCAACCGCGCAAAAATTTCCATTGTTGATAACAAAACGCTGGTAATCACTGAGATACCTTTCGGTGAAAATACCATCGACCTGATACAGAACTCCATTGCTCCTGCTATCGAACGGGGCAAGCTGAAAATCCGCAAGATTGACGACAACACCGCCAAGACGGTCGAAATCGTGCTGCACCTCCAGCCCGGCACCTCGCCCGACCAGACCATCGACGCCCTGTACGCCTTCACCGACTGCCAAAAGTCGCTCAACCCCAATCCGTGGGTCATCTACAACGGCAAACCAGTGATGCTTTCCGTGAGCGAAATCCTCCGCATCAGCACCTACAACACCCTCGAACTGCTGAAGCAGGAACTGGAAATTTTCCTTCAAGAACTTGAGGCACAGTGGCATTGGTCTTCACTCGAAAAGATTTTCTTTGAAAAAAGGATCTATAAGGAATTGGAAAAGGATACCGACACATGGGAGACGCAGATTGCGAACATCCAGACCGCCTTCATCCCGTACCAGCCGCTGTTCAAGCGCGAAATCACCCACGAGGAAATCCTGAAATTGTGCGAAAAACCGGTGCGTAAAATCTCCAAATTCGACATCAAGAAGGCGGAGGAATACATCGAAAACTTGGAGGCACAAATTGAGGAAACGAAGAACCACCTTGAACACATCGTGGAGTTTACCATCAACTATTTCAGGCAGTTGAAGAAAAAGTACGGCAAGGGACGGGAACGCAAGACTGAAATCAAGAACTTTGACTCCATTGATGCCGTCCACATTGCCGTGGCCAACCAGAAGCTGTACGTCAACAAGGCGGAGGGCTTCATCGGCACTTCTTTGAAGCGTGACGAGAACGTGGAGCTCGCATGCGAATGTTCCGACATTGACGACCTCGTGGTCTTCTTCCGCAATGGTAAGTTCCTTGTTACCAAGGTGGTGAATAAGCAGTTCGTCGGCAAGAACATCCTCCATGTGGAGGTGTTCAAGCGCAACGACGACCGCACCGTTTACAATATGATCTATTCGAAGGGCAAGAACGGTGCCGCGATGGTAAAGCGCTTCTCTATCGGCGGCGTCACCCGCAACAAGGAGTACGACCTGACGAGCGGCGAGACGGGCACAGAAGTGCTCTATTTCACCTCCAATCCGAACGGCGAGGCCGAGAAGGTGAAGGTGACATTAAAACTCAAGAAGGGGCTGAAAAAGAAGAACTTCGAGTTCGATTTCGGCACGTTGGCCATCAAGGGGCGCAGCGCCAAGGGCAACATCCTGTCGCGCAATCCCGTGGCCCGTGTGGAGATGAGCGAGAAGGGCGTTTCCACCCTTTCGGCCATCGGTGTCTGGTTTGACCCCACCGTCATGCGCCTCAACAACGACGAACGCGGCGAATTCCTCGGACAGTTCAAGAAAGATGATAAGATAATATCAATCTATCAATCAGGTAATTATAGAATTACGGGTTACGACTTGTCCGTCCATTTTGAGGATGATCTCTCCATCATCAAGAAGTTCTCTTCCCACAAAGTCATTACGGCCGTCTATTACAGCAAGTCGGAGGACAAGTACTTTGTCAAGCGGTTCAATCCGCAGCTCACGGACAAGAAAGTGGATTTCATCCCGATGGAAAAGGGTACGAAATTGGTGCTGGTATCCATTGACTATCTGCCGGTTATGGAGGTGAAATATTACAAGAAAGACCCGAAGGCGACTTTCACCGACCAGATTCCGATTGCCGATTTTGTGGATGTGCAGGGCTTCAAGGCGAAGGGCAAACGTATCAGCCTCGGCACGGTCAAGAGCGTGAAGTGGCTCGACCCGCTGCCTTACGAGGAACCGGAAGAGGTGGAACCCGAAGAGGTGGACGAAGACACGGTGCTGGCCGGCAGTCTCGAAGAAATCGAGCAGGCCGAGGCGCAGGAAGCGTTCGAGAACATTGACGCTGAAGATGCCAATGACGATGATTCCGGCTTCGGTGGGGCAGGGGAGCAGCTGGAACTGTTTTAGGGGATAGTGATGCTTTATTTGCACAGCCTACTGTTTTTCCTATCCGTTTTTTGACTACTTTTGCAACCGAAACATTAACCTTTATTTTTACATAAAAAATTATGCCCACAGCCGAACAATGCCGTGACTGCCGCAAACTTAACACACGCCAATGTGCTTATTACACAGACGAATACGGTCGGGAATGCAGTAATTTTGAAAAACGCAAGCCCACGATGAAACTTACAGAGGTGGAAACCCGCATTGTGGTCATTGCCGTCCTTGTTGTCTGCATTGCCTTTGTCGCCCTCGCCTCTGTATCCTATTTCAGTCACAGCGGTAACCAGATGGCCGACGAGCCGATGGAAATCACCGCAGATACGACTGTAGTTGAGTGAAGCTTGTCCAAAGTCCCCCTCGTCCGTTTCTTGATTACATTTCTTTCTGGAAAGAAACCATAAAAAAAGGTGACCCCTGTTTGAGGTCACCTTTGCTTTGTAAACGGAACGTTTATTGAATAATAACCGTCACTTTCTTTACCACATTGTCGCCGACTTTCACCAAATAGATGCCGGACGATAAAATAGTATATTCGCGTGAGGAATCCGAGATGCGGCTTTCTCTGACAATCAGACGGCCGCTCATGTCAAAGATTTGAACGGGGAATCCTTCAGCATTGGTGATAACGATGTGGTTGTCATTGCTATAGATGTTTATAGCCGGCATATTGACATCGTTGATACCATCGACAATATGGAAGTAGGCAGTGAATGTGCTGTCTTGTTCCACGGTGATGTTACGCGGGTTTTCGGTATTGCCGTCGTTCCATCCCGTAAACTCATAGCCGGGCAGAGCATCCGCGGAGATGAGGATCTCTGTGCCATAATCGTAAGTGCCGCCAATGGACACAGTACCCATATTTTCGTCAGCACTCAGCACGGTGATGGTGTGCTGGTCGATGGCAAAGACAGCGGTCAAACGGAGCGCTTCCATCAGAGGAACAACTCTCGGATTCTCGGTGTTGCCATCGCTCCAACTGACAAAATGGTAGTGCGGTTCAGGTGTGGCAGTAATCGTTACCATAGTAGTGACAGATGCCGATCCGGGTACGTCAATGGAAACGGCTCCCATGGCGGTGTCATTGACTGCGATTTCGATTTCCTCTTGGTCTTCAGGGATAAAGAATGCGGTGATATTGCTGTCGCTGCTGACCGTGATCACACGCGGGCTCGCTGTCTCGCCATCACTCCAACCGATGAAGGTGTAGTTCTCGAAGGCCGTGGCGGTCAAGGTGTCGGTAGTGCCGTAGATGAATGTACCGCTGCCGGTTACGGTGCCCCATGGGGTCTCATCGCAGACAGTCACATTGACGGTGTAGCTGTTGATTTGCCACTGGGCCACAACGGTCAGGTGTTCAGCAGGCATCGTTTCAGGTAGTGCCGGATTCCAGCCGGTGAAGGTGTAACCTTCTCTCACGGGGTCTTCGATAGGCGTGATCGTCTCGCCGAAGGTGTAGGTCTGGACATCCAAAACATCGTTGCCGTCCATGTAGGTGATGGTATATTCGTTGGCCGTGAAGGTGGCGGTCACCGTCACATCGCTGGCGGGCATCGTGAAGCCGTCGCTGGAGACTTCGATGGTGTTATTGTTGGCATCGGTCACGATGTAATCACCAAAGGTGTAGCCGTCAAAAACTACCACATCAAGCTGTACCCAAGAGTTGTATGCGGCAGAGTCGCCGAGAATGCTTCCGACGGAAGAACCCTCAACGATTACTTGGAGAGTACCGCCCGCTACCTGATCAATATTGATTCTGTAGCTGTTCAACTGCCACTGTGCTTGGAATGTCAGATCATTGGCCGGCATGGTGGCGGGAACCTCAGCATCCCAACCAAGGAATGTGTAACCTTCGCGTGTCGGGTTGGGGATGGTTGTGATGGCATCACCGTAATTGAGGGTGTCCCTAAGCAAGACATTGTTGTCGTCCATGAAGGTGAGGACGTACTCGGCGATGGCGAAGGTGGCGGTCACCGTCACGTCACTGGCGGGCATCGTGAAGCCGTTGCTGGCGACTTCGATGGCATTGTTATTGGTGTCGGTGACGATGTAATCACCAAAGGTATAGCCCTCTTCGGTTGCCACGGAAAGCATTACCGGTGCGCCGTAGTTGGCGGTGGTGCTGGTCGTTGTACCGGCTGGAGCGCCATCAACGGTCACGGTGATCGTACCGCCAGTCACCTGATTGAGGGTGATGTTATAGCTGTTCACCTGCCACTGTGCATTAACCGTCAGGTCGTTGGCCGGCATCGTTTCGGGCAGTTCCGGATCCCAACCAGTGAATGTGTAACCTTCGCGTGTCGGATCTACGATGGCTGTGATGGTTTCACCGTAATTGAGGGTGTCCCTAGCCAATACATCGTTGCCGTCCATGAAGGTGAGGACGTACTCGTTGATGGCGAAGTTGGCGACGAGGGTTCTGTCACCGGTCACCGTGAAGGTGTACGGGTTGGTGGCGTTCACCACGGTGCCGTTCTCCGTCCAGTTGGTGAAGTGATAGCCCGTGGCGGGAGTGGCCGTCAGCGTGGCCTCTGTGCCGTAACTGTAGGTGCCAGCGCCTTCCACCGAACCGCTGTTGGCCGGGTTGGCCGTGGCGGCGATGGTGTATTCGTTGGCCTCGAAGTTGGCGACGAGGGTTCTGTCACCGGTCACCGTGAAGGTGTACGGGTTGGT
>CAMVOL010000039.1 GCA_947169105.1 uncultured Bacteroidales bacterium | reverse complement strand
CGAAACGCATCTGCAAGGACGGACCCGTTTTCAGAAAGGAGGAACTGGTATGGTAGATCTGTCGGTTAATCTGTGCGGCGTGACGCTGCAAAATCCGGTCATCCCGGCCAGCGGCACCTTCGGCTTCGGTGCGGAAATGTCTGAAATATACGACCTTAACGTCCTTGGGTCCATCTCGGTGAAGGGCACCACCTTCGAACCCCGCTTCGGAAATCCGACCCCGCGCATTGCGGAGTGCCCCGATGGGCTGCTCAATTCCGTGGGACTCCAGAACCCCGGCGCGAAAGTGGTGGCGGAGGAGGAGATTCCCAACCTGCGCAAGCATTTCCACCAGCCGATTATCGGGAATGTATGCGGCTTCTCCCTCGACGATTACCGCGCCTGCTGCGAGACCGTCGCGCCGGAGGTCGAGATTGTGGAGCTGAACATCTCGTGCCCCAACGTGCACAACGGCGGAATGGCCTTCGGAACCACACCCGACGGCGCGGCCTCCGTGGTGAAGGCCGTGCGCGAGGTGTGCCCGCGTCCCCTTATTGTGAAACTCAGTCCCAATGTCGGCGACATCGTCACCATCGCCAAGGCTTGCGAGGAGGCCGGTGCCGACGGACTCACCCTCATCAATACGATGCTGGGGATGCGCATTGACATCCGCCGCCGCAAACCCGTTCTTGCCCGCAAGATGGGCGGCTTTTCCGGCCCCGCCATCTTCCCCGTGGCCCTGCGGATGGTCTATCCGGTGTCGAAGGCGGGCAAGATTCCGGTCGTTGGTTGCGGCGGCGTGGCCTCGGCCGAAGACGTGATCGAGATGATGATGGCCGGTGCCACCGCCGTGCAGGTCGGCAGCGAGAACCTGCGCAACCCCTTTGTCTGCAAACAGATAGTAGAAAATCTGCCATCTGTCATGAATGAATTGAAAATCAATAAATTATCAGAAATCATAGGAATTATCGAATAGCTATGCCAAAAGATGTAATCATTGCCCTCGACTTCAGTACCGCCAACGAGACGCTGGCGTTCTTGAATAGTTTTTCTGATTTCCATCCTTTCGTAAAAGTGGGGATGGAAATTTTTTATGCGGAAGGTCCAGCCATCGTGAAGGAGCTGAAGGAGCGTGGTCACAAGATTTTCCTCGATCTGAAACTCCACGACATTCCGAACACCGTCCGGAAGGCGATGCGCGTGCTGGCCGGTCTCGGGGTGGATATCACTAACGTCCACGCTGCCGGGACGGTACAGATGATGCGTGCCGCCTTGGAGGGACTTACCGAGGGCAGCACTAACGGCCAACGCCCGCAGCTGATTGCTGTCACGCAGCTCACCTCCACCTCTGAGGAGACGCTGCACAACGAGTTGCTCATCTCGCAGCCGATGGAACAGGTGGTGGCGCAGTACGCCAAAAACGCCGCCGCTGCCGGCATCGACGGTGTGGTCTGCTCTCCGTTGGAAGTTCCCGATGTGAAGAAAGCGTGCGGCAGTGGCTTCATCACCGTCACGCCGGGTGTTCGCTTCGCCGACTCCTCCACCGATGACCAGTCCCGTATCGCCACGCCCGCTCGCGCCCGCGAACTCGGTTCCGACTACATCGTCGTCGGCCGCCCCATCACGCAGGCCGCCAACCCGCTCGAAGCCTACAAACGCTGCCTCAGTGAGTTCCTAAACTGAAAATGGAAAATTGAAAACTGAAAACTAAAAAATGTCCGCGAAAGCAGACCCAAATGCGAGCGCAGCGAGCTCAAATGTGAACAAAGTGAACTAAAATGCGAGCGCAGCGAGCTCAAATGTGAACAAAGTGAACTAAAATGCGAACGCAGTGAGCTTGAATGTGAACGAAGTGAACAATAAATAAAACTAAACACAATATGAAATCACAAGAAATAGCCTCTGAATTACTGAGAATCGGCGCGGTCTTCTTGCGCCCTGACGACCCGTTCACATGGGCGAGCGGCATCAAAAGCCCCATCTATTGCGACAACCGTCTGGTCCTGTCGGCTCCGTCGGCACGGAAGAAGGTGGAGCACGGCCTCGCGGAGTTGGTCCGTGAGCACTATCCGAACTGCGAGATGCTGATGGGCACGGCCACGGCCGGCATCGCCCACGCTGCCCTCGTTTCGGACATTCTGGATATGCCGATGGGGTATGTGCGCTCTTCCGCCAAATCGCACGGGCGTACCAACCGTATTGAGGGGAAGATGGATGCGGGCACGCGCGTGGTCGTCATCGAGGACCTGATCTCCACCGGAGGCAGCTGCATCGAAGTGGTGGACGCCCTCCGCGAAGCCGGTGCCGAAGTGCTTGGCGTGATCAGCATCTTCACCTACGGACTGAAAGCCGCCACGAAGAACTTTGAGGAAGCCAAGACCGAGTACCACTCGCTCTCCAACCTCGATGCCCTCGTGGAAGTCGCCATCACCGAGAAGTACATCACGCCCGAACAGAAACAAACCGTTCTTGACTTCCGGAACAACCTATAAAACTGAAAATTGAGAATTGAAAATTGAAAACTGATAATTCCCCTTCTATGTAGAAGGGGTGCCCGTAGGGCGGGGTAGTAGAAGAGTAAAAATTGAAAAATGAAAACTGAAAACTAAGAAGTTAAGATTTGAAGGATACGAGTATGCGATTAAGGGATTACTATTCGGATAAGGTCGTGCCGGAGGCACGCAATCTCAGTAACCCCGCACAAGCGGAACGGAGTGGAGCGCAGTGTGGGGTGGGGGAGCATACTCTGTCCGTCAGAGCGTGCCGGAGGTACGCGACTGTTTTCCTTCTGACGCTGCTGATGGTGTTTTCTGCTTGCGAAAAACAGGAAGAACCTGCACAAGAGCAGACACAAACGCCCGCTGCTTCCATCACCACATCTGATGTTGACATACAAGGCACGTGGAATTGTATTTATCCTGTCCCGACGGATACGTCATGCTATCTGCATATCACTTTTTTTGAGCATTACTATTCCACTGAATGTGGTGGTCAATATTATAATGAACAACATTTTTTGCACCCCCAATGGCCGTCTGGCGGATATTTCCAAGGGTGGAGAAAAGCCAACTATCTGATTCATAGCGGAAAATTTTACTTATGGCACGTAGTTGCCAATGATGAATTCTGGACTGAAATGCCTTATTATTCAAATATACCTCCGACATTTGATATTTCATTGAGTGAGGATACAATGAATCTGTATTGCATTTACACTCGCGAGAACTGCCCCGACTTGGATTTGCCGGAAGAGACACATTACACCTTTGTCAAATTAAACTAATTAGCTATGAAATCATTGAAATATTCCCTCTTTTTTACCCTTATCTGCGGTTTTCTTTTTTCTTGCACTAAGGAAGAACCTGAAACTGGAGAAACAGCAGAAGTCTCAGTGCAACCAACTGGAATATGCGGCACGTGGGAGTGGCAATCCAATGCCTTAAATGAAGATGAATATCTCCGTATTATCTTCAGTGATTATAGCTACAGGGTGGAAAGCAACTATCTGTTCTGTCTTGAAGATACATGTATACAGCATCTTTGCCAGTTTTACAATTATGAGCGAGGCAATTACAAAATTGAAGACGGAAAATTCTACCGATGGAATGTCACGCCTCTTCCAAACTTCGCGGAGATTCCATATCAAGAAGGCATCGGACCGATTTTTAAAGTGACTATGGACAATGACACAATGCGTTTGCAGTATCTTTTCGCTCAATTTCAAATTGAACCTCAATATCCAAATAGATTGAAATTAGTTAGAGTACGATGAAATCTTAACTCCTTAACTTTAGACTTTAGACTTTTAACTTTAAAATAATGACAATTATTCAAATAAATCAATAAAAATCAATCATCATGAAACACTTAATTGATCCAATGGACATTTCGGTTGCCGAAACCGATGAAATTATCGAGTTAGCGCTTGATATCATTGCCAACCCGAAAAAGTATGCGGAACACTGCAAGGGCAAGAAACTGGCCACGCTGTTCTACGAGCCGAGCACCCGTACCCGCCTCAGCTTCACGGCTGCTATGATGGAGCTTGGCGGCAACGTGCTGGGGTTCTCTGAAGCCGGCAGTTCCTCAACCGCCAAAGGTGAATCCGTGCAGGACACCGCAAAGACCGTCAGCTGCTTTGCCGACCTGATTGCCATGCGCCACTACATCGAAGGCGCGCCGTTAGCCGCCTCCAAAGTGGCGGGTGTGCCGATCATCAACGCCGGTGACGGCAGCCACAGCCACCCGACACAGACCCTCACCGACCTGCTCACCATCACCCGCGAGCTGGGTCGCCTCGACAACTTCACCATCGGTTTCTGCGGTGACCTGAAGTTCGGCCGTACCGTCCACTCCCTCATCAAATCTCTGTCGGCACGTTCCAACATCAAAGTTGTCCTCATCGCCCCGAACGAGCTGCGTGTGCCCGGCTACATCCGTCACGATGTGTGCGAACGCAGAGGTATTGAATACAAGGAGGTTAGCACGATGGAAGAGGTGATGTCGCAGCTGGATGTCCTCTATATGACCCGCGTCCAGAAGGAGCGTTTCTTGGACGAGGACGAGTTCGACCGCGTGAAGGACAGCTTCGTGCTCGACCGTGAGAAGATGAAGCTCGCCAAGCGCGACATGGCCGTCCTGCATCCGCTGCCGCGTGTGAACGAGATTCTGCCCGAGGTTGACTCTGACCCGCGTGCCGCCTACTTCCGTCAGGTTGAAAACGGTAAGTTCGTCCGTATGGCTTTGATCTGCAAACTTTTGGAATGGAAGAACGATCCAGAGCACGACACCCCGATCCATTACGAGACCATCGAAGACAGCACTCTGTTCTGCTCCAACAACAAATGTATCAGCAATGCCGAAAAGGTGCCGCATCTTTTCCGCCAGACCGTCAACGGCCCGATCCGCTGCTACTATTGCGACAGCAAAACGAAAGAATAGGTAAATGCTTATTTTTGGGCTATACGCTATTCAAAATCAATAGCTTTCAATCCCTCGATCGCACCCAGCTGGTCGGGGGATTTGAATATGTAGTTGCCGGAAACCAGGACATCGGCACCCGCCTCCACCAGTTTGGGGGCAGTCTCGTCATCGACCCCGCCATCCACCTCAATGAGCACGTCGGGGTTCAGCCGCTCCGCCATGTCTCGCAGCGTCTCCACCTTGCGCAGACTGTT
Source organism: uncultured Bacteroidales bacterium (assembly GCA_947169105.1). Classification (GTDB taxonomy): domain Bacteria; phylum Bacteroidota; class Bacteroidia; order Bacteroidales; family WCHB1-69; genus UBA1756. The sequence continues at coordinate 19,815 of CAMVOL010000039.1, read as the reverse complement.
CTGGATGAACTTCTGTCCGCCGAAGCCGGGATTCACCGACATAATCAGCACCATGTCCAAATCCGGCAGGATGTCCTCCAGCAGACAGACGGGCGTGTGCGGATTCAGTGCCACCCCCGCCATCATATCCTCATTTTTGATCTGCCACACCAAGCGATGCAGGTGCGTGGCGGCTTCGTAATGCACCGTGAGGATGTCTGCACCCGCTTTTTTGAAGTCACCCACGTAGCGTTCGGGACCGGTAATCATCAGATGGACGTCCATCGGCTTCTCCGCCATCGAACGGATGGCCTTCACCACGGGCAGACCGTAGGAAATGTTGGGAACGAAAACGCCGTCCATAATGTCCAGATGGAACCAGTCGGCGCGTGACTCATTCACCATCTGTATGTCCCTGCCCAAATTGCAGAAGTCGGCAGAAAGCATCGAAGGGGCTATTAACGGATTCATTGTCAGTTGGTTTTGTGTTAAAAAAGAAGCCGCCGTAGTGGTACGGCGGCTTCGGAAAATCTGGATTATTTTTCTTCTTTAAGGAACGGATAACCGTAGTCAGTGGCAGGAACGTAGGTTTCCTTGATGCAGCGGGCGCTGATCCAACGGTAGAGGTTGAGGGCGCTGCCTGCTTTGTCGTTGGTGCCGGAAGCACGGGCTCCGCCGAAGGGCTGGCAACCCACAACGGCACCGGTCGGCTTGTCGTTGATGTAGAAGTTTCCAGCGGCGTGGCGCAGGATCTGTTCGGCTTTTTCGATGGCGTAACGGTCCTGAGCAAAGATGGAGCCGGTGAGGGCGTACGGGGAGGTCTCGTCGCAAAGGTGCAGCGTCTCTTCGTATTTTGCATCGGGATAGACGTAAACAGTGATGACGGGTCCGAAGATCTCCTCACGGATGGACTCGTAATCGGGAGTCTTGGCCACGATGATAGTGGGTTCGACGAAGTAACCGACGCTCTTGTCGCAGTTGCCGCCGAGCACGATTTCAGCATCTTTCGACTTTTTGGCGCGGGCGATATAGCCAGCGATGTTGTCGAAGGATTTCTCGTCAATCACGGAGTTGATGTAGTTGCTGAAGTCGCGGCCGTCGCCCATCTTCACAGTCTTCATCATCTCTTGGATGTGTTTCAAAGTCTTGGCCCAGAGAGATTTCGGAACGTAAGCGCGGGAAGCGGCGGAACATTTCTGACCTTGGTACTCGAAAGCGCCACGCAGGATGGCCACGGCCAGTTCGCGTGCGGGAGCGGTCTTGTGGGCGAAGATGAAGTCCTTACCGCCCGTCTCGCCGACGATCTTCGGATAGGTCTTGTAGCTGTCGATGTTCTTGCCGATGAGTTTCCAGAAATTCTTGAAGGTGGAGGTGCTGCCCGTGAAGTGGATACCGGCCAGATAGGGCGACTTGAAGGCCACTTCGCTGATGACGGAACCGCTGCCCGGCAGGAAGTTGATGACACCGTCGGGAAGACCGGCTTCCTGCAACAGTCTCATAATGTAGTAGTTGGAAAGGATAGCCGTGGTGGACGGTTTCCAGATGGTGACGTTACCCATCAGAGCGGGAGCCACGTTCAGGTTCAGAGCGATAGAGGTGAAGTTGAACGGGGTGATGGCATAGACGAAGCCCTCCATGCCGCGGTACTCGTTGCGGTTCAGCATCGTGTGGTCGGAGATGGGCTGCTCGCTATAGATTTTGGAGGCAAAATAGGTGTTGAAACGGAGGAAGTCGATGGCCTCGCACGGGCAGTCGATTTCTGCCTGGAACGGGCTCTTGCCCTGTCCCAGCATGGTGGCTGCGTTCAGCACGTAGCGCCATTTGGTGGCCAGAAGGTCGGCGGCCTTCATCATAATGGAGGCACGCTGAATCCACGGCATGCTTTCCCATTTTTCGCGAGCGGCCAGAGCGGCGTCGATAGCCATCTGGACGGCCTCTTTCGTCACTTTGTGGTATTTTGCCAGCACATGGCCGTGCTCGGTCGGCATCACCACCGTGCCCATATCGCCGGTCTTCACATCCTTACCGTTGATAATCAACGGAATTTCAATGCACTGTTTGTATTGTCTGTCAAGTTCCTTCTGAAGCATGGCTCTTTCGGGAGTTCCGGGAGCGTAGCTGTAAACCGGTTCATTTTTCGGTTCTCTGAAAATGTAATTTGCGTTGTTCATAATGTGATTATTGGTTTAAAGGATTGATTTCAAAATGGTTATTGACGTAATTTAGCCCCAATTTCGCGCTCGTAGGCGGAGATGAGCTTGTTCATCACCTTCGTGATGTCCTCGTCGGTCAGGGTCTTGTCCGCGTGTTGCAGCACGAATGACAAAGCGTAGGATTTCTTGTCTCTTTCAATTTTATCGCCTTCGTAAACATCGAACAGGGTGACGTTCTTCAGCAGTTTGGAGCCGTACTTGTAGGCGATTTTCTCCAAGGTGTCGTAGGTGACGGCCTTATCGACCACGAGGGCGAGGTCACGCTTCACGGCGGGATAGGTCGGGATGGGGGAGTAGGTGACGTTGGTTCCGTAAGCCTCAAACAGGACATCGAGGTTGATTTCGGCGTAGCACACCTCTTTTTTGATGTCCACATACTTCAGTATGGAGGGCTTCAGCATCCCGATGGTGCCGAGAAGTTCGTCGCCGATGGAAAAGGTCAGAGATTCTGCCAATCGTGCGTCGTTTCCAATGGAAGATTGAACATTTTGGATATTCAATAATTTGAAAATGTTCTCCACCATATTCTTCAGATAGAAGAAGTCGTTGGCTTTGGACGGTTCGTTCCAGAGGTCATCGTGATTCTTGCCGGTAGCAAAAAGGGTGAGGAACTTCTTCTCCTTATACTGGTCGGTGACGGAATCCTCGCGGGTGGCTTCTGTTTTTTTGTAGTAAGCCTTACCGAACTCGAACAGTTTCAGGTCGGCACGTTTGTTATTGATGTTGTGGGCGATGTTCTCCAAACCGCTGAACAGCAGGGTCTGGCGCATGGCGTTAAGCTCAGTGCTCAGGGGGTTGAGCAGCATAATGGTCTCCTTCTCGTCGATGAAGTCGAAGTGTTCGGCGTAAGCGGCTTTGGTAAGCGAATTGTTCATTACTTCGAAGAAACCGTTGTCAGCCAGATAGGTGGAGACTTTTTTCTGAACAGGACGGAAGTCGGGATCGGCCTTTACATTGATGTTGTAATGCATCGTGTCGGGAATTTCCACATTGTTGTAGCCATAGATGCGGAGAATTTCCTCAATCAGGTCGATAGGACGTGTCACGTCGGTCTTGAATAGCGGCACAGAGGCGGTAAGATGCTCGTCCTCAGACTTGGAACTGGCAAGCTCCACGCCGAGGGAGAGCAAGATGCTGGATACCATCTTTTTGTCGATTTTCTTGCCCGCCACCTTATTGATGTCGTCGTAGCGGAGGGTGATTTTCGGCCGCTCTATCTCGTTGGGATAGACGTCGATGACTTCGGAAGTGAGGCCACCGGCGATCTCTTTAATGAGGTTGGCGGCGCGGCGGACGGCATAGACGGTGATTTCGGGGTCGCAGCCGCGTTCGAAGCGGAAGGCGGCATCGGTCTTCAGGTTGTGCCGTTTCGAGGTCTTGCGGATGCTGACGGGGTTGAAGTAGGCACTTTCAAGGAAAACGTTTTTGGTGGTTTCTGTCACGCCGGAATCCTTGCCTCCATAGACGCCTGCGATGCACATCGGCAGCTTCTCGTTGCAGATCATCAGGTCGCTTTCGTCAAGCTTGATCTCGTAGCCGTCGATGGTGACGACCGGCGTGCCGGTGGGCAGGTTCTTGATGATGACTTTGTTGCCGATGATCTTGTCTGCGTCGAAAGCGTGCAGCGGCTGCCCGATTTCAAACATCACAAAATTGGTGATATCTACAATATTATTAATAGGACGCACGCCGATGGAACGCAGGCGGTTCTTCAGCCACTCCGGTGACTCCGTCACGGTGACGTTATCGACGGTGATGCCCGTGTAGCGGGGGCAGTCCTTCTTGTTCTCGATGGTGATGTCGATGCTCTTGCGTACCGTGTTGCGGAATTCGCGGTCAAGCGGGAGAATGGGGGCGGAGCAATGCACTCCGTTGGCCTTGAGAATGGCCTGGAGGTCGCGGGCCACGCCAAAATGGGAGATGGCGTCGCTGCGGTTCGGAGTGAGCCCGATCTCAAAGATGGTGTCCGTCTGCACGTTGAACAGTTTGGCGGCAGGAGTACCCACCTCGGTAGCGGGGTCAAGCACCATGATGCCGTCGTGCGACTCGCCGACACCGATCTCGTCCTCCGCGCAGATCATCCCTTCGGATGGCACACCGCGCAGTTTCGACTTCTTGATAGTGAACGATTCGTCACCATTATATAATATTGTACCGATGGTGGCGACAATCACCTTCTGTCCGGCGGCCACATTGGGCGCGCCGCAAACGATGTTCAGGGGTTCCTCGCGTCCCACATTCACGGTGGTGACATGCAGGTGGTCGGAGTCGGGATGCGGCTCACAGGTCAGCACTTCGCCGACGACAAGGCCGCGAAGACCGCCACGGATGGTCTCGAAAGTTTCCATACCCTCCACTTCGAGGCCGCATGCGGTCAAGTAGTCGGCTGTCACTTCAGGGCTCAGATCAAAACTAATGTATTGTTTCAGCCAATTATAAGAAATTTTCATTCTCGGTTAGATTTTTTAGAGATCAGTTTTTCAATTAAAAAACAAAAAAGAGTTCTCCCGCCAACCGCGGGAGAACCTCTTCCGTCGGTTCGTGCTTATGCCACTGCGATGAGAAGGCAAACCACGATGGCAAACAGAGCGACACCTTCGACGAAGGCTGCGGTCAGAATCATGTTCGTTCTGACGTCACCGGCGACTTCGGGCTGGCGTGCGATGGATTCCAAAGCACCCTGGCCGATTCTACCGATACCGATACCAGCGCCAATGGCTGCGAGACCGGCACCGATACCGGCGCCCATTTTACCGATGGAACCATCGGCTGCTGCTTGCAATAACATTGATAAACTTGACATAAATAAAAGTATTTAAAAAGTTAATAAAAAGGTTTTCAGAGGTTTAGTGTTCGTGTTCTTCCTCCATCGCCATCCCCGTAAACAAGGCCGTGAGCAGCGTGAATACAAAGGCCTGGATGAAGGCAACGATGCATTCCAACAGTCCCATGAACACATAGAACAGGAGGGAGACGACGGAAACACCGTAGCCAAGGGCGGGACCGTACAGGCCGCCGAAAATGAAGATTAAGGAGATGACACCGAGGGCAATGATGTGGCCGGCGGTGATGTTGGCGAAAAGTCGGACCATCAGCACGAACGGCTTGGTGAAAATGCCGATGAACTCCACAACAGGCATCAGTGGGATGGGGAACTTCAGAAACCACGGCACGCCGGGCGTATTGACAATGTGCTTCCAGTAGTTCTTGTTGGAGGAGAAGGTGGTCATCAGGAAGGTGATGACGGCCAGTATGCCCGTGATGGCGATGTTGCCGGTGACATTGGCGCCGCCCGGGAAAATCGGGATCAGCCCCATCAAATTATTGACAAGGATGAAGAAAAACAACGTAAGCAGGTATGGGAAGTATTTCTCGTATTTGTCGCCCAAAGAGGGGATGGCCACCTCGTCGCGGATAAAGAGGATGAGGGGTTCCACCAGCCCCTGTGCCCCATGGGGAGCCTTGTTCTCGCGCTGCTTGTACTGCTTGGCCACCTTCAGGAAGAGCCACAGCAGCAGGATGATGGAGATAATCAGGGAGCAGACATTTTTTGTGATGGAAATATCAATGATGGAAGCGTCGGAATCAATCAGCTGGGCCATCTGTTCCTCGTTCTCAATACCTTTATTTTCAGCAAGTTCAGCAATTTCACCTGTATAACCTGCCTCATTCAGTTTCACGATGGAGCGTTTGGTGTCGGGTGTAAAACCGAGAGCGTATCCCTTGTAGGCATTGTGCCCATGATGGAACTTGCTGGACATGAAGACCACCGGCTTCCCTTTGTCAAAAAGAATGACGGGAAGCGGGATGGAGACGGACTTGTCGTCGCTGCCGGTGATATGCCAACCGTAGTCGTCAATCACATGCTCCACGATAAAAGGTCCGGGGTTGAACTTTTCCTGCTCACCCGTTCCGGTCGCAAAAAGTGAAGATGTGGAGAAAATCAATAAAAATGCAGTCGAAAGCGCGAAGATTAATTTTTTCATTCCGTTATGTAAATCAAACTGTATTAGTCTTTTAGATTACCCACAAAGGGGCAGTTACCTTGCAGGATTTTCAAGCCGCTAATATACGATATTTTGTTTTATCCGCAGCGTGAAAAAAAAGATTTTATTTGCGCGATATGTATTCCAAAAAAATATGTACCTTTGCAAACTCAAAAATTAAAGTCAATCCATTATGAAAAAACTCGGTATTTCAATCGTTATAGCTCTGATTTTTGGTGTTTTGTTTTTCTCAAACCGCTGCAATGCACAGAGTCAGAAACAGCCTTGCAGCACTTGTGGGCAGAAGGAGATGGCTTTTGAGAAATATAATTCCAACAGGGAGATGGTCGGTTCGGCCACTCTCCGTCTTCCCGAATATGACGGCGGGATGGACTCATTGTATTTGTATCTTGCAGAGAATTTGCAATATCCAGAATCCCTGAAAGCCAGCAAGGTGGAGGGCACCACTCTCGTACAGTTCCTCGTCGGCAAGGACGGGGAGGTGTCCAATGTCTCGGTGGTACAGTCCTCCGGCTATCCGGAAATGGATGAAGAAGCTGTCCGCGTCGTGGAATCGTTCCCGAACTGGAAGCCGGCCGCCAAGAACGGTGAAGTGATCGCAATGAAGACCCAGCTGCCAGTCCGTTTCGTATATCACGAGGAGGAAGAAGAATAAATCAGTTGAAACATTTGTCGGGGTTCACCCGACTTTTTTTATAATTAAATAAAAAAGTAAAGAGATGGAAAATTTTGAAAAAAATGAAGTATTGTCAAGGGCGGTAAGAGCAGGAAAAAGAACTTACTTTTTTGATGTGAAGGCCACGAAGGGTGATGAGAAGTATTTGACCATCACGGAAAGCAAACGCAAATTCAATGCCGACAACGGCACATTCATCTACGAGAAGCATAAACTTTTCCTTTACAAGGAAGATTTCAACAAGTTCAAAAATGCGCTTGGTGCGATGCTGAACTTCATCGAAACGGGAGAGATGCCCGCAGACGAGCTTTTCGCCGTCCCGGAACGCAACTTCTCCGAAGACATCAACTTTGAAGATCTGGACGCCTAATGGGAAAAATCATCGCCGTCGTCAATCAGAAGGGCGGTGTCGGGAAAACCACCACCGCCGTCAACTTGGCCGCCTCGCTTGCCGTCCTTGAGCATAAGACCCTGCTCATCGACGCCGACCCGCAGGCCAACGCCACCTCCGCTGTCGGCGTTGACCCCAATGAAATCACGGCCAGCATCTACGACTGCATGATCGGGAACGCCACCGCCAAGGAAACCGTGGTGGACACCGACCTTCCGGATCTGAAGCTCCTGCCGGCGAACATCAACCTCGTGGGTGCGGAAGTGGAGATGATTGACGTGGACCGCCGCGAATACCGGATGCAGGACGCCCTCGCCGAAATCAGGGGCGACTATGAGTTCGTCATCATCGACTGTGCGCCCTCCCTCGGACTGCTCACCGTCAATTCCCTCGTTGCCGCCGACTCCGTCATCATCCCTGTACAATGCGAGTACTTCGCCCTTGAGGGACTAGGCAAGCTACTGAATACCATTCGGTTAATCCAATCTGGGATGAATCCTGACCTTGCCATTGAAGGCATCCTGCTCACAATGTACGACAGCCGTCTGAAACTGGCCAACGCCGTTGTGGAGGATGTACAACAGCATTGTCGCGGCATCGTGTTCCAGACCATCATTGCCCGCAACATCCGTCTGAGCGAGGCACCCAGCCACGGGAAGCCCGTCATCACTTACGATATACAGTCGCGTGGCACCGTCAATTACCTGAATCTCGCAAAGGAGATTCTTACGAAAAACGGATATACTCTGAACTAAAACGCTATGGCAAAAAAAGTTGTAACAGGTTTGGGCAAAGGGCTCGGCGCCCTGCTCGGGGAAGGGGAGTACGCGGTGCTCGCCCCCAATTCCAGTGTCCGTGTCAAAGCCGACACCAACACGAACATCCGTATCGACTCCATCGACCTCAATCCCGGCCAGCCCCGCACCGACTTCGACCCTGTTGCCCTAGAGGAACTGGCACAGTCCATCAAAACCTACGGGCTCATCCAGCCCATCACCGTGCGCCCGATAGAGAAGGGACGCTACCAGCTTATCTCCGGTGAGCGCCGTCTCCGCGCCGCCAAACTCGCCGGCATGACCGAAATTCCGGCGTATGTCCGCTCGGTTGACGAAATCCAGTCCATCCAGATGGCCCTCGTCGAGAACATCCAACGCGAGGATCTTAATGCCATTGAAATCGCCGTCTCTTACCAGCGTCTTCTGGACGAGTGCAATCTTTCACAAGACGAATTAAGTGAGAAGGTCGGAAAAGGCAAGACCACGATTGTCAATTACTTGCGTCTTCTGAAACTTTCCAAAGAGGTGCAGATTGCTGTCCGTGACAACACGATTTCAATGAGCCACGCCCGTGTCATTGTCGGCTTCGAGGACTTTGAAATCCAGAACAAACTCTTGGAGGAGATTTTGAAGAAAAATCTTTCCGTTCACGAGGCGGAGGCGCTGGCAAAAAAAATCGCCAAGGAGGTGAAGCCGCGTCGCAAAATCCACGTTCGGCTCTCCGACAAAGTTATCGCTTTTAAGGAAAACTTCTCCAAACGCATCGGTTCCACGGTCTCTATTGTCAAGGATGCCAAGGGGATAGGGAAGATCACCATTCCGTTCAAGTCGGACGACGAACTGGCGAGAATCATAGAAACGCTTTCCAAGTAGCCGGTTTTATCGTATGAAACTGCGTATTGTCATCCTCTGTTTTGCCATTTTATGCGGTGGCTTTTCCATGGCATCTTTTGCCCAGAGTGATACATTACATTCTGTTTCAGACACAAACGTCCCGAAGAAAAGCAGTAAAAAGGGCTCTTCGCATTCCCGCGCCACCTTCGTGGATGCCGAAAATGTGGAACATGTGCATACCACGGATTCCGTCTTGCGCAAAAAGCACAATCCTAAAATTGCGATAGCCCTGTCTGCAGTTGTGCCGGGGGCAGGCCAGATTTACAACCGAAAGGCATGGAAAGTGCCCATCATCTATGCGGGACTCGCCGCTTCTGGGTATTGTGTTTACCATTTTGCGAAGCAGACCAACCACTACAAATTCGAGTACCGATATCGGATGCAGGGCAAGACGGACCTGCTTAATCCAGACCTCTCGTCAAAGGATGACGAGACCATCTTGTCCATGAAAAAATACCATCAGCGGAATATGGAGATCTCCATTGCCGCTACTGCGGTCGTCTATGTGCTGAACCTGATTGATGCCATTGTGGATGCACACCTGTTCTACTTCGACATTTCCGACGACCTGTCGATGCGTTGGTCACCGACCATCCAGCCCGACCCGTTCGGACGGTACAACGGCGGGGGTGTGTCGCTCACGTTCTCGTTCAAATAGAGTTCAAGTAAAGGTACTTGTCGCCCATCGGATCCACGCTCAGCCAGATGGAGAGGGCGGGGTGGTAGTGCCGCGCTAATAGGATATGCGAGGATGCGGTTATACGGGGATGCGAGGAGAGGTTGCGGGGCATGGCAGTGGGTGATTTTACAATGTAAAATAAAATAGGTTTATTTTTCTTCAAGAAAAAAATGATACCAATCAACATCTTCGCCTCCATTAAGTTTTTTAAGATCAGGAATATCATAACCACAGTTATATCTGTATATTCCCCAGTCGTGTAGTGCTTCTATTGCAAGAGGATGCCCATTATCAGCTGCTTTGCGATACAATTCAAAGGCTTTATCACCATTTGACTTGCAACCTATTCCAAAAAAATAATAAAAGCCAAGAGCATAGATTGCATCCACATTCCCGTGCTTTGCAGAAATTTTGTACCATTTAAATGCAGTGAATTTAGAAGAGTCGCATCCGTAACCGGATGCGTAACAGTCACCGAGTTTTTTTTCTGCTAACACACACCCTTCTTTGGCTGCTTTTTCGTATAATTTAAAACTTTTTTCGTATGATTGAGGCCGACCATCCGTACCATTAAAGTACTTCTCTGCTTCTTGGTATATGAAATATGCTTGGCCATAGCTACAAACCGAAAACATCATACAAAATACAATAATAATTTTTTTCATAATTGATATTATTTATCCTACCAGCATTTAATAGGACGGTCAAAATAATCTAGCATCCGTGTAAAATAGGAGAATGTTGTGTTTCCCTGTTTTTGCTTGCTAGTATATCCCGTTCTATATGGGAGTCCTAATTCTTTTCTCATTCTATTTTCATAATAAACAGCCCTCCATTCTCCAATTGGACTATGGTTAATTTGCTCGTCCAGTATGGCATCGCTTATTTTCTCTACATACCTGTCATGTGCGTGAACTAATTCATGCCCTAAATTTGTTATAGGATCACTTCGTTCACCTTTGGTAGTCTGCACAATACCATCATTAGTATTCCATGTTATAGTACCCGTAAGTATGAATCCATTTTTCCCTGGTTTGTCACTCCTGTTTTTGGCATCAGAAATAGTTATTTTCTTCTCACAGGTTTCCAAGTCACGAATAATTCTACCTCCTGTTTTAGTACTACGTAATACGTCAAGATTGTTCAGCGCAGATTCTTCAAAGGAACCTTCTACAACATGACAGACCTCCCCATCAGAGGTGTATAATTTCCCGTTAAAATACTGATACTTGTTTCCATCCTCACCCACAATCCAAATTTCCCTCCCATTCGGGTCCTTCAACACTATCGGATTATTCCCACAATAGGTGTACGGAGAGGTCGAAGGGTACTTGTCCGCCATCGGATCCACGCTGAGCCAGATGGAGAGGTCGGAGTTGTAGTACCGGGCCGGGGGAGGGGTCAGGTTACAGGGGTCAGGGGACAGTGTGTAGGGCATTTAAATTAAAATTGCAATGTTTGGGGGGTAAATCGAACCTATTTGATATATAGCAGGATCTTTTTTGTTTCTTTTATCAGATGTCTGTATTAGAAACCGATTTATTGATCAGTTATCTCCTTTCTTTAAAATCATATTTCGAAAACGGATTTTTTTATTGCCCAATAAACGCACATATTCTTTGTCAAATCGTTCATAATAAATATAAAAGGTAGTGAAAGAAGGAATATTAAATGAGAAGACATTGTTGCCTTCATTGGGGGTGAATTCGAATTGCATATTTGAATAATAACTATCTCTCCAATAAATTCGATCATATGGGATAATTGATATTTTAAGCAATCTAACCTTGTCGAGAGCCATAGCTATTCGGAACTCATTTTGAATTGAAAAATATGAAATAATGGTATCCCCCACAAAAAAATCTAAAGCATATAAATACGCTCTCTGTAGAAGGCAAGGGTCAACTTTCTTGTCTTGTTCGAACGGCGATGATATAGATACGTAGATGCCTTCTTGCATCCTATCGGATTTCTCTTCAACATTAACGTTTACAAAGGGCCCTCCCAAAGTGGAATCGGTATGGAGCACGATTTTTTTCCTACAATATTCCCATTGTCCATATGAAATCACATCATCACCGGGTATGGACGAATGTATTAAATCTCCACTTTTTATTTTGTAATAAAATGTGCCATTATGATGTAATTCTAATATTCTGGAGGCATTCCCATAGATATCAATCTCATTTTGACAGAACAATAAATTCTGGAGTAGTAGGCATAAAAAAAATAAATAAAAGCGTTTCATTTTAATATTTGTCTTTAGGTCTATGGTCTGTATTGATGTTAATCCATTCGCGTACCCCATTTAAATTATTGATTTTAGAATTATTGAAGGAGTTCATACTGGAATGGTCAAAAGAGAATTGAGAGGAATATGCTTTTACTTCGGATTTATAGAAATTATCCTCGGTCGTTCCCAAATAGGAATTGCTATTGAATCCCCATAAAGAAGGGTTTGCACGTGCATCACCAATATGAACGGTTTCATGCCAAGCCATAGCATAATTGCGATATTGTATGTTTTGAGTTCCGTTACTTGTCTTGAAAACTCCACCATCAGCTTTGGAAATATATTCAAAATGATACATAATAGATGCATCATCAGTCATGTTATAAATATTTTCAATGCCTTCTTTTAAATAGGAGTTCTCCTGCTGCAGATTCTTGATTGTTCCTTTAAAAATAAATGCTTTAAACTTATTTGACGACAATCTACTTATCATATTATTGTTTCTATCCATATTAGTGTTTGCTTGTCGTACTAAATTATCAGCTATTTCTCTATCATCGGATGTTTCCCATTGTTCCCCGTTCGGGTCCACCAGCTTCACCGGATTGTTCCCACAATACGTGTACGGAGACGTGCTCGGGTACTTGTCCGACATCGGGTCAACCGAGAGCCAGATGGAGAGGTCGGAGTTGTAGTACCGGGCCGGGGGAGGGGTCAGGTTACAGGGGTCAGTGGACAGGGTGTGGGGCATGGGAATATATCTATTTACAGGAAAAATCTGAACGGTAGAGAATGTGTTTACAAGAGCATTTATTCGCAAAATGTCTCCATGAATTCATGTTTCGGACTATTTTTATCTATTAAAAGTTTTATTCGACATAATTTGATATTTATAAAATTTGATGACTTGTCGTCCCAATACAATATCAGTAAATTCTTTTTTAATCGTTTTTCTACCATGGACAAGCCTCTTCTAAAGTCTTTCATTAGGAACTTACCATTAAATGGGAGCATGTTATCATGTAATTCTGTAGAAATCCGAACAATAGTCTCTCCGTGTTTTTTTATGACTTTATTGCAGCAATGCATGACAATTGTGTCGTGCGTTTTTTTTGAATAGAGAAAAAAGTTAGTATTGGCATTTGTCGTATCAAGTCCTAAAGCGTCAAAAGCATTATAAATAAATTCTCTTTTTTTGTTGAAATCTAAATCAGGATGCTGAAAATAGAATTCATTGCGTATTGAAATAATCGCATAAAAATAATATGCCCCCATTAGTGATGCAAACGAAACTGCTTTCATGACATTTCCACTCGAATCCACACTGTAATCGTGAAAAATATCAACATACGTAGCATCAATTACTTTGAAAGGGTTTTGAGCAATCAAGAAATTGTGTAGAAGTATGACGTAAAGTACCAGTAGTATTTTTTTCATTCTATTTCGAGTATTTTTTTAAGTAATCATCAACAGTCTTTTTAAAAGCAGATGTTGATTTCTGATAATTTACCTGTTGCATTTGAAATCTGATGGCAAATTGTTCTGCTTGACCGATTGTCTGACCATTAACCATATTGTCCAATCCAATTTCATTAAACTGCTGTATGTGCCCATATTCATGATCATAGGAACTTTTTATGTCATAATAGTTGTTGAGAAACGCTGAAGCCCTCCACTTTGTGGTATTAATGGCAATATCGGTTGGACTATTGGTGGTAAAGGTCGTTTTGAGAGCAAAATCGCCATTCCCAATTTTAGTTGGTAATCCCATAGAATTATAGTGGCTTACAATATTAAAAACAGCCTTGTCCGATAGATTCGCTTCTGTCGGAGATTTGAACCAATCTGAGAAACCATCAGAATTCACAAAAGCACTGCTGATTACGGTTTCCCCATTATCTAAAACAAATCCCGAATTTTTAATTTGATTCCAATTCTTAGAATCAACAACATACACTTTCCCATCTTCAATACCATCTGTTCCTAAATAAACCCCATTTACATCAAAATAATCCCCAATCTCTCTCCCATTCGGGTCCTTCAACACTATCGGATTATTCCCACAATAGGTGTACGGAGAGGTCGAAGGGTACTTGTCCGCCATCGGATCCACGCTGAGCCAGATGGAGAGGGCGGAGTTGTAGTACCGCTTATATGAACCTCCGAAGGCAATCGATATTGAAATTGTGTTCTCGTAAATTCCCATAAGACAAATTCGAGCCGCAAACATACGAAACTTTTGGTTAGCTTTGCAGGCCCCTATATCAATCCTTCCATTTCCCAAAAATGATTATAACAAATACAAACACAGCGATTTATAGGTATTCTAAGGAAAGTGGATGGGACAGAATCGGGACAAAAACGGGACAACAATTTTGCATTTTTATAAAAAAAGAGAACATTTATGGCAATGATTTTTTCAGACTTCCGACCAGCAGAATACCACGCTGGAAAAACCTCGTATGTAGCATTTTATGTCATCAACCCCGATACGGGCAACCTTGTGCGCAAACGTATCAAAGTGAACAGGGTGGCAAAGGGACAGAAACGGGACAGGTTCGCTCGCACGCTTTGCTGCGAAATCAACAGGAAACTGTACGAGGGTTGGAATCCCTATCTTGAAAACGACGCATATTTCAGCGGAACCTCAATGCAGAAAGGCATCAGAGAATTTTTGGAGGCCAAAGGCAAGAACGTCCGCCCCGACACGTTCAGAAGTTACCATTCCTATCTCAAATGGTTCAACAACTTCCTGCAACGGAGCGGAAAAACGAAGATGCCAATTAAGACTTTTTCCGCCCTCGATGCCGACAAAGCGATGAAGGAGTTAGGGACACGCCCCGACATAAGGCCAGCAACCTACAACAGCTATCTGGAATTTTTTCGTAACCTGTTCAACTATTTTATCAACCGCAACTGGGTGAAAGAGAACCCTTTCAACTGCATATCAAAACGGAAGGTGGAACAGAAGCGACGCGACCTTATCCCTCCGCACATACGCCAGCAGATTGCCGACTACTTTGTGCAAACACAACAGATCCCGTACCTTTATATCATGCAGTTGTGCTACCGCTGTCTCATCCGCCCCAAGGAGATTCTAATGCTGAAAATCAAGGATATAGATTTTGTCGAAAACATTATCAACCTGCCAGCTGATGTGTCCAAGAACCACAATGCCAGAACCATAGGTGTTCCAACAGAAATTATGGCCTATCTGAACAAGATAAGGGACCATGATCCGGATAAGTACATCTTTTCCAAAGGATATCTCCCGGGCTTTGAACTGAAGACATCGAAGGACACAGCCAGGACATGGGCACAAATGCGCACACACCTGAATCTGCCGATGAAATTTCAATTCTACTCATTGAAAGATACCGGAATTACTGAACTACTGGAGAAAGGTGTCCCGTCAAAATATGTAAAAGAACTGGCCGACCATAGTTCACTGGAGGTGACGGAGCGTTATATGCACAAAACTGAAGCGAAGATAATACTGAAACACAATACGTTGCATTTTTGCAATGGACTATAAAAAATTTTTAACTTTTTTTGAACAGCGCTCGTTTTGACCTATTGTTTTTGTAACTTTGCCGCGTTTTGAACCCCTAAATTCCAAACGCTATGAAACAAAAGAAAATTGCCTTATTTGCATTTGCACTTCTGTCATGCGCTGTCTCTGTGGCGCAAGTCTCCCAACCCGTCATCTGGCTCCGTGCCGACAATACGGGAACTGACACGCCCGTGTGGCGCGACATATCAGGCAACGGCTATGACGCCGTTTTCACCACTGACTCGGTCAAGGCAGCAGATACGTTGCTGAACTTTAACCCCGCCTTCCGCTTCGACGGCACCGTGCTCTCCGTCCCTCCCATTGAGGTGACAGAGGAGGCGAACAGCGTCATCATCGTCTATCAGGCCGACACGGCGGCACGGGAGGAACTTCCCCTGTGGTCGTTCCAAGCTGACAGTACCCACACCCTCGCCCTGACCACACGGCAGATTGTGAACAGCAACAGCACAATATTATATAGTGACGTAAACAGCCGCTGCGCCATCGTAAACAGCCTCACGCAGCTGTGGCGTAAGCGTAGGATGGCCGACACGCTGTATTGCAGCGGTCAGGTCGGCGTCACTGATTCCTCCGCTTTCATCGGGATGATGGCAGAGTTTGTTGTGCTACCCTGTAGTGAAAACTTCTCCGACATTGCCCTCTACCAGTGGTGCAGTTATCTAGCTGTGAAGTACGGGATAACGCTGCAGGAGACCTCCTACCTATCGTCGGACGGCACGGTGACGTGGCCGCTCGACTCTTTAGGACAGTTTTCGGGAAGTGTCATCGGCATCGGCCGCGACGACCGCTTCGGGCTCCACCAGCGGCAGAGCCGCACTGCCGACGGGCTGCTTACCATCGCCCTTGACAGCGTCGCGGCGGACAATATCTTGCACGGCAGTTCCTTCGCTGACAAGGAGTTCCTGATGGTGGGCAGCGCAGAAGCCGCCTTCAACACCGTATCAGAACTTTACATGGAGGATGACCAGACCCAGAACCGCTACGGCGACGGCATTGCCAAGGTGACGGGGACGAGCATCCTCCAGAAGCCATTCACTATGAGGGTTGACGCCTCGCAGTGGGCTGACAGCCTGCACCGCTACGCCCTGTTGGTTGACCGCAGCGGTACGGGCGAGTACCGCTACTCTGACTTGGAGATTTTCAGCCCATCGGAAATTGATACTTCCAACAAAACGCTTACTTTCAGCGACATTTACTGGGATACGGACGGCAGCGGCTGCGACCGCTTCTGCTTCGCCGCACTGAACCTGCTTGACCTCATGTCAGAAATTGGGGAGCGCGGTGCAATTTCAGAGAACGGCAGAAACGATGGCGCAGCAGGCAACGGTTCCGGCGGGCAGTACGCCCTTTACCCGAACCCCAACAGCGGCCATTTCGTACTGGAGGCGCAGTATCCCGAAGCCACACCGCTCACTGTCCACGTCTATACTGCCGAGGGCAAGACGGTGCGCACTTACCAGCGGGGCAGCAACACAGCACACCGCATAGAGGGAACCATTTCCGCGAAGGGACAGTACCTCATTGAGATTGTTAGCAACGTGGAACGCAACCTAATCAAGATGCTGGTACAATAGAAATTAAAAACTGAAAATTGAAAGTTGAAAACTGAGAAATAAATAATCAAAATGTACGCCATGAAAAACATTCACATTTTCACGCTTTTGGCAGTCGGCCTATTTCTGGTGGCCGCCATTGCCACCTACCAGCCCGCCCCATATTCGGGCGATTCATACTCTTTCACCAACAGCTACAGCATAACGCCTGCGACGGGCATTTTGTATCCTAACTTGCCTGGACCAACGACAAAGGATGTGGGAGACACCACTTCTCCTGCCCAATCAGCATCCCCAATCCCACATTTTCCGTTGAAGCTCACGCCCGCCTTCAGCTATAGCGTCGGCAAGGTGAGGCTTATGGGGGACGAGGGCACACGCCCGTTCCCTGCGGAGCTTTCCGTAACGGAGTTAACCGCGGCAACGCTCCCGCCGCTTGCCCAAGGTATGGTGAACGTGACCGACTACGCGTCGGGCTACCGTATGTCGCCCGACGGAATGGTTTTCAACGGAGACATTTCCATCGTACTTCCGTATGACTCCACCCTGCTGCCCGCGGGATTCACCCCCGACGACATCGTGACCTACTACTACGACGTGCGCAGCAGGCGGTGGACGGCCATCGGGCGGGACTCCGTCAGCACGGCGGATGCGCTGGTCTATTCCAAGGTGAACCACTTCACCGACTTCATCAACGCGGTCATCAAGACGCCGGAGATGCCGGAGACATCGGCCTTTACGCCGACCAGCATCAAGGAGCTGGAGGCGGCCAACCCGTTGGAGGGCTTGCAGCTGATACAGGCGCCTACCGCCAACAACAGCGGCACCGCCAACCTGAGCTACCAGTTGGAGATTCCGGCGGGGCGGCAGGGAATGCAGCCGAATCTCGCCCTGACCTACAACAGCGGCGGCGGCAACGGCTGGCTCGGCGTGGGCTGGGACATCTCCGTTCCCTCCATCACCGTGGAGACCCGCTGGGGTGTGCCGAGATATGAATCCGGTTGGGAAAGCGAGGTCTATCTTTACGGAGGTGAACAGCTGGTAATGATAGATTCAATGGGATATGCCTGCAAAATGCCCCACCGTACAAACCAAAGTGGTCAAACATTACGCACTGCGGGGACAAAGCACTTCGTTACACGTGCAGGAGAAGCCCATGACAGCATCGTACGCCACGCTAACGCCCCACAAGATTACTGGTGGGAGGTGGTTGACCGCAACGGCGTGACCTCCTACTACGGTGCCTACCCGCCCGGCGACAACACCCAAGGGCCGACACGCATCGGCGGGCCTAACGGCATCGCACGATGGGCATTGGCCGCCACGGTGGATCCCAACGGCAATATGGTGCGGTACTATTACAGCATTGAGCAAAATGACGGAGCAGGCGGTGATATGGGGAAACAGCTCTATTTAGACAGCATCAACTATACGGGCTATTACTCCCGAACTGACTCCTCAACTATGCGAGGTGTCTACACGGTGAAGTTCCACCGTGATTCACCCCGCACGGATGTGGTAACCAACGCACGGTATGGCTTCAAGGAAGTTACCGCCTCCAAACTGTGCTATGCAACAGTTCTGTTCAATAACAGCCTTGTCCGAACCTTCTTCTTTGTGACGGACAATTCCCGTGAGAGCAATTTCAAGACGAGGCTTGAACATTTTATTAGAGTGGATGATGTCTATACCCTCGATTGGATTTTACAAGCGACACAAGGCGACACATGCATTGATGCTAACAGATATGATAATATTGTCAGAAAAACACCTATCGTCCACTACGATTTCGAATATTTTGACTACCCTAACACTCAAAACATGTTTTCAGATGTGGTGACACTGAACCTCCCCGACGACCATATCGGTTCCACCTTCCTAACGCCCGGATACAATGCCACGGCCTTGGGGGCGACCAAAGGCAAAAGCTGGAGTTTGGGAGGAAGTGCTTCCGTGGGTGTCGGTCCCGACTTTCCGCTGACTACGGTCAGCCTCGGAGGAAATTTTGACTATAGCCAGTCACGGACATCCGGGACACTCACGCTGATGGACTTGAACGGGGACGGTCTCGCAGACAAGGTTTACAAGAAAGGCAACAATGTTTATTATCGTCCTCAAATCCGCCTTTCAGACACCACATTCAATTTCGGCTCGGAAGTGCTGCTGTCGGGGATAACGGACTTCCTTTCGGAAAGCGGCGATAACATCTCGTGGGGACTCCAGCTCTCTGTCGCCGTCGCATCGGTGAACGGAAGTTTTCCGACCTCGACATCCACCACCGACACCTATTTCGCCGATATCAACGGAGACGGGCTGCCTGACCTTGTCACCCCTCAAGGGGCAATGTTCAACCGGCTGAACGATCAGGGGCATCCCTATTTCACACCCTACAATTCGATTGCGACCACGCTTGACAACAACTCTTCGGAACAATGTGTGATTGTGACAAGCAATGACCCGTGTGACCAAGGCATCATCAATGACGGCCATGTGAGTGATAGTCTGGCTTGCACTATGGATTGGGACATCATATACAGCTACAACCAAAAAGTATGGCATGATAGCATTGTATCATGGCAACAGCAGGGGTATCTGTGTGATACGACCGACGACGGAAATGCACTGCGCGGTATGCGCAAGCATCTTGTATGCGGATATGTGTCGGAGGATCCCGATATGGACGCGGTAAGGGTATGGGTTGCGCCCCGTTCCGGCTGGGTGAACATCCACTCCTACCTCCAATTGGTGGAAGACACTACGGAGAGCCGCCTCCAGTCCCGCTATGTGGACGGGATAACCGCATCTGTCCAGCATAGTTCGGGTATCAGTATCGGAAGTCC
>CAMVOL010000038.1 GCA_947169105.1 uncultured Bacteroidales bacterium | reverse complement strand
CGTCGAATTCAGGTCCTTCGACGCAGGCGAACCGTACTTTCCCGCCTACGGTGATAGTCGGAAAATTCGTATGGCGACGTAAAGCAATGATACAAAGCGGTATAGAAAACCCGTTTGTGGGCTTCACTGCCGCTGACTTCGATTTTGCCCAGGTCCTTGTTCCAGAGGGCGTCAGCGTTGCGGCGAATCCTGTCGAAACTAGCGGAGGTGGGGGCTGGAATGTTCTCGCCAAGCTCCGTTCTATCAGCGCGGACGCTCTTCGGATCCCATGTTTCGGCGAGGTTGGAGCGGGCACCGGCGCGGTCCACCGCAGAGATGCCGACATTGACGACCAGCTCCCGTACACTTTCGTCGAAAAGGAGGATAGCTTTGACACGGGTACCGTCCAGCCGGACGTTGGTGCGCATACGGGTGGAATCAAAGTAGTACTGGATTTCCTTAACTGGCTGTGAGAGTGTGAGGTAAAAGTACACATACTGTTCTTCGTTCCATGCCTGTGAGATACGGAAACCCGCGAACTCGTGGTCGTTGATGGTTTCGATACAGTTGCGGATGACGGGGTCACGGTGGACAAGGTCAATGACGATGCCTTTCGGCTCGTTGTTATCGGGGAAGGTATAGCGGTGGCAGCCCACGTGCGAGGTGGCGGTCAGTTCGGCGCGGATTCCGTTTTTGTCGAGGGTGACAGCGTAGTAACCGGGCAGTGCCACCTCACTTTTGTGCGAGAACGGGGAGCAGTAGCGGCTATTGACAGGCGAGCCCTCGCCAGTGAACGGCATGATGAGGATGTCGCCATAGTCGGAACAGCCGGTTCCGCTGAGGTGGGTGTGGGAGAAGCCATACACGACGTTATCGTCATAATGATAGCCGGAGCAGCCGTCCCAGCCCGAAAGCCGCGTGTCGGGGCTCACCTGCACCGCCCCGAACGGCACCAAGGCACCAGGGTAGGTGTGACCGTGCGCCCCCGTCCCCACAAAGGGGTTGACATACTGGGTAAAAGACTGTGCTCCAACAATGAAGGGAAGGAGCAGAAGGACTGCGATAATGACAGTTGCTCTCGTTTTATTGTAAAACATTTATTCTTGCATTAATTTGAAAAGTTGTTTTATTTCGTCTTCAACAAAAGGTAGTAGATAGTTATCTGTTTTAGAAAGTATAGAGGCGAGAATTTCCTCTACAGCAAAGTCAATTTTGATAATATCATCATTTGTATTTAATTCCAAGTACCATTTATTGAATAATTTCATTCTGGCAGCCGACCGTCTGTCTGATGAATCACACACGAATAGAATAACGTTGTCGTAATTTTGCCAGAAGTCAAGTAAAATGGCTTTTATAGTTTCACGGATTCGTAAATCAGTTCCTGTTTTTACACTATTGGATTTAGAAAATCCAAATTCAAAAACAGGACACGACTCAATTCCATATTGCCTATTGAAGTAGGCAATATATTTGATTCCGGTATCTGTAAAGAAATAGTATTCACTGTCAGTTTTATAGAACTGATAAGGGGTTAGCGAGTTCAATTCCACGTTTTTTTGCTTCAACTTTAATATCTCCATCGTTCTCAATGCATGCAATCATCGCCTTTTTGTTTTCAATGATTTTGTGGAAGAAATCCCTAGCCTCTTCTTTTGTTTTAACTCTATTCTTTTTCATAGACATCTTTGTTTTCGGCTGCAAAAATACTATATTTTTTCAAAAATAGAATAAATTTATAAAAAAATTCACAATTTTTATGATGGAGCCACACGGCTGTGCAGCCCTTCCTTTCAATTTTCAATTCTCATTTTTCCGTTTAGAAATGGAACCCCACTTTGAACGCCATCATGTGGATGGCCATTTTGGGTGCGGCGTTGAATCCGTCACCATAGTTCCTTCCTTTTACTTTGACCTCCTGCATTCCGAGCCAGTAGTAATGCACTCCGATGCTGAAAGTTTTGATGAAAATGATACCGAAACCACCCTCGCAGGCAAATTCGGGATTCATCGTATAGGAGATTTTGTTGTTTTTCCAACCTTCTGTGGTTTTCAGGAACAAGTCGCACCCGATACCTGCTTCAGCCCAAATGTTGACTGGAGAGTTCACAAAGTCGGACATCCACGTCGCCCCGATGACGATAGGCACGTTGAGGTACATCGGCTTTGTGCATTTTGTCAGGTCGTAAGCATCACGCACCTCCTTGTTGATATAGTTCCACATCGCATCAGCAGCGATGAAGATGCCGAAGCCACTGTCCTCGATGCGGGTGTTGGCGAAAGTGTAGTTGTAGTGAAGACCTAAAGAGGCACCGAAAATGGCAGAACCCTTGTCCCCCAAAGTGCACGGGATGATGTAAGAAGGCGTCTGAGTGAACTGGCCCATCGGCAGCGCCCCTCCGATATGAAGGGAAAAGCCACATTTGTCTTGTGCAGAAACCACTGAGAATGATGCAATTAATAAAATTGCGACAACAAAATTACGGATGTTTTTCATAGTTGATATTTTTGTTTTTTTACTACTATTCACTGCTTTGGAGGTAGAAAAAATGAAGTGCAAAAGTACAAAAAAAGTGAGAAATACAAATCACTGACTTTATGAACTAAATTCGTATTTTTGCCGCCGTTTTTCAAGAAGATGAAACAATCCCGTTTTACACTGAAATCCTTGCTGTGCCTGCTTTTCCTTGCGGTGGGATTCTCCTGTTTTGCGCAGAAGGCGGACGATATTGTGGGCTACTACTACAGCGTGGACCCGTTTTCGAAAGAGGGTTCCCAGAACTATATCTATAAAGCCGCCGACGGCACCTACGAGGGAATGGTCACTTGGGTGAGCAATCCCGAAAAGAAGAAATTTTTGGGGTATGTCTTTCTTAAAGGGCTGAAATACAATGCAGAAAAAAAGGAATGGCAGAACGGTGTCCTCACCTATCCCGGCAAAAAAGGAACTTACAAGACCTATATGAGCTTCGAGCCGGACGGAAAATTGAAAGTGCGCGGCTACTGGGGCATTTCCATGTTAGGAAAAACGGTCTATTGGCCCCGTGAAAAAAATCGGAGAATACAAGATTAATAAAAATATAACTATTTAATACAATGAATTTTACGGAAGAATTAAAATGGCGCGGGATGATTCACGACATGATGCCCGGCACCGCAGAACAACTTCAGAAAGAAATGACAACGGCCTACGTCGGCATTGACCCGACTGCCGACTCCCTCCATATCGGCCACCTTGTGGGCGTGATGATGCTCAAGCACTTGCAGGAGTGCGGACACCGTCCCATCGTGCTGCTCGGCGGCGCCACCGGCATGATCGGCGACCCGTCCGGCAAGTCGCAGGAACGCAACCTCCTCGACTCCGACACCCTCCGCCACAATCAGGAGTGCATCCGCAAGCAGCTCAGCAAGTTCCTTGACTTCGACAGCACCGCCCCCAATGCCGCCATCCTCGTCAACAACTACGACTGGATGAGCAAGTTCTCTTTCCTCGACTTCATCCGCGACATCGGCAAGCACATCACCGTCAACTACATGATGGCCAAGGATTCCGTCAAGAAACGGTTCAACGGCGAAGGCGACGGCATGTCGTTCACCGAATTTTCGTACCAGCTGGTGCAGGGCTACGACTTCCTGTACCTCAACCAGAACTACAACTGCAAGTTGCAGATGGGCGGCTCCGACCAGTGGGGCAATATCACCACGGGTACGGAACTGATCCGGCGCAAGACCGGCGGCGAGGCGTACGCCCTCACCTGCCCGCTCATCACCAAGGCCGACGGCGGCAAGTTCGGAAAGACCGAAAAGGGCAACATCTGGCTCGATCCCGAACGCACCTCCCCCTACACCTTCTACCAGTTCTGGCTCAACTGCAGCGACGAGGACAGCAAGAAATACATCCGTATCTTCACGTTATACAGCAAGGAAGAGATTGAAGCCATGGAGAAGGAACACGAAGCCGCGCCGCACCTCCGTATCCTCCAGAAGGCCCTCGCCAAGGACCTCACCATCCGCGTCCACTCCGAAGCTGACTACAACGCCGCCGTCAGCGCGTCCGAAATCCTGTTCGGCAAAGGCACGGCCGAGGAGCTGTCGGCTCTTTCCGAAAGTATGTTCCTGTCGGTCTTTGAGGGTGTCGCCCAGACCACCGTCGCCCGCGACGTTATCGCCAACGGCATCCCCATCATCGACCTGCTGGCCGACACCACCAAGATGCTCTCGTCCAAGGGTGACGCCCGCCGCGAGCTGAAAGGCAACGGCATCTCCGTCAACAAGACGAAAGTGAACGAGACGTTTGTCGCCAACGCCGACTGCCTCATCAACGGAAAGTACATCCTTCTGCAAAAGGGCAAGAAGAACTACCACATCGTTAAGGTGGAATAAACGAGGGATTTTACTCGAACAATTTCGACCGCATCGGAAACTCCTTCGCCAGTTCGCCGGAGTAAAAGAAGTCGTTGCCAAGCACCCCGAAGGTATAGGTGATGCCGTTGACGGAGACGCGCGAACCGCCGCAACGGGGCTCTGCACTGGGCTTGGAGGCAGAGAAGCCGAGGTTGAAGAGGGTGCATAAAATATCGGGACGGTCGGCGATGCTGTATCCGGCACGTTCCCACTGCAACATCGTCTGATGCAGGATGCAGCCCGTATATATATATGAATAGAGGTGGTTGCGGTAGTCCACCAGCCGGTTGAACCGAGCCAACTCAATGTCTTTCACTTCGGTCGTGTCGTAATCGAGGATGTTCTCGTACTTCTTGCCCATATAGAAAACGGAGGTGGAATCCTTGAGGTTCGCTTCGACCTTCGCAGCAGTGAAGTCCTTGATGCCGTTCACACCGAAAGAAAAGGTCGATTGCACGCTCATCACGGCGGGTCCGAGGTACCGTTTCACATCCTCACGTTTGGAGTTGAAGAGGCGGATCTGCTCGCCGACGGTACAAGCCACGATGAGGCGCGGATCGACACCCGTCAGTTCAGCCGCCTGCTTGATGGCCTTCTCGTCTCGGAGGATGGCCTTCTTCAGCACAATCCAGCCGGAGTCGTTCATCCACGGGATGAGGTTGTCGGGCGTGAGCGACTGCGGGTGCTTCCCGTAAGCCGCCATCACATCGTCGAGAATCAGGCGGTACTGCTGCCCGATGGAGTCATCCTTGAGGTACATATTGGCGGCGTAGATCATCCGGTTCACGCACTGCGGGTCGTCGCTGTAACGGCCTGCCTCGTAAATCAGGTGCGCGTTCAACGGGTACGACTTGCTGAGGACGGCCAGATTGAGGTAGTTCTCCATACTTTGGGCAAAAAAAGCGGACGAATCCGCCACCTCCTCCCGCTGCTGGTAATCAGCCAGATAGCGGTTGTTTTTGTCTATGCCACCAGCGTTGTTCGTGATGCCGGTTTTATAAAGTCCCCACGCCGCTACCATCGCCAAGCCGATACAGGCAAACAGATGGATAAAAATCTGGTAGATTTTCGACCGCGTTTTCAGCATTTTCCACGACCGCAGAAAGGACTTTTTCTCTGATTTCTCTAAGGATTCCGTATTCATTTTACCCTTGCAAAAAAGCGGCGCAAACATACAATAAAGTTCATAAAGTTCATCAAGTTTATAAAGTTTATAAAGTTAAAAAGTAGAGCCGCACGGCCGTGCGGCTCCGTAGAGATGTGGTGTACCGCGTCTCATATACCGTGTCTCATGGTTTGTGCGCCTAAACGGTCACATTTTCTCCGAAAAAAAATTGGTTTTCAAGGGAAAATGCAATTTTACAAACAAAATTATCTTCTTTTTTTTTCAAAATAAATTTATAACATATTAATAATCAGATTTTTATTAAAACAAAGAAAAAAGAAAGAAAAAAAAACGGCGAAGGTGTGTTGGGTAATGAAAAAGTTGTATTTTTGCAGTCCGATTTAGCGGAACGGCCCCGTAGCTCAACTGAATAGAGCATCTGACTACGGATCAGAAGGTTACAGGTTTGAATCCTGTCGGGGTCACCAAATTTTCCATAACATTTTTTACCAAATCAAATAACATGGCAACAAGAATCAGATTACAAAGACATGGTAAGAAGAATCAGCCTTTCTACCACATTGTAGTCGCGGATGGTCGTGCACCACGAGACGGACGTTATATCGAAAGACTTGGTACCTACAATCCGCTGACCAATCCCGCTGACGTGAAAATCGACTTTGAACGCGCCCTTTACTGGGTGGAGGTCGGTGCCCAGCCGTCTGACACGGCAAAGGCCCTTCTTCGTCACGAAGGCGTTTACCTTATGAAGCACCTCAAGGGCGGTATCGCCAAGGGTGCCCTTACCGAAGCTCAGGCACAGAGCAAGTTCGATGCTTGGAAGCAGGACAGAACCTCCAAGATGAACAATGTGAAAATCGAAGGTCAGAAGGCCGCTAAGAAAGAGATGGAGAAACGTCTCGAAGCCGAGACGAAGGTGAAGGAAGCTATGCAGGCCAAAGTCGCTGCTAAGCTCGCCGCCATCGCAGAGGCCGAAGCCGAAGCCAAGCGCAAAGCTGAAGAGGAAGCCGCCGCTGCAGCAGCAGCCGAAGCCGCTACCGAAGAGGCTCCTGCCGCCGAAGCTACCGAAACTCCCGCTGAATAAGAAGTTGTTTTCCATAGCGAAAAAACGCCGCCCCTATATGGGACGGCGTTTTTCTTTATCGGCAGTTTCCTCTTCTCACAAATTCAGCAGCTGCGCCGGTTCTTCGATAATGATGTCGGCACCTGCACCCTCCAGTTCGGCGCGGTCCCGGAAACCCCAGAGAACGCCCACCTTCCGCAATCCCGCATTCTGCGCCGTACGCATGTCGGTGGCGGTATCACCGATGTACCACGTCTGCGCCGGCGTAGCTCCGGCTATCCTCAGGATGTCCCAGACAATGTCGGGCGCGGGCTTCACCGGCACGCCCGGCCGCTTCCCCAACGCCGCCACAAAACGGATAGTGGGGAAATAGTGCCGCATCAGCTCGTCCATCGCCTCCTGCGCCTTGTTCGACGCCACCGCCAGCTGGTCTCCACGCCGTTGGAGCGTCTCCATTACCTCCACAATGCCTGCGTAGGGCACGGTCAAGTCCATTTTATGAATTTGATAATGTGCCAAAAACTCGTTGTAAATCAGCTGTTTCACCTCTTCAGTACGG
Organism: uncultured Bacteroidales bacterium; assembly: GCA_947169105.1. Lineage (GTDB taxonomy): Bacteria > Bacteroidota > Bacteroidia > Bacteroidales > WCHB1-69 > UBA1756. Next base: position 18,949 of record CAMVOL010000038.1, on the reverse strand, counting down.
GCATTTTCGGGCAAAACCCGCTCAATGAGTTTCGCCATCCCGTCACCCACAAAGTAACGGTAGGCATCCAACGGATGGGTGGGGAAACCGTGCGCCGACAAAGTGTGGTTGCAGCTGTTGCACAAGTCCTCCAGTGAGTTAAGCAGCGTTCCGTCAAGGTCGAAAATGTAGAGCATAAATCAAGATTTCGGGTGGCAAACTTACGGCTTTTTTTGCTACTTTTGCCGCCTCAAAATCGGAACCCTCGATTGGCATTTTTTAGAGGGAAATCATTTTTTTCAGAATGGAAGAAGATATCATAAAAAACATAAGCACAGAGGAATACAAACACGGCTTCGAGTCGAAAATTGAAAACGAGGAATTTCCCCGCGGTTTGAACGAGGAGATTATCCGGATGATTTCAGCGCGAAAAGAGGAACCTGAATGGCTGTTGGAATTCCGCCTCAAGGCATTCCGCCTCTGGCAGACGATGGAAGAACCCGATTGGGCGCACCTCAAATACGAAAAACCTGACTATCAGAACATCATCTATCTTTCTATTCCCAAAAAGAAAGAGTTTTCGGAAGTGGTAAAAACATTTGACAAGCTCGGTATCTCCCTTGATGAAAACGAGAAAGCATTTTCCGATAAGGAGTCGGGCAAGAGCACCGATTCGATGGTGGCCGTGGACGCCGTCATCGACTCCGTGTCGGTGAAGACGATGTACTCCGATATGCTGGAGAAAAAGGGCATTTTGTTCTGCTCTTTCGGCGAGGCGGTGAAGAAATACCCCGACCTTGTGAAGAAGTACCTCGGCTCGGTGGTGCCCGCCTCCGACAACTTCTTCGCGGCCCTCAACTCGGCGGTGTTCAGCGAGGGCTCCTTCTGCTACATCCCGAAGGGCGTGCGCTGCCCCATCGACCTATCGACCTATTTCCGTATCAATGCCAAAAACACCGGCCAGTTCGAGCGCACCCTGCTGATTGCCGACGAAGGCGCCTACGTGAGTTACCTCGAGGGCTGTACCGCCCCCCAGCGCGACGAAAACCAGCTCCACGCCGCCATCGTGGAGATCATCGCCCTCGACGATGCCGAAGTGAAGTACTCCACCGTCCAGAACTGGTTCCCCGGTGACAAGGACGGCAAGGGCGGCATCTACAACTTCGTGACCAAGCGCGGCCTCTGCAAAGGTGCCCGTTCCAAAATCTCGTGGACACAGGTGGAAACGGGTTCCGCCGTCACGTGGAAGTACCCCGGCTGCGTCCTCCAAGGCGACGACTCCGTCGGCGAGTTCTACTCCGTGGCCGTCACCAACAACTACCAGCAGGCCGACACCGGCACCAAGATGATCCACATTGGGAAGAACACCCGCAGTCTCATTGTAAGTAAGGGTATTTCAGCCGGATACAGCCAAAACAGCTACCGCGGCCTCGTCAAAATCACCAAAGGGGCGGAACACTCCCGCAACTTCTCCCAGTGCGACTCCCTCCTGATGGGCGACACCTGCGGCGCACACACGTGGCCCTATGTGGACTGCCACAACAACAGCTCCATCATGGAACACGAGGCCTCCACTGGAAAAATCTCCGAGGAACAGCTTTTTTACTGCCAGCAACGCGGCATCAGCATGGAAAAAGCCGTCAGTCTCATCGTCAACGGCTACGCCAAGGGGGTGCTGGAAAAACTGCCCCTTGAATTTGCCGCCGAAGCACAGGAACTGCTGTCCATTTCTTTGAAAAATTCGATTGGATAATATAAGAGACGCGATTCATCGCGTCTCTACTGATCCCTGAAACCTAAAACCTGAACCCTAATATGCACCTTGCAGAAGCCACCGTTGAAACCATTGCCCTCCACGCCGTCGGCAACAAACAATTGGAAGAACCCCTGAACCTGTCGCACGAACTCCTACGCGTCAGCGATGAGGTGAAGAATATGCTGAAAACCTACTTCCTCTTCCCGTTCAAAACGGATGAATATTTCCAGCTCTATGATGAGAATGGCGTAGAGGAAAATACAGTATATAAATCCGTTACGGCCATTTTTGAAAATCAGGACGAACTGCTGGAGCAGTCGCTTTATCTGGCGCAGCACCTGTACAACCAGTGTACTCATCCGAAAATCAAGGACGGTGAGTTCTATGTCGTCTATTTCAAGAATTGCGTGATGGATGACGAGCTGGTGGATGCCGTGGGGCTTTTCAAGGCGGAAACGAAAGACACCTTCCTCAAGGTGCATCAAGAGGACGACCGTTTCGTGGTGGAAAGCGACTTCGGCTTCGGGCTCAACAAGCTGGACAAAGGATGTCTGATTTTCAATACGGAACAGGAGAAGGGCTATGTGGTGGCTATCGTGGATAATACGAACAAAAACGCCGAGGCCCAGTACTGGACCGACGACTTCCTCCATATCCGCCAGCGCAAGGACGAATTCTACAACACCCAGCACGTCCTGAACATGTGCAAGAGCTTCGTCACCGAGTGCATGCCCGAGGAGTTCGAGGTTTCCAAAGCTGACCAAGCCGAAATTCTGAACAAGTCGGTTTCTTTCTTCAAGGAGAACAAGACTTTCGAGATGGATGACTTCCAGCAGGAGGTCATCGGCGACCCGAATGTGATTGAGAAGTTCAACGACTACAAGGAGGAGTACCAACTTGAGCACGATATGACAGTTCCCGACTCCTTCGGCATTTCTGACAGCGCCCTAAAGAAGCAATCACGCAACTTCAAGAGTGTCATCAAGTTGGACAAAAACTTCCACGTTTACGTCCACGGCGATACCAAGATGATCAAGAAGGGTGTGGATCCCGAAACGGGGATGAATTACTATCAATTATTTTTTAACGAGGAATATTAGTAGGGAACCTCATAACCTGTCCCCTATTCCTAAACAATCGTTCCATCCTTGATGGTGACGGTACGGTCGGCCATTTGGGCCAGTTCGGTGTTGTGGGTCACCACGACGAATGTCTGGCCGAAACGGTCACGTAGGTCGAAAAACAGTTGGTGCAGCTTACGGGCGTTTTCGGTATCAAGGTTTCCTGACGGCTCGTCGGCAAGGATGAGCTTAGGGTTGTTGACGAGGGCGCGCGCCACCGCCACCCGCTGCTGCTCGCCGCCCGACAGCTGCGAGGGCTTGTGCGTGAGGCGGTCCGACAGTTTCAGATAGTCCAGAAGCTCGGTAGCGCGCTTCAATGCGGCCTCCTTACTCTGTCCCGCTATCATCGCCGGCAACGCCACATTCTCCACCGCCGTGAACTCCGGCAGCAGGTGGTGGAACTGGAACACAAAACCGATGTTGCGGTTGCGAAACTCCGCCAACTCCTTATCCGACAGTTTGTAAAGGTCGGTATTGTCAATCAGCACCCGTCCTTCGTCGGGGCGGTCAAGGGTGCCGATGAGGTGCAGCAGCGTGGATTTTCCCGCCCCCGAGGCCCCGACAATCGTCACCACGGAAGAGTCAGCAATTTCCAGATTGATTCCTTTCAGCACCTTCAGCGTGCCGTAACTTTTTTGCAGGGATTCTACAACGACCATAGGCGGGGATTTTTATTGGTTGATTTGGTGATTTGTTCAAATATAACAGAGTGGCCGCCATAATATGACGGCCCTACAATATAAACATGAAACAAACTGTTCCCTGAAATCTGTACCCTGTTCACTATTTCCTGAACCCTATTCAATGGTCAGGAGGACATCGCCTTCCATGACGGCATCGCGCTGTTTGACGCGGATGTTGGTCACCTTACCAGCCTTCGGAGCCTCGATGTTATTCTCCATCTTCATAGCTTCGAGGAGGATGATGTGCTGACCTGCGGTGACGGTATCACCTTCGCGAACCATCACGTCAAGGACGGTACCCGGCAGCGGGGACTTCACCTGCATTCCGGCACCACCGGCGGCGGGAGCGGGAGCAGCAGCGGGTGCTGCGGCAGGAGCAGCGGCAGCGGCGGCCACGGGAGCGGCAGCTCTCGGAGCAGCGGCGGGGCGGGCGGGCTGTGCGGGAGCAGCCGGAACCTTCACACCCGTCATATCCAATTCCACCTCATAGGCCTTGCCGTTCACTTCGACCTGCGCCTTGTTATCAACGATTTCGACAATGTCAACAGAATACTCATTGCCGTTGATTTTGAATTTGTAATTCTTCATAATATTCTAATTCTAAATATTTTAATTTATATTTTTCAATTTTCAGTTTTCAACTTTCAATTTATTTGCGGACAGGATTCTGCTTGAAATTGAAGTGCTTCTGTGACCAAGTGGAACGCTCGACGTCATCATTGAAAGTAAGTACCTCGCTTTCATAATCGTGGTTCGTGTAAAGGTAGAAGTAGAGGGCCATCGCGATGGCGACCGTCTCTTCGTCGCTGCCACCTATGTTGGCCTGATGAAGGGCAGCAGTGATGGCGGCCAGCTCCTCATCCGTGGGATTGCCGTCCTTGGAGGCAGGAGCAGCGGTCTTCACCGTTTCTTTCTTCTTTGCCTCTTTTGTTTCCTTCGCCTTTTGCTCTTTCTTTGAGTAATGGGCAAAGATTTTCAGCACGAGGAAGATGATGAACAAAACCGTGAACACGATACCCATAGAAGTAAGAGCCATGGCGATACCGTGCGGGTCGTTCTTAGCGAGCTTGTCGGCCTTGCTTTCGGACGAAATCACCTTGTTGTTGGAACCGGGGGTGAAGGTTTCCAAATACTTGCGGATGTCCTTGCCGGCCTTCTTGCCCACGACGGTGTTCTCTTCGTCTTCAGTGACGATACCGTCCACTTCGCAACCGAAAGATTTGTCGGAGGTACGCATGTCAGCGGGAAGTTCCATAAGGTCGAGCAAGGTGCGGCCGTCGGAGCCAAGGAGGGCGATGTAGCTGCAATCTTCCCCTTTAAAGCTAACGTGGAAGGTTCCGTAGGTGGGATCTCCATCCAGGAAAAAGACAACGCTGCTGCGCTGCGAAATCAGGGTCTTCGGATCCCCGCTGGGAATGTTGTAACATTTTGCTTTGAAGGCATTCAGAGCATCCTGACCGGCTTTGCCGCGCTTTTGTGCCGCCGCCAGACCGGTGGTATCATTGGTCAGGTAGCAGCCGCCGATGTTCACGGAGTTGAAGGACGTGTTGAACACCTCGACCCACGGCACGTGACGGCTGTATTCGTCGGTGAAGTTCTCATCATTCTTGATGAGAACCTCGTTCAGACGCAAGTCCACAATGGACTGTGCCTGAACGGCAAATGCAGCCAGTGCGATGACGAGGGTGAGACAAAAATATCTGAGATTTTTCATTGATGATCAGTGTTTTAATTGAATTATAACGGAAGGTTGTCGTGTTTCTTGGCAGGATTTTCGAGACGTTTGGTGCGCAAGGACTCGAGGGCGCGGATGACGCGGAAACGGGTGTTGCGCGGCTCGATGACATCGTCGATGTAGCCGTACTTGGCAGCCACATACGGGTTGGCGAAGGCCTGCGTGTATTCAGCTTCCTTCTCGTTGAGGTAGTCGGCTTTCTTGGCGGGATCCTCAATATTCTTGACATCCTTGCTGTAGAGGATTTCGACAGCGCCCTTACCGCCCATAACGGCGATTTCGGCGGTCGGCCAAGCGTAGTTGATGTCGCCGCGGAGGTGCTTGGAGCTCATCACGCAGTAGGCACCGCCGTAGTCCTTGCGGAGGATGACCGTAACTTTCGGAACGGTGGCCTCGCCGTAAGCGTAAAGCAGTTTGGCGCCGTGCAGGATGATGCCGCCGTATTCCTGACCCGTGCCGGGGAGGAAGCCGGGAACGTCAACCAACGTAACCAGCGGGATGTTGAAGGCGTCGCAGAAGCGGACAAAGCGTGCACCCTTACGGGAGGCGTTGATGTCGAGCACGCCAGCGAGCCAGTTGGGCTGGTTGGCCACGATACCCACGGACATACCGTTGAAGCGGGCAAAGCCGACCACGATGTTCTTGGCGTAGTTGGGCTGGACTTCGAGGAATTCGCCGTTATCGACGATGCTGCTGATGACGGTCTTCACATCGTAGGGCTTGTTCGGGTTTTCGGGGATGAGCTGGTTGAGTACGTCGTCGAGGCGGTTGATGGGGTCTTCGCAGCTGTAGCGCGGAGCCGTCTCCATGTTGTTGGAGGGGAGGAAGCTGAGCAGCTGGCGGATCATCGCGATACCGTCGTCCTCGTTTTCGACGGCGAAGGAGGCCACACCCGACTTGGTGGAGTGGACGCTGGCGCCGCCGAGGTCTTCCACAGTGACGGTCTCACCCGTGACGGTCTTCACAACCTTCGGACCCGTGACGAACATGTAGCTCGTGTTCTTGGTCATCATGATGAAGTCGGTGAGAGCCGGTGAATAGACGGCACCGCCGGCGCAGGGGCCGAAGATGGCTGAGATTTGCGGAACCACGCCGGAGGCGAGGATGTTGCGCTGGAAGATTTCGGCATAGCCGGCCAAGCTGTTGACACCCTCCTGGATACGGGCACCGCCGGAATCGTTGAAGCCGATGACGGGAGCCCCCATCTTCATGGCCTGGTCAAGCACTTTGCAGATCTTGTTGGCGACGGTTTCGGACAGGGAGCCGCCGGAAACGGTGAAGTCCTGCGAATAGACGAAGACGAGACGTCCGTCCACGGTGCCGTAGCCGGTAATCACGCCGTCGGTGAGAGGGGTGTCCTTCTCCATGCCGAAGTTGTGGCAGCGGTGGGTGGAGAACATGTCGAATTCTTCAAAACTGCCCTCGTCCAAAAATTTGAGGATACGTTCCCTTGCGGTGTACTTGCCTTGGGCGTGCTGCTTTTCGATGCGCTTTTCGCCGCCGGCCATGCGAGCTTTCTCACGGAGTTCCAAAAGCTCGTTGATTTTTTCTTGCATTGTCATGTGCTTCTATGTTTTTTATTGATAAATAATCGTTCTTCATTTCGCTCCGAAAAATCTGCTATCTTGCTGAAACAACAACATTTTCCAAAACTAGAAATCGGCTGCAAATTTACATTTTTTTCCTATAGAAAAAACAGCGAAAATGAACTTTTTAACGGCATAAAAAAACGCCGTTCACTGTTTCCGGAACGGCGTTTTGCTGTAGAAATAAAAACCTTATTCAGAGGGTGTTTCCTTTTTTTCCGGACGCATTTGCGGGAAGAGGAGCACGTCCTGAATAGAGGGTGAGTTGGTCATAATCATTGCCAGACGGTCGATGCCGATGCCGAGGCCTGCGGTTGGCGGCATACCGAACTCGAGGGCGCGGAGGAAGTCCTCGTCAAGCACCATGGATTCGGTGTCACCGCGCTTGCCAAGTTCCAGCTGGGCTTCGAAGCGGCGGCGTTGGTCAATCGGGTCGTTCAGCTCGGAGTAGGCGTTGCAAAGCTCCTTGCCGTTGCACATCGCTTCAAAACGCTCGGTCATGCCGGGTTTGGAACGGTGCATCTTCGTCAGTGGCGACATTTCAACGGGATAATCGTAGATGAATGTCGGTTGGATGAGCTTCGACTCCGCCGTCTCGCCGAAAATTTCGTCAATCAGCTTGCCTTTTCCCATCGTGCTGTCCACGGCCACGCCCACGCTCTTGGCGAAGGCGGCCAACTCGGCCTCGTCCATATTGGAGACGTCGGTGCCGGTGAAGTGCTCAATGGCCTCGAACATCGTGTAGCGTTTCCACGGGCGTTTGAAGTCGATCAGGTTCTCGCCGACCTGCACCTGCGTGGTGCCATGCAGGGCAATCGCCACCGCCTCCACCATCTCTTCCACGAGGTTCATCATCCATTCATAGTCCTTATAAGCTACGTACAACTCCATCTGGGTAAATTCGGGGTTGTGGAAGCGGTCCATACCTTCGTTGCGGAAGTCCTTCGAGAACTCATACACGCCATCGAAACCGCCGACGATGAGTTTCTTGAGGTACAATTCATCGGCGATACGCAGGTAGAGCGTCATGTCGAGGGTGTTATGATGGGTTTTAAAGGGGCGTGCGGCGGCACCTCCGTAAAGGGGCTGCAAAATCGGAGTTTCTACTTCTAAATAACCCTTTTCGTTCAGGAAGTTACGCATCGTATTCACCAGTTTGGTGCGTTTGATGAACGTATCCTTGATATGCGGGTTGACGATGAGGTCGAGGTACCGCTGGCGGTAGCGCTGTTCGGGATCGGAGAACGCGTCGTAGGTGGTGCCGTCCTTCTCCTTCACGATGGGCAGGGGGCGCACCGACTTGCACAGGAGTGTGAACTCCTTGACATGGATGCTGATGGCGCCCGTCTGCGTGGTGAATACAAAACCTTTCACGCCGATGATGTCGCCGATGTCCAATTTCTTGAAAACGGAATTGTACATCGTTTTGTCCTCGCCCGGACATATTTCGTCACGTTTCACATAAATCTGGATTTTGCCGACCGCATCTTGCAGCTCATAGAACGAAACTGCACCCATAATGCGCTGGCTCATAATACGTCCTGCGAAACTCACATTCTGGAAAAGGGAATTGTCTTCCGGAAATTTTTCCAAAATCTCCTTACTGGTAACATTCACTTCGTAAAGAGGTGCGGGATAAGCATTTACACCAAGATTTGTAAAATCGTCTAATTTTTTTCTACGGATAACTTCTTGTTCTGAAAGTTCGTTTGCCATAATAAATTAAGGTCTGAAATTTGAAGCGGCAAAAGTACGATTTTTTTCGTTTTATAGTGGGAAATTCCCGAAATTCTCCAGTCACCTATTTATCCTTGTACCATTTCACCTTTTGGGAGGCGTACATCAGGACGGCGAGGATGATGAAGATGCCGATGCTGCCGACGAGAAGGGTGTAGGTTTCCATCTGCAAAAGCACATACATAAATACGTACAAGGTAAGCAAGAACGAACCGGTTATTATTGGCGTTTTCTTGGTCTTTAAGATTCCTGCCAAATAGCCTGTAATCAATACGATAGTCATCAGCGTGGCAATAAGGTAGGACCAGAGGAACGGGATGTGCTCGCTGAAAGAAAGCAACAGAGTGTAGAAAAGCAGCAGTGCGATGCCAATCAGCAGATATTGCACCGGATGGATGGGGGTCAGGTGGCGGTATTCTAAGAAAAAGACAATGGCAAACGTCATTAGGATGAAAAGGTAGGCATATTTGACGCTGCGTGTGGTCTGCTGGTATTGCAGCACCGGCACTTTCAAGGTCACACCGAACGCGTTCTCCTTCGTATTCACGCAATATGGTCCACTTCCGCGTTTGTTCCATTTTGTAACCATTTGCGAAAAGTCGCGATTGATGGCCAGAATTTTCCACGAGGCAGAAAACCCTTTGTCAGAAACCGTTCGGGTAACCGGCAAATAGTTGCCTTGGAAACTTGGCGACGCGCAGTTGGAGGTCAGCTCCACTTCCGTGCTGTTGCCCAAGGGAAGGAATGTCAGGGATTCCGATCCCTTTATCGGCATTTTTACCGAAAATTTCACCGACTGGCCCACCTGCATTTCGGATAATGGGACGGGGCAGCACAGCACAGACCCCATTTGCCCATCCTGATTGGATTTCATCGCATAGGTTTCTTCGTCCAATCGGAGGGTGATATTTTCTGTCAGTCCCCGAAAATCATTAAGTGCAATCAGTACTTCCGCTTTCGCGGTGTCGTATTCGGTGTTCTCAAAAACTGGCATCTCCAATAGCGTAAAACTCCCCTCAATGTCCAGATCCGCAGAATAAACCGTGGCGTCAAAGATTCCGCGATGACGGTTTTCTGTAGTCACATTCCCTTTTATATGCAAGTCTTCAGGCAGCAGATAGAGGTCATTTTCGTGGTTGTTTTTGTTCGGAATGTGAATCACTGGGCCTGTGATTTGTTGGGCTCTGCTCCAAAGTTGGCTCACCTCCGTTTCTGCTTTCGAGGAGGTTTCGTATCGTTCATTGATCAGTCGCAGGATAAACTGTTGTGGGATCAACAGTAGCACACTCAGCAGACCGATGATACCCAACTTCAGGAGCAAACGGTTGTTGCGTATTTTCCTTTGCCCATTTTGCGGCGCTGCATTCTTTTGCTCTCCTACCGGGTTGATTGCGGAGAAGATCGTTTCGTTTTTCATTTGTGCTTCTTGCGGTTCCATTGCCGCATTTTCCATTTCTTTTTGCATAATAAATTTTTTTAAGTGGTTTATAAATATAAAAGTACTTTGTATTTCAAAGTATCAAAAACAAAAAAAATTCAGCTTTTACATTCTTTCAAAAAATTTTCAAGAGCATTGATGTGTGCGGTGAAGGCTTCACGACCGGACTGCGTGATGATGTAGGTGGTGTTCGGTTTGCGTCCGATGAATTTCTTCTCGCAACGGATGTAGCCGGCCTCTTCCAGACTGCGTGTATGGCTGGCAAGATTGCCGTCGGTGAGCTCCAGCAGCGACTTCAATGTGGCAAAATCCGCTGATTCGTTGGCCACCAATACCGACATGATGCCCAAGCGGATTTTGCTTTCAAATGTTTTATTCAGTCCTTCAAGGATGGTCATGATTATTTAGCTTTTCGATCAAAAAGGAGGACATAGACGATGCCGAAGATGATATGCGTCACGCTGAAGCCGAGGAACCAGAACAGTAGTGCGTGCGACATGGTGAAGCAATCAATGATGCCAAGAAGCAATTCCACATATCCCAAATAACGGAAAATAGGGTAGGTGTAATGGCTACAATTGACCAAGGCAAGTCCATAAAATACCAACATGATGGAGGAGGTGAGGCCAAAGTGCTCTTGCATGACCAATACGATGCTGAGTAAACCACCTACAACCAGAGGGATGAAGAAGTCGAGGATCATTTGGCCCATCCGTTTGTCAAAGGCGAAACGCAACTGGTGTTTTTTTGATTTGATATTGGCAAAGAGAAATACCGTCAGCAGGGAGAGGGCGAAAAGAATAAGGCCGGTCACCGCAATGGATTGGGTGCGTGCTGCAGTGTCCGTCACCATGAACTGTTGCAGTTTTTCGGAGCAAGGCCACCAATTTTCCACCCCGATGATGAGTGCCGTAATCAGTGATGCCACCGCTGCAAGCAATCCCACAACGATAATGGAATACCCGCTAACTGATTGAAAACGTGACGATTTACTCATCATATCACGAATATCATTCAATGTTTGTTCTACTTCTTGTTCCTTCATAATTTAAAAGTACTTTGCGCTGCAAAGATACATAAAATTTTAAATGCAACACTTTTTTGAAAAAATTTTTTCGAAAACTGAAAACTAATGACTTTGACAATGCGGCACACTACAAGGATATAGGTTTCATAGGTGGCTTTATTTTTTGAGTTGAAGACTCCGTTCACCGCGAACGCAGTGAGCGGACGGAATCTCAAAAATGTATACGCCATCCTGTCGTCAGCCATTCATCACATCATCTCAAAAGTAATTTTTTTATATAAAAATTTATTATTTTATAAAAATAAAAATCGTATTTTTGCCACATGAAAGAAAATTAAACAAATGAAATAAACGCTGTTGTGCTTCACGACAATCAGTCCGTATCGCTTGCAGAGATTCAGGCCAGAATATTTTTGATTCGAGGTGTTCAGGTGATGCTGGACAGGGACTTGGCTGTATTTTACAAAGTGGAAACAGCAAAACTGAACAGACAAGTAAAACGCAATATCGGGCGTTTCCCAGAGGATTTTATGTTCCAGTTAACCAAGGAGGAATGGGAGTCTTTGAAGTGCCAAATTGGCATTTCAAACGTCAGAGGCGGTGACCGTCGGGCTTTTCCGTATGTGTTTACAGAGCAAGGTGTCTCTCAATTAAGTGGTGTGCTGCATAATGGTTTGGCTGAGGAAATCAGTGTTAAAATCATCAGGGCTTTTGTGGCCATGCGTCGTTTTATCACGGCCAACGCATACTTATTCCAACGTGTAGATGCCATCGAGCACCGGCAAATGCTGACGGAACAAAAGCTTGATGTGGTGTTAGACAAGATTGAGGATATGTCACCCACAGTTACAACCGAAGAATTGTTTGGCACCGGCTGTGTTTGGGATGCATACTCTTTCATAAGCAGTTTGGTGAGGCGTGCCCAGCGGTGCATTATCCTTATTGACAACTTTGTGGACGAGCGCACCTTGCTCTTGCTCGACAAGCGAACTGCTGGAGTTGAATGCACTGTGCACACTCGCTTCAGCAAGCAGATGGAATTGGACTTTGCAAAGCATAACGAACAAAATGCAGAGATTAAGAAGTTTCAGCTTCCGCTGCGTATTCACGACCGTTACCTGATTATAGATGACGAAGTATGGCTGCTCGGTGCCTCTGTGAAAGATATGGGCCATGGCCTCTGCACCGTCATTAAAGTAGATTTCTCTCCCGAGATGGTGTTGTCTTTTTTGAAGTAATTTCAGTTCTCAATTCTCAGTTTTCATTGTCCCCTGAACCCTATTATCCCACCATGAAGTAGGTTTCGGGATATTCGTGGCGACTTTCCTTCGTACGCTTGCTGAGGGCATAGGCAAAAGTAAGGGTGCCGATACGTCCGAGGTACATGTTGAAAGTGAGAAGGGCCTTGCCCGCCACGGAAAAACTGCCGATGCAACCTGTGGAAAGACCACATGTGGTGAAAGCCGATGTGGATTCGAAAATGATGTTCTTCAATGGAACCATCGGCTCCAAAAGGCCTAAAGCAACCACTGTTATAAATATGAAAACCAGTGACATCACAACGATGGAATAGGATTTGTCCACCAAAGAGAACGGGATGGTTTTCTTGTTGAACTCGATACGCTCCTTTCCTTTGATGGTGGCAAAAAGCGACTTGATGATCACAAAAGCGGTGGTGGTCTTGATGCCGCCGCCCGTGGAACCCGGCGATGCCCCGATGAAGATAATCAGGGTAATGACCATCAGCATCGGAACACTTATCGCATTGACATCCACGATATTGAAACCGGCCGTACGACCAGCTGTCACTTGGAACAACGCGCAGAAAGCCTTGTCAAAAAGAGTATTTTTATTGGCTAACGTGTTATCGTATTCGATAAAGAAGAACAGGAGGGTGCCGACCGCAATGATGACAAAGGAGGTGATGAGGGCAATCTGAGTACCCATCGTCAACGACTTCCACCGTTTGCGCTTGCGTTCGCGGATGACCGCCGGCGCGAAAAAGTCACGCAGTACCACAAAACCGATGCTTCCGATGAAGACCAGCAGCATGATGATGACCTGCGGGAAGTGACTGTTGACCACGGCCGTATCCATCAGGCCGTCCGTCCAAAGCGAGAAGCCGGCATTGTTGAACGCCGACACCGCATGGAACAGCGCGAAGTAGAACGTCTCCCCGTTGGTCTCAAAAATGCCCGTCGTCTCCCAATACATATATAACATTATAACGCCGATGGCTTCCACGATAAAAATGGTGACAACAATTTCGCGTAAAAAGGAGAAAGAGTCCGACAGCTTGTCCGTGGAAAGCATATCCTTCACCATGTATTGGTAGCGTAGGCCCGTGACGGAGTGCGACAGGAACGAAATGAAGAAAGTAGCAAAGGAGAGGATGCTCATACCGCCGAGCTGCATCAGCACCATCAGCACAATCTGGCCGGAAGTGGTGAAATCGTTAGCTGTACTCAGTACCGTGAGTCCCGTCACGCAACTGGCACTGGTGGCGGTGAACAGCGCGTCGATGAAGGAGATGCCGTGGGTCGTCATCTTCGGCATCAGCAGCAGTCCTGTCCCGATGGCGATGAGCACGAAGAACGACAGCATCATCATGACGGGCGGACTGAGTTTGAACTTCTTTACAAAAGCCAAGGCCTTGACAATCTCGATAAAAAAGATGACAAAATAGAGCAAGTGGAAGACGATGACCCGATGATGGTAAAACTGCACGATATTGTCGATATCGGCGGTACGCTCGTAGATAGCAAAGAAAGCGAAAAGAGATAAGGTGCAGATAATCAGTATAAAATTGAGCCTTTCGTCCTTGAAATATTGTTTGATATCGGATGAAAAGACCGCACTGACGATGAAACGGAGCACATAAAAAATGAAGGCGATGGTGACGATTGTGGTCACTATTGCCTCCTGATGGGGGGTGAGGTAGCCGCCGTGCTCGTATAGGATGCCGCCCAATGCGGCCACTGCCAGCAATATGGCGAGGACATTCAGCACCCGCTCCACCGTCCCCTGAAGGTTGACAAGGCGGAAATTCAGCTTCTTCTTGAAATAGTCGAATGACGTGAGCGGCATCGTCCCTTACTGGTTTTTCTTGATGAAATTCTCGATGTCCTGCGACCGCCCGAACAGCACGAAACAGTCGTTGGCTTGGATGTCGGTGGAGTTTTCGGGAACACCGATGATGTGGCTGGTGGACGCGTCGCCGTCGGCCTCGTCGGAGAAGTTCCGGCGGATAGTGATAAGGCTGAGGCGGTAGGCGTCACGCAGGTTGAGATCGGCGATGGTGAGGCCGACGGTCTTGCTGGGGGGCACCACCTCAGCGATTTTGTAGCCGTCAGGCAGTTGGAGGTACGACAGGATGTTGGGGTTCAGCAGGCGTTCGGCGAAGAGAATGCCGACTTCGTCCTCGGGCGACAAGAATTCGGTGATGCCCATCTTTTCGAGGATGGTCCGCTGGTTGTTGCCCATGGTGCGACAGATGATGCGTTTCACGCCGATGTCCAGAAGGTTGGCCGTGCACAGCAGCCGCTTCACAAAATCCTCACCGATGGCGACCACCACGGCGTCAAAATCCTGTATGTTTTCGGCCAAGAGGGCGCGCTTGTTGGTAGCGTCAATGCAGACGGAAAAGGCCACCTCCTCCGACAGATCCTGTATCACCTTGATGTCGGAGTCTATCACCAGCACCTCCGCCCCGCGCTCCGACAGCGCCGTTGCAATCGACGAGCCGAAGTGGCCCGCGCCTATAATGGCAAATCTTTCGTTTGACATAATCTGTTCCTTTTTTTCTCGGGCGGCAAAAATACAAATTTAGTTTGTAAAGTTCATCAAGTTTATTCCCCTTCTTTTTGAAGAAGGGGTGCACGAAGTGCGGGGTAGATGTATAAAAAATGAAAAATCTACCTAGAAGGGGAACCTACTCTTCCGCAACTGCTGGAAAATGCCCGTTCCCCACTTCCCGCCACCTCCGCAACAGCGCCTTGTCACCACGCGTCCCCGCAATCATCGAGAGGGCGCGGTTCACCTCCTCCACCGTGCCGACGCACTCAAAGGGCTTGATTTCGGCGATGCCCGTCAGCTCGTCGAAATAGTGCTGCAGCGACGGCTTGTCCAGCAGGTCTTCCCCAAAAATGCGGATCATCATCTCGTCTTCAATGAACGGTGAAAGGATGATGTACGCGAAAAGGCATTTGGGGCAGTTGCAGCACCAGCTGTCGGTTTTGCTGCCCGCATTGCAGCTCTTGAAAACGGGGAAATAGTCGGGATAGCAGGCGAAAAATTCGGCAATTTCCAGTTCGGAGTAAGGGCGGAGGTAGCTGAAGTAGTGGCTCGCATCGTTCATGTTAGCGGTCACATACCTACGAAAATCCTCCTCGAATTCCAGGGATTTGGAGTACTGGTGGTTGATGTCGGTGCCGGGGATGGTGGGCTCATTGGCGCTGCTCTCGTTGGAAAGGGCGATATCGCGCACGCCGGTGACGTAGCTCACCAGCAGGGTGTAGAACGCCAGCATCGCCGAGAAGGGCGTATGGCCGTTGAGGTACCCGTCGGCGTTGAGACGGAGCAGTTCGGGGTCTATCTGCCGCTGGAGCACGACGATGTCGTCCTGCGTGGGGAAGCCGGCGATGCGGGCACATTCAAGGGTGGCGCCGCGTGGATTGATGATGAACGGCACAATGCGGTGCGTGCGGCGGTGGTGCTCCAAGGTCACCACCGAGTCTTTGCCGCCCCCAATGGGGACAATGACCGCTTCACTGTCAGGGATGCGTCGGTAGGTGAAGTCCGCTGCCGATGGTGCGCCGTCGTTGAACCGGAAGTTCAGGAAGTCAGCGGGAGTAGTGGTGATGCTGTTCTGGTAGAAGAACTCGCCTAACCCCTTCCAATAGAGCTTCTTCCACCATTGCTGCTGTGTGTCCGACAGCCGCACGGGCAGGTGGACGGCGGGCGGGCAGGCACACTTCCAATAGCTGATCAGCTCAATGAGGCCGATGTGGAAGACGAGGCCCTCGATTTCTTCCCGCATGGGCACGCACGCTTGGTGGCGGCCCGGAAGCAACGTCATCTTCGGCGAAAAGTGAATTTTCTCCCCAATCCGGAAGTCGAATTGCATCGTTATCCTGTTCTCCTTGATCTCAAATGTGTATCCATCGTAAAAAAAGTCGGGATGCAATTCCCTCAATTTCAAAAACTTGTCCTGATTTTGCTGTGGCATAACTTTTTTTGAAAAAACGTGCAAAGATACAGGATTTCAAAGAATAGGTGATTATTTGAAACATTATTCGTAAATTTGCACGCTTTTTTGATTATTAACCTTAAAAACATAAAACTATGAGAAATTCAAAACAAATTTTCCTCTTTGTTGCGATGGCATTTGCCGTCCTTTTTGCTCAAGCTAAAGATGTTATCGGTAACCGTGAACTCAAAAAAGACAGCCGCTCCGTGGCCGCTTTCCAACAGATTAACGTCAACGCCGATTTTGACATCATCATTGATTATGCCATCACTCCGAAAGTGGAGGTGGAAGCAGAATCTAACCTGCTCGAGGTGATTGTCACCGAAGTGAAGGGCAAGGCACTGAATATCGGTATCGCCAAAAAGACCAAAATCGTGAACAACTTCCCCATCGTCATTCGCCTCTCCCTGCCGATGATTACTAAGTTTCAGTACACTGGCAACGGCACCATCACCGCTGACGGCATCCCCTCCGACAAGATGGAGATGATTCTTGACGGAAAAGGTACGCTCAACTTCAAAAATCTGAAAACCACATCATTAAAACTCACTCTTTCACAAGGTTTTAAAACAAACCTCAACGATGTGCTGGCTTCAAGCCTGAACGTCACCATGAAGGACAACACCGTTTTCAACGTTACAACTATGTCGGGTGTGAAAAGTACGACCATCACCACCTCCACAACTGAAGCTTGCATCATCGCCGGCCTCAGCAGCGAGAACGTTACCTTTAAAGGAAATGGCTCCGGCAGCTTCAACTTCAACGGTTTTGTGGGCAAGAAAATCACCGCCACGCTGACCAATTCCGGCAATGTGACGGTGACCGGCAACGCCGACGAAGTGAACGTGACCAGCTCCGGCTCCTCCAACTTCGACGCTATCGGTCTTGCCGCCAAGAAAGCTAAAGTGGTGAACAACGGCTCCGGCAACATTTCCGTTTCCGCCGAATCCAGCCTCGACGCCACCATCTCTTCCTCCGGCAAAGTGGTCTATAGCGGCACACCGAAAATCAAAATCCAGAACACCGGCACCGGCCAGCTGGAGAAAAAGAACTAATTGATACACTATCCAGTAAAAAGGGATGGCTTCGGTCATCCCTTTTTTATTATATGGTAAGAGAAAAAATCGTACTTTTGCACCCGCTTTCCAAATTGCGCTTTGGAATTTTTTATTCTTAAAACAAACCACTATGAATTTTATTGAAGAAATCATTGAGAAAGACTTGGCCAACGGCAAAAACGGATCGAAAGTGCATACCCGTTTCCCTCCGGAACCGAACGGCTACCTGCACATCGGACACGCCAAGTCCATCTGTCTCAATTTCGGAATTGCAAAGAAATATAACGGTCTCTGCAACCTCCGCTTCGATGACACCAACCCTGTCAAGGAGGATGTGGAGTATGTGGATTCCATCAAAGAAGATATCACGTGGCTCGGCTTTCAGTGGGCCGAGGAGCACTATGCCTCCGACTACTTCGACCAGCTCTATGAATGGGCGGAGAAACTGATTATGGACGGTCTCGCCTACGTGGACGACCAGTCGCAGGAGGAGATCAGTGCGGGCCGCGGTGTGCCCACCAAGCCCGGCATCGAAAGCCCGTACCGCAACCGTAGCGTCGAGGAGAACCTCGACCTCTTCCGCCGTATGAAAGCCGGCGAATTCCCCGACGGGAGCAAGGTGCTGCGTGCCAAAACCGGCATGACCTCCCCCAACATGCACATGCGTGACCCCATCATGTACCGCATCCTCCACAGCCACCACCACCGCACCGGCGACAAGTGGTGCATCTACCCGATGTACGACTACGCCCACGGCCAGAGCGACTCCATTGAGCATATCACCCACAGTATCTGCACGCTGGAGTTCGACATCCACCGTCCGCTCTACGACTGGTTCATCGAGCAGCTGGGCATCTGGCCGAGCCACCAGTACGAGTTCGCCCGCCTGAACATCAACTACACGGTGATGAGCAAGCGCAAGCTGCTGCAGCTGGTGAAGGAGAACTACGTCAGCGGCTGGGACGACCCCCGCATGCCGACTATCTGCGGTTTCCGCCGCCGTGGCTACACGCCCGAGAGCATCAAGGCTTTCTGCGAGCGCATCGGCGTGGCCAAGCGCGACAACATCATCGACTACAGCCTGCTGGAGTTCTCGCTGCGCGAGCACCTCAACAAGGTGGCCCAGCGCCGCATGGCTGTCCTCGACCCGGTGAAGGTAGTCATCGACAACTATCCCGAGGGACAGACCGAGATGCTGACGGCCGTGAACAATCCCGAGTGCGAGGCCGACGGCACGCGCCAGGTGCCCTTCGGACGCGAGTTGTGGATTGAGCGCGAGGACTTTATGGAGGTGGCCCCAAAGAAATACTTCCGCATGGCCATCGGCCAGGAGGTGCGTCTGCGCTACGCCTACTTTGTTACGGCACAGAGCGTTGAGAAGGATGCCGAGGGCAACATCACCTGCATCCATTGCACCTACGACCCCGCCACACGCGGCGGCGACGCCCCCGACGGGCGCAAGGTGAAGGGCACCATCCACTGGGTGGCCGCCCACAGCGCTATCGACGCCGAGGTGCGCCTCTTCGACCGCCTCTTCGCCGTCGAGGCCCCGGACGATGTGGAAGAAGGCCACACCTTCCT
>CAMVOL010000037.1 GCA_947169105.1 uncultured Bacteroidales bacterium | reverse complement strand
GGGGACCTTGTTGGTATTTCCGCTGTTCACACCGTTGGTTGCGGGGACTTTGTTGCTGTTGCCGTTGTTTACACCGTTGGTAGCGGGGACCTTGTTGCTGTTGCCGTTGTTTACACCGTTGGTAGCGGGGACCTTGTTGGTATTTCCGCTGTTCACACCGTTGGTTGCGGGGACTTTGTTGGTATTTCCGCTGTTCACGCCATTGGTGGCGGGGACCTTATTCGTGTTGCCGCTGTTTACACCGTTGGTAACAGGGGTCTTGTTCGTGGCACTGCTGCTGGAAGAGGAGGTAAGTCCGTCATAGCGAGCTGCAAAGGAATTGTTGGCTGTAGTGCGGGAGACATACAAATTATTGTTTGAGGGTTTGTTGTTCTCGTCGCCGTAACCTGTCGGACGCTCACCTCTCCCAGAATTGTTGCCTGAATTGGTGATTCCGATGTTTGTGCGGTGTCCCGTGTAGTGGGAGTGGTTGGAGTCAAAATTATTGTGGTAGTACCCTGCGTGGCTGCCGGCGATAAAGCCGTCGTGGAAGCCGTGATTGTAAGCGTTCCAGCCATAGTTGTGATGGTAGTAGCCAGGGTGTCCAGGGCAGCCCCATCCGTGATAACCGTGGTGGTGCCAGCTGTGGTAGCAGTATGGATCATACCAGCCCCAACCGTAATTGAATCCGCAGTGATAGTAACCGTGCGAATAGTAGTACGGACGGTAGTAGTAAGTCGGCCAGTACCAGTTGTAGCCAAGATAGACACTTACGCCCCAGTGATACGGGTTGTAGTCATACCAGTACATATTGGTGTAATAGGGGTCATAGTATCCCCAGCAGTAATTGATGTGGCTGTGGAAACGACGAATCCGTGACGTGTAGTAATAGTCGTAATAATCGTCGTCGTCATAATAATAATTGTTGGTAATGTATGTATTACCCGTCTCGCTATCATAATAGCTTTCCGAAGTGGAATAGTTTGCAGAGGCGGATCTTTCTTCAGGATACTCCTCTGTGACATATTCTTCGGAATTATAATTGGTTTCGGGCGCAACAGTCTCCGTCCTATTAGCGGAAGGAGCGGGCGCATATTGCGCATCAGTGGAAGCACTGTAAACATCATCGTAGTACGACAATGACTCTAATTTGCAAGACGTTACCAAGGCGACAAGCGCAAGAACTGAAAGATAAACTGACTTTTTCATAACGAACTCCTTTCTTGATGATAACGAGGTTATTATTTTTTAGTATTTTTGCGAACTAAATTTTTCAGACGACAAAAATAGTAAAAAGTTAAATACAGAAAGGAAAAAAATAATGGCAAAAGATTTCACTACACGTGCAGAGAACTATTCACAATGGTATAATGATATTGTAAAGAAAGCTGACTTAGCTGAAAATTCGGCAGTTAGAGGATGTATGGTCATCAAGCCGTACGGATATGCGATTTGGGAAAAAATGCATGACGCTTTAGATAAAATGTTCAAGGAAACGGGGCATACCAACGCCTATTTTCCGCTTTTTATTCCCAAATCCTTCCTGAGCCGTGAGGCGGAGCATGTGGAAGGTTTTGCGAAGGAGTGTGCCGTCATTACCCACTATCGTTTGAAAAACGACCCGAACGGTGGCGGCGTTGTAGTGGATCCCGAAGCAAAATTAGAGGAAGAGCTGATTGTGCGCCCCACTTCCGAAACGATTATTTGGAGCACTTATAAGAACTGGATTCAGTCGTACCGCGACCTGCCGGTCCTGTGCAACCAGTGGGCGAATGTGGTCCGTTGGGAGATGCGTACCCGTCTGTTCCTGCGCACGGCCGAATTCCTGTGGCAGGAAGGTCACACTGCGCACGCCACAGAGCAGGAGGCTCGCGAGGAAACGGCCAAGATGCTCGGCGTTTATGCCGATTTTGCCGAAAAATATATGGCCATGCCCGTCGTGCGCGGCGTGAAGTCCCCGAACGAACGTTTCGCCGGCGCCATTGACACCTACTGCATCGAGGCACTGATGCAGGACGGAAAGGCTTTGCAGGCCGGAACCTCACATTTCCTCGGACAGAACTTCGCCAAAGCATTCGATGTACAGTTCTTGAACAAGGAGAACAAACTTGAATATGTGTGGGCTACTTCTTGGGGCGTTTCCACCCGACTGATTGGTGCCCTTATCATGACCCATTCGGATGATAACGGGCTGGTATTGCCTCCGAAGCTTGCTCCGATTCAGGTGGTCATCATTCCTATATATAAAAATGAAGAACAGCTGAAACAGATTTCGGAAAAGGTGGAAGTGCTGACCAAGAAATTGCAGGCACGCGGCATTTCCGTGAAGTACGATGATGACGATTCGCAACGTTCCGGATGGAAATTCAACGAATATGAAGTGAAGGGCGTGCCTGTACGAGTGGCCATCGGTCCCCGTGATCTGGAGAACAACCAAGCCGAGGTCGCTCGCCGCGACACTTTGGAGAAGGCCTCCTATGCCCTTGACACGCTGGATGAAACCATCGAAAAGCTGTTGGTGGAAATCCAAGCGAACCTGTACAACCGTTCCTTGCAGTTCCGCGACGCTAACATCCGCAAGGCCGACACTTGGGATGAGTTCGTGTCACTGCTGGACAACGAGGCGGGCTTCGTCTATGCCCACTGGGACGGCACAACTGAAACCGAGGAGAAGATCAAGGAGCTGGCCAAAGCGACCATCCGCTGTATTCCGTTCGACAACCCGTTGGAGGACGGCAAGTGCATTTTGACGGGCAAGCCGTCGAAACAGCGGGTACTTTTTGCAAGAGCTTACTAATACATCAGAACTGTTGCACGGAGTATGAGGAAACGTATCGTCTTCATCATCAACCCCATATCCGGCACACGACATTCCGACAATATTGAAGCCATCGTCAATAAGGAGTTGGATGCCGCTGTTTTTGACATTGCCTTCCGCTATACGGAACGGCAGGGGCACGGGGGCGAGATTGCTGCTGAGGCAGTTCGGGACGGTGTGGACATCGTGGCGGCGGTCGGTGGCGACGGCACCATCAACGAGGTGGCTTCCCGTCTGGTAGGGACGGGCACCGCACTGGCGGTTATCCCGCACGGCTCGGGCAACGGTCTGGCCTACCACCTACACATTCCCATCAATCTGCGGAAATCCATCCGGCTAATCAACAACCTGAACATCACCGAGATAGACACATGCATGGTGAATGGTCGGCATTTTTTCAGTATTGCCGGCATCGGTTTTGATGCCAAAGTGGCCTACGATTTCAGCAAGGACGTTCGGCGCGGATTCCAAAACTATTTGAAGTATATCATCAAGAATTATTTCACTTATAAAACTTCAGAATACCACATTCAAACACCTGAACAAGAGATAGATGCAGAGGCATTTTTTATCACCTTTGCCAATTCGTCGCAGTGGGGTTACAACATCAAGATTGCTCCGAAAGCATCGGTGCAGGACGGGAAGCTGGATCTTTGCATCTGCCACAAGCCCCTCTTCCTGAAGATGTTGAACATTGACCTGCCGTTCCTGCTCAGCGACCATTTCGACAAATCATCATTGGTGCGGTACATGGAGTGCCGCGAGGCGGTGATTACGGCGAAAGACGGAAAACCGATTTATCTCCACATTGACGGTGATGCGGCGGGGCTTGCGGATGCCGTCACCTTGAAGGTACTGCCGAGGTCTTTGAAGACCGTCATTCCATTATTTGTCTAAAAACCAATATCATAATGGCAAAAAGTAAAAGTCTGTTTTTTTGCAAAAACTGCGGTTACCAGTCGTCACAATGGCTGGGCAAGTGCCCGTCATGCGGGGAGTGGAGCAGTTTTGTGGAGGAGGTGGTTGACCGTGGCGAAGGACAGAAGGGGAAGTCGCATCTTGCGAAAACCATACAGAACACGCCGAAACGGCTGGACGAGATTTCATTGGTGCAGATTCCCCGCATCGGAACGGGATATTCGGAGTTCGACAATGTGCTGGGCGGTGGCATCGTGGCGGGATCCATCACGCTGTTAGGTGGCGAGCCTGGCATCGGGAAATCGACACTTTTGCTTCAGATGGTACTGAAGATCAAGAGCAAACGGATTCTCTATATTTCCGGTGAGGAGAGCGAGGCGCAATTGAAGATGCGCGCCGAGCGGCTGTTTCCGGGCCATCATCCTGAAAATCTGTTCATTCTTACCGAAACCAGCACGCAGGACATTTTCGAGCAGATCAAAAATGTACAGCCGGAGCTGTTGGTCATTGACTCCATCCAGACGTTGCAGAGCAGCCTGATTGACTCGGCGGCCGGCTCGATTTCGCAAATCAAGGAGTGTGCGGCGGAGTTCCAGCACTACGCTAAGACGTCGGCGGTGCCGGTATTTCTGATCGGGCACATCACGAAGGATGGTTCCTTGGCCGGGCCTAAGATTTTGGAACACATCGTTGATACGGTGCTCCAGTTCGAGGGCGACCAGCACTACGGGTACCGCATCGTCCGGTGCATCAAGAACCGGTTCGGTTCGACTTCGGAGCTGGGCATTTTCGAGATGCAGGCGAACGGTCTGCGGGAGGTGCTGAACCCGTCGGAAATCCTGCTTTCGGGGCGTGACGAAGAGTTCAGTGGCAGTGCCATTTCCGCTATATTGGAAGGGAACCGCACGATGATGATTGAGATTCAGGCATTGGTAAGCAGCGCCGTCTATGGCACGCCGCAGCGGTCGGCCACTGGCTACGACATCCGCCGGCTGAACATGCTGTTGGCTGTCCTTGAGAAACGGTGCCATTTCAAGCTGGGAGCCAAAGACGTTTTCGTCAACCTCGCGGGGGGCATCAACGTCGATGACCCTGCCATCAACCTCGCCATCGTGGCGGCCATTCTGTCATCGGCGGCCGACATCGCCATCGATCCGAAGACCTGCTTTGCCGGCGAGATGGGGCTGAACGGCGAAATCCGTCCCGTCACCCACATTGACCAGCGCATCGCCGAAGCCGACAAGCTCGGATTTACACGGATGTTCCTTTCCAAATACAATCTTAAGGGATTGAATCATAATAATTTGAAAATTAAGCTTATCCCTATTTCAAAAGTGGAGGAGATCTACAAACATCTTTTTGAATAAATGAAAAGAATCTTTCGAAATACGTGGTTAGATGTCCGGCCTTTCGAGAAAGACCTGCCCACCGACCAGTTTTACATCCGCCTTTGCAACCGTCTGAAAGAACTCTGTTACCGTAACACGGGGCTTGTCAGCGAGTTCAAGGAGTTGGACGAGGAGGACTATGATGTTCTCTCGTGTATGGCGGCGGCCTATTTTGAAGATGTGGTCTCGGGCACGGGAGTGTTCCAGACCTTTGTCCGCATCTGCCGACAGAAATGCGGCAAGACGCTGCCTTTCTACCACTTGGAGGATTACGACGAATATTTGGAGGATGACATCAACGAGCCCGATTTGGAGTTCCTCATCTGGTATTATATGGCAATGCGTTTCGACTATGTGGTGTTGCCTAACGACCCATGCATTGCAACGATGGCCGGCATTTTCTTTGAGGAGCTTGATGCACAGTGGGATTACGCACCTGAGAACCAGCAGCTTCGTGACTTTTATACTTTCAAGGACGACCCTGATGACTATTTTGCCGTGCGGACGTACATGCAGAAAATCTTCTTCTCGAACTATCTGACTGCTCCCGATGCGAGCCTTACATTGGATGAGGAAATGGAGGATGCCATCGAGGAACTTGCAGAGCAAAAAGCCGATACAGCTGCTGCCCAGGCACTTCTAAGCGGACATTATGACGACCTTACGTACAAAATCCGCAACTGTCTGTGGGGCACGACAATGACGGAGTGGGCGTTGGCCTACGTGGAGGATGATTCCGAAATTGCGCGGAACATTCTCACCATCTCCCCGAAACTCACAGGCCATTTCGAGGTGGAGGACGAAACCGAAAACCACTATGTGCTGTCGCGATTGAGTGACCATACAGAGTACCGCGTCTTGAAGAAATCTTTGGAAGCGAACCCATTGAAAACGGGCGTTTTTGTGCGGATCTCACTTATCCGCTGGCGTGGCGACTGGCACTGGTCGGGCAGCTTGGGGATATTCCCCTCCTTCACGGAAGAGAATATTGAGGACGACCGTCTGCTGGCAGAAGAACAGCAGGAGTTTTTACACAAAGACTTTTGGAAAACAGCACGGGAAGCCATTGATAAACAGCACGATACTTTTCTAAACCTTTTTAATAAAGACCTGATTTTCGGGACAAAGGCGCAAATTCTCCATCAATATCGTGAATTTCTGACAGCATGCGGGGCAGATACAGCAGTGGTGGATCGTATGGAACAGGAAACACGGCTTTTGGACAACGATGCACTGCTGTTTTTCGACGAGCGTGAGGGGGTGAACCTCGCTTTCGGCTGCAACGAGGCGTTCTGTTCCGTTCCGTGCACCCGTCCGAAGGTGCGGCTGGAGGCTTTTGAGCACATCCTCTTCAATCCGGATTGTCGGATTGGGCTTTTAGAACGTGCTGTACAAGAGTATGTTCCGCAGGACGAGCCTCTTTTGGACATGATTATGGAACTGTTCCGTGAGGACTTCGACTTCCTGGTTTCCTTCTACAAGACAGACGACATTTTGCGCCGTCCCGATGTGACGGTGACGGGGTTTGGACAAATTTTGTAATTTTGCCATCGTTAAAAACAAAATTCCAAACTATGAAAAAAATCCTTTTAATTATCACGATGTGCCTGATGGCACTGACGCTAAACGCGCAGCAGTATGTAGACTTGGGCCTGCCGAGCGGTACCCTTTGGAAAGATGCAAATGAGGCGGAAATGCTCTCTTTCGACGCCGCTTTTCTGACGTATGGCGAAAGTCTTCCCTCAAAAGCGCAGTTCGACGAGCTGGTGGAGAAATGCACTTGGACATGGAACCGCAATGGATATAAGGTGACGGGGAGTAATGGCAACTCCATTTTCCTTCCTGCAGCGGGCTTCCGAGACTGTAACGGTGATTTGCAGAATGGGCAGAATCATGGCAACTATTGGTCATCCACTATTGCGGAATTGGGACGCTCATGGTCCTGCTACTTCACTTCTACCATATTCGGTATGGGCTCTGCCGAACGGTGCAGTTGGAGGGCGGTGCGTCTCGTCAAGAGCAAGTGACGGCATGAGACTCAGAAGGTGTACCGCAAGCCGAAATTCAGGCCCCAGTCAAAGAGGTGTTCGGACAAGTCCTTATTGAAGACGCAACGGTAGCCCGGGCGGAAATCGAGCTGCAGGGTGAGCGGTACGGAGAACTTGTACTCCATTCCGAAGAAGCCGTTGAGGCCGCCTTTGGCATTGTTGCGGCTTGACGTCTCACCCCAAGCGTTGAAATAGTGGTAGTTCTTCCAGCAGTAGCCGAGGCTGCTGCCGCCGCCAACAAAACCGTACAAACCTTTGGCAAGCCGGCCCTCGTACATGAAATTCGGGGCTAGCTCAAATGACCACAAGTGGTTGCCATAGACGTAGCAGTATTTGGTGCCAAGGTCAAGCTGGATGGCGAAGTGGTCGGTCGGGAAGGTTTTGAACCCCACTGCCTGTGTGGTGCCGAGCGTGACCCCGATACTGTGCCGGTACGGGCTTTGGGCATGGACGGAGAAGGTGATCCCGACAAGGAATGAGATAAGGCAGAGCAGAATACGGTGTTTGTTCATAACTTTTTATTTTTGTGTCATCCAGTGCCGCCGCTCCTCGTCGTCCAACTGTTCGATGGCGTAACGGAGGGTGGTGCGGGGCATTGTTGATTTCTACCACTCCACCTCTTTTAACGTGCCGTCAGGAGAACGGAATACTGAGCTGACTACCTTTTCTCGAGACGATATGGTAACGTAGGCACAAACGTCCGTAATGGGTATCCCGTTGATACTGATCAGGTAATCGCCCGTGCGAAGACCTTTTGAATAGGCCGTCGTGCCTTTGCCCACCACCGCCTTCACGGCACCGATAGTATCGCCCTCTTCCGCAGGAATGAATGAGATGCCCCTCTTTTCGTTGCCCACTTCCTGTTCAAGTTTCCCGTTGTTGGGAAGAAGGATGAGCTTTCTTTTGCTTGCATTGATAATCAAAGAATTATGTTTCAAGATAGCCGAACCCACCTTCACACTGAAGGTTCCTGTTGACACCCACACATCGTTGAGCGTCAAGCCCTCCATCTTCACCTCTGGGATGTGTAGCGTGCGTTCCACGAGAGTGTCGTTGACACGGCCAGACAAACCGTATTGTGTTGAGACTATGGTGTCCCTTCGTACCGTCAGTTCGTCGAGGGTCTGTCTCATTTTCGGATTGTTGGCAGACCAACGGTTCAGCCAATACTCTGGCAGATCAAACCAACCGCCCACCCATCCCAAGTCAAAAAGCATTTTGACATTGGCAAAGGGGAATCCCACAAACACCAACGGCAGCGTTTTCTCTCGGTATTTCAGAGTGGGCTGC
This sequence comes from uncultured Bacteroidales bacterium, assembly GCA_947169105.1. GTDB lineage: Bacteria > Bacteroidota > Bacteroidia > Bacteroidales > WCHB1-69 > UBA1756. The sequence goes on along the minus strand of CAMVOL010000037.1, from coordinate 17,658 downwards.
CCTTTCTCCTCCTTGGCGAAAAAGCCCCTTCGGTCAGTTACAATCATCATACTGTCTTTTGTGTCAAGCTTGAACGATAGCCCTTTGGCAACAAGATCATACCCAAGGGCGCCATCGAACATCCCGCACACCACACCGCTCATGGCATCGTGTACCATCACCGGATAGTCCTCAAGTGTGATACTTCCCATTTTTATGGAAGGAATCTTGAGAATTGGCAGCCTAATTCTCTTATTTTGAGAATCTATTACCATAACACTATCGCCCGATGATTTCATCCACTCTTCTTCTCCTGCAATCCAAAAGCCATTCTCCGCACCCGTGTCGAACATCAGACGCCGTATCTTTCCCTCAATCTCCACGGGGACATTCACCGATCCGTCAATAATTTCGACTTTCATCGTATCCACGAAATGGTGCCTGTCAATAGCGAAGGCTCTTGATTTTTGTGCCGTTACCGACAGCAGTGCAAGCAAAAGCAGAACAAGAAGTGCGGTTCTTTTGATCATTTTCTTCTTGAAAGTGACTGCCTCTTACCCGATCATCTCTTGAACGTCTTTCTCGAAGTCAGCGGGTGCTGTGGTGGGCGGGAAGCGCTTGATGACGGCACCGTCGCGGGAGATGAGGAACTTGGTGAAGTTCCACTTGATGTCGCTGTCTTTCTCCACGCTCTTGCTGATGGTCTTGAACAGAGCCGCTGAGGCCTTGGCTTTCAGACCCTTGTACTCCTCGGTCGGGGCCTGCGCCTTCAGGTACTCATAGATGGGGTGCGCTTCCGGACCGTTGACGTTGATTTTCTTCATCAGGGGGAAGGTCACGCCGTGGTTGAGGCGGCAGAACTCGGCGATCTCCTCATCGGAGCCGGGTTCCTGATGGGCGAACTGGTCGCAGGGGAAGCCGAGGATGACCAGCCCTTGGTCTTTATACTTCTGGTAGAGGGCCTCCAGGCCGTCGTACTGCGGGGTGAAACCGCACTTGGAGGCGGTGTTGACAATCATGAGGACCTTGCCGCTGTACTGCGACATTTCCACCTCTGCGCCCTTGTTGTTCTGGGCTTTGAAATCGTAAATTGTGGCCATAATTTTGGGTATTAATATTTGAAAGTGCAAAGGTACGATTTTTTCTCTCAGAAAAAATAATAAGTTGTATAAGACTGTATAAGTCTATACGACACATAGGTCCTCCACTAACGTTAATTTACTATTAATAATAATGTAAAATCATTTGTACTTACAATTAAGTTATATGAATCTGCAAATAAACAACATTTTATTCTAATTACAAATATTATGTGAATATTTTTTTGCTATAGGTAGATTATAACAGAAAACTAAAACTGAAGATTGTCTATCTTTTTTACATTGTGGCTATTTTGCAGGTTTTAACCGCAAAATTTGTGGTTAATGAATGTTGTACACCGTATTCGGCATTTTGACGTGACAACGGCGGGGTAGTATTCCGAGTTTTATGACCCTGGGAGCACCGCAAAACCACTTTGCCAAATCTGTGAAAGCAAGTAATAACAGTCACCAATTAGGTGATGTGCCAAAGTTCTCTTTATGCTTGCCCCTAAACCAATCTGGTATTGCAACTTCTTTCGAAAAGAGTCCATATTCGACACTGTCATAACCCTCAAATAGCAACTTGGCATCTTTCCTTATTTCCATACTTTGAATCCATTGGCTCACTCGATGATTCAATTCCAAATCCGTAAATCTTAACGCATTTTCAGCCGAGAGCCTGATTTTTACAAAGTAAGGAATAGTACAATCATCCAGAAAATCCTGTATCAAATTGTTATCCAAGTCTGGCGCTTGTAAATAGCAATCACAATCAGTTGCTGAGAACAAATGAATGATGTCAAGGAAAAAATCGTTCATGTTTTTATTTACGGTTGCTGTATAATGCAATGATAATCACTGCGCTGAAAATCAGCACAATGCCGAAAGCAAGCCGCAGGGTGAAGATTTCACCGAAGAGGAAGATACCGATCAGTACGGCCGTGAGGGGTTCGAGTGCCCCCATGATGGCGGTGGGCGTGGAACCGATGTATTTGGCGGCATACACCATCATCACCAGGGCGAGGATGGCAGGCACCACCGCCAGCCACCCCACATAGAACCAGCTGACGGCGTTGGCCGGCACTTGGAAACCTTGTCCGGTACAAAAGGACATCAGCAGATTGCCCAAAGCGCAGTAGATGAGTACGTAAAAGTTAATTTTGAAGGCCGACATCTCCAGATGCGCGCGGTTCATCACGATGATGTAGATGGCGTAGGTGAGTGCCGAAATGAGCACCAGCGCCACCCCCGCCGCCGAAAGCCGCCCGCCGTCGGGTGTCCAGTACAGCAACATGACGCCGGCAAAGGAGAGCACAATTGCCGACACGGTGGCAAGAGTGAGTCTCTCCTTGAAAAAGACGGCCATGATGGCGGCCGTAAGTACTGGATAGACAAAGAGCAGCGTCGAAGCTACCCCGACATCCATCAGTTGGAAACTGACATAGAGGGTGAGCGACGAAGCCAGAAACAGCAGTCCTAAGGCACTGAGGGTGGCGAACTCTTTCCTGCTGACTCCCAGTTTCTCCTTACGGAGCAGCATTACTGCGGCAATGATGAGCCATGCCAGCCCGAAGCGCCAGAAGAGCACGCTGCTCGGTGACATCCCTTCATCGTAAAGGCGTGCGCCCAACGGGTTGGTGCCGTAGCACACAGCCGCCCCGATGCCGCACAGGGTACCTAACAGTTTCCGATTGCTTGTTCCCTTCATTTCGTCCATTTAGTATCTGATTACCAAGAACCTTTACAACTTTTTCCCCACAATCCGCTGCATCACGATGGCGCAGGAGGCGTCACCGGTGACGGACATGACGGTGCGGCCCATGTCGATGATGCGGTCGATGCCGGCGGCCACGGCCACGCACTCCACCGGGATGCCCGCCGAGGCGAACACCATCGCCATCAGGGCCAGACTGCCGCCTGGAATGCCCGGCGTGCCGATGGAGGCCACCGTGGAGGCGAACGCAATGGCCATGTACTGCCCCATGGTGAGGTCAATGCCGCAGCAGGCCGCCATAAACACGGAAGCCACACCGAGGTAGATGGCAACACCGTCCATGTTGATGGTGGCGCCCAGCGACAGCACAAAGCGGCCGATGTCCTTGTTCACGCCCAGCTTTTCCGTACACTGCATCGTGTAGGGCAGCGTGGCCACCGACGAGTCGCTGGAGAAGGCGAACAGCATCGCTGGCTGCATCCCCTTGAAGAACTTCAGCGGGTTGACTCTGCCTAAAAGACCTACTGCGGAAGCATAGACTACCCCAGCATGTACGGCAAAGCAGAAATAGGCCAATACCAACAAGGCCGCGTAGGAGCCGAGCACTGAAGGTCCGTTCTCCACTACCACGGGCGTCAGCATACAGAACACGCCGATGGGGGCCAGTGACATAATGTACTCCAAAATCTTGCCCACTACATCGTTGAAACTGAGGGTCACTTTCCTCGCCATCTCGCCCTTCTCGCCTATATGCACCATGGCGATGCCAAAAAACAAAGCCATCACGATAACTTGCATCATCGCCATCGAACTCACGGGCTCAAGAATGTTGTTCGGGAACATATTGACAATCTGGTCCATCACCGACAGATGCGGGGTGGCGATGGCTGCCGCTGTGGCATCGGTGCTGATGTGGATGGTCGGCAGGATGCCTCTCAGTAAACTGGGGACGACCAGTCCCAGCGTCACCGCAAAGAGGGTGGTCGCCATAAAGTAGATCAGGGCGCGGAGACCCAGTCTGCCCACTTTCGAGACATCGTTCATTGACAGGATGCCCGCCATAATGGAGAACAGCACCAGCGGTACCACGATGAATTTCAAGAGATTAAGAAAAATGATGCCGAGGGGCTTGATGTAGGTGTTGACGAAGTCGGCGTGGTTGCCCAAGAGGATGCCGGCGATTACGGCCAGCACTAAAGCGATGCCAATTTGTGCGGTGAGGGAGAGTTTTTTCATATTTCCACTTGAAGATTTTTAATTTTTTCTTTTTGATATATATTGTAAAAGTTCCTCACTTCAACGCCTTTACGGGACATTCTTTCTTGCATCGGTTGCAGAGAATGCACTCTGTGGCGTTTTCCCGCTTGCGGGAGTTGTTGTTCACCTCCACGTCCATCGGACAGACTTGCAGACACTTGTCGCAATGGATGCACATGCTTTCGTCGCAACGGATGCGCAACAGAGAGAAGTAGCTCATCGGCTTGAGAAAGACCGTGATGGGGCAGATGTACTTGCAGAAGGCGCGGTTGTCTTTGAAGGCCACGGCGAGCGTAATGCCGACCGCATAGTAGAGCAGATTGCCGACAAGGAACAGCAGGAACAGGGTATGTGCGGTTGCTTTCCCAAAATGCAGCAGCAGGAGAACGAGGACAAGCGAACCCGCGAACACGATGTATCGGATATAACCCAACTTTTTCCTCGGACCTTGCGGCTGCTTGTAGGGCAAAAGGTCAAGAATCATGGCCGTCCAGCAGGCGTAGCCGCACCAGCCCCGACCGAAGAGTAGCGGCCCGAATATTTTGGCAATGGCGTAATGCAGAACGCCCGCCCCTGCCACGCCGGAAAGCAGGTAGTACCAAAATCCTTCAATCTGCATGTTCTCCTTGCAAATCAGTCCGAGGAAGACGAGCATGTAGGCGCCCACCCCAAATTGGACGAACTCCCGGGCGTATTTCTTTTCTGCCGCCACCAATAGGCCACCCACTCCGATGCATGTGCCAATGTAGGTGAAGTTGAACAGGAAGAACAGGTTGCCAGTCGCAAGCCACAGCGATACGGCGATGACCTCGAACACAACAAACAGGATGATGGCGGTTCTATACTTTTTCATATTGCCACCTCAGTATTTTTTAATTTCTGTAAAAAGATGTGATAAAACAAGTTGTCTGTTGATTGTCTGATGGAATTACCTTAGATATCCCTTTCACCCGCTTCGATCATCTTATAGAATTCCTCCTCCGAAATAATCGGCACGCCGAGCGATTCTGCTTTTTTCCGCTTTTCCGGTCCCATTTTCTCGCCCGCCAGAACAAAGTCCGTGTTTTTGGAGATGGAGGATACATTCCGGCCGCCGTGCTGCTCAATCATTTTCTTGATGTCGTCACGGGAGATGGTGAAAACACCGCTGACGACGACACTTTTCCCTTGCAGTTCACTGGAAGTGCTGATTTCTTCGTTTTCAATAATTTCAAATTGAAGACCGGCATTGCGGAGGCGGATGATGATTTCCAGATTTTCAGGATTGTTGAAGTAGCTGATGATGCTGTCGGCTACGCGGTCGCCCACGTCGTTCACCTCCATCAGTTCCTCGCGGGTGGCGGCGGAAAGGGCGTCGATGTTCTTGAAGAACCGCGCCAGCTTCTTGGCGGTCGTCTCGCCCACGTAGCGGATGCCGATGGCGAAAAGGACCCGCTCGAACGGCACCTGCTTCGACTGCGCGATCCCCGCAAGGATGTTCTCCACGGTTTTCTCACGGAAACTTACCACACGCTCGGGCTTGCCGTCCTCGGCAGGAAAACGCTTCTCAATGCCCAATAATTGGTTGAATGTCAAATCGTAAAAGTCGGCAATATTCTTTACTAAGCCGCAATCGTAGAGAATCTCCACCTTGCCTTCGCCCAACGAGTCAAGGTTCATGGCCTTGCGTCCGATGAAATGCTCCAGCTTGCCCTTGATTTGGGGCGGGCAGTGCATATCGTTGGGGCAGAAGGTGCCGGCTTCGTCCTCGTTGCGGCGCAGTTCCGCACCGCACTCCGGACAGCGGGTGACGAAAGCGACGGGGCGTGCGTCGGGCAGACGTTTGTCCAAGTCCACACCGACAATCTTGGGGATGATTTCGCCGCCTTTCTCCACGAAGAGGGAGTCGCCTTCGCGGATGTCAAGGGCAGCCATCACGTCGGCGTTATGGAGGGTGGCGCGTTTCACGATGGTGCCGGCCAGCGGCACGGGCTGCAGGTTGGCGACGGGCGTCACGATACCGGTTCTTCCCACCTGATAATCAATGCTTAACAGCGGGGTGGACATCTTTTCCGCCTTGAACTTGTAGGCGATGGCCCAGCGCGGGTTCTTGGCTGTCATGCCCAGCTGCTGCTGTAGGTCGAAGCGGTTGACCTTGATGACGATGCCGTCAATCGGGAAGTCAAGCTGCTTTCTTTCGACATCCCATTTGTGCATAAAGTCAATCACTTGCGAGATGCCCGAAACTTTTTCGAGCACATCGGGAACGCGGAAGCCCCACTCTTTCAGACGGCGGATGCTGTCGTAATGAGTGGTGTCGGCGAGGTTCTCGCCCATCACGTAGTAGAGGCGGAAGTCGAGGCCGCGGCGGGCGACTTCGGCGCTTTCCTGCAGTTTGAGCGTGCCGGAGGCGGCATTGCGCGGGTTGGCGAAGGGCGGTTCGCCGATGTCCTCCCGTTCCTTGTTCAGTGCCTCGAAGCGGGCGAAGGTCATCAGGATTTCGCCGCGCACCTCGAAAAAGTCGGGATAGCCGGAGCCCTGCAGTCGCAGTGGCACCGACTTGATGGTGCGGACATTGGCCGTGACATCGTCCCCTTTCGTACCGTCACCGCGGGTCACGGCGCGGGTCATCAGTCCGTTTTCGTACCAGATGCTGATGGCCAGTCCGTCGTACTTCAGCTCACAGGCATATTCAATATCTTGATTTACAATGGATTTTATACGATTATCAAATTCCAGGAGTTCCTCTTTCGAATAGGTGTTGCCCAACGAGAGCATCGGATAGCGGTGCGCCACGCTTTCGAACTTCTTGGTGACAGTGCCGCCCACCCGCAGCGTCGGACTGTCGGGCTGCACGAACTGCGGGTATTGCGCCTCCAAATCTTGCAACTTCCGCAGCAGCTGGTCGAATTCATAGTCGCTGATGACGGGCGCGTCCAGCATGTAATAGTTGTAGTTGTGCCGGTTCAGCTCGGCGGTCAAGGCGATGATTTCTTCTTGTGGGGACATTGGTTAAACGGAAAATTGAAAATTGAAAACGGAAAACTGAATGGTAGAAAAACAGGATTGTGAGGCGTTTTGATGGCTACTGTGAAAGTGAATTGTCGGTCGGGGATTCGCTGGAAGAAAGCCACTTCCATACTGGCATCGTTGTGATTTCGTAGCCGTTATGATAACTTATATCATTCTGATTTATTGTGATAATCAATCCTTTATCAATTGAAAAAGTATTCATAGCAGCTGTCAGTCCGTCGTATTCCCTATCCTGATTGTCGTGTGTTATCTCGGCGCAAACCTGTATCAAGCTTTCAGGCGTATGGTTACGGCAAACCACGAAGTCACACTCACTTCCTCCTTCATTATAATAATACACCTCGGCTCCTTGCCTATATAATTCTATAAACACCAGATTTTCAAGTCGGTGGCCTTCATCATCATTGAATGATGGAGACAATAACGCTTGTAAACCCAAGTCGATGCTGTATATTTTTTTAGGATTCACCACCTGTGAGCGATAGGAATATGAGAACTTTGGGACTGAAAAAAGCAGATAAGCATTTTCCATATAGGCCATATAGTCGAGAACTGTTTGGGGCGACTTGATTCGCAAGGGCTGGGTCAGTTTGTTGCCACTAACCATATTGCCTATATTTCCCATTAAAAAGGTCATTAATATTTTCAAGGAAAGTTCGTCCCGCAGTCCGTACCGCACCAGAATGTCACGATATAAAACATCTGTAGCCAAATCCGTCAGCAACTCGGCATGCATGGTTTGCAAGTAGGCGGGAAAACCTCCGAGCCGCATATACAGCTCCAAACTTTCCAAATTCGGTTCTAACTTTTTGTATCCCAAAAATTCAGTATAGGAGAACGGCATAAGCCGGTGGCTGATGTGGCGGCCTGTCATCCGTGTTCCCAGCTCCCGGCTGAGCATGGAGGCATTGGATCCAGTGACCACTACCTTCTTGTGAGCATCAATCTTGCTCCGCACATAGACTTCCCAACCTTCCACCACCTGTATCTCATCAAAGAAAAGATAGTGAGCCCCAGTTTGTTCTATCAAAATGTCAATCGTCTTGAAATCATCCAGTGAGAAACCAAAAAGCGGTGGTGTGTCAAAATTCACATATAGCGATTCCGTGGCATGTCTTCTCATCAGTTGCTCCACCAAAGTGCTTTTTCCACAACGCCGAATACCTGTGATGATGTCTGCATACTGGGGAAACTGCAAGTCCAAGGTTGCGAGTAGCTGACGTGGATAAGTATCAGAATTACAAAGAATTGTATCTTTTTGGTTCTCAATAGTCCGAAATACTTCTGACTGTTTTATCATTGCTGAAAAATTTGCCGCAAAAATACACCAAATAATTCAAACAACCAATAGTTTTAATTAGTAATTAAAACAAGTTTAAATTACCAATTAAAACCTCTGGTCAGGGCGATGATTTCTTCTTGTGGGGACATTTAGTGTTACAGGTTTATGAAGCTTGAAGGGGCTATCCGGCAGTGGGTGTCCGTCGAAATTTATTTTATAATCTTAAATCCGAGTGATGCAGATATGAGGTTTTGTTTCCAGAAGTCATCTGCATTTGGTTTTTTGAACTTGCTGGCGGAGATGTCGTAGCTGAGGTCAAGTGTGAAACGCCAGAAGTCGATGCCGAGGCCGGCACGTCCTCCCCATTGGGCATAGCCGAGCAGGCTGTCGATGTCGTTGTAGTCGCTGCCTACGCGGAGTCCCACCCGTGGCCCTAGAAAGAGGCGGAGGTTAAAGTTTTCCTTGTTCACGATTTTGAAACCGATGAATAGCGGGATGTCGATGTAATGTTCTTGAATGTCAATGTTTTGTCGTACCTCATCCACCATTTCGTTGAAAGAAGAGGTGCGGAAAGAATAGAGGACTTCAGGCTGAAAAAACACGGTTCGGCCGATACGGAAGAAAATGCCTGCATCTGCCCCCGGTTCCAAGTTGCTTTCGGAAATGTAGTTACTGAAATTAACCCCGGCTTTGATACCTAAACTGAAGGATGATTGTGCCTTTGCTGAAAACAGAAGTGTTCCCACAACAAACAGCAAGATGGCGGCTCTTGTCGATTGTTTCATAAATTGTAAGTTCAATTTTTACGGGCGCAAAGGTACAATTAATTTTTAATTTGCCCCATTGCCGTGTTAAAATGTTATGCGAATTGCGAATTCTTGCTGACGTATTCGGGGACAATCTCTTTCATTTTCCGCACGATGGCGAAGGGGTCGTCGTTCTTCATGGCGATGAGGTCGTCAATTTCCTTCACCACCTCCTCGTACTGGTAGGTGCGGACTTTGGCAATCATGATTTTGGGATTGGGTGTCTCAATCGTATTTTCTTTGTTTGCAAGAAGTTCCTCGTAAAGTTTCTCGCCTGGGCGGAGTCCCGTAAACGTGATTTGGATATCCTTTCCGAGGGTCAGCCCTGACAGCTTGATCATCTTGACGGCGAGGTCGTAGATGCGGATGGGCTTGCCCATGTCGAAGATGAAGATTTCGCCGCCCTGTCCCATTGCGCCGGCGTTGATGACGAGCTGGCAGGCTTCGGGGATGGTCATGAAAAAACGGGTGATGTCGGGGTGGGTGACGGTGACGGGGCCGCCTTCGGCAATCTGCCGACGGAAAATGGGGATGACGGAGCCGTTGGTGCCCAAAACGTTGCCGAAGCGGGTGGTGATGAAACGGGTTGTATCCTGCTGGAAATTAAGCGACTGCACGTAAATCTCGGCAATTCGCTTTGAAGCACCCATCACGTTGGTCGGGTTGACGGCCTTGTCGGTGGAGACCATCACGAACTTCTGCACGCCGTACTTCACGGCGAGGTCGGCGAGGCGGCGCGTACCCTCCACGTTGGTCTTGATGGCGGCTCCCACGTTCTCCTCCATCATCGGCACGTGCTTGTAGGCGGCGGCATGGTAGATGACGGACGGGCGTTCACGTGCGATAATCTCCTCCATCTTGGTCACATCGCGGATATTGACAATTTCTATGTCAATGTCTTTCAGTCCGTTGGCTGCGTAACACTCGTTACGCAGGAAGAAGACGGGCGTTTCGGCATTGTCGATGAGGATGAGGCGCTTATAGGCGAACTTCATCACCTGCCGCACGATTTCGCTGCCGATGGAACCTGCCGCACCCGTTATTAGGATGGTTTTTCCACATAAGTCTTTCTCTATCAAATGGGTATCCAGCACAATCTGACCGCGTTCTAGCAGTTCCTCGATTTTGACCTTCTTGATCTGTTTGAAACTCAGCTCTCCGTTGATCCACTTGACGACCGGCGGCACAACCATCACTTTCGTGCCATATTTGAGACCAATTTCGGTGATTTCGTTCTTTTTGCCGGCAGGCAGATTCTGGATGGCGATGATCAGGAAGTTGATGCGATGTTTCGAAAGGTAGTTGTCAAGAGTGTCATAATCGAACACTTCAACATCCTCGATTTTCTTGCCCACCTTGTTCGGGTCGCTGTCGAAAAACGCCAATACATTATATTTACTCTGTGCGTCCTGATCGAGGGCTCGTTTGGTGGTGATTCCGGCGGCACCGGCACCCACGATGACGATGTCGCGCTTGTTTTTGGCCGGATTTACCGTTTCCAAATACAACATCTTGAAAGTCAGACGATAAAAAGCCATCGCCATCATCGTGATAAAAAATTCCATCACTACCACGGAGTGGGGTACGACGAACTTTTCGGTAAAGACATACGACACAAGATTGATGATGACAAAAGTGGCGGAACCGGCAAGTGTGGCGAAAAAAATTCGGAAAATGTCCTTCGTATTGGTATAACGTACGATGGTCTTATAGGTTTTAAAAAGAAAAAAGAAAACAGCACGAACCGCAACAACCACCAGTGGGACAATAAGATAGTCGGCAGGCACAAAGAGTGCGGGCTGAAGCCCGGTGAAGTCGGAACGGAGCCACATAGCCAAAAGTCCGGCAAAAAAGACACAGAGAAGGTCTATCAGGAAAATCCACACGCTTGAAACGATACCAAGCGATTTGATGAAGTTTTTCATATCAAAATTTTGGGCTGCAAAGGTACAACAATAGTTTGTAAAGTTCATCAGGTTATCAAGTTTATCAAGTTATAAAATTGTAAAGTTTTGAAAGATTATTAGATAGGTGGATTCAGAAAGGTGGAAAATATTTTTTTTGAAAGGAGGTCGCAGGTTTGGAAAAATGTTGTACTTTTGCACCCGCTTTTGGGTCGTTAGCTCAGTTGGTTCAGAGCGCTGCTTTCACACGGCAGAGGTCACTGGTTCAAATCCAGTACGTCCCACCAAAGAGGGTCGCTTGTGACCCTCTTTTTTTGTATGCCATATTATATATTTTTGCTAAATTTGCCGCCTGAAAGTTATTGAATGTAACCCTATAGTAATGAAAAAGATACTCACCCTTTCCATCTTCTGCCTGTTTCTGACCGTTTTCAACAGCGCGTTCTCCCAGAATGACCTTGACGTTAAGTACGCTGCCGAACTGCTGAAGCCTGGCACGCCCGCCCCCGACTTCCAGCTGACTACCACCGACGGGAAAACGCTCAAATTCAGCGATTTCGCAAAAGGAAAATATGTCGTGCTCGATTTCTGGGCCTCGTGGTGTCCCGACTGCCGCAAGGATGCCCCCGAAATCGTGCGGATGTACGAGCGGTTTCATCCGAAAGGGGTGGAGTTCCTCGGCGTTTCATTTGATACCGACAAGGAAAGGTGGATGATGGGCACGGAAAAATTAGGGATTCCCTACACCCAGGTGAGCGAGCTGAAACGGATGGCGCAGTCGGCGGTGGCCGGTACGTATGGCGTACGGTGGATTCCCTCCGTCTATCTGATCGGCCCCGACGGGAAAGTGCTGGTGAGCACGGTTTTATCCTATAAAATTGAAAACAAACTGTGGGAGCTTTTTGAGCAGCCGCAGGCCCATTGCGGTTCTACCGAGAAAATCACCCTTAACGGAAGTCAGGGCAAGCTGTCGGCGGTGCTCCGCAAGCCCGCCCTCAAGCCCGGCGCACAGTGCGACCTTGTTGTTCTCTGCCACGGTTTCAACAGCAACAAGGAGTTTAACCTTCTGAAGATGGCTGCCGAACAGCTGCAGGCCGACGGCGTGGCTTCGCTGATTTTTGATTTCAACGGGCACGGTGAAAGCGACGGGAAATTCCGGGATATGACAATCCCGAATGAGATTGAGGATTTGGACAGCGTGCTGGCATACGTCAGCCAACTTCCATACGTTCAGGATATTGCCCTCGTCGGTCACTCGCAGGGTGGCGTGGTGGCGGCGATGTCGGCGGGCAACCATCCCGACCAGATCAAGTCGGTGGTGCTGCTTGCACCTGCGGCCATACTTCGTGCGGATGCCCTTCGTGGCAGCCTCTTCGGAACCACCTACGACCCGCTTGATCCGCCCGAAAGCATCGTCCTTTTTAATGGTCTGGAAGTCGGCGGCCGCTACCTGAGCACCGCAGCACGCCTGCCGATTTACGAGACAGCCGCGAAATACCACGGCAGCGCCTGTCTCATCCACGGCACCGGCGACGTGCTCGTTCCCTACACCGACAGCGAACGCTTCCACCAAACTTGGTCAGGTAGTGAATACTATCTACTTGATTATTACGACCATAACTTCACGGGTTGCCCCTATCGCCCTGTCGAAATCACCGTGGAGTTTCTGGAAAGGACATTGAAGTAGTTATAGTTCCCCTTCTATGTAGAAGGGGTGCCCGAAGGGCGGGGTAGTAGAAATTGAGAATTGAAAATTGAAAACTGAAAACTAAGAAGTTAAGAAACTGGAATATATAGGGATGTGTGGTAGTAGATTAAAAGATTAAAGGATTAGAAGATGAAAAGAGTTATTTGTATGAGTGTAATGATGGTTGTCATGATGATGACCGGTGGCCTCTTTGCTCAGAATGAGGAGGATTTGAACCATCTGCTGCCGCAAATCAATGCGGACAGTGTGCTTCGCACGGTAAACGATTTGGAAAATTTCGGCAGTCGGTTTGCCCTCCGTGCTGGAGGCAATCTCGAAGTGGCGGAGTATATAGTGCAACGTCTTGAGAATTATGGTATTACAGCTGTTGTTGATTCTTTTTACAATGAGTCAAACAATTGGCTTGTAGGTGATTATGCCCAATGGTTTTATAATGTAAGGGGCATTCTTGCAAGTGAGAGTCCTAAGGATGACTCCATCGTGATTGTGGGTGCGCATTTGGATGCGATTTCGTACGATTCGAATTATGTCCTGTTGGAACAGGCTCCGGGCGCCGATGACAATGCCTCGGGTGTGGCCGTAATGATGGAGTTGGCACGCATCTGCCACGAAAACGGACTTCGTTTCAAACGAGATATTCATTTTATGGCCTACGACGGTGAAGAACTTGGTCTGTTGGGCAGTTATAATGATGCGTGGAAACGAGTGGAATCGGGGGACAAGATAGCGGTTATGCTCAATAACGATATGGTGAGCTACCAGCCCGATGACGATTGGAAACTCACGTTGCACTGGTACGACAATGCCCTTGACATTGTGAGCCGTGCTGCCGAAATCTGCTCCCAATATTCGAATATTGAGCCGGTGGTGCCGACAGAGGAGGAAAACGGAAATTCGCATTACAGCGATAGCTACGCCTACTATCAGTTCGGCTTCCGTGCCGTGTTTGCCATTGAGTACACCTTTTCCACTTCGTATCACACTTACCACGATGTGTCAGACTCGAACAACTATGACTTCCTTGCCGATGTGGCGCGTTACAATATGGCGATGCTGGCTGCTTATGGCGAACTGGACAATACGGTTGGCGTGACGGAGCATACTCTTACAGCGATGGCTCATGTCTATCCGAATCCTGTCATCGACAAAGCGTGCTTGCTGTATCAGTTGCAGGAGAATTCTCCTGTAGAAATTACGATTGTTGATTTGTTAGGACGAACCATGATACAGCAAACATTGTCCATACAGACAGCTGGAACGCATCTTATGGAACTGGACCTTTCGCAACTTCCGGCAGGAGTGTATCTTTGCAGGATTTCTACCGACAAAGGTTCTGAGACTCTGAAGATTGCACGGAAATAGGTATTTTGTCTATTACTCGGTGAACGGCTTCCGCCACCCGCAGCCGCTGCGCCACTCGGAACAGCCGTACGCCGTACGCCCCTTGATGACGGTGCCTTTGCCGCACAACGGACAAACCGTGCCGATGATGGCATTGAGATTGTCCGTCGGTTTCAGTTCTGGCGCGGCTTTTTTCTGCTTGCCTTCCGCTTTCGGTTTGCGGCTCTTTGTTCCCTTCGTTTTCTTTTCCGCCTCCGGCGTGATGGCCACGCGACGGTTGCTGTTGTCGCTCATCACCTGCCGCACGATTTCGCACACCATCTGTTTCAGCTCCTCCAAGAACTGCCGCGCCTCATACTTGTGCTGCTCGATCTCACGGAGCTTCTTCTCCCAGATGCCCGTCAGTTCGGCGCTCTTCAGCAGCTCCTCGTGGATGAGGCCGATCAGCTCGATGCCGGTGGGTGTGGGTTCCAGACTCTTCCGAACCTTCTGGATATAACGCCGTTTGAACAGTGTCTCGATGATGGCCGCCCGCGTGGAGGGCCGTCCGATGCCGTTCTCTTTCATCGCCTCCCGCAATGACTCGTCATCCACTAACTTGCCGGCCGTCTCCATCGCCCGCAGCAGCGTAGCTTCCGTGTAAGGTTTCGGCGGCTTCGTCCACTTTTCCGCCAACTTCGGCTCGTGCGGCCCATGCTCGCCCTTGGTGAAGACGGGCAGGTTGTCGTTCTCCTCCTTGTCATCATCGTCCTTGTCGTCGTTCTGCTTCGGCGGCATCACCACCACCCGCCAGCCCGGTTCCAGAATCTGCTTGCCCGTCGCTTTGAACTCCACATCCTCCACCATGCCGTTGACGGTGGTGCTGGCGAACACGCAGTCGGGATAGAAGACCGCGATGAAGTGGCGGCACACCTCGTCATAGACGCAGAACTCCTGCTGTGACAGATAGACTTGCGGTGGCTGTCCCGTCGGGATGATGGCGTGGTGGTCGGTCACCTTGCTGCTGTCGAATACCTTCTTGCTTTTGGGCAGTTTTTTCCCGAAAAGCGGCGAGGCGAGTGGCAGATGGGCGGTGAGCCCTTGCAGGATCTGCGGGCACTTGGGGTAGATGTCATCGCTGAGGTACGTCGTGTCCACGCGGGGATAGGTGGTCAGTTTCTTCTCGTAAAGACTCTGGATGAGCTGCAGGGTCTGGTCGGCGGAAAAGCCGTATTTCTTGTTGCACTCCACTTGTAGGGAGGTGAGGTCGAAAAGGCGCGGCGGTGCCTCCTTTCCTTTTTTTGTGGCGATATCGGTGACGGTAAAATCCTTTCCGATAATACGTCCCAGATCAGCTTGGCCCTTTTCTTCCGAATTGTATTTTCCTTTGGTGGCAGTGAAGGTGGTGCCGCGATAGACGGTGGAAAGCACCCAGTACTGTTTCGGCTGGAAGTTGGCGATTTCGAAGTGCCGTTTCACGATGAGGGCGAGGGTAGGGGTTTGCACACGCCCCACCGACAGCACCTGCCGGTTCTGGCCGTACTTGAGGGTGTAGAGACGGGTAGCGTTCATCCCGAGCAGCCAGTCGCCGATGGCGCGGGAGAGGCCGGCCTCGTACAAGGACTGGTATTCCGACTGGTCCTTCAGGTGGGCGAATCCCTCGCGGATGGACTCTTCCGTAAGTGACGAGATCCAAAGGCGCTGTACGGGGCATCGGGCTTTCGCCTTCTGCATCACCCATCGTTGGATGAGCTCACCCTCCTGACCGGCATCACCGCAGTTGATGATGCGGTCGGCCTTCTGCATCAGTCCTTCAATAATCTTGAACTGCTTAGCGATGGACGGGCTTTCTATCAGCTTGATGCCGAAAGGGGAGGGGAGCATCGGAAGCGAGCCGAGCGACCACTGTTTCCAGACGGGGGTGTAGTCGTGCGGCTCCTTGAGGGTGCAAAGATGTCCGTAAGTCCACGTCACCTGATAGCCGTTGCCCTCCATATAACCCTGATGGGCGGTGTTGGCACCAAGTACGTGGGCGATGTCTTTCGCCACGCTGGGTTTCTCCGCAATGCAGACAATCATCGCTGAATTTCAGGTTGTTGAAGTTGGGTGGATTACTCTACGATTGTTAATTCTTCCATCAGATTCTGGGCGTTGGCCATCTTGTCGATGATGAACAGCAGGTAGCGCATATCCATGCAGATGGTGCGTTGCACTTGGTTCTCGAAGGAGATGTCGCCGCTCATGGCCTCCCAGTTGCCGTCGAAGGCTAGACCGATGAGGTTGCCGTTGGCGTCAATCACCGGACTGCCGGAGTTGCCGCCCGTGATGTCGTTAGTGGTGATGAAGTTCACGATGAGGTTGCCGTTTTTGTCGGCGTAACGACCGTAGTCGTGGTTCTCCCACAGCTTGATGAGGTCTTTCGGTACGTCAAATTCCCAATTGCCGGGGATGTACTTCTGCATCACGCCGTCGAGGGTGGTGACATAACTGTACTCCACGCCGTCGGTCGGCTTGCAGTCCTGCACGCTGCCGTATGTGAGGCGCATGGTGAAGTTGGCATCGGGATAGAAGTTGCGGTCCTTCTGCATCTCCATCAGTCCCTCCATGTAGAGGCGGTCGGCACGGCTGCAGTCCACTTTGCTTGAAACGTCACTTAATGTGATGTAAGTTTCCACAATGTTTGACATTAGATCAAAGATAGGATCTTTTGCAAGAGATTTAGGATTATCAAGCCAAGCATTCAGTTTGTCGGCATCCACAAAGATGGATTTTGCAAAAGCATTGTCCACAAAAGCGGTGAAGTCGCCGCCTGTTTTGTCCCCTTTCCGAAGGATTCCGCATTGCATGTTGCGGTCCACATCTTTGTAGAAAAGGTTTAGCAGCGCAATCGTCACATCGCGGTCCAGCGCCTTGTTATAATCCTTGAAGAAATCTTTGGATGCGGCTTTCAGACTTTTGACGTAGGCATCAATTTTTTCTTGTGGGGCTTTTTGTTGGATGGCAAAATTCAACTGCCTGAATTTCACTGCGAAAGCGACCGCTTCGCCGCCGCGCCAGCCCGCCTCACGGTAATAAATCAGGGCTTTGGTGAACTGTGACTGATAGTCCCAATACTTGTCCATCTCATCGAAGATGCCGTCGTATTTGGCTTGGCGGTCTTTGTCCTGTGCCGCCCACTGGCGGAAGGCCTTCTCTTGTTCAAGGCGCTTCTCCAGAACCTTGTTGCGCTGGAGTTGCTTCACCTGACCGATGTAGTACTTCCAGTAGTTGCTGACGCTGGCCTGCTTGGAGGCGTACTGGATGAAGACGGCGGGGTCGGCATCCATGTGCTTGCGGTACTGTTCCAGCTTGGTTGTGCGGCAGCTGACGATGGCAGGGCCTTCCTGTTCGATGACGTTCCGGACCGAACCCGATGCCGAGTAGCGGTCGGTGGAGCCGGGGTAGCCAAGGATCATGGTGTAGTCACCCTGCTGCACACCCTTGAGCGAAATCGGCAGGTAGTGCTTGGACTTCATCGGGATGTTATCCTTGCTGTATTCGGCGGGGGAGCCGTCGGGGGCGGTATAGACACGGAAGATGCAGAAGTCGCCCTTG
>CAMVOL010000036.1 GCA_947169105.1 uncultured Bacteroidales bacterium | reverse complement strand
CTTGACAGCAAGTTCTTTACGAGTTTGCCACCAGGTTTGTGGACATCATTCGACGCACCGACGATGACGATGCTTTTCGGGTCTAACAATTTCGGATTAATCATATTATCAAGTGTTTATAAATTTTCAAACAGGCGGCAAATTTACTCAATTCTACGAAATAATAAGCGAAAATCTTGAAAAAATAAAAATGTATAGAGATGCTACATAAAAAATTTGCGGAATGAAAAAAGTTGTATTTTTGCCGCGTTAAGCAAAGTTCTATGTCAAAACTCACACGGGACAAAATTGAATATATTGTTATGCTGGTGAATATGTTCGCCCGCCGATTCAGCCTGTCGGATGTGGAGGCATACCGTTATATCAGCCAATATCAAGGAATTGAGCTGATGGACGAATTCTATGATGTTATGCACACGCAGTCCTTTCCTGATATGGTGGAAAGTATGGCGAAATTCTGCGCAAGAAATGGAGGGAATCTGGCATGATATTGTACCACGGAAGCAATGTTGAAATAGTTCAGATAGATTTGGGGAAGTCCCGACCGAACAAGGACTTCGGAAAAGGTTTTTATTTGTCTGCAGACTACCAGCAGGCAATGCGTATGGCACAGTTCAAAACCAAGATTGAGGGTGGGATGCCTTACGTTACAAAATTACTTGAAAATCTGAAGTATATGAAAGGTATTACTTTTCAGCACTTTTTTGGTACGGAACGCGCCATTGCAAAACTCCACAAACAATGAATGTTACACCCCGCGAATTTGAGTATATGAAGGAGCACATCACAAAGTGCCTCATCTCCATGCTGATGGAGAGGGAGAAACTGTCATTGCGAGATGCTTTTGACATTGTGTATAACTCCTCCACCTTCAGTAAGCTATCCGATCCTGAAACTGGACTTTACTTCCAAAGTCCGGGCTATGTTTATTCCTATTTGGAAACCGAAAGGGGTGAAAGGACACTTTAGGGGTGCCCGTAGGGCGGAGTAGTTGTATGGAAATTTCTTTCCCAAATCCTTCAAGGAGGCACCAATGTGGTAAACGGCATCGTCGATAATGAGGAAGCGGTCGTGGAAGCGGGGTGATTCCGTCACCACGACGGACGAATACTGCTGGTTATGCCGTGACAAGTCGGCAGCAAGTCCTTGCGTAATCTGACGGGTGATGATTTTGGCGGCTACTCCAGCGTCCCGTTTCGACAGCAACAGCAATACGGATTCGTCCACATAGTTGTCAATCAGTGTGATGCTGATCTTGGCAGAACGTATCAGTTCCGAAGCGAAGACGTAAGCATCGAAGATCTGTCCGTCGAAGAAAACGGCTTTGTCACTTTTCAGCACCGTAGCCAGCATTGCCACGCCTTGTTCCGTATAAGCAAATGGATTTACAGTTGAATGCTTCAATGATTTGAACCGGTCGCAAAATGCGACCAGTTGTGAAGTCTCTTCGTCTGAGAGTTGGAATCTGAACCTGTCCGGGAATCTTTCAATATTGCGACGGGCCTGTTCATTGATACGCTTGGTGTCAACAGAATACAAAACGGCCAAATCCCGATCAATCATAACCGCAGTTCCTCTGATGATTTGAATTTTGCTCCGGACTTCCAATGAAATGGTATCATCCGGCTGGTATAAAATGATCTCTCCTTTATCCATTGTGTTAGTAAAATTTTGGGCGGCAAAGATACGACATCCAATACTCCTTTGTCAAGAGGTCAAATTTCTGACAAACAAGCAGTTAAAAAGTGGCGGATTTCAGCCAAAAAGTGGTAGATTTTCGGCGGGAAAATGCAAAAACACCGCCCCGAAAGGCGGTTGATAAATTGTTGAAAAAAAATTGGTGACCGCGAATGGAGCGGATGGACGCGAACTATTCCCCTTCTTTTTGAAGAAGGGGTGGCCGCAGGCCGGGGTAGTTGTATAGAAATAATGAATACCTTGTGGGATAATACAAGGGGCTCGTATAAATGCCCTACAAGCACGCCTGTTGGCGTTCCAGTTATAACTCCAACCATTCCGCTGGAATTTCCATTTTGGAAAAGGCAAACAATTTCTTCCCCAAATCCTTCAAGGAGGCACCGATGTAGTAAACGGCATCGTCAATAATGAGGAAACGGTCGTGGAAGCGGGACGATTCCGTCACAACGATGGGCGGATACTGCTGGTTGTGCCGAGCCAAGTCGGCGGCAAGGCCTTGCGTAATCTGCCGGGTGATGATTCTAGCGGCTACCCTGGTGTCCCTTTTCGACAACAACAACAATACCGATTCGTCCACATAGTTGTCAATCAGTGTGATGCTGCTTTTGGCAGAGCGTATCAGTTCCGAGGCGAAGACGTAAGCATCGAAGATTTGCCCGTCGAAGAAGATGCCTTGTACTGGCGGGAGTGAGGTGCGGACGAAGAAGTCAATCTTCTCCTGATGCTCATGCAATTCATTTTCTATCATTAAAATTCGCTCTGATTGTTTTTCAAATCGAGAATCAACTTGTCTCTGCAATGCTTGCAACTGATGATTTATGGCGTAGCCTTCTAACAGGTATTTTTTCAAAACAGCATTAGACCATTGGCGGAATCGTGTGGCGTGGATACTGTTTACTCTGTAACCCACGGAAAGAATCATATCCAGATTATAGGCTTTGGCTGTGTAAATCTGTTTGCCGCCATTCCCCATATATTCCAAAATGGAATAGGTGCTATTTTCATCTAACTCGCCTGATTTGTAAATATTTGCAATGTGTTTTGAAATCGCAGGCTGCCTTACCCCGAACAAATCGGCAATTTGTTGCTGGGTAAGCCACACGGTGTCCTTATCCAATCTTACCTCAAGTCTGATATTGTCATCCGGCTGGTATAAAATGATCTCTCCTTTATCCATTGTGTTAGTATAATTTTCGGGCGGCAAAAATACAACATCCATCACTCCTTTGTCAAGAGGTCAAATTTCTGACAAACAAGCAGTTAAAAAGTGGCGGATTTCAGCCAAAAAGTGGTAGATTTTCGGCGGGAAAATGCAAAAACACCGCCCCGAAAGGCGGTTGATAAATTGTTGAAAAAAATTGGTGACCGCGAATGGAGCGGATGGACGCAAAAAAGGGCCGCCACGGTGTGACAGCCCTATATTAAATCCCCATTATGGAGTGGTTATTTCAGTTTCATCGTTTTCCACGAATCCATCGCACCGGGCGAAGTCGCCACCATCGGATGTTGTGGCTTTTCATTGATTAAGAAAGCGTCGTTTTTGACCTTTTTTGAAATATAGTTGTACAAATTTTCGTAGGTGATGTCTCCCTTGGAATCCTGTAGGGCTTTCAAGAGATAATAGGTGAAGAGGCCGTGACCCTTTTCGTCGTAGGCCATTGCGGTTTCGTCGTTGGAAGTGGCGGAAAAGACGACCGTGTTTCCTCCGATGACCTCTTTCTTGGGAGCACGGGCAACCCCTCGGGCGGCCACCAGCATTCCTCCGTCACGTCCGGCACCGCTGAAACAAGCGTCCAAGAAGTAGGTGATGGATTCGGCCTTCGTCAGGGAAAGACTCTTGTAAATGTCTTCCATACTGTAACTTAACGCACTACCTTTGGCATCACCATCTACAGGGACTATGTAGGCCTTGCCCGTTGACTCGTCATTGGTGCCGTGGCCGCAATAATAGACGATGGCCCGCTTTCCCTCAAATTCATTCAGCACATACTCCAGCTTTCCGAAAGCCTTGCCCATTTCCCCGTAGGTTGCATCTTTGATATGGAAGATCTGTTTTTCCGGGATGCCCAACGTCTTGACACAATAATCCTTAAAGGTTTCGGCGTCCGAAAGCGCAAAATTGACATTCTGGAGATCCTTGTAGTTTTCGTTGGCGATGATAAGGACGAAGGTGCTGCTGTTGGAGTTGGCTTCGGCAGTCGGCACATTTTCGTCAACATCGGAGAGTTTGCGCTGCGGGGCGACGGCGGGAGCGGGTTGGGCTGCCCCTGCGGCGGGAGCGGCAGCGACGGGAGCCGAAATCTGCTGGTTATACACATTGGTGACATTCACAATCTGCGTGCCGGCAGCGGTAGCGACGGGCTTGGGTGCGGCCGCCTTCTGTAAGGAATTTGAAAGTACTCGCCATTCTATCTTGTTGTCAAGCAGTGAGTTCCAAGCATTGTTGAGAGCCTTGTCCATCACATCCAAATCAGAAGATGACGCATTGATTTGGATGCGTTCCCTATTGATTTCTTTGACATAGAACTCTTCGCCAGAACGGTCAACCAATGACAATCCTAAAGAAATATTGGCGGCCCATCCTTTGCCGGAATAATAGCCCACATCGAATTTGTCCAAAGTGACGATAAGGGAGATTCCACTTGAGCTTGATTCGGAGCAGGAAAAGCCGAGCTGGGCCATATAGCTGCCCAACTCGGTTCTTACAAATTCAAAAGGTTCGATGTCCGTCCTGACTTCCGGCTTGGCGCCCGAGCCATCCCACTTTGATACGATGTCGGTGGAGATGCGTTTGTCTTCAAACCGAAGTGCAAACTCTGGCTGCCCAGAAAACTGTGTGTTCGGGTGACTGGTTGTCTCCAACTTGATACCGTTTCCACGGTTCGAGTCTTTCCCCCTGTTCCCGAAAGCCTTGTTAAGAAACTGCCCGTTTGCAGGCATGACGAAACATACAGACATACAAACCGACAACAGAACGGATAATGATAGAATCTTTCTGCACATTAGTCGTCAGTTTTCTTGATCTTTACCAACTTAGCTGAAGCCGTAGCAGTATAGGTGATTTCACGTCTGCCTGTTTGGTTGATGTCAACAGAGACTATAGGTTCGATAACATAATCCGCACCCGCTTCTTTTGCAGAATTGTTCAAGCGGAAGATAGCCAACCTTCTTGCTATTTCACCTGCATTTGTCATATCAAACATCGCTGAACCTGAATTGTATGTATAGCCTAATTTGACGACACCTTCAATATCATCAAAAACGATTTGTCCTGCTTTTGAATCAAATGAAAATTCGTAACTGAACTCTCCATTGACCTCTTTGATTTCCCATTTGCCACCACGTTCTTTTAGGGATACGGAGGCTGTTTCGCTAATAGTCTTATAAACGAGGTATTCACTGCGGTTTAAATTCAATTCCCCAAAAGCAACCGCTCCTGCAGAGTTTGTCGCTTGAGGTATTATGCTCCAACTTTTGCAAGAACTGCAAAGAACAACAGTCATTAAAAAAAACACTGATAAATAAACTTTTTTCATTTTTTTTCCCTGATATGTGTCGGGCGCAACTGTTAAATTGTTATGTAATTATCTTAATTTGTTATTTTCCCACGACTGCATCATAGAGGGGCTGGTTGCCACGGTGGGTGTCTGGGGTTTGCGGTTGACCATCACCGCATATTTGTTCACGTTGGTGTTGAGGTATTCTTGCAATTCCTTATAGCTGACATTTCCCTGCGTTTCCTGTAATTTCTTCAGCAGGAAGTAGGTGAAAAGGCCATGCGATTTCTCTGTGTAGGGCATTGCGGTCTGGTCGGCGTTGGTGGCAGAAAAGACCACCGTGTTTCCCGACAGGGTCTCTTTTTTCGGCTCTCTTGCCACACCGCGGGCCGCCACTAACATAGCTCCGTCTTTGCCGGCTCCTGTGAAGCAAGCATCCATAAAATAGGTGACATTGCCAGACTTGGTTGCAGACAATCTTTTATACAACGTATTCAGGCTAAAACAGGTAGCCATAATTTTAGCTTGGCCGTCAACTGGAATCAGGTAAGCTTCGCCTGTTTTCTCATCGTTGATACCGTGACCTGAATAAAACACGATGGCCTTGCTTCCGTCAATATAGTTCAGCACGTTTTCCAGCCAGTCCACGCCGTCGTACAAATCGCCGATTGTCGCATTGGGTTTGAATTCGATATTTTCCGCAGGGATGCCCAATGTCTTGATACAATATTCTTTAAATGTTGCGCCGTCGTTTTCAGCAAATTCAACCCCCATTTCGTTCTTGTACTCTTCGTTGGCGATAATTAAAGCAAATGTATTGGGATTTTTTGCCTTCGTTTCAGGAATGTTCTGATCCACATCAGACTTCACCACATTTTTCTGGCTATTCGTTTTCGCTCCTTGTGCCAATTGATCTTGATTTTCTATTATTTTACCTGTTTCTTCATCTATACGCTTGCCTTCTTGGGTGTAAAAGAAACCACCTTTCAAAGAGATAAAGCCAGCATATTGCACAGGATAATTCTTCGTTAATTCCTTATTAAATGCTTTATTATCAATTTTTTCTATTTTATATTTCTTTTCATCAATACGAATATAGTATTTTTCTCCTGCCTCTACATTGATTGTAATAGAGTAATTTGGCTGTTGCTTTTTTAAGTTTTCATAACTGAAATCTTCAGTATTTCCCTCTACAACGTGTCCTAAAATAGTATGGCTGCCCGTTTCCACCTCTAATTTATAATACATCATCGTTGGTACTGCACCTAATTTATGACCATCAATATCAATCCAATGTTGAAATAGATAGTATTTTTTTCCACCATAAACAGCTCCCATTGCTGCGCCAAAATCATATGGACGCAATAAGTAAATTGTTGCCATTTCTTGTGCATAAAGGGAACTCAATGTCAATACAATAACCAATAAACTTGCAAATAATTTTTTCATATTTTTTTTGATTTTTAATGTGCTATTTATTTCTAATGTCTATTACCTTTTCCAAGGTCTGCATTTTTTCGTCTCTCATTCGGTTACGGCGGAGCCATTTCTGGAAGTCGGGGATGGACAGTTCGGGAAGGTATTCCCCATTTTCGGTGTTGGGCATTGCAAATTCATTCTCCGAAAACACAAAAATGAGCGTATTGAACTCCTGTTCGCGTTCTGTCACCAAAATGGTCTCCTCCCTATATGGGTAAAGGGGGTCGCTGGTGGAAAGCAGGGTATAAAATTCGTTACGTTTGATTTTCCGCGCCTTCCCGTTCTCCGTCTCGTACGGGAGCAGACAAGCCACAATACCGTTGACATCATCGCGCAGAAAAATGGCCAAATACCCGTGGACAGGGGTTTTCAACACAACTGAAAGCTTGTCGTTGTTCTTGAAACGTTCGCTTTCGACACCATTGCAAAGCACTTTTACGGACAAGTCCACGCTGGCATTCACGATTTCGCGGGCCTTGCCGCACACTTTTGCCGTTACAACCAGCTGGTTCTGCTCGTAAGTGACGCTTATTTCGGGTTCTTTCGTGTCGCCAAGCCAATTCCCTTTCACTTCCGTACCGCCGAAAGAGAGGAAGTCATTCTGCGCTTCCCCGTTGTTGGTACGGGTGGTGTTCAGATTGGTCTGTGAGACATTGGTGCCGAACTCATTGGCCATCGCCTCCAACCGCGCCCTTTCTGTCGCCGTGGCTTTGGCTTCGGCGGGCGAAACATTTTCAGGCGCGATATAGCGGTATTCCCCGCAAATGGTCACCGTCTTTTGGGCAATACAGGTCAGTGTCGCCAGCAACAGAATGATTGACAAAAAGTACTTCATCTTTTAGAATCCGAGCATTTTGTCCAACTCTTTTGCAAGCTCGTCCCCCTTCTTTTCCAATTCTTCCTTGATGGCTTTCTTAGCAGCCTGGGCTGCCATCTCGCCGTTGTAAAGGATGCGGACTTGTACCTCGAAATTCTTGTTTTTCAGTTCCCTATAGCATTCCACTACTGTGATGACACGTCCGATGGACTGGGCAATGACTTGCTTCGACACTTGCACGGCATTAGATACGGCCACTGCGTCATTCTGTCCCACCTCGTTGCTGGCAAGTCTCTCCTCTATGATGGCCGCCACTTCGGTCTGGATATTTCCTGCCAGCTCTGTCTTAGCGTCTGCCATAGCGTGCATCTTGGCCGCATCATAACTGGTGCTGATGGCCTTGCCTGTCCCTTGGATGTATTTGGGCATACCGCTGTTGAGGTCAAGTTCATACGCCATCTGATAGGATTTCTCCAGTTGCTTTTCAAGAGGGAGCGATCCGGGCATTACAATCCATCCTTCTTTGGCATACCCTTTGGCCGCTTTTTTTGCATCTTTCCCAACCTTTTCGTTCCGTTCGGAACTCACTAATTTCTGGACGGCTTTCCGCTCCTTGATGAAAGCTTTGTAATCTTCCGCATTTTGGGCAAAGACATTGCCGACCAGCAAAATACCTGCCAATAAAACCAATAACTTTTTCATTGTGTTTTGTGTTTTTCGTTTCCTACGGATTCCCTGCGCAGGAGGAATAAAATTAATTTCGAAAACACATAAAAAAAGCGCGGGAACCGAGTTTCATCGCTCATCCCGCTTGTAAGGCTCTGGTATTGCCCATCTCTCGAGGATAAGCAATGCCGAAGCCCACGCTGTGTATAAAATATGGTATAATACACAAACCAATGGGCATTGAACACTGCCTTATCGTGCGAGAGATTTGAATTTACCAGATTCTACAAGCCGCAGATAAGACGTTGACTCAACGCCTTTTATATATGTCTGTCGCCCGCCTTCCGCCCGTCCGGGCTTCGGAACGAACAACGGGTGCAAAAATACAAATAAATCTGAAAAATGAGAGTTGAAAACGGAAAAATATTTGGGGAGGATGCGGTTATACGGTTATGCGGTTATGCGAGGATACGGAGGAACGATAAAGGGATGAAAGGATGAAAAGATGAAAGGTTTTCGCGTAATCCGCGCAATTTGCAGTGCCTGAGCCTGTCGAAGGCACCGCAAATTGAAATATCACCTCTCCGAGGTGGGTGCGATTATGTCAATACTCACAGAAATACGGCGCGATTCCGAAGTCTCACGCCGCATTTGCAAAACCATCCGGTATTTACAACAAAAAAACTGAAAACCAGAAGATCCCTTCCAGTTTTCAGTTTTCAGTTTTCAATTTTCAATTTTCAATTTTCCGTTTCCTAGTACCCAAAGATTTCCTCCAGCGACAGCGTGGTTACCTTGCCGTATTTCTCCATCGCTTTGAGGTCCACTTCGTCCTTGTTGCCGAGGACCACCACCACGCGCTTCTGCCCCTTGATGTAGGTCTTGTTGAAGTTCACCACGTCGTTGAGCGTCATCTTCTGGATGGCGTTGAAGTCCTCTTTGTCGGTGGGCGCTTTCAAACCCTTATCCTCGCAATTGACATAGTAGTTGATGATGCTCATCTTACGGATTCTGTTCGTGCGGTATTCGGAAATGAGGGAGGTTTTGGCGAGGTCGAAGTTGAGTTCGGAAACCGGCATGTTGTCCAGCAGGTCGTTGAAGGCCTCCATAGCGTCAATCAGCTTGTCGTTCTGGGTGCTGATGTGCGTCATATTATAGTTGTACTTGCCTTTTTCGCTCGGTTCCACATAGTAGGCGGCGGCGGAATAGGCGAGGGAGCGTTTCTCACGGATTTCTTGGAAGACGATGGAGTTCATGCTTCCGCCGAAGTACTCGTTGTACATCTCGATGGTGGGGCTGAGTGTCCAGTTTGCGGGGATGGAGGTGAACAGCTGGCGGCACAGCGACTGCTTGGCATCATAGTGGGCGAAATAGACCTTGCCTTCCTTGGTGGGCAGACGGTCGTAGTCGGCACCCATCTTGACGGGCTTCTTGGACGGATGGACAGCGTGCTTGTCGGTGATGACTTTCTGTATGTCATTGAGACTCAAATCGCCATAGTAGAGGATGCGCTGCGGCTGCGAGGTCATCGTCTTGATTTGGTTGACGACATCCTGTGCTGTGATTTTCTGCACCTCGTCATTACTTACGAAATATTTACGGATATTATCTTTCCCGTATGAAACATAGCGCAGCATATTCTGGAAGATGGTGTTCTGGCGCGATTTCGCATCGTTGCGGGATTTCAGCACATCGCTGATGGAGTTCTGGACGGACTCTTCCGAAATTTTCGGGTGGTTAAGAATGTCCTCCACGATGGCCAGCGCCTTGTCCATATTCTCGCTGAGGCCGCTGATGGAAACGTTGGCATACTTGTCGCCGAAGCCGATGGAGTAGGAGCAGGCGAGGTCGTACATCTCGCGGTTGATCTGGCTCAATGTGCGGTTTTCGCTTTCCAGTTGGTCAAGGAAGGAGTTGGTGATACCGGCTTTCTTGTCGTAAAATTTGCCGTAGTAATAACGGTAGGTCAGCTGGAAGCGGGTGTTGTCGGTATTCTGCACATATAGGATTTCGTTGCCGTTGGCCTTGCCCTTCTTCATATCCTTGTTGAAATCAACATAAACCGGCTCAATGGGGTTGACGTTGATTTTCTTGATGTCTTTCATGAATTGGCTCTCCACGTCACGGTTGATGACCACGGGGGTGATGGCGGGCTTGTCAACTTTCTGTACGTCACGCGGATCGCCCTGACGCTTGTAAACCACCACGTAGTTGTTCTTTTTGAAGATGCGGTTGGCAAAGTCGATGATGTCCTCTTTGGTGACCTGGCTCATGTTTTCAGTCTCGTTGAGTACATCCTGCCAGCTCTGGTGGGCGAGGTAGGCCATTGCCATCTTCATGGCGCGGTTGCTGTTGCTTTCGAGGGAGGTCATGTCGCGCAGTTTGCGGTTGTTGATGGCGGCGGTGAGCAGTTCCTCGTCCCAATCGCCCGATTTTAAAATCTCAATCTGCTGTAAAAGAAGGTCTTTCAGCTGTTCGAGGGTTTGTCCCTGCTTCGGCATACCCACCAACTGGAAGTAAGCGTAGTCGTTCAAGTCGCCCACGCCGGAGGCGGCGTACTGGGCCAACTGTTTCTGGTTGATGTTCTCGTCGATGATGCCGCAGGAGCCGTTCATCAGCACGGCATCGGTCATCTCGGCGAGAAGGACGTCGCGGGAACCGGTGCCCGCGTCAATACGGTAGGCGATGCGCATGCTTTCCGCCTCCAGACCATAAACCTCCACCGTCTTCACTTCACGGATGGGTTTCTCCTTTACGTAGGTAAAATCGGGGATGTATTTAGGTTGGATTCTTCCGAAATATTTGTCAATCAAACGGATGGCTTCATCAGGATCGAAGTCGCCCGACATGGCGATGCAGTAGTTGTTCGGAACATAGTAGGTGGTGTAGTGCTTGATGATGTTCGTCAGGGACGGGTTCTTCAGATGTTCGACGGTGCCGAGAGTGGTCTGCAACCCGTAAGGATGGTGCGGGAAGAGCGCTTCATTCATCTTCTCATAGACGGTGCGTCCGTCGTTGGCCAGACTCATGTTCTTCTCTTCGTAAACGGCCTCCAACTCTGTGTGGAAGAGGCGGAAGACGGCGTTGGAGAAGCGGTCGCTCTCAATCATCAGCCAGCGGTCGAGCTCGTTGTTAGGAATATCTTCTTGATAGACAGTCATATCGTTGGACGTGAAGGCGTTAGTGCCTTGGGCACCAATGACGGACATCAGCTTGTCGTACTCGTTGGGGATGGCGTATTTGGAGGCCTCGTACGAAACGGAGTCGATTTCGTGGTAGATGGCCTTGCGTTTGGCGGGGTCGGTGGTGTGGTTATACACTTCGTAAAGGGCCTCGATTTTCTTCAGTTGCTCCTGTTCCTTGGCCCAGTCGAGGGTGCCGAAGTGGTTGGTGCCTTTAAACATAAGGTGTTCGAGGTAGTGCGAAAGGCCGGTGGATTCCGACGGGTCGTTCTTGCTGCCCACACGCACGGCGATGTAGGTCTGGATGCGGGGCACATCCTTGTTGACGGAAAGGAACACCTGAAGACCGTTATCCAGCGTATAATGGATCACGTTCATCGGGTCGTTCTCGTAGGTTTCCTTCTTGTAGTTTTGGGCGTTGGCGCTTGCGGCAAGGAAGCAGAAAACCGCAATGAGCAGGCCGGCAAAAAATCTCTGTTTCATACAATTATTATTTATTTGTGAATTGATTTTCGAAGCGGCAAAGGTACGCAAAATATCATTGCTTTTATGCTTATAGTCCCAATCCGATGAGGATGATGGCGGTGAGGAGCAGCGTGAACACTACCTCTTTGGAGATGGAAAATCGGCGGCTGGGCGCGTATGCGGCCAAATAGAGTGCGACAGGCACGAACAGGTAACCGAGGGACTGGGGAAACGGGAGGTTTGTGAGAATGAAAATGGCGATAGTGACAATGAACAGAAAGTGCGTGTTCGCAAACCGCTTGCGGACCACAATCAGCTTGTAGTCAAAGCGGAATTTTAATTTCACCAGTATGTAGATGAGCAGTGCGATGCAGACAACGATGCAGATGATGGCTATGAGGGACGGGCGTGCGTCAAAAAGCGGAAATCGGAGTGAGAGATGGGAGAACGACGTGAGGTAGTCCGTCAGATTGCCGACAAAAAAGTGGTAGGATGCTACATATATATATGGTATGAGAATTCCGATGAGGGCGACGAAGATGTCATTCAGCGTGTTGAGGCGGTTGGTGACCAGTATCAGGATGACGGCGACGGCAAGCAGAAGCAGCACATGGTCGTAAAGGGAGGCGATGCCGATGAGTGTCCCAGCAAGCAGCAGCCGGCTTTTCAAATGGCGGGATCCAGAATCATCGCTCAGCCACAGCAGCCCGATGGCGGCGGTGTTGGCGATGAGGACGGGCGTGCAGTTCGAGGCGATGTTACTTGCCACTATGAATATCGCCATAGCGATGCAGGTGATCAGCGTCTCATTGTCGGCAAAATGGTTCTTCTTGAAATAGGAAAAAAGTAGTAGTTGTTGTAGCAAGTAAAGTACAAGGATGCCGGCGCGTGCGGCAGCCGGATGGAGCACTGTCCATTCGTCAAGCGAAAGGGCGTAGGGCAGGGCGGGATCGTACAGGCAGAAAGCCACGGGCGTGGCAAACAGCTGGTAGCAGAACAGCCCCGTCAGCGCCAACAGTACGAAAATCTGAAACCGTAAGTCCTTTTGTAATAGATAGAACATAATCTGAAAACAAGCGGCAAACTTACATAAAATATTTTTGATAAAAAGCGCGGAAAGGTATTTCCGCTAATGTATTTTTTAGTATTTTTGCCCGCCTTTTTATGAAATGGCGAAATTATTGTGTATTAGAGTAAAATAAGTTTCAAAATATGAAAAATAAAGTTTTAGTAAGCACGCTTTTAATCGTTATCGCCTTGATTTTCGTCTTCCTGACGACCAAATCCATCCTCCGTCCGAAGAAATTTGCGGATGTTTACACCGCCAGACGTGAAATGAACATCAATCGTCTGACCGCCATCGCCGAACTTCAGAAACTCTATAAAAAGGAGAACGGTGAGTACGCCGCCAAAATCGAGGACTTGGAGGATTTCTATGCCAACGGCCATTTCACCGTGACCTCCACCCGCCGCACCAGCGACACCATCCCGGAAGGTCTGTCCATGGAAGAAGCAGAAAAACAGGGCTACTATGAAACCGTCGAGATCAAGGTCCCCATCAAGGAAAAGATGGAGGAAACCCTCGCCGAACTCAACAAAAAGCGCGATTATAGCGATTATGTGAAAATGGAGGACTTCCAGTATATCCCGTACAACGACCAGAAGTACAAGATCGAAATCTGCACCACCGACTCCACCGTACAGAAATTCGCCATCTACGTCCCCGTCGATGTGATGCTGAATGACCTGCAGAAGTCCACCATTCCGGCGGAAAAGGGCTTCATCAGCCGCGGCCTCGGCAAGATTTTCTACAACGGCCTCGAAAACGACATGCGTGAGAGAAGAAACTGCGTCGGCGTGCAGCTCGGCGACACCGTGAAACCCTCCATCGAAGTGGTCGATTATGGAAAAACTGAAGAATAACGCCAACTACAAGGCCGTCGGACTGCACACAAACGGCTTCTCGATGCTGAAAGCATTGCCCGACGGAAATTTCCTTCTTGAAAACCATAAGAATGCCTCATTCACCGCACTCCTCCGTGAATGCGGCATTTTCTTTGGCGACGGGCCGCAATCCGTGCGCGTGGTGGTACACCCCAACGCGCCCATTCTCGTCCCGAACGAGATTTTTGCGCCGCCCGCCTCGCAATTCTTTAAGATCCATTCGGAACTATCTGACAGCGATATGGTTATGGAGGATGACATGGATGCTTATACCGCCCTCTATCCTTTCCCCGCAGGAAAAATTGAGCAGCTCAAACAGGCAGGTCTCACTCCGTTCTTCCAACATACCGCCACAGTTCTCACCCGTTATTTGCAGCTGAACGACGGCGGCGCGCCTCATCGGATGCTCCTCTTCTTCCACGGCAATACCGCAGAGTGCATCCTGTTCTGCTACAATCGCCTTGCCTACATCGGTGTTGTCTCCTTCACCACCAACGACGAGGTGGTCTATCAGGTTGCCAACATCTTGCGCCAGCACGAGGTGGAAGCCGACGACTGCCTGCTCCTTTTCAGCGGTGAACTCCCCGAGCCGAAGAAGACCTTCGACTTTGTGAACCAGTACTTTCCGGATATGGAATGGGCCGGCGATAGGCTGCCCGTCACTGTCCGTAAGGCTGACGGAAAGGAAGTGATGCTACACACGGTCCTGAATCTGTTACCTTTTTAACGACATCTTTTTATGCGAATCATCAGCGGAAAGAATAAGGGGCGGCATATCAAAGCGCCGGATAACCTCCCCGTGCGGCCCACTACCGATATGGCCAAAGAGAGCCTGTTCAACATTCTTAATAACTACTTCTATTTCGATGCGGTTACGGTCATTGACCTTTTCGCAGGAACGGGCAACATCAGTCTGGAGTTCGCTTCCCGCGAGGCACTGTCGGTGCTGTCGGTCGATATCCACCAGCCCTGCGTTAACTTCATTAAGAAGATGGCAGGTGAACTGAAGTACCTGAACCTCACAGCGATAAAAGCTGATGCTTTCCAATTTCTGGAACACCAGAAAATGCCGGTGGACATCATCTTTGCCGACCCGCCCTACGATATGGAAGGTATCGAAAAAATCCCGCAGCTGGTTTTTGAACGCAATCTGCTGAAGCCCGACGGCTGGCTCATTCTGGAGCACAATAAACGGCACGACTTTTCATCGCACCTGAAATTCTACCAGCACCGCAACTACGGACGGGTGAATTTTACGTTTTTCGTCAATATGACGGAAGGGGCTGAATCGGAGACAACGGAGCAGTAAAGCTGCTTAAATTTCTTGGACGCTAGCTTTTATGTCTTTGACATTCAATTGGATGGATGTTACATTGTTCCATGTGTTCTCCTCCACATGGTAGAGCAGGTCAAATTCCTTCCCTGAAGTAATCTTGTCGAAATTCTCCTTTTGGTTGAAGGCGATGCCGTCGATGGGGCGGCAGTTGCGGTCGCGGTAGCAGACGCGCATCTTGATGTGCTTCTCGCCGACAATCTTGCCGTTGCCCTCCTCTACGAGACGGCGGGTGAGGAAGATGGGGGCCATGTTCCCGGGGCCGAACGGGGCGAACCGCTTGAGGTTGTCCATAAAACTGTTGGTGATGTCGGTGAGGTCGAGCTCCATGTCCACGTCAATTTCGGGGATGAAGGCGCTTTCGTCCTGGACATTGTCGGCAACGTATTTCTCGAACTTTTCGATGAAGGCCTGCAGGTTCTCCTCCTTGAGGGAGAGGCCGGCGGCGTAGGTGTGTCCGCCGAAGTGTTCGAGCAGGTCGGCGCAGTGGTCGATGCCGTTGTAGATGTTGAACTCCTTGATGGAGCGGGCGGAGCCGGTGATCAGACCGTCGGTCGATTTGGTGAGGATGATGGTGGGACGGTAGAACTCCTCCACGATACGGGAGGCGACGATACCGATGATGCCCTTGTTCCAGCCGGGATTGTAGAGCACGATGCTCTTGCGGTGACGGAAGTCGTCGTTGGAAAGGATCTCGTTGATGGCCTCGCCGGTGGCTTTCTTGTCGAGCTCACGACGCATGTCATTGTGGCTGTTGATGTTCTTGCCGATGTCCATCGACTTGTCCTCGTCGTCGCAGATGAGCAGCTTGACGGACTCGCGGCCGGTGTTGATGCGGCCGGCGGCGTTGATGCGGGGACCCACGTTGAAGACGAGGTCGGTGACGGAAATCTCGCGGTTGAAGATGGTGTTGCCGGTGGGAGGGTAGTGGATCTTTATGCCCGACTGTTCGATGATGGACTTGATGCCGACACGGGGCCAGCGGTTGATGATGATCAGCCCGAAGTGGGCGAGGATACGGTTCTCGCCGGTGATGGCCACAATGTCGGAGGCGATGCTGATGGCGACGAGGTCGAGCTGCTGCAGCCAGAGCTGGTCGGGAAGGTCGAACTTCTTGCAATAGCCTTGAATGAGCTTGAAGCCGACACCGCAGCCGGAAAGTTCCTTGTAGGGGTATGGGCAGCCGCTGCGTTTGGGGTCGAGGACGGCGTAAGCATCGGGAATTTCGTCCCCCTCAAGGTGGTGGTCGCAGATGATGACGTCAATGCCGTAACTGTTGGCGAAGGCCACCTTGTCGTTGGCCTTGATGCCGCAGTCGAGTGAAATCAGCAAGGTGAAGTCGTTGGCGTGGCAGTATTCGATGCCTTGGTCGGAGATGCCGTAACCTTCGAGGTAGCGGTCGGGGATGTAGTATTCAATGTAGTTTTTGTAGTCGGAGCCGATAATGTCGCGTAGGAACGAATAGACCAGCGCCACAGCGGAGGTGCCGTCCACGTCGTAGTCGCCGTAAATCAGGATTTTTTCGTTGTCAATGACGGCTTTGGAAAGACGTTCCACCGCCTTGTCCATGTCCTTCATCAGGAAGGGGTCGTGGAGCTTCGATATGTCGGGGTTGAAAAAAAGTTCCGCGTCCTCCATCGTCCGGATGCCGCGGTTGATGAGCAGTGCGGCAAGCGGTTTCTCGATGGACAAAAGTTTACTAAACTCCTCAACTTCCCCTTCATCCGGAGCCGGATTGAGTATCCAACGTTTTTCCATAATACAAAATTTTACAAGGCCGCAAAGATACTAAAATCTTGTTATGTTTTTAGTGGCGGATGTGAATTTTTTTCAATTTTTTTTATGCTGACAAATCCATTTAAAAAAAGTTTCAAAAAGCGCAATCCGATTGGAATTTTCTTGTAAATTTGCGCCTCATAATAAATATCTATAAGAAAATTTATAAGTTATTAATAAATAGTGTTTTATAAAACATTTTAGTATGAAAAAAATCACCAACAATGTAGGTCTTGGCAAGCTGACCATGCTTTTGGATGCGGTCATTGCCGTATGTATCATCATCTCCGTCATTCTTCTGATTCGTTTTGACAAGGTGAACGTCCGATACCAGAACACCAAGCCGGTCTATGACACTTACGTTCAGGATTCCCTCCGTCTGGAACAGATTATTGGCGACTGCCAGAAAAAAATTGACAATGCAGCAGAGCAGAAAGGTATTCTCACCAACAAGATTGATTCTTTGAAAGCTGAGTATAAAGTCATTGAGAAAGACCGCAAGGTGGAGAAGAAGGTGAAGGACGACCTCCAGAACGCCATCAAGTTCGATGAGGACCAGTACAATAGCTTCGTGACCGCCATCACGACTGATTCCACGACACAGGTACAGGCTGCGGACACGCTGAAAATGAACCGTATCGCCAACGCCGAACTGATTGGCACCTACACCCAGCTGGAACAGGACTCAAAGTCGCCCCGTATGGCCTATAACGTGATGATTATCATCACTATCCTCCTTTTCATTGGCAAGGTGGTACTCTTTGCCCTCTGGTCGTTCCGGAACATGAAGAACGTGCACGCCGTCTCCCCGTGGATGGAAAAGAGCACCAAGCCCATCTGGGCCATCCTCGGCTGGTGTATCCCCGTCTATAATCTGATGAAGCCCTGCTCCGTGTTCTCCGAACTTTGGGACGAGACCAAATATATTCTGAAGAGCAAAGAAATTGCCAATGATGACGATGATAACCAGATGGAATTCATCGGCCTGTGGTGGGGTCTGCACCTCTTCGCCAAGTGCATCCTCCCGCTCGTGGTCGGCGGACTGATGGTCTGCTTCAACTACTGGTTCCTTCCCATCGCCGGCACCGACTTCCTCAACATGGGTGTCTTCTTCGGAATCCGCGGGTTCTTCCTCAACCTCAACCATACCTTTGTCGCCATCCTTGTCATCCTCGCATGGCTGCTCTACATGGGTTATGAAATCTATATGGTCAACTCTTACAACAAGATGAACCAGATGTTGGTTGATAACGAAAATAAATTGTAATCGAAATTATCATTATAATAAAAGGCGCATCGTAAAACGGTGCGCCTTTTTGGTAGTACAGGGTTGATGACTTCAGCACAGGATGCTGTTTTTGTCAGCAATTAATTGTCCCTGAGGTGTGATTTCAGTGTTTCCAATTCCTGCTTGAGCTGTTTCACCTCCTCGAAGAGGTTGGGCAGCTGGCGGTGATATACCATCTCGCGCCATTTCTTGTTGGCCTCGATGGCGGGCATCCCAAACAGGGTCTGACCCTCTTCAGTCACGCTTTTGTCAACGGCGGAGAGGGCGTAGATGATGGTTCGGTTAGCGATGTGCAGGTCCTTGTTTACCACCGACTTGGCCCAGATGACGCACTCGTCGCCGAGGACGGTGCAGCCGGCGATGGCGCTCTGTGCGCCGAACAGGCAGCGTTTGCCCACGATGGTGTCGTGTCCGATCTGGACGAAGTTGTCGAACTTGCATCCGTCGCCGATGGTGGTGTCGCCGGACACGCCGCGGTCGATGCAAACGAGGCATCCGAGCTCCACGTCGTTGCCGATGACGGTGCGTCCACACGAGTCGAGCTTCAGCCATCCGTCAGGCCGCTTCTGGAAATAGCAGGCATCGGCGCCGATGACACATCCGGACTGGATGATGACGTTGTCGCCAATGACGGAGTTTGCATAGATGCTCACGTTGGAGTGGATCATGCAGTTCCTGCCGATGACGACGTTCTCTCCCACGAAGGTGCCGGGCTGTATGATGGTGCCCTCGCCGATTTTCGCGGTGGGATGTATCATTTCGGTCTGCGGATGGAAGGAGATGTAGTGCCGTACAGCTTTCAGGTAGGCCTGTAGCGGGTCGGCGGTGACCAGCAGGGTCTTGCCTGCGGGGCACTCCGTATCCTTGTTGATGAGGATGACGGTCGCCTTGCTGCGGAGCATGCGGTCGTAGTACTTCTCGTTATCCACAAAGGAAAGGTCGCCCTCCTCAACGGAATGGATCTCGTTGATGCCGCTGATGACATTGTCAGGGTCACCCTTCACCGTGAAGTCAGTTTGGATGATGGCCTGCAGGTCATGGATGGATATGGGGGAGGGGAGCCGCATTATTTGACTCTTTCAGCGTATTTGTTGGTACGGGTATCGACTCTGATGAGTTCGCCGGTCTCGATGAAGAGGGGTACGAACACTTCGGCGCCGGTCTCCACGGTGGCTCTCTTGGCGGAGTTGGTGGCGGTGTCGCCTTTCACGCCGGGTTCGGTGTAGGTGACTTCCAGTTCCACGAACGGCGGGAGCTCGCAGGTGAGGGGGGTGTCGGTCTTCACATCATACAGCACTTCCACCATCTGCCCTTCCTTCAGCAGGCCAGGGTTGTTGATAAGTGCCTCTTGGATGCTGATCTGCTCGTAAGTCTCGGTGTGCATGAAGCAGTACATGTCGTCACCCTCCTTGTAAAGGAACTGGTAGGGACGGCGCTCGACGTTAGCGAGGTCAATTTTCACACCGGCGGTGAAGGTGTTCTCCAAAACACGGCCTGTGCGGAGGTTCTTCAGTTTGCTGCGCACGAAAGCAGGGCCTTTGCCCGGTTTTACATGTTGGAATTCGACGATGGTCCAAAGCTCACCGTTCAATTCTATGTTCAATCCGTTCTTAAAATCTGCAGTTGTTGCCATAAAACTATTTAATTTATAATGATTTAGATATTTTCACTTTGAACGCGCAAAAATACTGTTTTTTTTTGTGAAAAAATACTGCTTAACATTTATTAACAGACCTTTCCTGCCGCTGTCAGTTCGCCAAATTTTACTATTTTTGCCGCCTTATAATAATAATCGTCATCAGGTAGCTATCCTATTGGTTATGAGTGCAATTAGAGACTTTTTTCGACCGCAGCGGCTGGGCTTCCACCTCGTTCTGGCCGTCATCCTTACCCTTATATTGATTATTGCCGCCATTTTTGGGCTGGATGCCTATACCCGTCACGGCTCCGAGTTCGAGATGCCGGACTATATTGACCGCAACTCCGACTCGCTGATGGCCACCAATCCGGACGGATTTATTTTTGTCGT
Organism: uncultured Bacteroidales bacterium; assembly: GCA_947169105.1. GTDB lineage: Bacteria > Bacteroidota > Bacteroidia > Bacteroidales > WCHB1-69 > UBA1756. The sequence goes on along the minus strand of CAMVOL010000036.1, from coordinate 5,947 downwards.
CCGTAATGTCCTTTATAACAAGGAGAAACCGGAAGGAACGGTCTTGGAACAGGATCCGCTTCCGGGCGAGATGGTGAAGTCAGGCCGGAAGGTCTATCTCACCTGCTCCTCCACCGTGCCGCCCACTGTCGCCATGCCGCAACTTGCCGGCGACATCACTCTGCGTCAAGCCATAACCATCCTTGAGAACAACGGCCTCGTCCTCGAAAAGGTCATCTACACCGAAAGCGACAACGTGAACCTCGTGTTGGAACAGTATTACAAAGGCCGTCCCATCACGAAAGGAACCGTCATCAACAAGGGTTCCAAAATTACGCTGGAGGTGGGGGCGCGCCTCACTGACATTGTGCCCGACAGCCTGCGCCGCCGTATGGATGACATCAACATCGACTATGATGCCGATGCGGAGGACGGTGAAGGCTTCTATTACAATATGGAGTAGCCCTCTATCTGCACTATTCTAATGGCTTGTATGTCAATAATTAATTTATTTGGCGATGCTTACAACAACTTTTGGAATTGTGCGTTAATGTTTAGTTGTATAATAATATTGTAACCAATGACCCGAAACTGGATAAAAACGCTCTGCGTTCTCTTTTCTTTGACCATTTTTTTTGCCCAGATGCAGGCGCAGGAGGTACTGACTGGCCTTCGCGTGAACAAGGCCATTGCCCGTGAGGCCGCCAAACACACGTTTGGACAGCCGACCCGAGCCGAACAGGAGCTTCACCTGCCGTTTGTGGACGATTTTTCAGATTATATCGGCTATCCTAATCCTGCCCTTTGGCAAGACCGTTACGCTTTCGTCAACAGAACTTTCGCCATCCAGCCGCCCACGATGGGTGTGGCCACCCTTGACGCCCTTGACGAGAATGGCAGAGTGTATGCCTATGCCGATGGTGCGGGCTTCCGTGCCGACTGCCTTACGTCGCTGCCCATAAGGATGGACTACAATTTTACCCTTAACCGTGAGATGAGGGTGAGCGATTCATTGTACTTTAGTTTTTACTACCAGCCCGCCGGCGGCTCGCTTTCCGGCGTGGAATGGGAGCGCCTAGGCAACCGTCCTGAAGGCCGCGACTCGCTCATCCTTGAGTTTGGCTACGCCACCGGCGACACCGTGTTCATCGGTTACGAATATTGCGACTATTACCTCGGTGAAGGCGAAACCTACGTCATCGGGGACACGCTCTTCAACCCTTTCCTGCCAGAAGACTATTACATTTTTGACCATGCCGCTTTCCCGGGCGACCTTATTTCGTTGCCCTGTAATATGTTATATGGGCCTGAAATGTACTGGGCACATATCTGGAGTGCCCCTGGAGAACTCCTTGACAACTGGATCGCGGAGAATCCTCTGGAGTATTTCAAGCAGGTGATGATTCCGATTACCGATCCACGTTGGTTTGTCAGCAACTTCCAGTTCCGCTTCCGCAACCTTGCCAGTCTGGAGGATAACGGCATTGTGGGGTGGGCCAGTAACGTTGATCAGTGGAACATCGACTATGTGCGTTTGGATGTGAATCGTTCGGAGGGCGACCTCTATCCGAATGATCTGGCTTTCGTGATGCCGACCACCTCCATACTGAAAGAGTATCAGGCCATGCCGTGGTCGCAGTACCGCGACAGCGACCTTGCCAGCGCCTTTGACAACAAGATGTCCAATCTTTCGCAAAATGTGAAAAATAGCGACTATACCTACAATATCCGCAAGGTGGGCGGCACACAGGTGGCGAGCTATACGACCAATAACGAAAATTCGTATCCCTATTATGACAACGGGCTTCACCAAACGCCCCAACATCAGCACGATAAACCGCCGTTTTCGTTCAATAGTTTGCCGACAGACAACGCCGACAGTGCCACGTTCATTATTACCCACATCTTCCAGGAGGTGGGTACGGGCGATGACCGCCGCTGCAACGACACCTGCATCTTCGAGCAGAAGTTCAATAACTACTATGCTTACGACGATGGTACCGCCGAAGCTGGTTACAGCATCCTTTCGACCATGACCATTCCCGAGGCATATTTCGCCATGCGTTTCAAACTGGCGCAGCCGGACACGCTCCGTGCCGTCCAGATGTGGTTCAACTCTGTCCTTGACGATGACAATTTTGAGGAGTTTACCCTGATGGTGTGGGGCGAGAACGGTAACCGTCCGGGCGCAGTCCTGTATGAGCAGCAGCACGAATTGCCCGCCCACGCCGACCCCATCTCCGATTTCGTGACCTACCGGCTCGACGAGCCTGTCGCCATCGACGGCATCTTCTATGTCGGGTTCTACCAGAACCATTCGGTGCAGTTGAACCTCGGCTTCGACCAGAACACCGACGCACGGGCGCATGTTCTTTATAAGACGACCAACCAATGGTGTGAGTCGTTCCTGAAAGGCACGCCGATGATCCGTCCGGTGGTCGGTGCCCCGATTCCTGTTCCGGCGGCTATTCCTTCAGAGGAAATTACTGATTTCCAGATTTATCCTAATCCTGCGTCCACAACCCTCACGGTCGTGATGCCCGAATCAAGTACGATGGCTTCGTACCGTATTTTCGATATGTTCGGAAGAGTGGTGGATTGTCACAACGGAGAGGCAAAGAATCTCAATGTCAGCAACCTGAAGACGGGGCTATACCTGCTGCAACTGACAGATAACGAAGGAAGAACTTTCACTCAGAAGTTCGTGAAAGAATAATTTCCTGCAAGAAATCCAACCGCAGGCCCTATCAGCAGCAGTACTACCGTCTGCCGCTCTTCAAACTTAATACCTATTACCTGTTACCTGACCCCTATTCCCGCACGATACAGAAGTTGTAGTCGTCCATGAACTTGATGATGCGCGATGGCTTGAAGTCGGTGGAGTCGGAGAAGGACTCGGGCACGATGTAATCGACGGCGTTGCGGATGTCGGCGGAGATGTCGCCGAAGGTAGCAGGAGCCGTTGTTCCGGAGATATTGGCGGAAGTGGAGACGATGGGTTTCCCTAACGCGCTGATGAGCTTCTGGCAGAAGCTGTTCTTGACGATGCGGATGGCAATGGTGCCGTCGGCGGGAATCATATTTTTGGCGAAGTTGCGGGCACCCGGATAGATGTAGGTTGTCGGACGCTCGGTGAACGGAACCAAGTCCCATGCAACCAACGGAATACGCTCGACGTATAGCGGAACTCTTTCAAACTTCTCCATCAGTACCAGCATGCTCTTGCTCTCCTGCCGCTGCTTGATGGTGTAGATTCTCCGCACGGCCTCCTCATTGGTGGCGTCGCAGCCGATGCCCCAGACGGTGTCGGTGGGGTAGATGATCACTTTTCCGTCGCGGAGCAGCTCCGCACATTTTCTGATTTCCTCTTCCATGGTAGTTTGGTTTAGGGCTGGGGTATTTTGATAAAAGGCCGCCCGATGGACGACCTTTGCCTGTTATTCTTCGCTGCTTTGCATTCTCTGTTTGGCGCGTTTGCGTTCAAGTTCGTTGAGGATGATCTTGCGGACTCGTAACGATTTTGGTGTCACCTCCAAGTATTCGTCGTTGGCGATGAACTCCATGTACTCCTCAAGGGAAAACTTGATGGCTGGCGCGATACGCATCTTCTCATCGGAGCCGGCAGCACGCATATTGCTAAGCTGCTTTGACTTGCAGACGTTGATGACGAGGTCGTCCTGACGGATGTGCTCGCCGATGACCTGTCCTTCGTAAACCATATCATTGGGTTCGATGAAGAAGGAGCCGCGGTCTTGCAGTTTGTTGATGGCGTAGGGGAACGACTGGCCCGTTTCCATGGAGATGAGGGCGCCACAGTGACGGCCCGGAATATCGCCCTTCCACGGCTGGAACTCCATGAAACGGTGCGACATGATGGCTTCGCCTTCGGTGGCGGTCAGCACTTGGTTGGTCAGTCCGATGAGGCCTCGTGACGGGATCTCGAAGTTGAGGTGGACGCGGTCGCCGATGGTGTCCATGGAAGTGAGGGTGCCTTTGCGGCGCGAGACGTAGTCAATGACGCGGCTGGAGAACTCTTCCGGCACGAGGACGGTGAGCTGTTCCACGGGTTCGCACTTTTCGCCGTTGATCTCCTTGATGATGACCTGCGGCTGTCCCACCTGCAGCTCGTACCCTTCGCGGCGCATGGTCTCGATGAGCACGGAGAGGTGCAGGATACCGCGGCCGAACACGTTCAGACGGTCGGGGGAGTCGGTCTCCTCAATACGGAGGGCGAGGTTCTTCTCCAGTTCGTGATAGAGACGGTCGCGGATGTGGCGGGAGGTGACATACTTGCCCTCCTTGCCGAAGAACGGCGAGTTGTTGATGGTGAACAGCATGCTCATGGTCGGCTCGTCCACCTTGATGGAGGGCAGCGGCTCCGGATTCTCGATGTCGGCGATGGTGTCACCGATGTCGAAATTGTCCAGACCGAGCACCGCGCAGATTTCGCCCGGATAGATGGTCTGCTTCATCTTCTCCTTGCCAAGTCCTTCAAATACATAGAGTTCCTTGATTTTGGACTGCACATGGGTGCCGTCTCTCTTGACAAGGGTGACGTTCTGCCCCCAGTCGAGTGTGCCGCGTTTGAGCTTGCCGATGGCGATACGGCCCACGTAGGAGGAGTAGTCAAGGGAGGAAATCATCATCTGGAGTGAACCCTCCTCGCATTTCGGGTCGGGAATGCACTCGATGATTTTGTCTAGAAGGTAGCTGACATCTTCGGTGGGGTGCTGCCAGTCGGGACCCATCCATCCCTGCTTGGCGGAGCCGTAAACCGTGGGAAAGTCCAGCTGGTCGTCGGTGGCACCGAGGTTGAACATCAGTTCAAAAACGGCCTCCTGCGCCAGTTCGGGATTGCAGTTGGGCTTATCGACCTTGTTGATGACCACGATGGGCTTCAGCCCCATTTCAATGGCCTTCTGGCACACGAAGCGGGTTTGCGGCATCGGGCCTTCGAGAGCATCCACAATCAGCAGGACGCCGTCGGCCATGTTGAGCACGCGCTCCACTTCGCCACCGAAGTCGCTGTGGCCGGGAGTGTCGATGATGTTGATTTTGTAATCCTTGTATCTTACAGAAACGTTCTTAGAAAGAATGGTAATGCCTCGCTCACGCTCCAGGTCGTTGTTGTCAAGCAGCAGTTCCTGCGTCTGTTGGTCCTTGCGGAAGAGGTTGCTCTGGTAAAGGAAGCGGTCCACGAGGGTCGTTTTACCGTGGTCAACGTGGGCGATGATGGCTATATTCTTGATTTTTTGCACTTTAGTAGGTTTTTATTCTAATAAAAATCAGGGTGCAAAAATAAAAAAAATACCGACTAAAAAATCGTATTTTTGCCCCCCGTTAATCACTATTGTTATGGAATATCGGATAGAGAAGGATTCGTTGGGCGAGGTCCGGGTCCCCGCAGAGGCCCTCTGGGGAGCACAGACCGAACGCGCCCGCCTCAACTTTGTCATCGGCATGCAACTGATGCCGACGGAAATCATTAACAGCATCGCCGTGGTGAAGAAGGCCGCGGCCTGCGCCAACTGCGACTGCGGCGTGCTTCCGGAAGAGAAGCGCGACCTCATCATCCAGTGCTGCGACGAGATTATGGAGGGCTCGCTGCCCGACGAGTTCCCGCTGCCCGTGTGGCAGACCGGCTCCGGCACGCAGACCAACATGAATGTCAATGAGGTGGTCTCCAACCGCGCTGAAATCCTGAAGAACGGCGAAATCCGCGGACTTGAACGTTTCGTCCATCCTAACGACGATGTCAACAAGTCGCAATCCACCAACGATGTCTTCCCGACGGCGCTGCGCCTCGCCACGCTGCTGTGGGCGCAGCAGGGACTTCTGCCGGCGTTGCAGCAGCTGCACGACATGCTGGCAGCCAAGTCGGAGGAGTTCGCCACCATCGTCAAAATAGGACGCACCCACCTGATGGATGCCACCCCGCTGACGTTAGGACAGGAGTTCTCCGGCTATG
>CAMVOL010000035.1 GCA_947169105.1 uncultured Bacteroidales bacterium | reverse complement strand
AATTGAGGGAACCTGCAAGCTGTTCGTACCCAACTACCAAAGTGTCAGCATATTGAACGAATACGCACTTCGCTCCAACGATGACTATTTCGGAATCTTGGACGACAGAGACGGAGCAGGAAGCCGCGGCATGGTGGATGTGGCGGTGGGGCGTTTTCCTGTCTCCACCGAAGCGCAGGCCCGAACTGCCGTGGACAAGACCATCCGCTACGCCTCACGCGAGATTCTGGGGGCGAACACCACCTGCAATTTTGGCAACTGGAAGAACATCGCCACTTTTGTGGGGGACGATGAGGACAGTAACACACACATTGCAGCTGCGGAACTCGCCGCCACCACCGCCGAAACAGCGAACCCCGACATCAACATCGAGAAGATTTATTTGGACGCTTACGAGCAGGTGACCTACTCCTCCTCCGCCCGCTACCCCGAAGTGACAAAGGCCATCAATAACCGCATCAACGCCGGATGCCTCCTCTTCTCCTACTTCGGGCACGGGGGCAAGAACGGCTGGGCGCACGAGCGCATTATCGAGCTGACCGACATCAACAAGTGGGGCAACCGCTACAACCTGCCGTGGATGGTGACGCTGACATGCGAGCTCGGCTGGTACGACCGCGCTTTAGTGTCGCCGGCAGAATTGGCTTTCCTCAATGCCAACGGCGGCGTAGCGGGGCTCGTCACCACCTCCCGCGTAGCCTTCACCTCCAGCAACCAAGCCTACGGCCAGAATTTTTTCGCACATGTGTTCGACCGTGACGACCACAAGCCCATCACCATCGGCGAGGCCAACCGCATCACCAAGAACGCCACCGGCGGCGCCGACGACTTCAAAAACATGATTTACGTGATGGGGGATCCTGCCATGCGCCTCGCCATCCCGCTCTACAACGTCATCACAGACTCCATCAACGGGATTGCCATAACGGGCGACATGGACACGCTCCGCGCCCTCTCCCGTGTCACGGTCAGCGGTCACATCGAGGACAACTACGGCAACTTCCTGCCTGACTTTAACGGAGGGCTCTATCCTTCCGTTTACGACAAGAAAGTGACCGAGCACACCCTTCAGAATGATCCCAGCAGCAATTACTTTGAGTTCCAAGTGCAGAAGAGTGTCCTTTTCAAGGGGAACGTGACGGTGAAGGACGGACGCTTCTCCTTCTCCTTCATCTTACCGAAAGACATCAATTATCTGTACGGGAACGGAAAAATCAGCTACTACGCCTACAGCAACCGCTCCGAAGCCGCCGGCTCATTCCGCGAGGCCGTCATCGGCGGTATGAGCGACACACCCATCACCGACAGCAAAGGCCCTGAAATAGAGCTTTATATGAACGACGAGAATTTCGTCAATGGCGGTACGGTGAATCCCTCCCCCACCCTGCTGGTGAAACTGAAGGACGACTACGGAATCAACACCACGGGCAACGGCATCGGCCACGACCTCATCGCCATCATCGACGGCAAGGAACAGGCGGTGCTGAACAACTACTACGAGGCGGAGCGCGACAGTTTCAACCGAGGTGCCGTGCGGTACCCCTACGAGAAGCTGGCGGCCGGAGCCCACACGGTGAAAGTGCGGGCGTGGGACATCCTCAACAACGTTTCCGAAAGCGAGCTGGAATTTGTGGTGGTGAACGACGAGGGTCCCGTACTTGACCACGTGCTCAACTACCCCAACCCCTTCACTACCAGCACTTCCTTCTTTTTCGAGCACAACCTGCCCGGCACGGAACTCGACATCCTCATCACCATATACACCATTTCGGGAAAGGTGGTGAAGACCATCAACACACAGCAGGTGACGGAAGGGTTCCGCAGCCGCCCGATCCCGTGGGACGGCCGCGACGACTTCGGCGACCGCCTCGGACGCGGCACCTATCTCTACCGCCTCAAAGTGCGTACCCCCGACGGAAAACAGGCCGAAAAGTTTGAAAAAATTGTTATCCTATAAAATAATGGTATCGTTTTTGCGTTAAGCATAGATGTTTTATTTTGAACCAAAAAAAACTTTTTGATGAAAAAAATTTTCTGCTTGATGCTCCTTGCCGCCTTTGGCTGCACTGCTGCATATTCTCAAGTCATTCCTGGTGGCGGCGGCCACAATTATCTTGGACAAGAGTTAAATACAATTACTACGGCGGTTCCGTTTTTGTTAGTCGCCCCTGACTCCCGCGCCGGTGCAATGGGTGATATGGGAGTCGCCACTTCCGCCGATGCGAACTCCCAGCACCACAATCCCTCCAAGTATGTCTTCAACAAGAATATTTTCGGTGTATCCATCTCCTACAGCCCGTGGCTCCGCAAATTGGTGAACGACATCAACCTGCTTTACCTCGGTGCCTATTGGAAGATTACCGACTACGACGCACTCTCCTTCTCCCTCCGCTATTTTTCCTTGGGTGACATCCAGTTCACCGACATGTACGGGGCTCCGATGGGGACCCAGAAGCCGAATGAATTCGCCATCGACCTCAGTTACAGCCGCAAGCTGATTGACCAGCTCTCCATCGCCCTCACCCCGCGCTTCATCTACTCCAACCTCACCGCCGGACAATTTGTGGAAGGTCAGGAGACCAACGCCGGTTTGGCCGGTGCCGCCGACGTATCGCTGTTCTATGAACAGAATTTCGCCCTCGGCAACAGCAAGATGAACAGCACCCTCCGCGCCGGTCTCAACATCTCCAATATCGGTAACAAGATCTCCTATTCTTCCGGAACCCTCCGCCGCGACTTCCTCCCCACCAATTTGAGACTTGGTGTCAGCTATGCCGTTGATTTCGATGAATACAACACCTTAATGGCCGGTGTGGAAGTGAACAAACTGCTGGTGCCCACCCCGCCCGTATATGCAACTGACAGCAACGGCCGTATTCAATATGATGCCGCCAACAATCCCATCATTGCGGCAGGAAAGAATCCGGATGTGTCTGTAGCACAGGGTATTTTCCAGTCCTTTGCCGATGCACCGGGCGGTGCTTTGGAAGAGTTCCACGAGGTCAACTGGTCGGTAGGCTTGGAGTACAGCTACCGCAAGTTATTGTTCGTGCGTGCCGGCTACTTCTTCGAGCACCCCACCAAAGGCAACCGCCAGTTCATCACCATCGGTGCAGGTATCCACTATAGCATCTTCGGCTTGGATCTGGCCTACCTTTTCACCGTTGACCAACACCACCCGCTTGAAAACACCCTCCGCTTCACCCTTACCTTCGACTTCGCCTCCTTCAAGAAGGACGACATCAAGAACCAAGGCAAGGAACAGATGGGAAAACCGTCAAGCGGAAGCGGACGAATCAGAATGAATTAGCTCATACTTCACTATGATTAAACGGGTATTTCTCATCATTGCTATTTGTGGGTTATTGTTTTCATCGTGTGTAACCCCAATGCCCAATTACACATTATCAATGAGGCAAGTAGCAAAGCCAATAGATGTGCACAATCAATATAGTGAGACAAAAGTTATTTCTGTAGAACAAAGCTCATTTGAAGACGAATACATAAAAATTCGTTGGACATTTGATTTTAAATTCATAAATGTTGTCATCAGAAATAAATCAGACCACACCATTGAAATACCTTGGGATAGAGCAGTATATATTAATCAGAATGGAATTTGTTCTCGACTTGTAAATTCAGAGATAAAGTATTCTGAAACAAATAACATTCATATTCCATCATATATACCAAAAGGGGCAACTAAAGTGGAGTATCTGACTCTCGCTAATGGTATCTATTATGATGAAGGGTGGCAAGTAAATAATATTCTCCCTGCCTTTTCATCAGACCACGAAATACGACAAAGTAGAATTATTGGCAAAAATTTGACCGTTGTACTACCTGTAGTTATTGAAGGTGTTCTAAATGAATATACTTTCACATTCAATATTACGGATGTGACTATAAAGTAGCCTATGTGTCACAATTCTGTGTTTTTCGCAAAAAGGGAACAAAGGAATACCTCCTGCCAGCGACACAAAAGCCCTTGCTTCCTACTTGATAAAATGTGCAACTGTAACTAAAAAACGCTCCATTAACCATTAATCATTTTACGCAGTATGGAACAGTTCAGGGTCGGGTTCGGTTACGATTCGCACCGTTTGGCGGAAGGGCTGCCGCTCGTTCTGGGCGGGGTGCGGATACCGTCTGATCGCGGCTGCGTGGCCCACTCCGACGGCGACGCCGTCATCCACGCCCTCTGCGACGCACTGCTCGGGGCCGCCGCCCTCGACGACATCGGCACCCACTTCCCCGATACAGACCCCGCCTACAAGGGCATCAACAGCACCCTCCTGCTGCAAAAGACCGTGGAGCTGCTCCGTTCGGAGGGCTGGCGGGTGAACAACGCCGACATCACCATCATCCTTGAAAAACCGAAACTCGCCGACTACAAGCCGCTGATGCGTGCCCGCTTGTCCGAACTGATGGGCGTGCCCACCACCGCTGTCTGCGTGAAGGCGAAAACCAACGAAAAGATGGGGTTCGTCGGGGCGGGCGAAGGCGTGGCCGTCACCGCCGCCGTTTCACTCATCACCATCTGATTCTAAACTTGATAAACTTGTAACTTGACAAACTTGTAACTAATGAACCGCCGAATTTATACAATATTAGTATTGTGGTTGATCATCCCGATGATGGGTTGGTCGCAGGTGGGCGGCAAATATATCTACAATTTCTTGAATTTCAACACGTCCAGCCGACAGGCGGCATTGGGCGGCACCTTGCTGGCCGTTTACGATGACGACCCGTCGCTGATTCTGTACAATCCGTCAATGATTGGACAGCGGCACCATACGGCGCTGGAAGTGAGTGCGGTGGACTATTTCTCCAATGCGGCCTACGGATCGGCGATGTACTCCCACACGTTCAAGAAAGTCGGCAGTTTCGCCTTCGGGATGCAGTTCGTCAACTACGGCAAGTTCACGATGACCGACGAAAGCGGCTACGACCAAGGTTACTTCCGTGCCGGCGACTATGCGGCCACGGTGGCGTGGGGACGGCAGCTCGACAGCAACTTCACCATCGGGGCCGACCTGAAACTCATCTATTCGACATACGAATCGTACAAATCGTTTGGCATAGCGGTGGATGTGGCGGCCTCCTACGTAAACCAGAAGAAACAGCTGGCACTTTCGCTGCTCGCCCGCAACATCGGCTCCCCTATCGTCAACTACGTGCCGGGGCAGTTCGAGAAAATTCCATTTGACCTACAACTTGCTTTTTCACAAAAGTTCAAGTTCATCCCCGTAAGGTACCATATCTCCCTCCATCATCTCTACCGTTGGGATATGCGGTATGTGGGCGAAAAAGACCCGCTTTTGGAGTACGATGTGATGACGGAAAGTCCGATTTACCCGTCGAAGGCAGCGCAGTTTTTCGACAATATGTTCCGCCATCTCACGGTCGGTATCGAAATCATCCCCGTGAAGTACCTGTCGTTGTTCGTTTCCTACAACCACAACCGCCGGCAGGAGATGTACATCCCGCAGAAGCGCACCTTGGCAGGCGTTTCCTACGGTTTCATGATTGACATCCACTCCATCCGTATCGGCTTCTCCCGCTCGCACTACGCCGCCGGCGCCACCCCCAACTTCTTCAATTTCTCGGTCAACATCAACGAATTGGCCAAGTTGTCTAACGAAAAGAAAGAACGTAAGCTGACCCGTGCGAAAAACAATGCAGCCGAAACGCCAGCACCCGCCCAATAATTTTTTTTGAAATCAAATTTTTGAAATATGAAAAAAATCTATTTTTTAATTGCTTTATCCTTAATTGTTTGCGCAAGCTGCAACAAAAAAGAGAAAACCGATGAGAACGTCATCGGAAAACCCGAAGTACAAGTCAACAACGGCCAGTTCACCCCCGAGGTGATGTGGTCGTTAGGCAAGATGGGCGAAACGGCCGTCTCCCCTGACGGGAAACAGCTGGCCTACACCCTCACCTACTACAGCATGGAGGAGAACAAGGGCAACGCCGAACTCTACCTGATGCCCACTGAAGGCGGCGAGGCCGTCCGCCTCACCACCACCGCCGCCAGCGAATTCAACCCCGTGTGGCAGGACGACAAGACCCTGCTCTTCTGCCGCGACAACGACATCATCGCCATGGATGTGAAAAGCAAGAACGAGAAAACGTTAGGCACCGTCGAGAACGGGCTGGAAGGCTTCAAGCTGGCCCCCGACGGCAAGTCCATCGTTTTCATCTCCACCAAGCAGGTGGTCCGTCCCGGCCACATTGACAAGCTGTTCGACGGTCTCGACAAAACCACCGGCCGCATCAACGAGGACCTGATGTACCGCCATTGGGACTGCTGGGTGGACGAGTACCCGCAAATTTTCCTCGCTAACTTTGACGGCAAAAAGGTGGATGTGGATAACGCCACCTGCCTCATCGACAGCACCTTCGAGTGTCCGATGCGTCCGTGGGGCGGCGTGGAGCAGTATAACTACAGCCCCGACAGCAAGACCATTGCCTACACCTGCCGCAAGAAAACTGGCGCCGACTACGCCCATTCCACCAACAGCGACATCTTCCTGTATGACATTGAGAAAGGCACCACCCGCAACCTCTGCGAGGATATCAAGGGCTACGACCAGAACCCTGTCTTCAGCCACGACGGTAAGTACATCGCTTGGGAAAGCATGGAACGCGACGGCTACGAAAGCGACAAACTGCGCCTGATGGTGCTTGACCTCACCACCGGCGAGCGCACCGATATGTCGGAAAACTTCGACTACAACTTCACTGGCATCAGCTGGACGGAAGACGACAAAGAGATTCTGGGTGTGGTGAACTACCGCGGCATGGACGAAATCTTCGCCTGCGATCCCGCCACCAAGACCTTCCGCCAGATTTCCCACGGCTACCACGACATCCACGGTTTCGAGCTGGTGGGCGACAAGCTCTATGCCGACCAGGTCTCCATCCAGTACCCGTCGGAGGTGTATGTCTATAACCTCAGCGACGACAAGGCCGAAGGCAAGAAACTCACCGCCATCAACGACGAGGTTTTGTCGCAGGTGCGGATGGGCAAGGTGGAGGAGCACTGGATCACCACCGTTGACGGCCAGAAGATGCTCACGTGGCTAATCTATCCTTACGATTACGACAGCACCAAAGTCTATCCTGCGCTGCTCTATTGCGAGGGCGGTCCGCAGTCGATGGTGAGCCAGTTCTGGAGCACCCGCTGGAACTTCATGGTGATGAGCGGGGCCGGCTACTTCATCATCGCGCCCAACCGCCGCGGCACCATCGGCTTCGGCACGGAGTGGTGCGAGGAGATCAGCGGCGACTACGGCGGACTCTGCATGCAGGACTACATGCGTGCGGCGGACTTCTTCACGGACAGCGTGAAACAGATTGACAAGGAACGTCTCGGGGCGTGCGGCGCAAGCTTCGGCGGCTACAGCGTCTATTGGCTCGCCGGCCACAACTACGACGTGAAGGGCTATGCCGACGGCCGCCGCTTCAAGGTGCTGCTGGCCCACAACGGCATGTTCAACTTCGAGCAGCAGTATCTTGAAACCGAGGAGCTCTGGTTCGACAACTGGGATCTCGGCGGACCTTACTGGGATTGGGACAACCCGCAGATCAAGAAGAGCTACGCCTGCTCGCCGCACCTGTATGTTGACAAATGGAACGCGCCCATCTGCGTCATTCACAGCGAGTTCGACTTCCGCATCGTGGCTTCCGAGGGTATGGCCGCATACAACGCCGCCAAGATGCGCGGCTTGGAGGCCCGCTACCTCTACTTCCCCGACGAGACCCACTGGGTGCTGAAACCGCAAAACAGCCTCCTCTGGCACCGCAACTTCATCGACTGGTTCGACAGCCATTTGAAGTAGGGAAGGTTAAGCCATATAAAATACTAGTGTCCTTTCGCTATCCCGTCATAGTGAAGGGACTTTTTTTGGGGTAATGTTGCCCCAAAATAGAATGGCGACAAGACACTACTGGTTTTGTCAGCCTCTAAATCGTATATTTATACCTACGGTTATGTTTGTCCATTTTCTTTGCTCTTGCCCAAAGAAAATAGACGAAAAGAAATGCGCTTTGCCGCTGCACGATTTTTACCTAAAATTGGCCGCTTCTCGCTAAAACGCGAAAACTTGCACCGCTCACTCCGTTCGCGCTGCTTCGGACAGATCGCGTTTCTTCACGCTCGAAACGACACAATTTCTTAACGGCAAAAATCGCAAGGCGGCGTGTAACTTCGAACTCGCACCATATTTCTGGAAGTATTGATTTATTTGCACTCACCTCGGAGAGGTGATGTTTCAATAACCCCAGATAAGGCCGCAGGCCGCAATCTGGGGATGCGAGATGGCCTCGTGCGGCTGTCCGCGGCACGGGCGGCAGATACGGAAAAGAGGGGACGATGATGCCGCGGAAGATAAAAGATTCCGCCCGCCTAACGGCTGGCGGAATGGTGAGGAATTAGGACTGGAAGAAAAAGAGCTAAAAATCAATCACTCACCCCAACCACGTTGAAGGAAAAATCGTACTTTTGCATCGTCATTAGTTTACGACACCATCATGAAACCCCGCTGCCTGCTCCTTCTGTTATGCCTCGCCCTTGCCACCTCTCTGCACGGGCAGGACACAGCTCCCTTACAAGGCTTTCTATCCACACCCATTACGGAAGTATATATTTGTTCAGGAACTTGCGATCTGCGCGAAGACACAATCCACATCATCGCCATCAATGACAGCACCTTGCGTGTAGAACAAACCATTCTGACCTCAAATCGGAGGTTGTCCTTCGACGCAAAACAATATCTGAAAAAAATGCATCGAAGACGTATTATCAGAACCGAAATGAACAAACGGTGTTTCTTGAGACCCGTATCCAAACCAAAGCATTACATAACGCGAACAAAACGAAGGCAACTAATCTACCACCCTAAGAGTAATATTCAAGAATTACAAAATATTATTTCCAACATCAACCAGAAGCCAGAACAGGGTCCCTCCATTGCGGAGTTCAAAATCACTGCAAAAGACAAGAAACATTATGCTCAAATAGTGGAGAACGTGGATTTCTTACAGCTTAACATGCCTACAGAAATCAGTTGCCAGCGATGGTACGATTCCCTTAAACATGTTAAAGAATTCTACCTTTCCGTAGCAGAACGAATTGACACAATGAATGAAGCAACCTTATACAAGTTTCTTACCAAGAACATCGGATGGTTCTGCATTGATGGGGCAACATGGTTTACGGTAGAAATCACAAATAAAAATGGCGAGGTCCTTCGTTTTGAACACGGGTACGACGAATCGGCATGGTATCTTCCATGGAGGGTGACGTACAACGGGTCCCATTTCCTATGCTTTGATCCCGCTTTTTCACGGTGGGTAAACAGCCAAATTCCGAAAAAATTTTACGGGAAAAAAAGTTTCAATAATACCGACTTACTCCTTCAAATTGCTTATGACCTGTGGTACAAACAATTTGAATAAAAAGATTTGGTAAATTTTGTGCGGATGAGGAGACTCGAACTCCTACTCCTTTCGGAACCAGATCCTAAGTCTGGCGCGGCTACCAATTACGCCACACCCGCCCGAGAATTGCGCGGCAAAAATACAACATAATTGCACACAAACCCCCACCACCGCCCTAATTATTTCTGAATCTCTCAAATCTTTCAAATCTTCAAATCTCTCAAATCTTTCAAATCTTCAAATCTCTCAAATTTCTCAAATCTCCAAATCTTTCAAATCCAAGATACAGAATTTTTCCGTAACTTTGCGCCCGCAAATCGCAACTGCGAACCTTCACGATAACAACACAATCAAAATATCTTAAATCAAATATTTATGGCTAAATTACTATTATTGGGAGACGAAGCCATCGCTCAAGGCGCACTTGACGCTGGCTTGTCCGGGGTTTACGCCTATCCGGGCACCCCGTCCACGGAAATCACCGAGTACATCCAGAACTCCAAGCAGGCTGCTGAAGGCCACATCCACAGCATCTGGGCCGGCAACGAGAAGACCGCCATGGAGTCCGCCATCGGAATGTCGTACGCCGGCAAACGCGCCCTCGTGTGCATGAAGCACGTCGGGCTCAACGTGGCCGCCGACCCGTTCATGAACTCCTCCATCACCGGCGCCAACGGCGGTCTGGTGGTGCTGGTCGCCGACGACCCGTCGATGCACTCCTCACAGGACGAGCAGGATTCGCGCTACTACGCCAAATTCGCCCTCATCCCCACCATGGAACCGTCGAACCAGCAGGAGGCCTACGACATGGCTTACGACGCTTTCGAACTTTCCGAGAAATTCCACACCCCCGTGCTACTGCGTGTCACCACCCGTCTGGCACACTCCCGCGCCGGTGTCGAACGCCGCGCCGCCCGCCCGCAGAACGAGCTCAACGTCTGCTCCAACCCGAAGCAGTTCGTACTTCTGCCCGCCAACGCCCGCGTCCACTACCGCACCCTTTTAGCCAAACAGGCCGACTTTGAAACCGAAGCCGAAAACTCCAAATACAACTTCTACAAAGAAGGCACCGACAAGAAGATGGGCATCATCGCCTCCGGTATCGGGTACAACTACCTGATGGAGAACTTCGTCGGCACCACCTGCCCCTACCCCGTGCTGAAGATCTCGCAGTACCCCGTCCCCGCGAAGCTCGTGGCCAAGATGGTGGACGAATGCGAGAGCGTCCTCGTGGTGGAGGAAGGCTATCCGCTGATTGAGGACCACCTCCGCGGTCTGCTGAACCGCACGGGCAACATCAAGGGCCGTATGGATGGCACCCTGCCCCGCGACGGCGAACTCAACCCGAACCTTGTGGCCAAGGCCCTCGGAATGCCCGACAGCTACGGCACGCCCGTCCCGGAGATCGTCGCTCCCCGCCCGCCCGCGCTCTGCAACGGCTGCCCCCACATCGACACCTACCTCGCACTGAACGAGGCGATGAAGGAACACGGCCCCGGCAAGGTATTCGCCGACATCGGATGCTACACCCTCGGTGCCCTCCCGCCCTACAAGGCCATCTACACCACTGTTGACATGGGTGCTTCCATCACCATGGCCAAGGGTGCTGCCGACGCCGGCATGAGTCCCTGTGTGGCCGTCATCGGTGACTCCACCTTCACCCACAGCGGTATGACCTCCCTGCTGGATGCCATTTACGAGAACACCCCGATCACCGTGCTCATCCTCGACAACAGCACCACCGGCATGACCGGCGGTCAGGACAGCCACGCGCTCGGCCGTATCGGCAACATCTGCAAGGGCCTCGGTGTGGCGGAAGAACACATCCGCATCATCACCCCGCTCGCGAAGAACCACGACGCCAACGTCCAAGTCATCAAGGAAGAGCTGGCCTACAACGGCGTGTCCGTCATCGTGCCCACCCGCGAGTGCATCCAGACCCTGAGCCGCAGAATGAAGGCACAGGCCAAAAAATAATATCAATCACCAAAAACAGAACCAACAATGAAAATAGATATCATTTTAGCAGGTGTCGGCGGACAGGGGATCCTCTCCATCGCCTCCACCATCGGCGTTGCAGCCGTAAAGAAAGGTTTGTACCTCAAGCAGGCCGAGGTGCACGGAATGAGCCAGCGTGGCGGCGACGTGCAGTCGCACTTCCGTCTGGCCGACTATGAAATCGCCTCCGACCTCATCCCGATGGGTAAGGCCGACCTCATCATCGCCGTTGAGCCGATGGAGTCGCTGCGTTACCTCCCGTGGCTGGCGAAGGACGGCTGGGTCATCACCAACGACCAGCCCTTCATCAATATCCCGAACTATCCGGACGAAGCCGCACTGAAGGCAGAACTCGACAAGCTGCCCAATAAGGTGGTCATCAATGCCGACCAGATTGCGAAGGATTTGGGCAGTGCCCGCTCCGCCAATATGGTCATCCTTGGCGCCGCAGCTCCTTTCCTCAAGATGGAGTACGCCGAAATCGAGGATGCTGTCCGCACCATCTTCGCCCGCAAGGGTGATGCCGTGGTGAACACCAACCTCGCCTGCCTCAAGGCCGGCTACGACTTCGCCCAGAAGAACCAATAAGGTTTATTCAAACTCAATAGAAGAAAAATAGGAAGCGCCCGAGGGTGCTTCCTATTTTGCGTTAAAACATACAAGCCCAACCCAACTTATGGGCAAGTTCTTTCAACAAATTATGGTCGGAGACGGGAATTGTCACGCTGATGGTTTCCTTTCTCATTGTTCGCTCTGCAATATTAGCAATATCCATATTGTATTGGCTTTGCAGGTTCATCCAAAGTTCCACAGGAATACCCAATGCCTTTTCCAATGCCACCGCAACATTAAGGGATACAGGACGTTTGCCGTTAATAGTCTCACTGAGCACGGAGGGTTTAATACCCATTTCCATTGCGAGCTGTTTTTGTGTCATTTTACGTTCACGCAGCTCATCTTTTATCAATTCGCCAGGATGGGTGGCCAAATGCGGAGTCAATACGTTCTTATTCATAGTGTTTTGATATTTCAAAAAACAAAGCATTCACTACAATACCACAATCGTCTGCGGAACTATGGAACAGCAGGCGGTACTGGTCGTTTATCCATACGGCATCGACCCCATTCAAATCCCCCCTCTTCTTTTCATAATGCAATGATTTGATAGTGTACAATGTTTCCAGACGTGGGGCTGCTTTAATATAGTTCACAACTTTGATATATTTTTTCACTATACTCTGCGGCAACTTCTTATATTTACTATCATTAGTTTTCCCTTTCAAGTATAGTTCTTCCAATATTTTATCTTCAAACTCGATATTCATTTTTCAAGCGGCAAAAATAATATATAATTTTGAACAATTATCAATTTTGCGAATTGTTTTGTTTCAATGTTTATCCGGTGTCTCCATTTCCTTCAACTTCAAGGGACAAATTGAATTTCATTGTATCAAAATTTAAATTAGACATGAATTTTCACCCGCAAAGATACAACAAACAAAATGCGAAGTCAAGTCTTTTTGAAAATTATTTTACTGAAAATCAATGTATTAAAATTGTATATTTTAACAGAAAAGTGGTTGTTTTTGGGTGATAAAACCATAAACGGGCGAAAATGTGCTGATTTTGGAATTAACGATTTGAGGTGTGGGGAGGGAATTTTTCGGAAAATCAAACCCTCAATTTTACAAACTATCTTGTGAGAATAAAACCTTCCACTTCGCACCTGAATTACAAAAATTATCAGTACTTTTGCCGACCAATTAACCTTAATAAAAAGAATGAGCAGCTATTCCGAAGAATTCAGCACCATATTGGAGAGCGCCAAACAAATCGCCCTCCAGTACAATTTTCCGAAAATCCAGATAGAACACATCTTTGACGCCATCCTCCGCTATCAGGGGGAGAGTTTCACCAAGCAACTGCTGGCAAGCTACGGCCTCGACCTCGGCAAGATGCAATTCGACCTCGAGTCGATGTTCGCCGACGCCGACAACGATGCAGTAACCAGTCCCGACCTGCCGTACGCCACCTCCGTGCAGAACCTGCTGCGGGTGGCCGCCCTCCACGCCAAGAACCTCCTCAGTCCGTTAGTGGAGCCTCAACATTTTGTGTTAGTGCTGCTTAAAGACAGTCCCAGCACCAACGACAACGTGGTGAAGAGCATGCTCAACCGGATGGGCGTCACCTACGACTCGTTCCTCCGCAAGCTGAAGAACGACCGGCTCGACTTCGGCGCCCGCTCCAGCTACTCCGGCTTTGAGGACGATGACGACGACGATGATGACGATCGCGACAGCCGCCGCTTTCAGAACCCGCGGTCTGGAGCTAAGGGCAGCAAGAAGAGCGACACGCCCATCCTCGACAGCTTCGGCAAGGACCTCACCAAGTACGCAGAAGAGGGCCGCCTCGACCCCATCGTGGGACGCGAGAAAGAGCTGGAACGAATCGCCCAGATCCTGTCCCGCCGCAAGAAGAACAACCCTGTGCTTATCGGCGAACCGGGCGTGGGCAAGTCGGCACTCGCCGAAGGCCTCGCCATACGCATCAAGGAAGGGAAAGTGTCGCGCACGCTCCTCAACAAGCGCGTCGTCGCCCTCGACATGACCTCCGTTGTGGCTGGAACCAAGTTCCGCGGACAGTTTGAGGAGCGTATGCAGAACATCATCAACGAGTTAGCCAAGAACCCCGACGTCATCCTCTTCATCGACGAGCTGCACACGATGGTCGGCGCGGGGTCGTCACCCGGCAGCCTCGACGCCTCCAATATGTTCAAACCCGCCCTCGCCCGCGGCGAACTGCAGTGCATCGGCGCCACCACCCTCGACGAGTACCGCCAGTACATTGAAAAGGACGGCGCTCTGGAACGCCGTTTCCAGAAAATCCTGCTCGAGCCCACCACGCCCGAACAGACCATTGAAATCCTGAACAACATCAAAGACAAATACGAGGACCACCACAACGTGCGCTATTCCGACGAAGCTATCCAAGCGTGCGTTTCGCTCTCCACCCGCTACATCACCGACCGCTGTCTGCCCGACAAGGCCATCGACGCGCTCGACGAAGCCGGCTCCCGCGTCCACATCCAGAACGTGCACGTGCCGCCGGCGTTCCTCGAAACCGAGCACAAAATCGCCGACCTCCAAGCCAAAAAGGAGCAGGCACTGAAAGACCGGCTCTATAACGCCGCCGCCGGCTACCGCGACCAGATCAAGGAAGCGGAGGCGGAACTCGAAAAAATCAAGGCCGACTGGGAGAGCAACGACGAAGCCGACCGCACCGAAGTGACGGAAGAACACGTGGCGGAGGTGATTGCGATGATGACCGGCGTGCCCGTGCAGCGCGTGGCCAAGAGCGAGGGCGAAAAGCTGCTCCGTATGGCCGACGAACTGAAAGGCAGCGTCATCGGACAGGACGAGGCCATCCTCAAGATTGCCAAGTCCATCCGCCGCAACCGCGCCGGCCTCAAGGACCCGAACAAGCCCATCGGCACCTTCATCTTCCTCGGGCCCACTGGCGTGGGCAAAACCTACCTCGCCAAAGTGCTCGCCGAGTACCTGTTCGACTCTGCCGACGCAATGGTGCGCGTGGACATGAGCGAATATATGGAGAAGCACACCATCTCCCGTCTTATCGGCGCGCCTCCTGGCTATGTGGGCTACGAAGAGGGCGGCCAGCTGACCGAGAAAATCCGTCGCAAGCCCTATTCTATCGTGCTCCTCGACGAAATCGAAAAGGCGCACAAGGATGTCTATAACGTTCTTTTGCAGGTGTTTGACGATGGCATCCTCACCGACGGTATGGGCCGCAAGGTGGATTTCAAGAACACCATCATCATTATGACCTCCAATGTCGGTTCAAGAGAGTTGAAGGACTTCGGGCAGGATGTGGGGTTCAGCACCTCCGCCACCGCCGCCGGCAAGGACAAGAAAACACAGAAGATTCTCGACACGGCTCTCAAGAACCAGTTCCCGCCGGAATTTCTCAACCGTATTGACGACACCATCTTCTTCAACAGCATCAATGAAGACGATGTAAAGAAGATTATCCGTCTGGAACTGAAGAAGTTGCTGGAGCGCGTCGGCAGTATGGGACTGAACGTGAGCATCACCGACGAGGCCATCGACTTCCTCGCCCGCGAAGGGTGGGATGCCAACTACGGCGCCCGTCCGCTCAAACGGGCCATCCAGAAGTATGTGGAGGACCTGTTGGCGGAAGAGATCCTGCAAAACGGCGAGGCCGCGGCCGAAACACTCGTCGTGGATTACGACGACGTGGCGGAAGAGCTCGTCATCCGCAAGCAGGTGGCGCAGATTGAAGAATAAATCCAAAAAACATTTTCCATTCTCAAATTTCTGTGCTTATCTCGGTCGTTTCACTTTCATTGTGTTTCTGCTCCAGCACTTTTTTCGCATTAAGCGGTGAAATGACTGGCTTCCCAGTCTTTGACTCCAACTCCAGTCTCGCATTGAGGGCCACCTCGCCGCCTTGTTTCGCCACCTCAATATGGTCGCCAAAAGTTTCAGGATTTTGACTTTCTGATATTTCCTTCGTGGAAAGTTCTGCCAGCATATTCATGACAAGCTCACGGTTGGTCATATTGTCGCGGAGATTCTCTTTCTTCAATCCCTTAAACTGCTTGTACTCACGGGCTGTCATGCCAGACCATGTGTGATAGATGATATCCGTCAGTGTGGCGAAGTGCAGGTTCTCTTTCAAGCCCCGACGTTTCCACTCATCAGTAAGGTCCTTTCTGATTTCAATGGATTTCAAACGCTGATTTATCCAATTGTCCGAATATCCCAATCTTTTATAATCTGCAAGCGCTTGCTGGATGCCCAATTCGGGATCCTGCATTTGGTCGATCCTGAAAGATGCTATTTCCGACATCCACTGTTTGAATGGTTCTGCCTTTGATGATGGAATGGACTGAATCAACCTGAAAACCTGCTCTGTATCAGCGACATCCGTTTTTCGCATTTTCCCATCCTCAGCCAGCAACTTCAATTGGTTACAATTTGTAACCGTTTCATTCCCCTCCTTTTTCAGTCTGTGTTTCAGTACTTTCCAATAATTCCTTGGATTGGGGCTTTCTGTCAGTATTTCTACCACATCAACGACAGAGAAGTACCATTTTTCTTCCACATCGTCCCATACGGCTCTAACTTTTTTTTCTTCAAAGAGTTGAATCTGATTGTGTTTTGTCATAGTATTATTTTTTAGTCCGGTTTTTAGTTATATAGTAAGTATGTGATTTGAGATTTTGTTTCTGGCTGCAAAAGTACTAATTTTTTCATAAAATTCACTCTCATCTTTCAAAGGCCAGTACAAATTCCCCGCATCTTCACATCCTCACATCCCCTTATAATCGTATCTCCGCACCACCCCGAAAACTTTTCCATTTTCAGTTTTCACTTTTCAATTTATTTGTATTTTTGCCACGTTGTTCGTTCCGAAGTCCGAGCGGGCGGAAGGCGGGCAACAGACATATTGAAAAGGCGTTGAGTAAACGTCTTATCTGCGGCAAATCGAACTTCGCAACCTCTATTACCGCCACACGATAAGGCAATGTTCAATGTCCATTAGCTTGTGTATCCATATTATACACATAGCGTGGGCTTCGGCATTGCTTATCCTTGGCGGAAGGCAATGCGAAGGCCTGATTTGCGGGATGAGCGATGAAACTCAGGATCCCGCGCTTTTTTATGTGGTCTTAATTAAATCAAATTGTAAAATCCGTATAGGGGTTCTGCGGAATTGGTAATACTATGAATCAAAAAAAATTACGGATTATTTTCCCCTCCATTTTCTTTATAATGACGGGAGCTACCGCTTTTTCCCAATCCGCCATCGTGCCAATGGGTGGAGATATAGAAGGCAGCGGTATTACGATTTCATACACCATTGGGCAAATCGCCGTGCAGTCGTACGGGGAAGGCAGCACCAACATATCCGAAGGCGTGCAGCAACCCTACGAAATCCAAACCATCGGGATTGACAACTACCCGGGCATCACGTTGAGCGCTATGGTCTATCCGAACCCGACGACCTCCAATTTGCAATTAGCAATCAGTAATGAGGAATTTGAAGGCGAAGTAAAAGTGTTTGACACCAATGGAAAATACCTTTTTTCAAGGAAAATAAAAGGAAGTGCAACCGAAATCCCAATGTCTAACCTTGCCGCAGGCACCTATTTCGTGAACGTGCTGAAAGGCACACAGGTGCTGAAATCCTTCAAGGTAGTGAAAATGGCGCAGTAAAATTCCCCTCCTTGGAAAGGAGGGGTGGCCGAAGGCCGGGGTAGTAGAAATGTAAAAATATATAAATTAATAAAATAAATAAAAAATGAAAAAACTTTTATCCTTTTTTATTTTAATTTTCATGGGGATGTTGCTTTTTGCCCAAGCCCCGCAGAAATTCACCTATCAGGCAGTAGTGCGCAATGAAAGCAATACCCTCGTTCGTGGGACAGTGGGCGTGCGTATCACCATCTTACAAGGTGGTGCGAATGGCACGATGGTTTATCAGGAGACACATACTGCCAACACCAATGCCAACGGTTTGATGACGCTGCAAATAGGTGGTGGCACTATACTGAACGGCGATTTCGCTGCCATTGACTGGGCATCTGGTCCTTACTTTCTCAAGACCGAGACCGACCCGAATGGTGGAACCAATTACACTGTACAAGGGACACAACAGATGCTGAGTGTACCGTATGCACTGTATGCAGGCAACGCCGCTAACAGTTTCAGTGGCGACTACAACGACCTGACCAATGTGCCTCCGATACCGCAGATTCCAGAAAATGTAAGTGCTTTCAACAATGATGCGGGTTATATTACGATGGACTCTGTACCAACCATTCCAACTAACGTGTCGTATTTTACGAATGACGTGGGCTACGTTACGGAAAGCACGCTGACCACCGAGAACTACATCACCCAGAACGACTTGATTACCAACAACTATGTAACAGAAGCGGATATCCCGACACAAGTATCTGCCTTTGAGAACGATGCAAACTACATTACAGCAGCCGATATACCCGAAATTCCAACCAATGTGAGTACTTTCACCAATGATGCCAATTACATCACATTGGCGCAAGTTCCCGCGCAGGTGAATGCCGACTGGAATGCCTCTACTGGTGCGGCGCAAATCCTTAACAAACCCACCATTCCCACAGTGCCGACAAACGTGAGTTCTTTCACGAATGACGCCAACTACGTGACTGTCGGTCAAATACCGACTATACCGACTCTTGTGAGTACTTTTGAAAACGATGCCCACTACATTACCGAGGTGCAATTACAGCAAATTTTGAGTGCCATGCAGAGCACCATTGATAGCTTAGCACAGGTGATTGAGGATTTGAACAATCAGGTGAACCCGCCGGTGCCAACCTTGGGAACCGTCATCACCCTCCCCGTTGAATCCATCACCCCGTCATCCGTGGTGGCAGGCGGCAACGTGACCGCCAACGGACATGAGGAGATTACCGCACGCGGCGTTTGCTGGAGCACTTCCAACCCGCCCACCATTGCCGACAACCACACCACCAATGGTACGGGTGTGGGAGAGTTCACCGCCACTGTAAGCGGACTTTCCTCCAGCACCACCTACTACCTCTGTGCCTACGTCACCAATGCGATAGGCACTGCTTACGGCGAGGTGGTGACGTTCACCACGGCAGAAAGTTCCGCACCGATTGTCACCACATCCCCATACAACGACCTGCTTGCCACCACCGTGACCTGCGGCGGCAACGTGCTGTCGGACGGCGGGATGGAAATTACCTCCCGTGGCATTTGCTGGAGCGACATCAACCCCACTCCTACCATCTACAACAATGTGGTTGAAGCGGGAGCAGGCACAGGCGAGTTCACGGTTATGCTTACAGGGCTGACCTCCAACACCCTATACTATGTACGGGCGTATGCCACCAATGGCTTGGGGACTACCTACGGCGAGGCGGTGACGTTCACCACCATTGTGCCTGAACTTCCCACCGTTACCACCAGTCCTGTGACGGACATATTGCCCTACACCGCCACTTTCCACGGTGAAGTGGTTTCGAATGGCGGTGCAATGCTGTCGGCACGTGGTTTCTGCTACGGTACTTCCCATAATCCCACGGTGTCGGGCGACCATACCGAGGATGGCATCGCTCCCGGCGTTTTTGAATCTACGGTAACCACACTCCAACCCACCACCACCTACTATGTGCGTGCCTACGCCACCAATCTGCTGGGTACTGTTTACGGGGAAGAGACCTCTTTCACCTCCTCAACCACGCCTCCGGGTGTCACCACCAATAATGTGACCAATATCACCCAGACTAGTGCATCCTGTGGCGGTGCCGTTACCTACGCTGGCGGTGCAGCGGTTACGGCAAAGGGGCTTTGTTACAGCACCTCCGAGAATCCTACCACCAACGACAACACCGTTGCGGGTGGTACGGGCATTGGTGCGTTCACTGGCGAACTCACTGGCTTGATTTCCAATACTACCTACTATGTGAGGGCGTATGCCACCAACAGCGTAGGCACCAACTATGGAGAACAGCGGACGTTTACCACATTACCATACCTCACACCCACTGTTGAAGCTGTAGATCCGACCGATATCTCATACTACTCCTTCACCTGCGGCGGAAACGTGACCGACTCTGGCACATACGCAGTGACCGCTCGCGGACTCTGCTGGGCGACCACTCCTGAACCCACCGTTTCCAATCCGTACATTGCCTTGGGAACGGGGACAGGTTCATTCTCCCACACCTTTACCGAACTGACGCCAAACACCACCTACTACGTGCGGGCATACGCTGTTAATAGCGTGGGCATTGCCTACAGCGAGCAGATGGAGGTGACCACCTTGGCGAACACGGCACCTGTGGTGGCTACGGAAAGTGCTTCTGTACTGGGAGTGTGCCAAGGCAATGTAACTTCCGACGGCGGTTTGGAGGTGACGGAGCGCGGCTTCTGCTACAGCACCTATCCCAATCCTACTATTTACGACAATTACATTGCTGCCGGCAGCGGAACAGGCACCTACACCGCTACGCTCCCCGATCTCGTAATTGGAACCACCTACTATGTGAAGGCGTATGCCACAAATAATTTGGGCACCACCTACGGCGAGCAGATGAGTTTCACCCATTATGTCTTGCCGACTGTTACAACTTCTGCTGTTTCCAATATTGTCACTACAATATCCACTTCAGCTACTTGCGGTGGAAACGTAACTACAGATGGCGGGACTACTGTTACCGCTCGTGGCATATGCTGGAGTTCCTCACACAACCCTATCATTAGCGACAACAAAACCACTGATGGAACAGGTACGGGAAGTTTCACCAGCTACATCACGGAACTATCGGGAAACACTACATACTATGTACGGGCATACGCTACTAGTGCCGCAGGTACAGCGTATGGAAATGAGGTGAGTTTCACCACCCCTGATTGTGGCATGGGCGTAACAGTGACCGATAAAAGCGGTAATACATACAATACAGTGCAGATTGGACAACAATGCTGGATGAAAGAGAATTTGCGAACGAAGAAGTATGCCGATAACACCTCTATCTCCAATGGGAGTAGTAATTCTTCCTCTACAATTGCTTACTGGTACTATCCTTACAATAGTTCCACCAACGAGACTATCTATGGATTGTGGTACAACTGGAAGGCAGTGATGGAAAATTCCTCTTCATCTTCTGCCAATCCCAGCGGAGTACAGGGTATCTGTCCAACGGGGTGGCATGTACCGAGCTATGCGGAGTGGACACAGCTCACCAACTATGTTAGTAGCCAAAGTCAGTATCAATGCAATTCCAATAGTACATACATAGCCAAAGCATTGGCCAGCGAAACAGGCTGGAAAAGCAGTACAAACACTTGCGCAGTAGGCAATAATTCTTCTAACAACAATGCTACAGGCTTCTGTGCGCTACCTGTATATAATTCTGGGGAATTCGGTAATACAGCTGGTTTTTGGAGTGCTTCCGCGTACAATAGCAGCGAGGCGACTATGATGAGTATAAACGCTTCAAGTGCAGTTGTGTCATTTGTCCGATTATCAAAGTCTGGAACAGGATCCGTCCGTTGTGTGAAGGATTAAAAAAGATTTTATTCAAAAACCAATTGAAATTATGGCTAAAAGCATTTCCCCGTTGTTAAAAAATGCAGTGTGTTCCAATAAGAGTATGACAAGAACCTTTCATCCTGTAGGGCAAGGAGCTTTCTATTCAGAACGTTTTTATTGTGGTGCAAATAATGTCTTTAACATGGTGTACGATTGTGGCACACACACCAATCACAGTAATCTTTCCAAAATAATCAGCGAGGCGTTTCCTGCGATAAACGGCAAAAAACAGAAAATCGATTATTTGTTTGTTTCCCACTTTCATGAGGATCACGTCAATGGAATTAAAATGCTGTTGACCCAGTGTGAAGTACAGAATATGGTAATTCCTGCCATTAAGAATAAGGAAATTCTTCTATGCGATTATATCCACAACGGAATTAGAAGTAATAGCTGGGATAACGATGGCAATAAGCTGATGGAAAGAGTTTTGTCAGAACCCAATGCAAGATTCTTGAACTATGGCAATCAAAGAACCAATTTGGTGAGGTTTTCATTTGACATAAAACAAGATTCGCTTCAACAGGCAACTAATGTCATCACTATCGAAAAAATTGGATGGGAGTATATTCCGTTTTGTTCAGAATCGGGGAACTGGAATTCATTCATTGGAAAATTTGAACAGGATTTTCCATCTGTTTACAATCAGTTCAATGGAGGAAATTTCATCGTCCTAAAAGAATTTTTCAACAAAAGCCCTAAGGATTTTGATAAACTGAAGAAAATATACAAGGATTTCTACAAAAATCCTAAAATGAACGACAACTATTATTCCATGACGATTTTGTCAAAACCCACTTTTTCAATCGAAAAAGCAGATGAGAAAATGTGTTTATACACAGGTGACTACCCCGCCCGTGATAAAACTTGTCTGCAGGATCTCAAAGCAAAATACACCACCGACTGGAAGGTGTTCAAAACCATGCAGATTCCCCATCACGGCTCTCGCTATGACAATCCCAGTGATTTGTACGATGTTGAAGAAAGAAATTGTGTGTTTTCTTATGGCACAAACAACCAGTTCCACCATCCCAATGGTAAAATGTTGGCAGAATTGTTGATAAAAAAAGAATTCTTATTCCCTGTAAATGAGGGGAAAGTGTATGAAAAAGATTTCAAGTACTGAAAAAAACAAGATTTCCCGATAGTCACCGCAGGGCTGCCCCACCGTGGCGACCCTGTTTTTTGTATAATCCAATGGTATTCACCATTCCGCTGCTCGCACAGCGAGAGGCGGAACCCATTCTTTTTTCCTGCCCGCCGTCCTAACGGCCTGCGATTTTCCCCGCACAAATCCTGCGCCTAACAAGGCAAGCAGTCCTAACGGACTGCCCGCCAATCTCAAATAGAGTGCCGAATTCATCTGCCACCTCATCCTCCCAAAAGTTGCGAGCAAAATGTACTTTATCTTCAAAAAAATTCGAGATAAAGTACAAAAAAGCCGCACTTTTTCGTTATAGAGACAGATTTTTCACTATTCAAAACTCGCTGGTATGACATTCAACCGATTAACTCTCTTCCTCACGGGATTTGCCATCCTCGTGGGACTTTATTTCCTCCAACGGGTGCTGACCTATCACCGCAGCGAGTTCACCCACGGCATTCTGCTATGCAAAAATCCTGACGACCTCCAATACTACGAGGCAGAGATGGAGCTACATTATTATATAGGTATAAAAGAGTATGTGACGGAGGTTTTCCTGCCGACGGAGCTGGCCTTCCGTCCCGTCACCGTGCGTTACCTTCCCGACAAGCCCGAAAAGGGGCGGCTCTATACCGTCCGCGACTTCTGGTTCCTGTCGGCGCTATGGCTCCTGCTGCCGACGATGGTGTGGGGCGCCTTGGTTTTCACGCTACTCACAGAAAATGGCAGAATTCAGTTCGGTTTGGCAATGCGCACCAAAGAGAAACCAAATGACAAATTTTCTTAACTTTGCCCGCTTTTCATTTTTTTATATGAAAAATTTAATTTATTGAAAACAAGTAACTTGTGAAATAATATGAAAATTAAGGATGCTGAAAAAATCATTTTCGGGTGCGACAAACTGGAGATTACCGCAAGCCAGCGCCAGAAAATTGAAAAAAGCTACCGTTTTTTAGCAGATTTTTCCAAAGATAAAGTCATTTACGGCATCAACACCGGTTTCGGGCCGATGGCGCAGTACCGCGTTTCCGACGAGGACCTGCTTTCCTTGCAGTATAACATCATCCGCAGCCACTCTACCGGCGCGGGCGAACCCTTCGCCCCCGAATACGTGAAGGCGGCGATGCTTTCGCGCTATATGACTTTCGCCAACGGCAAGTCGGGCGTGCACATCGACGCGCTGGAACTGCTCCGCGACTTCATCAACAACGACATCACGCCGTTCATTCCGCAGCACGGTAGCGTCGGCTCCAGCGGCGACCTCGTGCAGCTTGCCCACCTCGCCCTCACCCTCATCGGCGAAGGACAGGTGTTCTACAAAGGCAAGCTACAGCCCACCGCCGACGTGCTGAAGAAGCTGAAACTCACGCCCATACGCCCGCACCTCCGTGAAGGGCTCGCCCTCACCAACGGCACCGCCATGATGACGGGCGTGGGCATCGTCAACCTGCATTATGCCAAAGTGCTGCTGCACCACGCAGTCGTGGCCTCCCTTCTCGCCAACGAAATCGTCGCCTCTTACGACGACTTCCTCGCCCCCGAACTCAACGACCTGAAGCACCATAACGGCCAGAGCGAAATCGCCCGCCAGATGACTGAAATGGCCAAGAGCTCCAAGTGCCTCCTGAAACGCGAGGTGGAGATGTACCGTCCTCACGAAGAACGTGTCTTCAAGCACAAGGTGCAACCGTTCTACTCGCTCCGGTGCGTCCCCCAGATCCTCGGCCCCGTCCTCGACACGTTCAACTTCACCGAACAGATTCTACAAGAGGAGCTGAACGCCGTTGATGACAACCCCATCGTCGATATCGACACCCGCACCGTCTATCACGGCGGCAACTTCCACGGCGACTACATCAGCTTCGAGATGGACAAGCTGAAAATCGCTGTCACCAAACTGACGATGCTGATGGAACGGCAGCTCAACTACCTGTGCCACGACAAGATCAACGAGACGCTGCCGCCGTTCCTCAACCTCGGCAAACTCGGCCTCAACTACGGTGTGCAGGCAATGCAGTTTACTGCCACCTCCACCACCGCCGAGTGCCAGACCCTGTCAAACCCGATGTACGTACACAGCATTCCAAATAACAATGATAATCAAGATGTTGTGAGTATGGGCACCAACTCCGCTATCCTTGCCCGCCGTGTTATCGACAATGCTTTCCAAGTGATGGCCATCCACTATATCAGTCTCGTGCAAGCAGTGGACTGCCTCAAACTCAAGAGCAAACTTTCGCGCACCACCCGCAAGGTATATGACGAAGTCCGCGCCATCGTGCCGCTCTTCATTGAGGACACGCCCAAGTACGAAGAGATTGAGAATATCATTAACTATTTAAGAAACAAATAATTGCAATGACAAAATATGCACTTGTAACGGGCGGTTCAAGGGGCATCGGAAGAGCCGTATGCCTGCAGTTGGCCGAAATGGGATACCCCGTCATCATCAACTACGCCCGCAATGCGGAGGCGGCGGAAGAGACCAAAAAGTTGGTGGAGGAAAAAGGTGTTGCAGCGGAACTGATGCCGTTCGACGTGGCCGACGGTGCCGCCGCCGAAGCCGCCCTCGAGACTTGGCAGAACGCCCACCCCGACGACTATATTGCCGTGCTGGTCAACAACGCCGGCATCCGTCAGGACACGATGATGGTGTTTATGGAGAACGAACAATGGCACAATGTGTTGGACACCACCCTCAACGGTTTCTTCTATATCACAAGAAGACTATTGAAAAGTATGCTCACCAAACGGTGGGGACGTATCGTCAACGTCGTGTCGCTGTCGGGTATCAAGGGACTGCCGGGGCAGGTGAACTATTCGGCGGCAAAGGCCGCGCTCATCGGTGCTACGAAAGCGCTGGCGCAGGAAGTCGCCCCCCGCAAAGTGACGGTCAACGCCGTGGCGCCGGGCTTCATCGCCACCGACATGACCAAGGACCTTGACGAAGAGGCCCTCAAGAAACAGATCCCGTGCGGCCGGTTCGGCAAGCCAGAGGAGGTCGCTGCCCTCGTCGGTTTCCTCGCCTCCGACAACGCCGCCTACATCAACGGCGAGGTCGTCTCCATCAATGGCGGATTATATACATAGGAGAGATTTAAAAGATTTGAGAGATTTGAAAAATTTGAAAGATTTAAAAGATTCAAAAGATTTGAGAGATTTGAAAATTCAAATCTTCGAATAATAAATGAATAAAACGAAAATACCATTGAGCCCCTTAGGGGCAATAGAACATAAACGGGGGGCGTAAGCCCCCGTAATAAAAAAAGAACCATGCGAAGAGTCGTTATTACAGGAATGGGAATCTGGTCGTGCCTCGGGAAGAATCTGGAGGAGGTGCGGCAGTCATTATACGAAGGAAGATCGGGAATCGGCATTGATAGTGAGCGCATTGCGTACGGTTACCGCTCGCCGCTCACGGGTATAGTGGAACGCCCGCAGCTGAAGGGTTTGCTTGACCGCCGCGCCCGCCTCTGCCTTGCCGTCCTCGACGGTCAGATACATTCCGGATTCCGCA
>CAMVOL010000034.1 GCA_947169105.1 uncultured Bacteroidales bacterium | reverse complement strand
GCCTGAAGAAGGTGGGAGAGTAGGTCGCCGCCCAGTACCACAGCGCCTCTTCAGAAGAAGGGGCGCTTTTTTTGTGGCCTATTTCCACTTGATAAACTTGCAACTTTGTCGTACTTTTGCCGCCGCTTTGTGAAAAATTTTTGCTATTTTTGCAACCCTAAAAATTATTTATAAGTTATTGATAATTATTGCTGTCCGCTAAAATCAAGGAACAGTTATGAAAGAGAAAATCAGGCAACTGTATCTGAAATACCGAAACTTTATTTTGTACGGTCTTATCGGTGGAACTTGTGCCGGAATTGACTTCGTGATATATACTGTTCTGTGTTATTTTGGATGCAATCATCTGATTTCAAATATCATAAGTACACATTGTGGCATTTTTTGCAGCTTCCTGCTGAACAGTTATGTGAACTTCAAAGTGAGCGACAAGCTGTTTCGGAGGTTTCTTTCGTTTTACGCCATCGGCCTCCTCGGGCTTGCCCTCAGCGAAGGAATGCTTTACCTGATGGTGGATATGGGCGCAATGAACAAGATTATCGCAAAACTGATCACTGTTTTTGTGGTGGCACTGGTACAATTCTTTATGAATAAATTCATCACTTTTAAAAGAAAGACGAAATGAGCGAAATTTTATACATTGTCATGCCCGCCTACAACGAGGAGGAGAATATCCGCTCGGTGGTGGAACAATGGCATCCGGTAGTAGAAAAATTAGGTGGCGAGAGCCGCTTGGTGATTTTCAACGATGGCAGCAAGGACAACACCTACAATGTCCTTTGCCAACTCGCCAACGAGTTCCCCTACCTCGTCGCTGAGACGAAACCGAACTCGGGACACGGCTCCACTTGCCTGTATGCATACCGTTATGCGCTCGACCACGGCGCAGATTATGTCTTCCAGACTGACTCGGACGGGCAGACCAACCCTGACGAGTTCTGGAAATTTTGGGACAAACGCGAGGAATACGACTTGGGAATTGGCACCCGCTACTCCCGTCAGGATGGTTTTTCCAGAATCGTCGTGACCAAAACGTTGCGACTGATAGTCAAGCTGATGTTCGGCGTGTGGGTGAAGGATGCCAACACCCCCTTCCGGCTGATGAAACGGAAGAATCTGGAGGGATACCTTCAGCTGATTCCAGCAGACTTCTTCCTTGCCAATGTGGTCCTTTCCGTCATCGCAGTGAAGAAAAAGGAGAAAATATTCTGGAATCCCATCACTTTCAAACCCCGTCAGGCGGGAGTCAATTCCATCAATATCAAGAGAATCATAAAAATCGGCTTCAAGTCATTGGGCGACTTCAGACGCATCAACAGAGCCATCAACCAAAGTCTGAAAAGCCACTAACATCTTCTAATTGAATTAGAAAAGTTTATTTCGCATCGTGATATGAAAGAGTTTTGGACAAAAAACAAAAGTAACATCTGGTTCTGGCTGTTCATCGTAATGGCCGTCGCTATGGCCGTCGCCATGCCTGTGATGAGTTTGGACGCCGGCAATTCCGGTGATGAGGGCTATAACGTGGATCAGGGTCGCAATGTGGTGAATTGGTTCGAGACAAAAGGGGAAGACACCACCTGCTTCAACTACCAGAATATGAAGTACTACGCCTCCTCCCCCGACGTGATCACCGAATATGTGAACCGCAAGTGCGGAGTGGAGGACATCCATATTACCCGCCATATTTTTAACGCTCTGACAGGGTGGATCGCCATTTTGGCCGTGGGGCTGATTGCCTGTATGCTGGGCGGTTTCCGTGCCGGTGTTTTCGCCATGCTGCTGCTGTTCCTGTCGCCCCGTTTTCTCGGGCATACCTTCAATAATCCGAAAGATATTCCTTTCGCCGCTGCTGTTATTATGGCAATTTATGGTATGTTCTTGTTTTTCAAGCAATTTCCAAAGGTTAAATGGTACACCTTCGTCATCCTTATCCTCTCCATCGCCTTCTCCATCAGCGTGCGTGTGGGTGGATTGATTCTGGTGGGCTATTTCGGCGTTTTCGGTTTTGTTTATCTTGTTAAAATATTGGTGGAAAGATGGATGGCCAACCGTCCGGAGTCTGTCCCCGCCAAGCAGCAAGGGAAAAAGCCTGCCAAAAAGGTGACGAAGAGAAAGAAGTTCACCCCCTCTTTCGGGAAATTGTTCTTCCGGATGCTCTGGATGGGCGTTGTGGTTTGCGTGGCGGCCTATATTCTCGGAATCCTGTTGTGGCCGTATGCCTTGAAAGGCCCTGTTAAGAACGTCATTGAATCGTATGATGCGATGGCCCATTTCGACCAGCTGATCCGCCAACTTTTTGAGGGTGTGTTCATCTATTCTGACGGCCTGCCGTGGTACTACCTACCCAAGCTGATTCTGCTCACGACCCCCATTGCCGTGTTCATCGGGGCTGTCCTCTATTTCTTCTTTGGAATGTTCAAAAAAGAGAACTGGTTCTATGCCGGCGCCCTCTGGTTTGCCTTCCTTTTCCCCGTGGTATGGATCATCTATACGGATGCCAACGTCTATTGCGGCTGGCGGCACGTGCTGTTCTGCTATCCGCCGCTCGCGGCCCTCGCCGGACTCGGCTTCAGCGGCCTCGTCGGCTGGGTGGTGCGGATACTGAAAGCTGAAAAACCGGAAGTGTCGGCAGAAAATGATGGTACGGAGGTGGCCCCTGAAGCAGCGAAACCGCGCCTGATCCGCATCGGTGTCAATGTCTTGGGTACGGCATTGATGTTGGGTATGATGGCCAACCCCATCCGCCATATCGTGGAGAACCACCCCTACGAATACGTCTTCTTCAACAAGACTTTCGGAGGGATGGCCAACGCCTACGGCAACTACGAACTTGATTATTACTACCACTCCACTCGCGCCGCCTGTGAGTGGCTGCAAGAACATGCCCTCCCACCCGTCATCGTGGAGGAGGACTCCCTCTACAAGCCCAATTCCAAGATACAGGTGGTTTCGTGGCATCCGGCATCCGTGTCCTACTTCCTGCGGAAGGATACAGCCCGCTTCACCGTCAAGTTCTCCCGTTGGGACAAATTAGCGGAAACCGACTGGGACTACGGTATTTTCACCATCACGGGCATTGACCCAGGCGAACTGAAAAACAAAGCATCCTTCCCGCCCGTCAACTGCGTCCATACCATCGAGGTGGACGGCTATCCCATCTGCTTCATCGTGCGCCACGAGAACAAGTCGGACCTGATGGCCCGCCTCAACTGCAACGAATTGGTGCGGTACCGTCTGCTCGACCAGCACGGGAACAATCTGGTGGCACGCACCCAAGCGTGTCTCGCCGATGCCTATAACTACAATCCGTACAACCGCTCCCTCCTTACCAACTTTATGGAGTTCTATGAAGCACTCGGGCAGATGGACAGCGTGAAAAAGTACGCCGATCTCAAACTGCAATGCCTCCCTCGCGATGAAATCGCCACTTTCTACAAGGGCTACTACTACCACCGCACCGGCGATGATGACAAGGCCATCCAAGTCTATCGCGACTGTATCAAGCTGAACTGCAAATATTCTGCCGCCTACAAGGGACTTGCGGAAATCTACAAGAGCCGCGAGGACTGGAACAGTCTCGAAAAACTCCTTCTCAAAGAGGTGGACGAAAATATCTTCAATGCCATCGGTAACGACGTGGAGGAAATGGTCAATATGTACAGGAAGCAGGGGATGACCGACCCTTACGCCTATAAACGCACCTACAAATTAGTGGCGGAACACTATCAGGCCGTCGGAAACAAGCAGGGCTACAATATTTATAATGATGCGTATCAGAAACTTAACTCCCAATTGAAATAAATTTGAGTTTTTTTTATTTTTGTATGAACAAACTGCCTCTTTTCGTTGTTTAAGGGGTGTTTTTTGAAAAAAGAAATTATTGTCAAACCTTAAAATAATAAAATTATGGCTATTAAATTGAAACCATTAGCAGACAGGGTCGTGATTGAACCTGCTGAAGCTGAACAGAAAACTGCCGGTGGGATCATCATCCCCGATACGGCGAAAGAGAAACCCCAGAAAGGCACGGTCGTGGCCGTCGGCCCCGGCAAAAAAGACGAACCCATGACCCTAAAGGTCGGCGATACCGTCCTCTACGGCAAATATTCCGGTACCGAAATCACCCTCGACACCACTCACTACCTCATTATGAAGGAGAGTGACGTCTATGCAATCTTGAAATAAATTGAAAATTGAGAATTGAAAACTGAAAAATAATTAATTCCTCAAATGCGAACGCAGTGAGCAACAAATCTTCAAATGCTCGCACAACGAGCCCAAATGCGAACGCAGTGAGCATCAAATCTTCAAATTTATAAATCTTAAATTGTTTAGTTTATTATGGCAAAAAATATCGTTTATGACTGGGAAGCCCGCGACGGTCTGAAAAAAGGCGTGGACGCATTGGCAAATGCCGTGAAAGTGACCCTTGGTCCCAAAGGGCGTAATGTGATTATTGACAAGAAATTCGGTGCTCCGCACATCACCAAGGACGGTGTGACCGTGGCCAAGGAAATCGAACTGAGCGAACCCATCGAGAATATGGGCGCCCAGATGGTGAAGGAGGTTGCCTCCAAGACCAACGACCAGGCCGGTGATGGTACCACCACCGCCACCGTGCTCGCACAGGCTATCTTCAACACCGGCCTCAAGAACGTGACCGCCGGCGCCAACCCGATGGACCTCAAGCGCGGCATTGACGCCGCTGTGGCCGCTGTCGTGGCTGACCTCAAGAAGATGTCCAGCACCATCGGCGACAACAACGAGAAGATCGCCCAAGTGGCCACCATCTCCGCCAACAACGACGCACACGTCGGCAACATCATCGCCGAAGCGATGCAGAAAGTGAAAAAAGAGGGTGTCATCACCATTGAAGAGGCCAAAGGTACCGAAACCAACGTGAAAGTGGTGGAAGGTATGCAGTTTGACCGCGGTTACATCTCCCCCTATTTTGTGACCGATACCGAGAAGATGGAAGCCGTTTATGAGAATCCTTTCATCCTGATTTACGACAAGAAAATCAGCAACATGAAGGAATTCCTCCCCATCCTCGAAAAGGCTGTCCAGAGCGGTCGTCCGCTGTTGGTGATTGCAGAAGACGTTGAAAGCGAAGCTCTTGCCACCCTCGTCGTAAACCGTCTGCGTGGCGGTCTGAAGATCGTGGCTGTGAAGGCTCCCGGCTTCGGCGACAGAAGAAAAGAGATGTTGGAAGATATCGCCATCCTGACCGGTGGTTATGTGATTTCCGAGGAGAAGGGCTTCAAGCTCGAAGACGCCACCCTCGAAATGCTCGGTACCGCCGAGAAGATCACCGTTGACAAGGAGAACACCACCATCGTCAGCGGCAAGGGCGACAAGAACGCCATCGCTGACCGCGTGGCCCAGATCAAGGCACAGATTGCGAAGAGCACTTCCGACTACGACAAAGAGAAACTTCAGGAACGTCTGGCCAAGTTGGCCGGCGGTGTGGCCGTCATCTATGTCGGCGCCGCTTCCGAAGTGGAGATGAAGGAGAAGAAAGACCGTTTCGACGACGCTTTGCACGCCACCCGCGCCGCCATCGAAGAGGGTATCATCCCTGGCGGTGGTGTCGGTTACATCCGCGCCATCAAGGCTTTGGACAAGATCAAGGGTGTGAACGATGACGAGAAAATTGGTATTGACATCGTGCGTCGCGCTCTGGAGGAACCGCTCCGTCAGATTGTGGCCAACGCCGGTAAGGAAGGATCCGTGGTGGTGAACGCCGTCAAGGAGGCCAAGGGCAACGTCGGTTTCAACGCCCGCACCGAGGTTTACGAAGACCTCATCAAGGCTGGTGTCATCGACCCGACCAAGGTGGCCCGCGTCGCCATCGAGAACGCCGGTTCCATCGCCGGTATGCTGCTGACCACCGAGTGCGTGCTCGCCGAGATCAAGGAGGAGACTCCCGCGGCTCCCGCAGCCGGTATGGGTGGCGGAATGCCCGGCATGTACTAATCGGAAAATGTTTTTCAAAAATTCAAGTGGGGTATGGCAACATATCCCACTTTTTTTTGTATAAAAAACACAGTTGTATTCAAAAATACGTTAATTTTGCCGGCCTTTTTATGAAGATAATCAAACAATTTCTGATTCTTTTCTTGCTATGGGTCGGTGGAATCTATCTTTCTGTTGGACAGGTTACTATTAGTGGTGGAGAAATATCCGTGGTCTGTTCCGGCGACCCCGCCACCTTGACGGTGAATACGGGTACCCCCTCCAGTCCGTCAAGTTGCGGCAACGGTTCTCAGAATATGAGCAATGGCACCACCAATCTGGCTCCCGGAAGCGTCAAATGTTTCTATGATTCGGGAGGTCCGAGTGGGCAATATAGTAATGATGAAAGTTATACTCACACTTTCCGATCCACTAATGGCTCTCCTGTCTATATTTCTTTCAGTTCATATAGTTTTGGTAATGCGTTAGGAGGTTTTTTTGGCTCAGTCGATGACCGTCTGTATGTATATGACGGGCCGAACACATCGGGTACGCAGCTGACAGCAAGCGGTTCGTCGGGGAGTGGTATTACAAGGAATTACGTGTACATTGCCTATTCAGGTTCTCTTACGGTGAAATTCACCTCCAACTGGACAGGCAGGAGTTCTGGCTGGGAAGCGAAAGTGGGCTGTAACGCCTATAATTGGAGCAATGGCGCGACCACGGCCACGATTGATGTGGAGCCGGAAGCCAATGCCACCTATTCGGTGACTGTTTCAGGGGGCTTCTGTAGCGGAAGTTCCTCTACCTCCCTCAGTGTGGTGCAGTGTGATGCCAGCGGCTGCCCCGGCGTGGCGCCGGCCGAGTTCGGTACCGGCCTCACCGAAATTGAGAGGGACTGCCATAATCCGACCGTCACATTAAGCGCCCACGCCGTGGCAACGGCCGCTACCGCCAACGACTATTATGTGATGTCCATCCCTTATAGAAACATCCCCTTCACCTACACTGAAGGAACCCGCATCTTTGCCGAAGCTATTGACGACTCGTGGAACGACCCTGTTAGTCTGCCGTTTGATTTCTGCTTCTATGGCGGGCTCTATTCGCAGATTGTCGCCGGTTCCAACTCCGTCGCCACCTTCGACTACAGTGTCACCCCGCATGTGGCCGGCGAGTGCGACTGGCAATATTCTGCCCCTCTGCCCAACGGTGGGCTCTTCAAGAATGCAATCTACGCATGCTATCGCGACATATACCCTGACCCCGGTGACTTTGTGGAGGCTACGGGCGACGGCGGCATCTATGAGGGAGTCTTGGGCGAGTATCCATGCCGGTGCTATAAGTTGAGCTTCAATAATATAAAATTGTACAGATGTACGGAAGTCCGCACCTTCTCCTCTATGATTGTCCTTTACGAAGGTACCAATATCATTGATGTTTTCCTGCGGGATGCGCCAGCCTGTGGCGAATGGAACAGCGGCAGCGGCTGCATCGGTGTCCAGAATAGCACCGGCACGGCGGCGGTGGTGCCGCCCAACCGCAACACTGGCGCATGGACCGCCCACGAGGAGGCGTGGCGCTTTGTGCCGACAGGAGTGCCGAATTATACGGTCACGTGGTATCAGGGACCTGATATCAGCGGTCCCGTCGTGGGCACCGGCGATGTCATCACCGTCACCCCGCCCGGCTCCACCGACTACACGGCACGCCTCCAATACACCGCCTGCAACGGTGACTATTTCGACCTCACCGGCACCTGCCACGTGACCGTGAACACCGGCGCACCCGATGTTACGGTGACGGCCGAGCCGGAGGAGTTGTGTGCCAGCGCCCCCACCACCCTCACCGCCAACGCACCTCAGGCCGTTTCGTACCAGTGGAGCACCGGCGCTACAACCGCCACCACGACGGCCACCCCCACCGACAATCCTACCACCTATTTCGTGACCGTCGCTTATAGCAACGGTTGCACCAACCTCGGCAGCGTCACTGTCCACCTTGACCAGACCCCGCCCGTCTTCAGCGGCAGCGTGGGCCCCGCCAATGCGGCCGGCACCGACTGCGTTTTCACCGTACCCGATGTGGCCGGCTTGGTCCGCCCCAACAGCAGCGATGATGTCACCGCAAGGGAAGACCTCGTCATCACGCAGGTGCCGGAGGCGGGTACCGCCATCACCGGCCCCACCACTGTGACCGTCACCATCACCGATGCCTGCGGCAATAGCACCAACACCACGGTGGAGGTCGTGATTCCCGACCCGCCCCAGCTGCAGCTGTTGGAACAGCAGGACGTGCTGTGCTACGGCGCTGCCACGGGCTCACTGTCGGTGGAGGGCAGCAGCGGCGTGCCGCCCTACTCCTTTGCATGGACTGCCGGCGACACCACCAACTCCGCCAATGGCATCACGGGCTCGTCAGCATCCTCTTTGCAAGCAGATAGTTACACCATAACTCTGACCGATGCGGTGGGCTGTACCGCCACCGAGACCTACACCTTGCAGAACCTGAGCCAGCCGATGGTGGCAGGTGCCTTGTCACCGGCGCAGGGCATCTGTCTCGGTGAGACACCGCAAACGCTGTCCGTCACGGGCAGTTCCGGCGGCAACGCCAGCTACTATGTATGGCAGCAGTCCGCCGATGGCGTCACCTTCACCGACATAGAGGGGGCGGGGAGCGGAAGCAGCTATACTCCCGGCGCTATCGAAGAAACAACTTGCTATAGAGTGGCTTACACTAGCGACAGTTGCGGGGTGGTCTATACCGACCCGCTTTGCATCACGGTCGGGGTCGCCGTCCGTACGGAGCTGGAGGACACCATCTGCTACGGCGTGCCCTATACCGACAACGGCTTCAACATTCCTGCCACGTCGCTCACCACGCCGGGCCTTCATATCGACAGCCTCTCCCTACAGACCGTTTTGGGATGTGACAGCACGGTGGCACTGCAACTTATGGTCCGTCCGCCCGTCACGGCCATGGAGGAGATGTCCATAGGGGAGAATTTCCTGCCTTACACATGGAACGGTGTCGTATTCACCGAGGGCGGGGAGCAGACGGTGGTGCTGGTGGATGCCAACGGCTGCGACAGCACCGTGACGATGCTGTTGCACGTGCTTCCCAATACCACAGTTTATATTGATACAACGATATGTGACAATGCGTTGCCGTTGGTCTGGAACAATGTCACCTTTACGGAGGCGGGTTCGCAGCCGGTGGTCTTCCCGACCGACATCGGGACGGACAGTACGGTGTATATGACTGTGTATGTGGTGGAGCCGTCGTTCGTGACCGTACGTGACGGCGTGTGTCAGAACGAGCCGTACAGCGGCTATGGGTTCGACCTGACGGCGGAGGAGACGGCCGAGGCGGGCGTGTTGGAGCTCACACAGCTTTTTTATACGGCGCTTGGCTGCGACAGCACCGTAACCTTGCGGTTGACCGTCCATCCGAGCTACGACCAGCATTATCATGTGGTGGCCTGTGACAGTATGTTGTGGAATGGGCAGGTTTATTGGCAATCAGGTAGTTATACGCAGACTTTTGCCACTTCCCACGGTTGCGACAGCACGGTGACCAAGGATGTGGAGGTGGTGAACACGGCGTTGGAGCTGGTGAACTACACTTCCGACTTCTGTGACCACTATGAGGCGCAGTTGTCGGTCATCACCCAGTTGGAGCATATCCGCTGGTCAACGGGGGAGGAGAACGTTTACAATATTGTGGCGCACCATTCGGGACCCTACACGGTGACGGCCAACACGGCGCACTGCGAGGCTTTTGCGCGGTTGGAGATTCCGACTTGCGAGTTCAACCTCTACATCCCCAACGCCATCACCCCTTCGCGTTTGGACGGCAACAACGACTACTTCTGTCTGCCGGAAGGAAGTCTCTCACAGATTGAGAGTTTCGAGCTCCGCATATACGACCGTTGGGGGCGGGTGGTCTTCAAGTCGGACGACCCGCACTTCCGTTGGGACGGCCGTCAGAATGGCAAGCTGATGATCAGCACCACTTACACCTATTACATCAAGCTTTCGTTGTACGCCGGCGGCGACTACCTCTACAAGGGCGTGATCACGGTCTTGTGATTTTTTTTCAAAATTTTTAATCAATTATATTGTTTCTTTCGGAAAATAGTAGTACTTTTGCAGCCTTGAATTCCATTTGAAAATGAGCACACAAGTAACTTACACATTGAGTGACACTGCAAAATGCAATATTGCAAAGGATTTGCGGCTGGCTTCTTTTTCCGAGGTTATGGATATGGATGCACTTTCACTTGACCGTCATATTGAGAGGCAAATCAAAAAACGGCTTCGTCTTTCTGCCGTGTTTGGTAATCTCATTGGTCGGGGCTCTTTATATACTTATTTCAACAGGCTGCTCACTCGAGAATGGATTGACCAACAACTCTCGAAAATCAGCTAATGAATCCGCAGTTTGAAAAAGTCTCCGCAGAACTTTTCTCACAATACAATAATAATGTCAAGCCTTTGATAGCAGAAATTGAGGCGCGTGGTGAGGTTATGCCGCAGCCTTTGTTCAATGAGATCCGTGCGTTCACTGACCACATTGCTCGCTGTTACAGGGAAGACATTACCGAAGAGTGTATGTGCGACGAATTGGGGAAGGCGAGTCGCCATATCGTACGTATCACGTTGGATTGTTTTAAATGTCTCAATATTCTGTTGTTTAAGGAAATAGAGGGCTTTGAGCATCGGACACGCAACATCAATTTAAAGGTAATTGACAATGGTGAGTTTTATCCCATGTATAAGCAGTTGCGCCGAGAGGCAGTGGAAACGGTGAAACGGGCCAAATTGGAAGAGAGTTTGGATAGTCAGAAAGCACTGCATCTATATGACAAGGCCTTTAATAAGTATGTTGAGATTGAGAATCTTTTGAAGAGCAGTACGGAAGAAGTGAAATGGGCCAAGCTGCAGTTCTCAGCCCGCCGTATGGGTAAAATCGCCTTGTGGCTGCTTGCAGCCCTGTTATCGGGACTGCTTTCATTGTTCATATCCTGTGATTTCCTTCAAACTTTGCTGCCGTAGGCAAACATTGCGAACGCAGTGAGCAAAATCAGCGAATGCAGGCGCAAGCCTGCCCAAATGCGAACGCAGTGAGCAGAATCAGCGAATGCAGGCGCAAGCCTGCCCGAATGCGAACGCAGTGAGCAAAATTTAAACATTTTTAGGAAAAATCTGCTGTTTTTTCAAAAAAAATGTCTATTTTTGCCTGCTTTTTATACAGCATTGTATATAATGACAAAAAAACCTTATTTATTAATCAATATCAATATGTTATGAAAAAACTTTTAGCAATTTTCATGCTGTGCTTTGCGTTTTTTGCGGCAAAAGCACAGGTAATTGTCATCCTTGAGGCCCACGATGTGTGGGGGGATGGCACGGGCTACCAGCTCTTGCTGGATGCAGACGCCACTGCCTATGGCACGCTCTTTACGGAAACGGGTAACCTTTCTTCATCAGGTGATGTGCCTGACGCTACTTATGCGGAGTTCGAGTATAAGGTTCCCGAGAATGCGGATGGTGCTTTGACAACTTCAAATATTGTCTTTGATGAGGCTGTGACCATCACAATTCCCGCAGGAACGTATGACTATTGCGTGACGAACCCGTCACCTGACGACAAAATGTACATTGCCGCTGGTGATGATGCAAGAGGGGATGATTATGTTTTCGAGGATGGTTAC
Source organism: uncultured Bacteroidales bacterium (assembly GCA_947169105.1). Taxonomy (GTDB): domain Bacteria; phylum Bacteroidota; class Bacteroidia; order Bacteroidales; family WCHB1-69; genus UBA1756. Next base: position 15,000 of record CAMVOL010000034.1, on the reverse strand, counting down.
ATCTATCATTTCACTGTTACTTATGGTGGGTACAACGATCTGGTTACGTTGGAAGTATCGCCAATACCTACCGAACCCACATTGGTTGCTTCTCCTTCAGAAAAAAATTTCGGTGTAGTTATTGTGGGCCAAACAGCCCAATTCCAATCTGCAGTTACCGCCTATAACCTTACGGCTGGCATCACCGTCACCACTACTGCTCCTTTCTCCGTTTCCTTGAACGACACCACCTATGCCACTTCCCTTACGATGCCTGCCACGGGCGGCACGCTCTATGTGAAATATGCTCCTACTGCGGCTGGAACCGATAGCGCCATTGTTGTGCTCGCTTCGGGTGATGTGGCTGATACCATTGTCGTTTTGGGTAGAGGTTTCGAGTGTACGACTTTGGCAGTGCCTTTTGTGGAGGATTTTGATGCCTACGAGGGTGAACTTCCTGTCTGCTACCAGTTTGTGTATGGCAACGAAGATCCCACCGTTAATCCTATCTCCGCCGAAGAAGAGGAAAATGGCAATTATGTTGTCGCTTTCAATTCGATGAGTAGCACTGATGTTTATGACCAATATATGATTTCCCCGCTCATGCAGTACACGGGTACGAACCCCTTACGTCTTTCGGTTAAGGCACGTCCTGATTATTCTGACGAGACTTTCAGATTGGGTTACTCTACCACTACGGATAGTTTGAATGCCTTCACATGGGGCGATGAAGAGACTGCTGAGGACGACGAAGCGTATGAGACTTTCTTTATGAATATCCCGTCCAATGCAAAGTATGTGGCCATCCATTACACCTCCAACTATAAATATTATTTGTACATTGACTCCCTCAGCGTGGAGGTAATTACCCTGCCCCAGATTATGGCAGGTACGACCGATGTCGATTTCGGCTATGTTGAAGTGAACAACACTTCCGATGATATGATTATTCCTGTGACGGGCTTGCTGTTAGAGGACGCCATCACTGCCACCATCACCACCACTTCCCCGTTCGAAATCTCCGTCAATGGCGTTGATTATGGCGCAACGGCTACCCTTCCCATCGAAGGCGATACCTTGTATGTGCACTACACACCCACTGCTGTCGGTGCCGACACTGCTGTCATCATGTTGAGCTCTCTTACTGAGCTGGCTGATACGGTATATGTCACTTTGACGGGTAAGGGTTATGAGTGCGACAACAACCTCCCCTACCAGACTAACTTCACCGATGAAGCGAAGAACCTCTGCTGGACCATCGTGGATGCCAACGAAGACGAATACACGTTTGAATTTGACACCGAATACGGTTATGCTTCTTATAGTTACAACTATTATAGTAACGCTGACGATTGGTTGACTTCCCCCGCGTTCAACTTGACGGGTGCGGAATATGTTGCTTTCGATTACAAAGTTTACAGCAGCAACTATATTGAAAAATTCGAAGTTTATATCATTGGTACGGACAGCACGGTTATCGTTCCGGAGATGGAGGCGACAAACACCGACTATATGACCCAGATGATTGACCTTTCTGACTATACTGGCAGTTATCGGATTGCCTTCCATTGCACTTCCGACACAAACAGATGGAGACTCTATTTCACCAACTTTGTTATTGACAGCATCGCCAATCTGGAATCTTCCTTGACGGTGAATCCTGACTCTATTGATTTCGGTTCTGCTATCTTCACGGAAGGTTATACGGCTTCCGAGACGGCTGTTGTGACGGCTGTTGTGATTTCGGATTCCCTGACGGTAACCACCGCCGCTCCGTTCGCAGTCTCCCTCGACGGCACCAACTATGCAGACAGCTTGATTATTCCGGCTAACGATAGTGCTCTCTCTTATACCACCACCCTTTATGTGCAGTATGCTCCCGCCGCTCCCGGAACGCACACCGGTACGGTGACCATCAGCGGTGATTCGCTCACGGCTACCATCGGCCTCTCCGCTGAGTCCGTTGATTGCAGCGGTGCTGCCACTCTGCCCTTCACTGAAGATTTCGAAGACGAACTTGCCGTTTGCTGGCAGAACATCGACAATGATGGCGACGAATTCCCGTGGGAATTCTTCTATGGCGATGAAGATTATGAAGAATATGCACACAATGGCTACGGTTTGGCCGTTTCCCGTTCATGGTTCAGCTATGGTGGTTATTTTGAGTACGACCTCACTCCGGACAACTGGCTGATCACCCCCGCTATCGCTCTTCCCGCTGAAGCTGCACACATCAGCTGGTGGGCTGGCTCTCCCGAATCAACCTATTTTGCCGAACACTATGAGGTGAAGATTTCTACCAACATGTCCGATCTCACTTCCTTCACCAACCTTCATAGCGAAACCCTTTCCACTGGTACTTGGACACAGCACACAGTGAATCTTACAGAGTATGTTGGCCAGACCGTCTATTTCGCATTTGTCCACAACAACTGCACAGGTATGAATATGTTGTTCCTTGATGACATCAATGTGGAAGTAGGCGAAGTTGGCATTGAAGAAGAGACTGCCGAAAACGCTGTCTCCATCTACCCGAACCCCGCCAGCACGATGCTGAACGTCCACGCCGAAAACTTCGACAACGTCCAGATCATCAACTTCCTCGGTCAGGTGGTCTATAGCTCCAACGTCACCGAGAATGACTTCCAGATCAACGTTTCCAACCTCAGCAACGGTGTCTATTTCATCCGTCTGAACGGCGAGAACACGGTCACGAAGAAATTCGTCAAGAGATAATTCCAAATTTCTCAAATATCCAAAGTCCCTGCTGCAAAGTGGGGACTTTTTTTATGATTTTTTTGTACCTTTGCCGCCTCATCCATTTTGGAAATTTAATTTTATAAATACCTAATAAACAATAAAATGATAATCAAAGACGATTTCACCACCCGCCACAACGGACCTTCCTGCGAGGAGGCCCAGAAAATGTTACAGACTATCGGCGTCAAGTCGATGGACGAACTGATTGAGAAGACGGTGCCCGCGGCCATCCGCCTGCCCCGCCCGCTCGACCTCCCCGAAGGAATGCAGGAGGGCGAGTACCTGAACCTTATCAATGCTAAGATGGCCAAGAACAAGATGTACCGCTCTTTCATCGGTATGGGCCATTACAACACCTATACCCCCGCGGTGATTCTCCGCAACGTGTTCGAGAACCCCGGCTGGTACACCGCCTACACCCCCTATCAGGCCGAGATTTCACAGGGCCGCATCGAAGCCCTCCTCAACTACCAGACCATGATCAGCTCCCTCACCGCCATGCCGCTGGCCAATGCCTCCATGCTCGACGACGCCACCGCCGCCGGTGAGATGATGCTGATGTTCTACCGCTGCCGCACCCGCGAACAGCAGAAGAACAACGTGCACAAATACTTCGTTTCCGAAGGTGTGTTCCCGCACTGCGTCGGCGTGATGCAGACCAACGCGGCCGCACAGGGCATCGAATTAGTCATCGGCAAGTCCGACAAAGTAGAACTCGACGAGACCTTCTTCGGCGCAATGATCCAGTACCCCAACTACTGGGGCGGCATCCACGACTTCGCCGCTTTCACCGCCAAGTGCCACGAACTCAAAATTTTCGTGGGCGTTGCCACCGACCTGTACGCCCTCACGCTCCTCACACCTCCCGGTGAATGGGGCGCCGACTGCGTGACGGGTTCCACCCAGCGCTTCGGCATCCCGATGGGCTTCGGCTCACCGGCCGCCGGCTTCTACGCCTGCACCGAGGAGTTCAAGCGCCAGATGCCCGGCCGTATCATCGGTATCACCGTTGACGCCGAAGGCGGCCGCGCCGTCCGTATGGCTCTCCAGATGCGCGAACAGCACATCAAGCGCGAGAAAGCCACCTCCAACATCTGCACCGCCAGCGCCCTCACCGCCATCATGGCCGGCTTCTACGCCATGTGGCACGGCGCCGAAGGTCTGCGCAACAAAGCCACCAAAATCAACGTGCTGGCCGGCGTGCTGGCTAACGAAGCGGCCAAGTACGGTTTCAAACAGTATAACGAGGTTTACTTTGACACCCTCTGCCTCGAAACGCCCGAAGGTCTCACCTGCGACGACGTGAAGAAGGTGGCCCTGTCGAAAGAGATCAACCTCTGCTACCACTGCGAGCGCTGCTTCACCGTCTCCCTCGACGAGACTGTGACTTTGAAGGATGTCAACGCTATCCTCGAGGTGCTGGCCATCACCGCCGGAAAGACCTTCACCCCGTATGTGTGCCAGGGCAACTGCGTTCCCGACCTCCACATTCCGGAAAATCTGAAACGTAAGTCCGAAATCCTTACCCAAGAAATCTTCCACAAATATCATTCCGAAACGGAAATGATGCGTTATATGAAGATGATGGAAATCAAGGATTTGTCGCTTAACCGCGCGATGATTCCGCTGGGAAGCTGCACCATGAAGCTGAACGCTGCCGCCGAGATGCTGCCGCTGAGCTGGGCTGCTGCCTGCAACATCCATCCGTACGCCCCCGCCGATCAGGTCCAGGGTTATATGGAAATGATCGACGAGATGAGCCACTGGCTCTGCACCATCACCGGTTTCAAGGCCATGTCGTTCCAGCCCAACTCCGGTGCTGCCGGTGAGTATGCTGGCTTGACGGTCATCCGCAACTACCTGCACCACATCGGTCAGGGCCACCGCAACATCTGCCTGATTCCCGCCTCCGCGCACGGCACCAACCCTGCCTCTTCCGCCAAGGCCGGTTTCCAGGTCTGCGTGGTGAAATCGACCGAGGACGGTGAAATCGACGTGAACGACCTCCGCGAGAAGGCCGAGGCCAACCGCGACAACCTCGCCTGCCTCATGATCACCTATCCCTCCACGCACGGTGTGTTCGAGGAAGCGGTGCTCGACATCATCAAGATTGTACACGAGAACGGCGGTCAGGTGTATATGGACGGTGCCAACATGAACGCGCAGGTGGGCTTGACCTCCCCCGGCACGATGGGCGCCGACGTGTGCCACCTCAACCTGCACAAGACCTTTGCCATGCCTCACGGCGGTGGCGGTCCCGGCGTGGGCACCATCTGCGTGGCCGAGCACCTCGTGGACTTCCTACCGAAGCACGCTTTGGCCACCGTCGGCGGCAAGAACGGCAGTCAGGTGGCTTCCGCACCTTACGGCAGCGCCTACCTGTTGCCCATCACCTACGGCTACCTCAAGATGTTGGGCGGCGAGGGTCTGAAGCACGTCACTGAATGCGCTATCCTGAACGCCAACTACATCCGTGCCCGTTTGCAGAACGACTATAAGATTCTCTATACCGGAAAGAACGGCATGTGCGCCCACGAGATGATTCTCGACTGCAACGAGTTCGAGAAGAGCTGTGGCGTGCAAGTGGGCGACATCGCCAAGCGTTTGATGGACTACGGTTTCCACGCTCCCACCGTGGCCTTCCCGGTACACGGCACATTGATGGTGGAGCCCACCGAAAGCGAACCGCTGAGCGAGCTCGACCGTTTCTGCGACGCCATGCTCTCCATCCGTCAGGAGATCCGCGACATTGAAGAGGGCAAGGCCGACCGTGTGAACAACGTCATCAAGCGCGCTCCGCACACGATGGGTGTGGTCTGCGCCGACACGTGGGATCGTCCGTACACCCGCCAGCAGGCTGCCTTCCCGATGCCCGTTGCCGACAAGTACTGGCCGACCGTCAGCAAGATCGACGATGCCTTCGGCGACAGAAACCTGGTGTGCGTGCTGGAAAAGTAATTCCGAGATACTAAAAAAAATTATTGTATGAACAGCTCTGACATTAAAGTATCGTTATCAGGGTATTTCAAAGACAAACCCGTATGCAGGGTGTGGCTCTTCGGATCATTCGCAAGAGGGGAGGAACAAGAGAACAGCGATGTGGATTTGATGATTGACCTGGACCACACCCAACATGTCGGAGTTAAATTCTTCGGTATGTGGGATGATTTGGAAAAATTACTGGGTCGCAATGTTGACCTCGTGACTGAAAACGAGTTGGCGAGTTATGCCCGAGAGAGTTTTAATCGTGATAAAATACTTGTTTATGAGAGAACCAATTAGGGACAAGGAAAGGTTGGAACATGTCATTGAGGCTGCTGACTTCGTCATTTCTCACATAGAAAATGTTACTTACGAATCGTTCATGTCAGACCGATTGTTGTATGGAGCGGTTGTCTATCATACAATGATTATTGGTGAGGCCTGCTATAAACTCAGTAAGGAATTCGTTTCCGCATACACCGATGTGCCGTGGCAAGACATTGCCGGAATGAGGCACCATCTTGTGCATGGGTATTACAGAGTGGATAGTAAAGTCCTCTGGGGTATCGTCACGGTTGACATTCCCTCACTTCGGACAAAAGTCAGACAGTATCTGGATGAAATTGACTGGCAGAAATGGGAATCTCAAAGCCGCATTCCGAAGTAATAAACGATTATAAACAAAACATAATGCCTATGAGGAAATAATAATAAAGACATAAACATAAAAGCGTTTGCTTTATTAGGGATTCTTTCAATCTTCGACACATTGCAATGACCATCCCCAATACAGTGGAGCGTTCACGCCTTGGCGTGGGCTATTCTGTACGTTGGTGGTCATGGGAGTCGAAGCCCGAAAGAACCGACAAATATAAAAAGCAGAAGTAGTCCACGTTTTTTTGTTGTCTGGTTTTAGCGAATGATAGGGCTGCGAAATACAAATCCAAATTAATCAAATCCGATGGGTCAAATGGAATATAACATGGCAGAAAAAGAATATGAAAATGAAATATTTGCTGATTATTGTAATGGGGGCACTTTTAACATCTTGCGCATCCGTAGATCATAGATTCTTCAGGGCAGATGTGGTCGGTTTTAGCGACAAGCCGACTACCAGTTACAATTCAGATAGAGGCCTTTTTATGAATTTAAAACCTCAAGGAGATCCTTATGATTTGCTTTATAAGCCAAACATGTTAGCGATGCAGCAGACTGTTCTGTCCACGCCTAGAGGGGATAATACCACTGTCTATTATGCAATGGAATTAGCAGCTATGCGTGTTAAGTATATAAGACGAAAAATCGCAAAAAATGATCCGGAAACAAAGTATTACATTTTCCTACTAACAGATGGACTTGATAATGCATCGTCCCAAGTAGCCAAAAATGAAAAGAGGATACTTTTTAACCGGACCCCAGAACAATATCAGAAACGCGTTCAAAGGAAGCTGAAAGGTGCTATGGGTCTGTTCCATAAAAATACTTTTGAAGTATATCCAATGATGTATGAGGGAGAAGATATGCAAGAGATGAAAGATAAAAACAATTTGTCTGACACGACTTTTAAAAAGATGCTTGCCGATGATATGGCCTGTTTTCGTTATTCCTCACGTGGTAAAGAATATGCTCCTGAACTTATCAGTTCGGATGATTATGCTGGTATTTTTAACCAATTAAGGGACGACTTTTGCAGTTCATCATATACGTTTAGAGTTCCCAAAAGCTATGCGAATAAAAACATTAAAATGACTTTTGTAAATCGCGATGGAGAGCAGGTTGTTATGACTGCACAATTAAAGAAATCTTTATTTTCATATCGTTTGATAAAAGTTCAATTTAGCGATGGCGTGACAATTTCTGACAAAAATATTGCTATGGGTAAAACTGACGTAAGAAAATCCGAGAAGGCATTTGCGAAAGAGGATAATGTTAATGCGTACTTTGTGATTGATGATTTTCGTCTTAATGGTCAAGTATATTATCCTATTAAAGAAAGTGTTACTCAAGAATATGAGTCGCGTCCAGGTATTTGGCAGCCTAATTCAGAATACAGAGAAGTAACCGAAGTCAATGTTGATACCTACTATATTCTCGTAATAGATGGTAGCAAGTCTTTGGATGGAAAGAATGGAAACATGAAGGGTTTTAAGATGGAAACCGATATGGCACTGCAAATTATGGAAATCGTATCACCGCTACAGTATTAGTGTTGTTGATAGGATATTTATTCTGTACGAAGATGCCATACACGCCCCCTCCAATTCACAGATTTGTACTCCCACTTTGTTCCCGCCTATCCCGTCAGCAGGCTGCCTTCCCGATGCCCGTTGCCGACAAGTACTGGCCGACCGTAAGCAAGATCGACGACGCCTTCGGCGACAGAAATCTGGTCTGCGTTCTCGAGAAATGAGAATTGAAAACTGAAAATTGAAAGTTTTTTTCCAAGTAGGGAGTGACAGAAGGTTGCTTCCTACTTTTTTGTTGAAGTGAGGATTTATAGAAAAGTCATTCTTTTCCCGTATCACTAAGCAGAAAAGTTCAAGATTTAAGATTGCTTTTCGTTTTTTTTGTATTTTTGCACGGTGAATGTTCGTAAATCGCGAACAGCGAACAATTAAATGTAAATAATTGATATATACTATGATGAAACCTCAAGATATTATAATTTTACTAAAGAAAATGACTGATTCAGGGCAAAATATGTCGTGTCGGAAGCTGGCGGAATCGTTAGGGATGAGCGTCTCCAGTGTGAGTGAGAGTTTGGAACGTTGCCGGAATGTCCAACTTATCGACCGCAATAAAAAGCGTGTCAATACAATGGCTCTGCAGGAGTTTTTGATTCACGGCCTACAGTATGTCTTTCCCGCCGTCACCGGTCGTGTCGTTCGCGGTGTGCCTGCCTACATCAGTGCCTCACCCATAAAGGAGCAGATTTCTAACAGTAGTGAGAGTTATGTCTGGCATTATACGAAAGGAAATGCCAGGGGACAAAAAATAGAACCCCTATATCCTTCCGTCCCAGGAGCCGTTTTGCAAGATGAGGAACTTTACCAACTGTTGGTGATTGCGGACACGCTCCGCCTTGGCCGCGCTCGGGAAAAAGAGATTGCCATAGAAGAACTCACCAAACACATCAACCGCTATGTCGAAAACCAATAACGAACGGCTGCAAGAAATTGCAGAAGGGATGCAGGACCTTAACGAACGGCTTGTGTACGTTGGTGGGGCAATGGCCGGAGTGTATGCCACGGACCCTGCCGCCACGGAGCCGCGTACCACGCTTGATGTGGACTGCGTGGTGGATTCCACCTCCTATTCCGAGCACGTCGCATTTGAAGAGCTGCTCCGCCAGAGGCATTTCCAAAACGACCAAACTCCTGACGCCCCCATCTGCCGCTGGATTTATAAAGGCGAGAAAGTGGATGTGATGTCAATGGACGAAAAGAGCCAGTCGTTTGGCAACAGGTGGTACCGTCCCGGATTTGGCAGGCGGGAACAGTTCGTCTTGGAGTCGGGCAGATCCATCTACCGTTTGCCGGCAACGTATTATATCGCTACAAAGATGGAAGCGTTGTTTTCTCGGGGCGGACAAGATTGGCGAGGAGCAAAGGACTTTGAGGATATTGTTTACGTGTTGAACTATTGCCCTGAATTTGTGGAGTATTTCAAAACGGCGGACAAGGATGTGCGCACCTATCTTTCCAAACAGTTTGCCTCGATGTTGCAACGCCCCAATTTTTCTGAGGAGTTGGAGTGCGCCTTGCCGTCAGATGAAATCGAACGTGCAGACATACTCCTTGACATTATGCAGAAGATGGCATCGTACAGGTCCCAAAGCCTGCGCATCCAATATGTCAGCGACCTGCATTTGGAGTTCCCGCAAAACCGGCAATGGCTTGCCGAGCATCCATTGGAAGTGACGGGCGACATATTGCTTGTTGCGGGCGACACAGCATATCTCGACTTGCCTGACTCTGGACGTGACACATATTCCCAATACGAATTTTGGGATTGGGCCAGCAACCATTACAAACAGGTGATTGTCTGTTTGGGCAACCACGATTTTTACGGATATTACGACCTCGCTTCCATGCCAGAAGGCTACAGCAAGGAGATACGTCACAACGTGCACGCCTACTACAACGGGATTGTGCATGTTGGAGACGTTGATATCATTGTATCAACTTTGTGGTCGAAGATTGAGCCGTATAACGCTTTTCTGACGGAGCGAAATGTTAGTGACTTTTACCGTATTATGTATGGCAAACACCGGCTGACAGCAGACGATTTCAACAGAGAACACGAGCGTTGTCTCGCATTCGTTAAACGAGCAATTTCGGAAAGCACTGCCCCAACAAAAATTGTACTCACCCATCACGTACCCACGCATCTATGTACGGCTGAGGAATTTCGGAACAGCACAATCAATGGCGCGTTCACTGTGGAACTTGGCGACTATATTGCTGACAGCGGCATTGACTTCTGGATATACGGACACTCACATCGTAACATAAAAGCTCGGATTGGCGGAACCAGTATTGTGTCTAATCAGTTGGGCTATATATCCCATAGGGAACAGTTAAGCAATGGGTTTAGCTCTTCCGCAATGATTGAGGTATAAAATTAATAACTAAAAGTTAAAAGTAGGTGGGTTGCTCCCTCCTTTTTTTGAAATGTTGGGATTCCGCCACTCACTGCGTTCGCGGCGGAATGGTGGGTAGATGTTCTCCTGAATAAATTCGTGTAATCTGCGCAATTCGCGGTGGATTTTTCAGAAAAGTTGTACTTTTGCAAATTCTTAAATGATTCCCACTCCCACCCTAAAATACCAATTATGAAAAAGTTACTTTTGTATTGCTGCATGGCCGTTCTGGTGATGGCTTCGTGTACCAAAGAGGAGCAAAAAGACGATGATAAAACCGTTACGATAAAGTACCCTGCTTCGGCAGTGGTCATCTGCGATGCGGTGACGGACATTGATGGCAATAAGTACGATGCCGTTCAGATTGGAGAGCAGGTGTGGATGTCGATGAACATGCGCACCACCCGTTTTGCCGACGGAACAGCCATTGCGGAAGGGAGCGAAATAAGCCGTGAGGAAGCCTACCGTTACCCGTCCAGCAATAGCAATGCGCTCAACGGCTATCTGTACAACTGGAAAGCGGTCATGTATGAAGGCGAAAGCAGTGAGGCCAACCCGAGCGGCGTGCAGGGCATCTGCCCCGACGGATGGCACCTGCCCAGCGAAGCCGAGTGGCAGCAACTTACTGACTACCTTTCAAGCCATAGTGAGTATGTCTGCAGCGGCACGGGCGAAAGTGTGGCGAAGTCGCTTGCCTATACTAGGGAATGGATGAAGTGCGGCTTGGGATGCACCATTGGATGCAATCTGGAAGACAATAATGCCACCGGTTTCTCTGCCGTGCCCGTCGGCTTCTACCCCGGCACCTATACCAATTACGGCTACAGCGCCGCCTTCTGGACCACCACCGAAACAGATTCCATCTCGGCAATGGGCGTGAATCTGTATGTTTCGGATTCCCTGGTGCGGAGGACGGTCTGCGACAAGGTCGGCGGTTTCTCCGTCAGGTGCCTATGGAACGAATAGTTTGAACAATTTTTTCTCCTACTTTTGCACTTTCTTAAAAATCCAATATGAAAAAAGCGCTATTGTTCCTCACCCTCTTTGTTTGGACCTTTATAGCATCCGCACAAGACATTTACTGGGTTTTCTTCACCGACAAGAACGGCACAGAGTTCGACCCTTACGCCTATTTTGACGCGAAGGCCATCCAGCGCCGCACGCAGCAGCAAATCCCGCTCTTCGACAGCACCGACTTCCCGCTCAACACCTTGTATGTGGAGGCCGTCGCCACCCGCTCCGAAGAGCTGATAGGGGAGAGCCGCTGGTTCAACGCTGCCGCCGTCAGCACGAGCCGCATTGACGAAATCCGCCGGCTGCCGTTCGTGGCTGCGGTGACGCCCATCGCCACCCGCGCCGTCCCCGCGTCCGTCAGCCGTGACGCGGCCCTTCCCGCTGTCCCTTCCGATACTGCCATGCTGTACTCGCAGCTGCGGCGGATGCAGGGCGAACAGTTCGTGGCCAACGGCATTGACGGAACCGGCATCCGCATCGCCGTCCTCGACGGGGGCTTCAAGATGGCGGACGAGCATCCCGCGTTCCAGCACCTGCGGGACGGGCACCGCATCCTCAAGACCTACAACTTCCCGCTGAAACGGGAGGACGTCTATGGCTGGGACACGCACGGCACGATGGTGCTCAGCTGCATCGCCGGCATCAACGACGGCAAGAAAATCGGCCTCGCCACGGGCGCCGAGTTCCTGCTGGCCCGTACCGAAGTGAACTTGGAGCCGCGCAAGGAGGAGGTCTGGTGGATGATGGGGATGGAGTGGGCCGACCGCAACGGCGCCAACATCATCAACAGCTCGCTCGGCTACGGAAAGGAACGGTACAATCCCGAGGATATGGACGGCACTTCGCTGGTGGCACGTGCCGCCAATATGGCCGCGGCCAAAGGGATATTGGTCTGTAATTCAATGGGTAACGAAGGCGACGACCGCACGTGGCGCACCCTCATCACGCCCGCCGATGCCGACAGCGTGCTTTCCGTCGGCGGCATCGACGAGCAGGGCAACCCCTCCGACTTCACCTCGTGGGGCCCGACCGCCGACGGCCGTCTGAAACCGAATGTGTGCGCCTACGGGCACGCTTTCGTCGCCAATCCCTCAAAATCAAACCCCTATACTTATGCGTACGGAACTTCGTTCTCCAGTCCGCTGGTAGCCGGCTTCGCCGCCTGTGCGTGGCAGGCTCGCCCGCAACTGAACAATATGCAGCTGCGTACCGAGATAGAGAAGTCCGCCGACCGCTATCCGAAGCACGATTTCCAATACGGTTATGGTGTGCCGCAAGCTTCCTATTTTGTTGGTGGAACGAAAAATACGGACAATTTGCCCGAAGCCAAGGGTGATTCAAGCAATCTTCCGAAGCCGTCGAAGTGCGGTGTGAACGCCCGTTACAATTTCGCCCCATACGTTTCGTGGGGCTTCGTCGCACCCGCCGGTCCAACAAGTGCTATAAACTACGGAAAATCAGAAAGTTTCTTGATCGGACTTCGTTTCAAGGGAAACATTTGCAAGTGGTACAGTATGGGCGTTTCCGCAGAAATCGGTGCTACGTGGTACAACCTGAAAAATTCCCGTTACGATGGAACACTTGCGTGGGAGGTGCTTCGATATGAAAATCTCAAAAAGGAGAATATCAGGGTGAGTTTCTTGCAGGCCGAGTATTACAACCGGTTCCGTCTCGTGCCGGGCGGATATTTTGGCTACGGGCTTTATATTGACGCTGCCGTCTTTGCCGGCTGGAATTTCTACGCCCGCCACAAGACCGTCAGCGATGACCCCAATTATAAGGTGAGGATGGCTACTCCGGCACGGGATATTTCTAAATTCCAGTGGGGTGTGCGTGCGCGGGTCGGCTACGACATAGTTTCACTATATGTACAGTACCGCATCAATAAACTAGATGAACGCTGCCGTATGCATTATGTCACTTACCCGAATGAGCCTGTTCATGTCATAGGGGATTTCCCCGCCTTGGAGGTCGGCCTGCAAGTAACCGTCCCACTGGGACACTAACAAATGCACTCAAACAGTACAAAATCTGTATAAACTATATGAACTTTTAACTCTCAACTTTTAACTTTCAACTTTCAACTTTCAACTTTTAACTCTTAACTCTTAACTTGAAATGAACCAACAAGATAGCACCAAGCACCGCAGTTTCAAGGTTCTGGCCGTTGCCGTATGGCGCAAATTCAAATCCTTACTGATCATCCACGATGATACGGACATTGAGGCCACCATCGCCTCCATCCAGCGTTCGGTCGAGTTCCGGGGCGTGAACCTCTGGATCCTGTTTTTCGCCGTCATCATCGCCTCTATCGGCTTGAATGTCAACTCCACGGCGGTCATCATTGGCGCCATGTTGATTTCGCCGCTCATGGGTCCTATCAACGGCATCGGCTTAGCCGTCGGTACGTTCGACATGAAACTGCTGCAACGGTCGTTCCGGAATCTGGCAATCATGGTGGTGATAAGTCTTTTTGCCTCAACGGTCTATTTCGTCCTTTCGCCACTCAGTGACGCACAGTCGGAACTGCTGGCGCGTACCCGTCCCACGATTTTTGACGTGCTCATCGCCACCTTCGGCGGACTGGCAGGCATCGTGGCGGCTTCCCGCAAGGAGCAGCCCTTCACCGTGATTTCGGGCGTGGCCATCGCCACCGCCCTCATGCCGCCACTCTGTACCGCCGGCTTCGGCCTCGCCACCCTGCAGTTCAACTACTTCTTCGGCGCGTTCTACCTGTTCTTCATCAACTCCTTCTTCATTGCTCTCGCCACTTTCTTGATGGTCAGATATTTAAAGTTTCCCATCAACAAATTTGTGGATCCAAAACGCGAGAAAATCGTCAAGCGGAGCATCATGTTCTTCACTATTCTCGTGATGGTCCCCAGTCTTTTCACCGCCATCAGCGTGGTGCGGGAAAGCGCCTTCAATTCGCAGGTCATCAAATTTGTGAATGATCTTCAAAGAAATGAAGTTCTAAAAGATTCACAAATAATAAGTTACGATAAAATATACGATAAAAAATCGCCAACCTTGACGCTGACCATCATTGGCAATGAAGTGTCTCCCGCCATGGTGGACACGTTAAGACAGGTGATGGTGAACGATTACTCGCTGGCATCCACGCAGTTGCGGGTACGGCAGACCTCCCACATCATTACGGGCGGAGATCAGGCCGATGTGCTGGCAGGACTTCTGGTTGACCGTGAGCAGCAAATCCGCGACAAAGATGTGGAAATCCAGCAGCTAAAAGACTCTATCCAAATGAGTTCGTCGGCAAAGTATGCGGAAATCTCCCGCACGATAGGGGAGAAGTACCACTCTTCCATAGAGGAAATCTCCATCTCCGACAATGCCTATTTCAATTCTCGGACCAAGAAGATGCAGGAAATCCCCACCATATATATAAAGTGGTATAACGGCACCACCAATGCTACCGTGCGCACCGAACTCTCGACATGGGTGCCGGTCCTGCTCGGCGTGGACGAAGTGCGGATTGTTTCGGAATAACATTAAAATGAAGAAGTTAAGAAGTGGAGTCTTTCATTATGTAGAGCCGTCATATTATGGCGGCTATCGGCTGTTCCGTAAAAGGTAACAGGTAATAGGTGATAGGTATGAAGAGG
>CAMVOL010000033.1 GCA_947169105.1 uncultured Bacteroidales bacterium | reverse complement strand
ATTCGCATACTGTAATCTCGCGCGTCCATCAAGTCTGCGCTGCCGACGCCGTGACGCAGCTTCTCGCGTGCGACCTTGACGGCGGCAACCGCACCCAACTCCCCCGCGCCTTGTCGGACATCAACGGCTTTTCCTTCTCGCCCGACGGCAAGAACCTGCTCTATACCCGCAACGTGCGCCTCGACCCCACCATCGAGCAGCGCTACGCCGACCTGCCGAAAGCCAACGCTATGATCTACGACGACCTGATGTACCGCCACTGGGATGCATGGTCCGACGGCACCTACGCCCACCTCTTCATCGCGCCCGTTGACAAGCCCGAGGAGGCTACCGAACTGCTGAAGGGCGAGCGGTTCCACGCTCCCGTCCCCCCATTCGGCGGCATGGAGCAGGCCGTATGGAGCCCCGACGGCACGAAAATCGCCTACTGCTGCAAACGCGAGAGCGGCAAGGCGTTCGCCGAAAGCACCAACACCGACATCTTCATCTACGACCTCGAATCCGGCACCACCACCAACCTCACCGAAGGGAACCTCGGCTACGACATGGACCCTGTCTGGAGCCCCGACGGCAGCCAGCTGGTGTGGTGGAGCATGGAAACGCCCGGCTTCGAATCCGACCAGAAACGGATGATGGTACACGATTTCAAGGGCAACGCCACCAGCATGATTATCGGCGGCAAGTACATCCCGCTCAACCCCGAAAATTTCGTATGGAGTCCCGACGGCAAAAAAATCTTTTTCCGCAGCAGTTACGAGGGAACCGTACGTGTGTGCGTATGGCAGACCAAGGATGAGAATTCGGATCAGGTTGTTCACGAAACCCGCTGCCTAACCGGAGGCACAGCCGACTACAACAGTCTTGCGTGGGCCGACGGCAAGCTCATCGCAACCAAGACCACGCACCAGATGCCGGCCGAGATCGTCGCCATCGACCCCGCCACAGGCGACGAGACGCAGCTCACCTTCACCAACAAGGAGATTCTGGACAAGATTGACATGGGCAAAACCGTGGAACGCTGGGTGAAGACTACCGACGGGCAGGAGATGCTGGTGTGGGTGGTGCTGCCCCCGCACTTCGACTCCACCAAGACCTACCCCACCCTGCTCTACTGCCAGGGCGGCCCGCAATCGACCGTAAGCCAGTTCTTCTCCTACCGCTGGAATTTCGCCATGATGACGGCCCACGACTACATCGTGGTCGCGCCCAACCGCCGCGGACTGCCGGGTTTCGGCAAGGAGTGGAACGACGCCATCAGCCGCGACTACGGCGGGCAGTGCATGCGCGACTACCTGTCGGCCATCGACGATGTGGCGAAGGAGCCCTACGTGGATCGTGATCATCTCGGCGCGGTCGGGGCGAGCTTCGGCGGCTACTCCGTCTATTGGCTGGCCGGCAACCACCAGAAACGGTTCAAGGCCTTCATCGCCCACTGCGGCATGTTCAACTTCGAGAGCTGGTACGGAACCACCGAAGAACTGTTCTTCGCCAACCACGACATCGAGGGCAACTACTGGGACAAGCCGACCCCGAAGAGCTACAGCTTCTCGCCGCACCGTTTCGTCGGCAACTGGGACACCCCCATCCTCGTCATCCACGGCGGCAACGACTTCCGCATCCCCTACACCGAAGGGATGCAGGCCTTCGACATCGCCCAGATGAAAGGCATCCCCAGCCGCTTCCTCTTCTTCCCCGAAGAGACGCACTTCGTAAGCAAGCCGCAGAACGCGATGCTCTGGCAGCGCGAGTTCTTCCGCTTCCTCGACGAGAACCTGAAAGACGGTGCCGGGACATCCGCAAAATAGCCACTGCCCCTCTCCCACACTGCACTACGTTTGTGAGGGGACAATAGAATGACGTGCCTACTGCACTTTAAAAAATCAAATTATGAAGAAAATCACATTGTACATATTGTTCACTGTTTTTGCCGTAATGACGGCGATGGCGCAGCAGGACTGTCCGCAGGTCGATTGTCCCGGCATCTGCGGCCGTTTCGTCGATGCCGACGGCGACGGCTTCTGCGACCACGGGAAGCTGTCGGCCAAGGAGAAGGCCACGGTACCCGCCGAGCAAACTGCACCCACGGCCCAAACACCGCAGCCGAAAAAGCCCGCCAAGACGGTGAGCGACGAACCGACAACCGCTACTCCGGAGGTAACGGGAACCGCCGAAACTCCCGTCGAAGAGACGACGATTGCGGAACCCGAAGCGGCAACGGAAGCCACCGATGGGAACGAAGAGCCGGCGGAGGCGCCGAAGCCGTTCCGTTACCCGCTGTTCACCATTTTGGGCATCACCCTTGGACTGTATCTTTTCACCTCCATCTTGGTGAAAACAGGAAAGATATCCAAACCGACCCACCGGAAAATCTGGAATGTGACTCTGGGCATTACCTGCCTCGGCTCGTGCCTTATCGGACTACTGCTGGCGTTTCTCATCAACTACGGATACCGCCCGAGTTGGTATGTCAGCATCCTGCACTGGCACGTCTATCTCGGCATTGCCATGACCCTCATCGCCATCTTCCATATCTTTTGGCATGTGGAATATTTCAAGGCGATCTTTAAGAGTAGAAGGTAACAGGTAATAGGTGATAAGTGTGAAGGTGTGAAGGTGTGAAGGTGTGAAGGTGTGAAGGTGTGAAGGTGTGAAGATGTGAAAATGATTCATTATGGATTTTAAAGCGAATATCGATTTCCGGAAAGTGCATTGGCGGTGGAGCATCATGGACAGTTACATCCTGGTGAAGTTCCTCGGATCGGTGTTTTATTCCATCGCCCTGCTGATGACCATCATCATCGTTTTCGACATCTCGGAGAAAATCCACAAGTTTTTGGACAACGAAGTGCCGGTCAATGCCATCATTTTCCGCTACTACTTCAACTTCATCCCCTATTTCGTCAACCTGTTTTTCCCGCTGTTCACTTTTATTTCCGTGATATGGTTCACCTCCAAGCTGTCGGGGAACAACGAAGTGATCTCCTTCTTCAACGGCGGGGTGAGCTTCTACCGTTTTATGGTTCCCTATGTCGTCGGAGCTATTATTTTGAGTATCATATCGTTATTGATGTCCAATTTCCTCATTCCTCATACCAATGCGCGAATGCACGCCTTCAATGAGGAGTATTTATACAAGAAAAGGGTGATCACGAACACAAACATCCATTTCAAAAGTTCGGAGAACACCTACGTTTATGCGGAACGGTGGCGCAAGCAGACCCTTGAAGGTGAGCGTTTTACGGTGGAGGTGATGGACGCTAACAAGGACAAAATCGCAACCAAAATCAGTGCGGCGCAGGTGCAGTACAACGACAGCACGAAACAATGGCACCTTTACGACTATAACATCCACACGTTCGATGAGACGGGACAGAATATACGCGCCGGCATTGAAATGGACACCACATTCGACTTTCTGCCGGAAGATTTCAACAACGACATAACCGTTACAGAAACAATGTCATACGGCGAACTCACCAAATTTATAGAAAAGGAGAGAAAAAAAGGGTCCAGTTTGGTGAAGCACTACCTGATTGAGAAGAACAAGCGTATTGCTAATCCTCTTTCCATCCTGATAATGACGATGTTAGGATTGAGTGTGGCAGCGCGGAAGACCCGGCGCGGGGTCGGTGTCCACATCTTCATCGGACTTTTCTTCGTCTTCACCTTTATCTTCTTCCAGCAGGTTTCCAACGTGTTCGCCATCTCCGAGCAGCTCTCGCCCGCCCTCGCCACGTGGCTGCCCAATCTGGTCTATCTCGTCGTGTGCGTCATTTTGCTGCGGTTCACCCCGAAATAACGATTAAATGATTAATGATTAACGATTAAACAAACATGTCAATTATTGTAAAAAACGTTTCGAAGCAGTTTGGTAAGCAATGGGCATTGAAAGATGTCAGTTTTGAAGTCCGCAAGGGTGAGGTGGTCGGTTTTTTGGGGCCCAACGGTGCTGGGAAATCGACGATGATGAAGATTATCACCTGCTACCAGCCGCCCACCAAGGGAGATGTTTCGGTCTGCGGTCTCGACATCTGGAACGATTCGCTCGAACTGCGCAAAAAAATCGGGTATCTGTCCGAAGCCAACCCACTCTATTTTGAGATGTACATCACTGAATTTCTGGAATTTATCGCCGGAATCCACAACGTAAAGAACAAAAAGCAACGTGTGGCGGAAGTGGTGAAGATGACGGGCTTGGAGCCGGAATTGGGCAAAAAAATCGGGATGCTTTCGAAGGGATACAAACAGCGTGTGGGGTTGGCCCAAGCGTTGATCTCCGACCCCGAAGTGTTGATTTTGGACGAACCCACCACCGGCCTCGACCCGAACCAGCTGGTGGAAATCCGCGACCTCATCAAAGAGTGCGGTAAGACCAAGACCGTGCTGCTCTCCACGCACATTATGCAGGAGGTGGAGGCGATGTGCAGCCGTGTCATCATCATCAACCGCGGTGAAATTGTGGCCGACGCCACCATGGACCAGCTCCGTGCCGAAGCCGTCCGCCGCGATGTTCCCAACGGTTCCATCGAAGAACTGTTCCACGTACTTACCAAATAGCTGTCAATGAATCTATTAAGAAAACTTTTCGTAATTCTGCTCCTTTCTGTGAGTTTTGCCGCCTTCGCCCAAGACGACGGCGACCCATGCGTGCAGTCGTTCGGCAAGCAGATAGACAAGACGTTTGCCAAGGCCCGCGATTTTCATAAATCGGGCAAGAAAGCCGAAGCCAACGCGCTCTATAACGAGATTTTGGACGAGTACCCAGAACATCTGGAGGCAAACTACTACCTCGCCCTCAGCTACTACCTGCCCATCAAGCTCAACGATTTCGTCATCGAGCGGAAACAGGACGCCCGCAAGGTGATCGAGGCTGCCGACCGCATGTACGCCGTATGCCCGCACCATCGGATTATCGTCCACCTTTACGCCGCACACATCGCCTATCTGTTGGAGGACTTCGCCGAAGCCACCAAGCACGCCCAGGTCCTCATTGACAATCCCGACCTCGTCAAGAACACGGAAGACCTCGACTTTGCAGAAAATATCGTGAAATACTCAAAGGTTTTTGCCGACATCCTCAACAACCCCGTCCCGTTTGACCCGCACCCCGTGAGCGGCATCTCCACCGACAAGGACGAGTACCTCGCCACCCTTTCGCCCGATGCCGAATATTTCTACTTCACCCGCCGCCAACCCGAACACAAAAGCGACTATTTCGGTTCGGAAATCATTGATAAAGAGTATTTTTCTTATAGCAAAAAAATAAGCGCTGACCGCTACGAACAGGGTAAGCCGCTCCCCTACCCCTTCAACCAGTCGAACGGCGAAGGCAGTCCGACCATCAATCTCGCCAACGACCTGCTGATTTTTGCGATGGTACACGAAGTTCGTGTGAAGCAGGATCGCGGCGCGGAACAGATTTATCCGAACTACGACCTCTACTATTCACGCTGGGACGGCTATGAATGGTCGGAGCCGCAGTCGTTAGGTGACAAGGTGAACCGTCCCGACTCGTGGGAGTCGCAACCGTCGCTCAGTTCCGACGGCAAGGTGCTCTTCTTCGCCTCCGACCGCAACGGCGGGTACGGCGGCTCCGACATCTGGATGTCGCGGCAGGATGCCAACGGAAACTGGCAGGCGCCGGTCAACCTCGGCCCAACCATCAACACCAAGGGCAACGAACGCTCGCCATTCCTCCACACCGACAGCAAGACGCTCTATTTCGCCTCCGCCGGTCACGCCGGATTGGGCGGCATGGACATCTTCTACTCCAAGATGGGGCTCGACGGAAAGTGGGGCAAGCCCGTCAACATCGGCTACCCCATCAACTCCGAGAACGACGAGGTCGATTTCTTCGTCAGTCTCGACGGCGCCACCGCCTACTTCTCCTCCAACAACCTCGACAGCAAGGACTGGAACATCTACAGCTTCGAACTTTACGAGGCCGCCCGCCCCAAAAGCATGGCCATCGTGAAGGGCACGGTGACGACCGATGACAAGGAACAGGTGGAGTCGGTGGTGGAACTTCTGGACGAAAATGCCAATGTGATTGCCGTCACAAAAATCAACGAAAACACTGGAAATTTTGCCCTTGCCACGGAGGTGGACAAGGAAAAAACGCAACAGTTGGTGCTGAATATCAAGCAGGAAGGCTATGCCTACGACACCAAGTTGGTGACCATTGCGCCCGAAACGGAGCAAAAAGAGAATGTCATCCAATCGGATGCCGAGGTCAAGAAGATTGAGGTCGGCAAGATTTGCGACCTCCACGATATCTACTTCGAGACCAATTCCTACTCGCTGACGGCGGAATCCAAACGCATCATTGACGTGTTCGCCGACTTTCTCCGTAACAACCCGACCGTGAAGGTGGAGTTGCAGGGACACACCGATAACATCGGCAACGACGAGGACAACCGCATCCTTTCCGACAACCGCGCCAAGTCGGTTTACAATCATTTGATTTCCAAAGGAATTCCCGCCAACCGCCTCCGCTACAAAGGGTACGGCGAAAGCAAGCCGATTGCCACCAACGCCACGGAGGAAGGTCGCGCCAAGAACCGTAGAACCGTTTTCCTGATTTATGAACAATAACGAGATACCCTCCCTTTTGCCCAAGGAGCCCTTGTTGGCCTCCAAAAAGCCGTTCGTCCAACTGATTTTCCTGTTGCTGTTCGTCATCGGCGGGATGCTGATTTTCAGCGCAATCGGGCTCGTCTGCGCCATTTTGCTTTGGGGCAGCGACATTACCAATAATCCGACGGCGGCATACTACCGGCTGATACAGGTGTTCAGTGCGGCAGGCACCTTCCTCGTGCCGGCGTTGCTGTTCTCGTTCAGTACCACGCGCCGCTGGTTCAGCTATTCCACCGCCGACAAAGTGCCGTCCAACGAGCGGATGTTTCTGTACGTGCTGCTGTTGGCCTTCTTCCTGATTCCGTTGGTCGGCTATGTGGCGTACCTCAACGAGCAAATTCGTCTGCCGGAGGCACTTGCCCCCATCGAAGAATGGATGCAGGCACAGGAGGAGAGCACCAACCACGTGTTGGAAGTCATTCTGTCGGCCACGGACATCCCGACGTTCCTCCTCAACCTGCTGATTTGTGCGGCGTTGCCAGCCATCTGTGAGGAGTTCTTCTTCAGGGGGACGTTGCAGACGTTGTTCAGCAAATGGACGGGGCGGCAGCACTTGTCCATCTGGCTGACCGGCTTTATTTTCAGCGCCATCCATTTGCAGTTCAGCGGGTTCTTTGCCCGGTGGCTGTTGGGAGCATACTTAGGATATCTGTTCTGGTGGAGCGGGTCGCTGTGGCTGCCGATGTTCGCGCACTTCCTGCACAACGCCCTGTATGTCACTGCGCAGCTGTTAGTAACCAAAGGTGTCATAGCAGGTGAAGAGGCGATCACCTTCTCCGACCAGCTTCCGGCGGTGGTGGCGGCAGCCGTGTTGGTGGCGGCGTTCCTGTGGCTGGTACGGTTTTCAGGGGACAGGGGACAGGGTTCAGGGGTCAGGGGTCGGTGAACAGTGATTTTTAAATAAATAATCCACGGAATGGTTTTCTGATGTCCTTGACAAATATGATGGGCGTTCCATTGAAAAATCGTATTTTTGCAATCCTCTAAAAAGCAGTGATTTTATTATAGTTACCATCTATAGACCAATGAAAAAGAGTTCCTTTTCTTTTGCAGCGATTGTCTGCCTTTTCTTCATGTGGGGCTTCATCACCTGCATGAACGACATCCTGATTCCCGAACTGAAGGAGATGTTCCAGTTGAGTCGCGCGGCTTCGATGTTCGTGCAGTTCTGCTTTTTCGGCGCCTACTTCGTAGGGTCGCTCATCTACTTCCTCATCTCCGTCACCGCCGGAGACCCCATCAACAAAATCGGTTACAAAAAGGGGATTCTGGCGGGTCTTATCGTTTCGGCGGTGGGCTGCGCCCTCTTCTATCCCGCCTCCACAATGAACCTGTACGGACTTTTCCTTACGGGGTTGTTCGTCATCGGTCTGGGAGTCACCATCTTGCAGATTGCGGCCAACCCGTACGTCACCTTGCTCGGTGAGCCGGAGGGCGCGTCGGGACGGTTGAACCTGTCGCAAGCACTCAACTCGCTCGGCACCACGCTCGCACCGATGCTGGGCGGCATCCTGCTGGCCAAGCTGGGCGATGCGGCCCACATCCACATCCCGTACCTCCTGTTCAGCGGCCTCTTCCTGCTCATCGCCCTGCTGATTGCCATCGTGCCGCTTCCGTCGTTCCAAAACGACGAGAAACTGGAGTCGGGCGCGGCCGCATTGAAGGACAAGACCTTGCTGCTTGGCATCTTCGCCATCTTCTGCTATGTGGGTGCGGAGGTGTGCATTGGCAGCAGCTTCATCAACTTCGCACTGGAACTCATTCCCGACCTTCCCAAACAGAGTGCGGCCAACTACCTTGCCTTCTACTGGGGCGGCCTGATGATCGGGCGTTTCCTCGGAGCCCTCACCCTCGTCCCGTTCAAGAGCGAAGTACAACGTTACGGAACGATGCTCCTCGTTGCCCTCGCCACTTTCGGCGTGCTCATCGGCATCAACTACCTGCTGCACCCCGACACCTTCAGTCCCAAGGCGATGCTTCCGTACCTCATCTTCATCGTGGTCAACATCTTCGCCTTTATGGTGGGCCGTTCCGAATCCACACGGCTGATTGCGGTGTTCGCCGGCGTGAACATCATCTTCCTCGCCGCAGCGATGTACCTCGGCGGCTATTCCACCCTCTGGTTCCTGATTGCCACCGGCCTCTTCAACTCCGTGATGTGGGCCAACATCTTCTCCACCTCCATCGCCAACCTCGGCAAGTACAAAGCGCAAGGTTCTTCCCTTTTAGTAATGGCCATTCTGGGCGGTGCGTTGCTTCCCCCGCTACAAGGGGCGGTCGCCGATGCACTCGGAGGATACCACTTCTCCTTCTTTATCCCCATACTCGCCTACATCTACCTCATCTTATTCGGAATCAAGGCGGAAAAACTTCAAAAACTGTAAACTGCGGTTTTATGGGCTTTCTCCCGTTCTTTAAAAAGGAGATTCCAGCCGTTCCAACATCCCCGACTTCACTAAGTCGTTCGGGTTGGTGCCGGGAACGCCCTGCGGGACTTCCACACCGAGGGAATCAAACAGATTCACCCAGTATTCCGAAATCGTGCCGTCGGGCGAACGGAAATTCATCGGCTGGGGGTTAAAAATCGGAGTGCCGTCCGGAGCGACACAACACTTTTCCACCAGCTCACTGCAATAGAATCTATCGTTATCAGGCTGGAAGTAAAAATCGTAAGGATTGCCAATGTGGCGTTTTGCATTCTCAACCCACTCTTTGCCTTTATTATATCTTTCTATACGATAAAAATGCAATTCCCCGTTCTCTGCTCTGAATTCCCGGAGCATACGGCGGCTCACCCCGTACTTCGGTGTTGCATCAATCACGAATGCACCCGAATCTCTTGTACATTCGATAATACCGACATGACTGTAATTCACAGCGTTATCATCAGTGGTCGCCGCTGAAATCGCGGCATCCATCCCCGTGGTGTCGGCGCAAACGAAGACCAAGTCCCCATTGCGCAACCCGTCACCGCAGGCGGTAAATAGAGTTGTTAGCGCCATCGCCACAAAAAGGGAAAGCGAGATTCGGAAGGGGTGCTTAATTCTCATGAACTATTTATTCGTCAGATGATATAAAACCGGCAGAACCGTCACCACGAACAGCATCGAGATCCACGTGCCGAAGCAGATGACCACGCCCATCGGCGACCAAAGGGCGCTGTGGCTGATAATCATCGGGACCACACCCATCGAGGCGGCGGCACTCGTCAGGAAGATCGGGCGCATACGGCGCTTGCCTGCCTCCAATGCCGCCTCGTAGGCACTTTTCCCCTCCTTCAGCCGCAGCACTTCCGCGTAATCGTACATGATGATGCCGTTACGGACGATGATGCCCATCAGCGCCACCAGCCCGAGGACGGAAGTCAGCGTGTATTCCATCCCCATGATCTGGATGCCCAACGCCGCGCCGAAAATCGAAAGCGTGGTGGCGGAAAGAATCAGCACCGCCAACTTGATATTGCGAAAATGGAAGACCAAGATGACGAAAATGATCAGCACGGAAAATGCCAACCCTTTGAAAATCTGTGGCATAAGAATATCGTCCTGCATACGGCTTCCGCCCCAGTGCACGTCCACACCGTCGGGAATATCCAGTTTCGCCAACATCTTGTCAATATCTTTGGTGGCTCCGGTGATGTTCACATTCCGCTTCACATCGGCCTGAACCGTAACGGTATAGACGCCGTTCTTGTGGTAAATCTGCGACAGGGAGTAGTCGTCCTCCAAGGTGGCGAACTGCCGCAACGGGACGGACCTGCCGCTCATCGAGGAAATGTACTGGTCGGAGATGTTGGCGAAATTGCCCACCGAGTCGCGGTCGGAGCGGAGGACCACCTTCACGGGATAGTCGTGCTCCCAGATGGTGGTGACGGGCAGCCCGCTGCCGTACTCGAACGCGAGGTTGGTCATCACCATTGGCTTCGTCACACCCAGCCGGTTGGCTTCCAAATTATTGATATTCACCGATATACCGGGACACATCTGGTCGTTGGTCGAAGTCACCATCAGCAGGTCGTTGCGTTTCCGGAGTTCTTCCACCAGTTGCCGTTGCACCTTCGTCACCGCCGCACGGTCGTCGCCCTTGAGGTCAATCTCTATCGGGTAGGCCGTCATCACATAGTCCAGCTGCTTGAACCGCACGTACGCGTCGGGGTACTTGTTGATATAGTTGTCCTCGTACTCATCGAGCAGCTTGTTCGTCATCTCCTCGGATGAGGTCGTAACGATCAGCTGGGCAATCTGTTTCGACGGAAACTTCGGCGCGTAGCACATGTGGAAGCGGGGCGCGGAAGTCCCCACGAAGGAGGTGACATTCTTGATCCGCGAATCGCTGCGGAGGATGTCGGCGACCTCGTTGGCCACTTGCTCGGTGCGGGAGAAGGGCGAACCGGCGGGCAGGTAAATCTCCACCACAAACTGGTTGCGTTCTGTCACCGGCATCATCTTTTGCGGAAGATGGATGAACACCAGACAGCCCGTCGCCACGGCCAGCACTGCAATCAACACCGTCATCTTCGGGAAACGTAACGCCAAGTGTATCAGCTTATCATATCCCACCTGGATTTTGTCCGAAATATTGAACTTCTTCTCTTCGCCCGCCTGATGGAAGCCTTTTTTGATAAAGCCATATTGCACAAACGGAATGAACAGCAGGGCAATCAGCAGGGAGGTGAACAGCGTGACGGTGATGGTGCCGGGGAAGCTGCCGAGGAACTCCCCGAACAGTCCGGTGCAGGTGAACAGCAGCGGATAGAACGTGATCGTAATGGCCAGTGTAGCAGACAGTACCGACTTGAACAGCTCGGTGCCGCTCGACAACGTGGCCTCCATCCGGGGCACGCCGTGGTCGAGTTTTTCCACATAGTTGTCGATGACCACCACGGAGTCGTCCACAATGATGCCAAGCACGACCAAAAGGGCGGCCAACGTAACCGTATTTATTTCTATTTTAAGAAGATAAAGAATTCCCAACGAGATAAACATCGTGATGGGGATGGTCATGGCGGAGATGCTGGCGACGCGCATCGGCTGCATCAGCAGAATCACCAGAATGACGGTGATGATGGCGATGAGCATTTCGCGCAGGAACATATTGACCGAATGGGAGACCACTTCCGCTTGGTCGGCGACGCGGAATACCGTAACCTCCTCAGGGAGTGTCTCTTCAAACTTGTCCAAAACTGCCTTCACGTCCTTGCCGTACTCCACGATGTTGTTGCCGTCGAGCATTTCGATGGAGAGCATCACGCACTTCTTGTCGCCGTTGGCGATGTAGCTGGATAGCTCGGGATATTCGCGCACGATACGGGCGACATCCTTCAGGCGGATGATGCTTCCGGAAGGATCGACGTAGATAATCTGCTCTGCCACATCATTTTCCGAAGCGTAGGTTTCAGAAACGTGGAATGGAATCAGCCCGTCTTCATCCTCAAAACTGCCGCTCACGGTGGTGAAGTTCTGGGCGTACAAAGTGGCGTACAGCGAGGTCAGATCCACGCCGTACTCAATCAGTTTTTTCTTGTCGATATATACGCTAATTTGCTCGTTCTGAACACCGTAGCGGCGCAGGTTGGAGACGGAAGGTACGGCGCGGAGACGGTTCTCCAAGTCGGAAAGGTAGCCTTCCAGCTCACGGTAGGTTTTCTCTTTGGACTCGATGGAAATCAGCAGGGCCGAGGTGCTTCCGAAGTCGTTGCTGGTGACGATGGCCGCCACGCCGCTCGGGACGGTGCTCTTGAACATCGTCAGGTCGTGCCGGAACTTCGACCAGAACTCGTCGTCCGACTTCACCACCTCCGCATCCAGCTGCACATACACCACCACCATCCCGTCGGAGGTGACGGAGTAGGTCATGTTCTTCTGGACCTCCTTGTAGCTGAAAAGGAACTCTTCGAGGGGTACGGTCAGCTGCTCCTCCACCTGTTCGGAGGTGGCGCCGGGATAGACGCCCACCACCAGTCCCTGACGGATGGAAAAGACGGGGAACTCCTGCTTCGGCATCTTGATGAGGGCGTAGATGCCGAACAGCACGAGGAAGGCCACAATCAGGATGATGATGGACTTGTTCTTGACGGAGAACTCGACGATCCTTCTAATCACGGACTTTTCCATAACCTATTGAACGACAACTTCCATACCGGTACTCACTTTTTGTTCGCCGCGGGTGATGACGGAGTCGCCGGCACAGAGGCCCGAGACGACGATGATGCCCTTCTGGGCGAGGCCGCCGGTCACCACGGGGCGTTGGACGGCACGGCCGTTGCGCACCACCCAGACGTAATGTTCACCGTCGGGCGCCACCTTCACCGTCTGGTTCGGCAGCACGATGTT
The DNA here is from genome assembly GCA_947169105.1 of uncultured Bacteroidales bacterium. GTDB lineage: Bacteria > Bacteroidota > Bacteroidia > Bacteroidales > WCHB1-69 > UBA1756. Next base: position 13,831 of record CAMVOL010000033.1, on the reverse strand, counting down.
GCGGGTGCTGTCGGCGGAGGCGAGCTGCACGTTGCACACCATGCCGGGCATCAGGTCCTGCGTGCGGTTGACGACCGGGACGGTCACTTCGTAGTTGTGCGACAGCGGGTTGGCCACCACACCCTTGCCGCCGACACGGCCTTCGCAGACGCGGTTGCCGAGGGCGGAGACGGAGATGCGGACGGGCTGCCCGATGCGGATGTCGGAAATCACATTTTCCGGCACGGGGAAGCGGACCTCCACTTGGTCGGTTTTCAGCAGGGTGAGGGCCGACATTCCAGGCAGGGTGTTCATGCCGAGCGCGATGTCTGTTTTCCCGACCACACCAGCGAATGGGGCGTATAACTTACAGTTTTCCAAATTCTTGCGGGCGAGTGCTTCCGATGACTTGGCCTGTTCCAGCTTGGTCTGGATCTCCACCCACTGCACCTCGGTGATACTGCCTTTGTCGTGCAGCTGTTTCAGGCGGTCGTAGCCGTCCTGTGCCTGGCGGAGGGTGGCCTGTGCGGCGGCGTAGCTGTCGTTGTAGGAGGTGGCGTCGATTTCGGCGAGGAGGGTGCCTTGCGCCACCTTCTGGCCGTTCTTGACATAGACATTTGTCACGTTGCCTGGGACGGCGAAGCTGAGGACGGAGGAGGAAACAGCCTCCACGGTTCCTACATAATTTTGTGACACAGACTCTTGCGTCTCCGAAATCACCGTGACGGTAACGGGTATTGGCTCAACCTTGTGTTTGGCCCGTTGCTGCCGGCTGCACGAAGAAATAAGCATAGCCAAAACCAGCGCCCCGAAAAGTGTGTATTTGGATAGAGACATTTCTTTACATATTTTAAAAAGACCAAATAACAATAACGTTTTAACTTGCAAAATGTTTCAGAAAAAGAGAAATTTGTCACAGCCCCGCGTGGCGGTTGGCCCAACGCTCGGTGTAGAAGTCGGAGTACTTCTTGTGCAGCGCGAAACGCCGATGCCAGAACAGATGCAGCACCGACGGCAGCCCAATGACCAGCAGGTAGAACGGGCCGAAAATCTTGGAATCGACCGTGTGTCCGTCCAGCTCGTGACGAAGCAGCCGCTCGTCGCCGGCACAGTCGGCGGAAATGAGGGCGAAACTGCCGAGTGACGCCCCGCCCGCCCCCTTCGGCAACCGTCCGGCCAGCGCAACACAATAGTTCCTATAGGCCAGCATCTGCACCCGTCCGGCAAACGGGAGCCAGCACAGCGCCACCAGATTCTGCGGGAGCTGCCACACGAACAGGATTGCAAAAATCAGAATATCAGTCACTTTGCGCATAAAAAACGATTCAATGTTTTGAACGGCAAAGATACAACGGGATTTGCAATAAAAAGTTCAAAATAGGACGCAAAAAATTGCCGATAAAATCGTATCTTCGCGCCTTGATTTTTCAAATACTATAATATGGGTAAATACACTGAGTATCGCGGACTTAACTTGTCAAACATCGGCAAGGAAATGCAGAAATATTGGGAAGACAATGACGTTTTCGCACAAAGTTTGAAAAACCGTGAAGGAGCCGAATCCTTCGTCTTCTTTGAAGGTCCGCCGTCCGCAAACGGCAAGCCGGGCATCCACCACGTGCTGGCCCGCTCCCTCAAGGACATCGTCTGCCGCTACCAGACCATGAAAGGCAAATACGTTGGCCGTAAGGGCGGCTGGGACACCCACGGTCTGCCCGTGGAACTCGGCGTGGAAAAAGCCCTCGGCATCACCAAGGAGGATATCGGCAAGACCATCACCGTGGAGGAGTACAACAAGGCCTGCCGCCAGAACGTGATGCAGTTCAAAGACATGTGGGACGATATCACCAAGAAGATGGGCTACTGGGTCGATCTCGAAAATCCGTATATCACCTTCGATAACAAGTATATTGAATCTGTCTGGTATCTTCTTGCCGAACTTTATAAGAAAGGGATGCTTTACAAGGGCTACACCATCCAGCCCTACTCCCCCGCCGCCGGCACCGGCCTCAGCTCGCACGAGCTCAACCTCCCCGGCTGCTACCGCGATGTGAAGGATACCACCTGCGTCGGCCAGTTCAAGGTGCGCACCGACCAAGTGCTCTCCACCGACGTGCAGATGTTCATCGGTGAACAGGGCGTGCCCAACAACCTCTACTTCCTCGCTTGGACGACCACCCCGTGGACCCTTCCGTCCAACACCGCCCTCGCTGTCGGCCCGAAAATCGACTACGTCTTGGTTAAGACGTTCAACGCCTACAGTGGAGACCCCATCATGGTCATCCTTGGTAAACCGCTCGTGGGCAACTTCTTCCCCGAAAAGAACAAAGATCTCGCTTTCGAGGACTACAAGCCCGGTGACAAAAACATCCCGTTCCAAATTTTGAGCGAAATCAAGGGCGAAAAGCTCGTCGGAATCCAATACGAACAGCTCATCCCGTTCATGCGCCCCGTCGGCAAGGCCTTCGAGGTCATCCCCGGCGACTATGTCACCACCGAGGACGGTACGGGCATCGTGCATATCGCCCCCACCTTCGGTGCGGACGACAAGCGCGTGGCCGCCGACGCCGGCATCGCCCCGATGCTGCTCATCGACAAGGCCGGCAACCCGCAACCGATGGTCGATAAGACCGGTAAGTTCTTCCTGATGGCCGACCTCGACCCACAATTTGTTAAGAATCAAGTTAATGTGGACCTCTACCGTCAGTTTGAGGGCCGCTACGTGAAGAATGACTACGATCCCGCCGCCACGCCCGAGACCGAAACCCTCGACGTGACCATCTGCTTGTGGCTCAAGGGCGAACACAAAGTGTTCAAGATTGAGAAGCACGTCCACAACTACCCGCACTGCTGGCGTACCGACAAGCCGATTCTTTACTACCCGCTGGATTCTTGGTTCATCAAGAGCACGGCCGTCAAGGATCGGATGATCGAACTCAACAAGACCATCTACTGGAAACCCGCCGCCACCGGCAGCGGCCGTTTCGGCAACTGGCTCGAGAACCTCGTAGATTGGAACCTTTCCCGTTCTCGCTTCTGGGGCACGCCGCTGCCCATCTGGACCACCGAGGACAAGAAAGAGCAGATCTGCATCGGCTCTGTGGAGCAGCTGGTGAACGAAATCAACAAGGCTGTCGCCGCCGGCATCATGAAAGAGAATCCCTACAAGGACTTCGTGCCCGGCGATTTCAGCAAGGAAAACTACGACAAGATTGACCTGCACCGCCCCTATGTGGACGAGATCTTCCTCGTCTCCCCGAGCGGACAGAAGATGACCCGCGAGACCGACCTCATCGACGTGTGGTTCGACTCCGGCGCCATGCCCTACTGCCAGTGGCACTATCCTTTTGAAAATCAGGATATTTTCAAGAAGAACTTCCCTGCCGACTTCATCGCAGAAGGCGTTGACCAGACCCGCGGTTGGTTCTTCACCCTCCACGCCATTGCCACAATGATTTTCGATTCCGTGGCTTACAAAACAGTGGTTTCCAACGGTTTGGTTTTGGATAAGGAAGGTAACAAGATGTCGAAACGTCTCGGCAACGCCGTCAATCCGTTCGAGACCATCGAGAAATACGGTCCCGATGCCACCCGCTGGTACATGATCACCAACGCCCAGCCGTGGGACAACCTCAAGTTTGACCCCGAAGGCATCGCCGAGGTGCAGCGCAAGTTCTTCGGAACGCTATACAACACCTACAACTTCTTCGCGATGTACGCTAACATCGACGGTTTCGACTACAAGGAGGCCGACATCCCGAACAGCGAGCGTCCCGAAATCGACCGCTGGATTCTCTCCGAACTCAACACGTTGGTGAAACACTGCGACGAGTGCTACGCCGACTTCGAGCCGACCAAAGCCGGCCGCGAAATCCAAGACTTTGTCAATGAATACCTGAGCAACTGGTACGTGCGTCTCTGCCGCCGACGTTTCTGGAAAGGCGAGGGACAGGACAAGCTGTCGGCCTACCAGACGCTGTACACCTGTTTGGAGACCATCGCCAAGATTGCCTCGCCCATCGCGCCGTTCTTCATGGACAAGCTCTTCCTCGACCTGAACAGCATCACGCACCGCGAAGATGTCATCTCCATCCACCTTTCCGACTATCCGAAAGTTCACGAAGAACTGATTGACAAGCTGTTGGAGGAACGTATGCAGTTGGCACAGAAACTCTCTTCCATGGTTCTTTCGTTGAGAAAGAAGTCGAACCTGAGAGTGCGTCAGCCGCTCGCCAAGATCATGATTCCCGTCACCGAATCCTCTAACCTGAAAGAGCAGGTGGAGAAGGTGAAGGACCTCATCCTGCACGAAGTCAACGTGAAGGAGCTGGTGTTCGTGAGCGACGAAGCCGGCATCTTCGTGAAGCGCATCAAGCCCGATTTCAAGAAGTTGGGCCCCAAGTGCGGCAAGATTATGAAACAGGTGGCCGCCGCCATCACTGCTTTCAGTCAGGACGACATCCGCGCCATCGAAAAGAACGGCAGTGCCGTACTTAACATCGACGGGCAGGAGGTGACCATTGACGTGACGGATGTGGAGATTGTGGCAGAGGATATTCCGGGCTGGGTCGTTGCCAACCAAGACGCCCTCACCGTGGCCCTCGACATTGAGCTGACGGAAGACTTGCTCAACGAAGGTTACGCCCGCGAGTTCGTCAACCGCATCCAGAACTACCGCAAGGATTCCAACATGGACGTCCTCGACCGGATTTCCATCGAGGTGGAAAGCAACCCGCAGCTCGACAAGGCCTTCACGACTTTCGCCGACTACATCAAGACCGAGACGCTCTGCACCCGCTTCGAGATCAAGCCCAATGTGGAAGGCGAGCTCTTCGAGATTACCGAAGGTCTGAGCGTGAAGGTGAAGATCAGCAAGTCGCTATAGGAAAAAAACATCAGAACCATGTTGCAAATCGGAACAAAAGCCCCTTATTTCGAGGGTGTTGACGAAAACGGGAACGCTGTTTCCCTGAAAGACTTTGAAGGGAAGAAGTTGGTGCTCTACTTCTACCCCAAGGACAGCACGCCCGGCTGCACGGCCGAGGCCTGCGACCTGCGCGACAACTACCAGCGGTTCATCGCATTGGGCTACGAGGTTTTAGGCGTGAGCCGCGACTCTGCCGCCTCGCACCAGCGGTTCATCGCCAAGTACGAACTGCCCTTCCACCTCATCGCCGACACCGACCTCACTATCCTGAAAGCCTACGAGGCGTGGGGCGAGAAGAAGATGTACGGCAAGGTCACGGAAGGCACGCTGCGCACCACCTATGTCATTGACGAAAAAGGTGTGATTATCGACGCCATCGGCAAGGTGGATACCAAGAACCACACGGCGCAGCTGCTGGGATAGGGATAAAAGTAGAGACGCGATGAATCGCGTCTCTACTTTTGCCGTATTCAATTTACATCAACGTCCTTCAAAGGGTTAACCACTGTTTCATCCGCTTGTGCAGCAGGGAAAACGGTATTGTCCGACTGGTGCAGCACAACCGGGAACCCGCCGATGCCCAGCCAAAGGGCTATGAGACCGGCAAAGATGCACAGAAATATCAGAAGTTTTTTCATGACATTAATATTGGGGTTATAAATGATTTTCTGCGGCAAAGATACAATTATTATGGGAATTGTGGTCGTTTTTTACAAATGACAAAGGGCGCGCCCACAGTTTCCTCAGATGTGCCCTGTATTAAATTTAAGCGCAAAAATACATCAAAAAAATATTAGGAGTACCTGTTTGGTGATGAAGAGCCTTATCTTGCGAAATGCTGTCCATTTTGCATTGATCAACGGATACGGCTATGACGTTTATTGTATATTTCAATATTGTTATGTAGTATTTTTATAGCATCATCAACATTATCAATGCCGTACACACAATCATCAGGCACATTCTTGTATCTTTTACGATGATCAATAGGTTTGCCTGCCAAAAGAGCACTCCATCCCTCGACATTATTAAATCCTATAATTAATCGGCCTAACGACCAAGCAAAGGCCATTTCGCATAGTGTACCTGCACCTCCACCTATTGCAATAACAGCATCTGCATTGGCCGTAATACAATTACGATAAACATCCAATCCTGTGGGGATTACTATATCGGCATACCTGCTTGCCTGTTCAGGGGCGAATCCAGGAATAACCGCAATGGTGTCGCCATCAGAATATCTATTTGATGACCTTGCTCCTTTCATAGCAAAATCCATAACGCCATCATCCGTTTCACCACCTCCCATGCCGCCGGTCAACACGCGAAAACCGTTATCTACCAATGCGCATCCTACCTCGTAGGCGAGTTTTGCTTTTAATTCATTAGGAGAACAATGTCTATCTCCTATAACTGCTACAATTTTTTTCATATCTCTGTTTCGCTTTTTGTAAAATATAATTTCTCATCTCATTAACTTTTGGGGGATCATAATTTCCTTTTTTTCTTTGGTTGGCAAAAGATGGTTCAAAATAATAGATTGGCTCTTCAATCCATGATGGTTTATCTGCCAACTGTATCATGGGGATGGCATAGGCGAAATCCGTGCAGATGTTAATCCAGTTGCCGTCTCTTTTCATATCTTCTGGATCAGCCTTGTCGAATAATGCTTTAGTGAAACAAATGGGATGAAGCCAAATATTGTCTCCATTCCGTTCCCAAAGTTTGTCGAAACCGCCTACTCGATATTTTCGCAGAGGTTTGTCATATCGAATGTTATTGCCACAAACATAGTCAGCTCCATTCTTGAATTTTTCCAGAATCATACCAATAGCATCTGGGCGTAAAAGATAATCATCATTGTCTACCGTTATGATGATTGCGTTTTTGTTGGCAATGGTGCTAACAGCACGTTTCAGCATATCAATTTCCAAATGGTCCGTTTTATTGGGAATAAAAACGGAATTCCGCAATTGTTTTTCATATTTCAAACGAAAAGCAGCATACTCTTCACCAGCGTTCGTAGAATGTGCATCAGTGTATATTAGGGCGAAGTCCTTGTTGTCTTGCATTAGAAGACTGTCCAGCATTCGCTTGATTTTGTCAAGTGTTGTGTTTTTGCCACGAGAAATCACAACTATATTGTCTTCGGTCTTTGGAATCCAGTCTTCTCTCGTCCCCATGAGATTCACATTCCCTATTTGAAGGTCGGGCACAAAACATCTTTCAATTGCATGACGCACCGAAGCCATCAGGTCTTTATTCGTTTTGTATTTGTTCTCAACGTGAATAAAAAACAGGTCATTGTCGCGGCAACGTAGCGACAAAGAAGGTGTCGCTTTTATCTTTAGGTCCAACCCCCGATGCCAGGTTTGAGTAAAGCACCCATCTTCGATTTGGTTTTCCAAAGGAAGTAATTGATTCAATAGCGGAAGATCGAGAAAACAGTTGCGAACCTCCACTCGGCATCCATACTCCATAGAAGTTGATTGTTCATGGCAAATGCTTAATGACATTGTCAGTGCATTGGATGTCTTGAAATCAGCAAACTTATTTGCCAACGAACCGCACTGCTTGTTAAAGAAAAGAATATCACAGTCTGTCTGATAGACAAATGGCGTTTTGATTTGCTCAAAACCATTAAGTGTCATAAGTAGAGGCTGGCCGTTTTGCGAATGTGCATTGGCCGTCGTCTGGGCAAAATATTTTTGATAGACATCACTATCCAAATCATCCGGAAAAACAATCCTGTCAATAAGCCCGTTGTTTTGGGCACGCTGCAGTTCTTTCATTAATTTTGAAAAATCATCTTCCGAATAGACACGTGCCCGTGTGGTTTTTTCGCCATCTGTGGTTCTATCTCCGTCCACACACACAATGCGTTCCTTGAAACTGCAACCATACTCCAATTGTGTTACAATGTGACGGATGCTTTCATAAATATTGGCATGATCCATAGCACAGGTCTTTATCAATAATGACAAATCCAGCATCGGGATATACTCTCCTGCTTTTCGACAAACGAAAACTAAATGCTCCCCTACCGCCAATGCGTTGTCGGTATTAATACCATTTGTTTCGTACGAATAAATGATGTCAAAACCATATTTTCGTAACAAGCGCACGTACCACTCCGCAGGGCGGTGGTGTTCCAAGCCGTCAATGGGTTTCATCGAGACCGAATATTCTTGAAAAGTAGAGGCCTCATAGTAGGAGTCATTCCGCCCGCCGCCACGCAACATGGTGCGCTGTACGTCTGTAAAGAATGGATTGCAAATGCTTAGCACCAAATGTCCATCGGGTTTTAATGCGGCGGAAATCTTTTGAAGAATTGTACCGACAACAGTATCATCCGTCCAACAAAGCACTTGATTGCAGTTTACGACATCGTAGTTGGATTCTTCTATTTGGCTGGTGGTTTCGATAATGCCAACTCCTTTGGCAGCTCGTTCATATAATTGTGCAATGTTAATGTCAAAGACATCAACTTGATAGCCATCCTTGCATAATTGATTGGCTATTTTGCATTTGCCTGCTCCATAATCTAATATCTTTGATGGAGAAAGGTTTTTAATGGTTTCAATTACTTTTGTATCATGGATGTCTTCTTTATATACTGGATAAAACATCCGTTTGTACACCTCCAATCCCGAATTGATGGCATTTGCGGTTCCTTCATAGGAGCGGGAAATCAGTTCTTTGAAATCTACATCTTTCATGAAGTAGTAGCGGAACACCTGAAAAGAGCGTTCAATGCTTCGTTCGAATATTTCCTCGTCAAACGGCACAATGTCTTTCCCATAGTCTATATATTTTAATTCATCCTCCGTTACGATGAAATTGTCGGGTTTTAGGTTGCAGAAACAAAATCCATGCTCTTTGCCGAAGAGCAACATATTTACAAAATTCATGGCGGGACTTTGTTCCCAGTCTAATTCCTTGTCATATTTGTGAGACAATATCTGATATCCGTTATAAGTGGAAAATTCCAACGGATATAAATATGGAGAATCTTTAAATGTTTGTGATATTGACTTTAGGAAATCAATTTTCACATTCTTGTCATAGAACAGTTTGTACACACTGTTCCCGTCATGGAACACACAGCCCTCGTTGCCTTGTCCTAAGTCCTGCAAATTGTCATTTGGGATGTCTAAATATTCACATATCAATGAACGATATCTTGGCAGTTTGATTCTGTTTTTAGCCATATCCAACTTCCTCAAAATCATCCTAAAAGCAGCATCAATAGACGACGACTCGCTATAATCCAATAGTTTATGAATGAAATACCATAATGAATCCTCCGTGAATTGAGGGAGGTATTTCTCACCGTTTACAAGGTTCAACAAGCCGATGATTCGATAGTATGATTGGATGAAATGTGCTAGGCGTTTATGCAATTCTTGTGTGTATGCAGCGACAATCTTCTTGTCACCGTCAAGATCTTCTTGTGTGATGGGAAGCTGTTCGATGGCCTTTGTCATAGCGGAACCTATTATGTCTTTCAACATTTTTTCCATCTCAGCTTCAATGTCAATTGGTTTCTTTTCCCGATTGTGGTAAGTGCAAAATGTGCCCTGACAAATTTTGTAGCCTAAGTTTTTGGCTGAAAGCGCCCAAAAATAATCTCCTCGCCGCGCTGTAATATCCTTAATCTCTAACGAACACGTCGGCAGCAAAAGCAACTCCTTATTGAAAATCAATGTATTACCTCCACGGTTTCGTGCATCTGAAATTTCTGTAAGGCGATTTGCCAATTTACGAGTTTGGGTGTAACCTTGAAAAATCTTTTCTAAATCTATATCATCACTGAAAACAGGACATTCTAAATGATTGTATCCGCTGTCAGACAAAGAATAGTAATTGTCGGGCAAAATGTCAACACAGGAATTGTCGCTGATGGACTGATTGCCTTTAGAGTAGGTGTAGTCCAGTAGTTGCAACCGTAACGTTGAGAGTAACGGCAACGGAGCATCGTTCGTATAGCCGCCGATTACTGCGTCGAATTTGTTTTGGTAAAGCGGGATCTCCGCGCGTATGTCCAAAGGAATCTCATCGCCATTGGGAAGAAGTTGCTTTAATTCCATATCGTCATCCAACAACCAGCAGACGCTGTCGTCAGTTTCCCATACTTCATTGAAAATGTACTCCTGTAGTTTTTGGCGCGATTCCGCAATACTCATTTTCTCTTTACTCTTATGCGGTACAAGTATTATTTGATGTTGCAAAGGCTGTGGCAATGATGGATACCAGTCCCATTTTTTGCAAGTGTTATTTAGCAAGACAATTCTATCGTTATTTAACAAACCACTCTGGAGTTGATTCAGTAGTCGCAGGGCACCCTCTTCGTAGGTGACAATAATGCCTATTATCAATTGTTCTTCATAACGGATACCGTTGGTCTTTACAATTGTCTTTTTTTCGTTCTCCGATGACTTGCTATCTTTTATTTCCTCTTCCGTTATGCCAAAATATTTACGATTGCGCTGGTGGAACGCCTGTCGATCCTCACTTGTCATCAAGTGATGGTATTTTCTATAAAAATGGCGTAACCCCTCCAACTTTATCGCTCTGTTTTTCGTAATCCGCTCATTACCAGTTGCGTTAACATCTACGAGAAACTCATTTACGACTTCACATCTCGGTTTCTGCTGCATTAAGCGCACAAAGATATCCCTGTCGGTGGTTGACGGCATGCTTTCATCAAAGCAACCTGCTTTCATGAGTGTTGAGAGTTTGACAAAAGTATTTGATCCTTGAATGTGAGGATTCCCTTGCAAAAAGGAGTGAATGTTTAAGTCTTGTGGGATGGATAAATTCTCAACTCCTGATTTGGTACGATAAATCAAACCAGTGACAACAAAATCGGGATAGTTGACTACTGCATGAAGACACTCTTTTAGATAGTCATTGTGCCACTGGTCATCATCGTCTAATGTCGCAAGATAGATTTTGTTCACGTCAAAACCTTGTTTAATGACCAGGTTTTCAACAATATAGTCAATACCCATATTGAGAGAACCTGCATAATTTTGAGCATGATGATGTCTTTCGCGCAAAAAAACACCTCCAGATGCTTCTGTGGCTATTTTTTCTCTCAAGACAAATTCTTCGTCCGAGTCGCTGACCACAATAAGGAAATCTGTTTTGTGACTTTGCGATGTTACTGACTGGAGAGCCGAATAGAACGACTCTCGATTCTTGGTTGTAATGAGGCTGATGATACAAGCCTTTTCTTCTGAATTGTTTTTCATTTGAATATAAATCTAATTGATTAATATTAAGTTGTTTGCCAACTCTCTTCTACGATGTGAGTGGTTTAGCCCACATCCCGAAGACTAGTTTCTATTGTTATTTTAGGGGATTTTTGTCACTTTTGTACCAATTAATTAATTCTTTTAGTCCATCTTCAAGATTCCATTTTGTTTTGAAGTGCATTTCGCTTTCTATTCTTGAAGTGTCCGCACTGGTTCGCATCACATCTCCAGAACGCACATCCTGGACTAATTTGAATTTTGATTTCTTTCCGTATATTTTTTCAAGCGCTACTAGAAAGTCTATCATTTTTATCGGATGGCCATTTCCGATATTGTAAATTCTAAATGGCACTTTATTAGGACATATTTCTTCTCTTAGTTCATGGTCGGCAGCTATGATAACACCTTGCGCAACGTCGTCAATATAGGTGAAATCACGGACCATCTCTCCATTTCCGTATAGTTCGATGGTTTCTTCTTTGCGAATCTTATCGGCAAATTTTATCGGTGACATATCCGGACGTCCCCAGGGGCCATAAACGGTGAAAAAACGCAATCCGATACAATGTATCCTATATTGGTGGGCATAACAGTGCGCCATGTCTTCATCAGCAATTTTACTTGCAGCATACAAGGATACTGGAGTATTTGTCGGATCTTCTTCACTGAACTTTTCATTCTGGTTCATGCCATAGACAGATGAACTACTTGCAAAAACGAGTTTGTTGACTTTGTGCCAGCGACAGGCTTCCAAAACATTCTCAAATCCATCCAAATTAGATTTCATGTATTCATAGGGATGCTCTTTGCTGAATTGAACTCCTGCTTGCGCAGCCAAATGAATTACCTTGTCAAAATGTTCGTAGCCAAATAACAGATTTATGGCTTGTTTACTTTCAATTGATAGTCGCACAAAACGATAATTAGGAAATTTCGTGCTTTGATACCATTCCCCTCGTAGGATTTCTTCATTTTCACACTCAACACCGCACTCTTTCAAACGTGCGTATTTGAGTTTGACATCATAATAAGCGTTGATGTTATCTACACCAACAACTTCGTCGCCTCGTTCAGCTAATAGACAAGCGACACGTGCACCGATAAAACCGGCGGCACCAGTTACAAGAATTTTTTGCTTCATGGTTACAATATTGCATCATCCATAGATGATTTTAAATGTTAAACATTCGTCTCGTCGATGTTTGCACATCCAAGAGACATATCATAAATTCAATTTCTTAAGTTGGACCTCAAAAAATCGGCTGCAAAAATACTACTTTTATTTTTAATCAATTGCTCTTTCGTAAAAAATTTTTTTCACTGATGTAAAAAAAGCGCACCGAATGATTCCGATGCGCTTTTAGTAAATACTATTATTAGGAGTTTATTTCCCTTCGCTCAACTTCTTGTACCCTTCGTATCTCAGTTTCGCAAACTGCTCGGTCTTGGCGAAGAGTTCCTTGGCCTCTTCGGGGAAGGTCTTCAGCAAGCTGTTGTAACGGACCTCGCCCTGGATGAACTTCTGGAAGTCGGCCCAGTTGGGTTCCTTCGAATCCAAGTGGAAGCCGTTCTTGCCTTCCTCTTCCTCGGCGGGGTTGAAGCGCCAGAGGTGCCAGTAACCGCAGTCGACGGCGAGCTTCTCTTCCATCTGGGAGTGACCCATGCCGATCTTGATGCCGTGGTTGATACACGGAGCGTAGCAAATCACCAGCGACGGGCCCGGATAAGCCTCAGCTTCCTTGATGGCCTTGAAGTACTGGGCTTGCGAAGCACCCATGGCGACCTGAGCCACATAGACGTAGCCGTAGCTCTTGGCGATCATGCCAAGGTCTTTCTTGCGGACCTTCTTACCAGAGGCAGCAAACTTGGCGACAGCACCGGCAGGCGTAGCCTTGGAGCTCTGACCACCCGTGTTCGAGTAAACCTCGGTGTCGAGGACGAGGACGTTGACGTCTTCGCCGCTGGCCAACACATGGTCGAGGCCACCGAAACCGATGTCGTATGCCCAACCGTCACCACCGAAGATCCACTGGCTCTTCTTGGCGAGGAAATCCTTGTTGTCCAACAGTTCTTGTTCAAGCTCGCAACCGTGGCAGATGCAGATCTTGCGACCAGCAGCCTTTGCCTTCTTGGCTTCTTCCAGCTTTTGGGCAGCCACTTCTTCACCGTAGATTTCCTTACCCTTGGTGGAGAAGAAGTTGATGCAACCGTCGATGTCGAGGATGGCCTTTTCGAGGGCGGCGACGAATTCGTCAGTAGCCTTGCGGTTGGCGACCGTGTCGTTGTAGGTGTCTAACCACTTCTGCGTGGCTTCCTTCATCCAGTCGAACACGGTGGTGTTGACCAGCTCTTCAGCCTTCTTGCGGAGGCCTTCGCGGAGCTTGCGGGCACCCGTGGCCATACCGAGACCATACTCGGCGTTGTCCTCAAACAGGGAGTTGGCCCATGCCACACCCTTGCCGCTGCGATAGTTCTTGCAGTAAGGCGTTGCAGGAGCGGAACCGCCGTAGATGGACGAGCAACCCGTGGCGTTGGCCACCATCATGCTCTCACCAAAGAGTTGGGTGATGGTCTTGATGTAAGGCGTCTCGCCGCAGCCGGCGCAGGCGCCCGAGAACTCGAACAGCGGCTGTGCAAATTGGCTGTTCTTCACGTTGGCGAACTT
>CAMVOL010000032.1 GCA_947169105.1 uncultured Bacteroidales bacterium | reverse complement strand
TCCGTCTGGAACGCGCCAAATTGTTCGGTTATCCGTCGCACGCGGCCTACGTGCTGGATGACTGCATGGCCAAAACGCCCGAAGCCGTTGACAATCTGCTGACACAGGTGTGGGGTCCCGCCCTCGCCAAAGCCAAAGAAGAATGCGCCGCCTACCAGAAGATGATGAAGGCCGACGGTATCAACGAACCCCTCCAGCCCTACGACTGGCGCTACTACAGCGAAAAGCTCCGCAAGGAAAAATATGACCTCGACGACGACCTCGTCCGCCCCTACTTCTCCCTCGACAACGTCCGCGAAGGACTTTTCACCGTCTGCAACAAACTGTACGGCATTGAAATGCGCGAAAACAAGAACATCCCGACCTACCATCCTGATGCTATTCCTTACGAAGTAGTTGAAAACGACCAAGTTATCGCTATCGTCTATATGGACTTCTTCCCGCGTGAAAGCAAACGCAGCGGCGCATGGATGACCAACTTCCGCGAACAATATGTGAAGGACGGCGAGAATGTGATTCCGATTGTGTCCCTCGTCTTCAACTTCTCGAAACCCACCGCCGACAAGCCCGCCCTCCTCAACTTCGACGAGGCGGAGACGATGTTCCACGAATTCGGCCACGGCCTGCACAGCATCTTCTCGAAATGCACCTACCGTTCCCTCTCCGGCACCAACGTCTCCCGCGACTTTGTGGAGCTGCCGTCACAGTTCCTCGAACACTGGGTGCGCGAACCTGAGGTGATGAAGATGTACGCCAAGCACTATAAGACCGGCGAGGTGATTCCGGACTCCCTGATCACCAAGATTGAAGCTGCCGCCACCTACGGACAGGGCTTCATCAACACCGAACTCTTAGCCGCCTCTTTCCTCGATATGGATTACTATGAAATCACCGAATTGACCGACATCAAACTTCCTGATTTTGAGGATGCTGCCATGGCCAAAATCGGTCTGATTCCCGAAATTATCTCCCGTTACAAGAGCACCTACTTCCAGCACGTCTTCTCCGGCGGTTACGATGCCGGCTACTACAGCTACACATGGGCTGCCGTTCTCGACAACGACGCTTTCGAACCGTTCAAGGAGAAGGGTGTTTTTGATCAGGAGACTGCCAAATCGTTCCGTACCAACATTTTGGAGAAAGGCAATACGGAAGAGTCAATGGTGCTGTACAAGCGTTATCGCGGTCAGGAACCCTCCATTGAGCCGTTGCTGGTAAATCGTGGTTTGAAATAATCATACAATAGTATAATGATGCAACTTTTGGAAAATAAGATTGCCATCGTTACGGGCGGTACCCGCGGCATCGGACGTGCCATTGTGGAGACTTTCCTCCGTGAGGGGGCGAAGGTCGTGTTCACGGGGCGCAGCGAATGTCCGGCGGAGATGCAGAACCTCGACGGTGCTTGGTTCGTTCAGGCGGATGGCACCGTCGGGGATGATGCCCGTAAAGTGGTGGATCTCACGATGGAAAAATTTGGCCGCATCGACATCTTGGTCAACAATGCGGGCATCAACCGTGATACGTTGCTGATGCGGATGTCGGAGCAGGACTGGGATGATGTCATCAGTGCCGACCTGAAGGCGGTGTTCCACTTCGTCAAGGCCGTCCAGCCGGTGATGTTGCGGCAGCGTGCCGGTTCCATCATCAGCACGGGCTCGGTCGTGGGCATCGGCGGCAACGCCGGGCAGGCCAACTATGCGGCGGCGAAGGCCGGTGTCATCGGCTTTTCCAAGTCGGTGGCGAAAGAGCTGGGCAGCCGCAACATCCGTTGCAACGTCGTCGCGCCGGGCCTGATTGACACGGCGATGACGCAGAAGATGCCGGACGAGGCGCGTGACGGAATCCAGAAGGGGATTGCGTTGCGGCGTATCGGCCGTCCGGAGGAGGTGGCCGCTACGGTTCTTTTCCTTGCCTCCGACCTCGCCTCGTATGTCACGGGGCAGGTGCTGGTGTGCGACGGGGGAATGTAGGACGGCGTTAATGTTGATACTAAATTGATGGGATGAAACGATACCGGAGTCTTGTTTTGCCTGTGGCGATTGTGGTGGGGTTGCTGTTCCATCATTATTTGGCGATGGCCAAACCGGTGGTTCCGTTCCTGATCTTTTCTATCCTGTTTCTGAATTTCAGTTCGGTGGAAGTGCGCTCGTTGCGGGTGCGTCCGATGCACGGGTGGCTGATTGCCTTCCAGATTTTCGTCAGTTTGGGATGCTACCTGTTGTTGCATCCGTTCAATGAGCTGCTGGCACAGGGACTGCTCATCGGCATTTTGAGTCCGGTGGCCGCGTCGGTAGTGGTGATTGCCTGCCTGTTGGGGGCCGACCGCTCCACCATCACGACCTACACGCTGGTGGGCAATGTCGGCATTGCGTTGGTGGCCCCGATCTATTTCTCGTTCATCGGCACCAATGTCACGATGCCGTTCTGGGATTCCTTCCTGTTAATTCTGTCAAAAATCGCACCGACTTTAGTGCTGCCGTTGCTGCTGATTATCCTGTTGCAGCTTTTCGCGCCGAAGGTTAACAACTTCATCGCCCGTTACCAGGGTGTGTCGTTCTATTTGTGGGCCATGGCGTTGATGATCACCCTTGGGCAGACCATCGACTTCATCTATCTGCATGGGGCGGGGCATATTCTGGAAATCGTCGGGTTGGGTGTGGCCTCGTTGGTCGTGTGTGCGGTACAGTTTGCCGTCGGCAAGGCCATCGGACGCCACTACGGCGACACGGTGTCTGGCGGGCAGGGGCTCGGGCAGCGCAATACCGCCCTTGCCATCTGGATGTCGGCGATGTACCTGCAGCCGCTCGCCTCCACTTTCCCCGCCCTATACTCCATCTGGCAGAACCTCTACAACAGCTACCAGCTGTGGCGGAAAGACAGGTGATTATTTCAGGCAATTTATCTGAAAGTATTTTGTATTTTAAAATGAAAGGAAAACGAATCATTGGCGTATGTTTGTTGCTCTCTTGCTGGATGGCCCTGCAGGCGGGTAGCACATCCGATTCCTCTTCAATCCTGAGAAACGGGTGGTTTACGTTTTCCCCATACGGAAAGTCGCTCCTGAGTGATGCCCATCCCAATTTTGTACGGTTTGAAATGGTGTGGAATACCAACCACGAGATCTTTGATTTTGCGCATACAGGCAAGCCTTTTCGCCCCAGTACGCAAGGATGTTTCGGGATGGATTTGCCAGTGTGGAACGGCAGTTTTGGTGCTGACAAGCAGTTCGGGCTAAGCATTACCCTTAGTGCTTCGGCATATTTGTGGATGGATTTGTTCGAATCGCAAACTTCGCCGGTCCTCAACACAGACTATCGAATCGGAATGCCCACACATACGTTCATTCACCGCCTGAACCGCAAGTTCCTGAAGAACTATTCCATTGCTTGGTCGCCTTTCAAGCACGAGTCCACACATGTCGGTGATGAGATGCAGATTCAGCGGGTGGAAGCAGGTTATGCGATACGGAGAGTCAACGTGAGCTACAACTACACTGAATTTGTGTTCACTTTGAATGAGCCGGAAGACCGAAGGGTGCAGTGTCATACGTTCCGTGCGGGTTTGATGATCTTATGGTCTCCAAAGGAGGGATGGTACAGCATCAAAGAATCGGCGGGCGATGGTGATGCTTCGCTTGCTCATTCGAGGGTGTCGCCAGTTGAAGTCTATTTCCAATATCAATATCAGACGCCTACATCGCGTCATGGCTTTCAGGGAATTGTTTCGGCGGAGATACGCAATAGGGTGGTCTATGGCTATGATTTGACTGCCAAGGAGGGCGATGCATACAACAGCCCGTCTGACCACCGGCGTTTTACGTACAACATTTTCATGGGGGCACGATACAATATTCCGGGCTATGACGGCTATTTCAGCCGTTTTGCCCTCGGCGTAAGATTGTATCATGGAAATTGCCCGTTCGGTCACTTCCGTTCCATTGACAACTATAGCCAGGTAGGCGTGTCTTTTGTGTTCCAATAAAACTTTTGTTTTTTTTCTGCTTCTTCAAACGTCAAAAAAAGCAGTACCTTTGCAACCCGAAAAATCAAGCTTTTTCTATGAAGAAATTAGTCTTTTTATCTGGTGCCGGCGTGAGTGCGGAAAGCGGCATCAAGACCTTCCGCGACAGCGACGGACTTTGGGAAAACTATAACGTGGAGGATGTCGCCTCCATTGAAGGGTGGAACCGCAATCCCGAACTGATGGTGCAGTTCTACAACGAGCGGCGCCGCCAGCTGGAGACGGCACAGCCCAACGAAGCCCACAAAATCATCGGTGAACTGGAAAAGGACTTCGACGTCACCGTGGTGACGCAGAACGTGGACAACCTGCACGAGCGGGGCGGCTCCACGCACGTCATCCACCTGCACGGCGAACTGACGAAAGTGTGCAGCGACCGCGGCAAACGGTGCGTGGAGGACATCGGTTACGCCGACTTCCAATACGGTGAAAAGTGCGCCGACGGCGGCATGAAACGTCCCTTCATCGTATGGTTCGGTGAGGAGGTGCCGTTGTTCGCCGATGCCGCCGCGGAAATCGAAAAAGCGGATTTCCTCGTCATTATCGGCACCTCCCTGAACGTCTATCCGGCGGCGGGGCTGCTCTATTACGCCCCGATGGACTGCCGCATTTTCCTGATCGACCCGAAGGAGGTGCAGCCGGTGAGCCGCCGCGTGGAGTTCATCCGCGAGAAAGCGACCGTAGGAATGCGTATTTTGAGAGAAAAACTGTTGTCGGAATGCAAGTAAGACTTTTAGGTACAGGTACTTCGCAGGGTATCCCCATCATCGGGTGCCATTGTCCCGTCTGCACGTCCGAAGACCCACGGGATCACCGATTTCGCACTTCCGCACTCGTGACCGTGGACGGGCTCAACATCCTGATTGACACAGGCCCCGACCTCCGTATGCAGCTGTTGCGCGCCGGCGTCACCCGCCTCGATGCCGTCCTCTATACCCATGAGCACCGTGACCACACCGCAGGCCTCGACGATGTGCGCCCCATCAACTTCCTGATGAAACAGACTCTTAACCTCTACGGACTTCCCCGAGTGATGCGGGCCCTACGGCGCGAGTTTGAGTATGCCTTCGCCGAGCACAAGTACCCCGGCGTGCCCACCATCGCCCTGAATCCCATCCAACCAGAACCATTTATGATCGGAAATGTTGAGGTTCAGCCCATCCGTGTGCGCCACATGACTCTTCCCATTCTCGGTTATCGTATCCGGAATTTCGCCTACATCACCGACGGCAGTTTCATCTCCACTACGGAGTTGAAAAAGCTGCAAGGAGTTGATGTGTTGGTTATTAATGCTTTACGAAAGGAAGAACACTACTCGCACTTTAATCTTGAACAGGCATTGGACATCATCCGCACCGTCGCTCCACGCCGCGCCTACCTCACGCACATCAGCCATCATCTCGGACTATACAAGGAGCTAACCCCTACACTTCCCGACAATGTCTCCTTAGGGATTGACAATGAGGTCATAGAAGTTGCAAGTTTATAAAGATGCAAGTTTATCAGGTTAAAAGTTAAGAAGTTCAGAAACTAGGAAGTGAAGGTTTTATTAGGTAGAGCCGTCATATTATGGCGGCTAATCGGTAGGTTCGTGAATGGTAATAAGTAATAGGTAATATTTTTTCAATTTTCAATTCTCAGTTTTCAGTTTCTAAAAGGAGATGGTATAGCTGCCGCCTTCGCCCTTCGGACGCGGCTGCTTCTTGGTCTTCGGCTTTGACGGCGTGGTCGTGTAGCTGATGGCCATCTTCACCGGCTCCGTCGGGGCGAGTTTGAAACTGATGTTTACCTTGCAGTTGGATTTGAGCCGTACGCCACGGTTGTGGGCTTTGCCGTATTTCAGCATCTTCACCAATCGTACTGCCTCCGCATCGCACGAGGGACACAGCCCCTTGATGACGGTCGGGTTCTCAATCTCCCCTTCATCCGTCACTTGATAGGCTACGGTTACTACGCCTTCAATGCGTTGTTCCATAGCATCTTCCGGATATTGTAAGTGGCTTTTGATAAATTCCCGTAGCGCTTTCGTCCCGCCCGGATATTGTGGTTTTTCCAAAAATTGTTTCGGTTTCTTCTTGTTTTCCATTTCGTTCATGTTTCTTGGTTGAAGAACGCATCGTTGAAGTTGATGAGATAGACCTGCTCCGTGGCGCGTGTCAGGGCCGTATAGAGCCAGCGGAAGTAGGATTTGGTGAGGATCCCGTCCTGAATAAGGCCTTGGTCGAGAAGTACCACGCGCCACTGCCCGCCCTGCGTCTTGTGGCAGGTGAGGGCGTACGAGAACTTGGCTTGCACTGCGTTGAGGTACGGATCCTCCCGTAGCTTCTGGTATCGCTCTTTCTTGGTCGGTATGTCGGCATAATCCTGACAGACAGCTTCATACAGACGGTTGCTCTCCTCACGGTTGAGGGCCGGTCCCTCGCAGTCCAGACTGTCAAGGATGACTTTGATGTCGATGCTGTCGTGGTCGGGATAGTCGCAAAGGCGGGCGGTAACATCGGCAAAACGGAAGCCGTACAATTCCTGTATCTTGTTGATGGATAGTATTTCCATATTGTCGCCGTTGGCGATGAAGCCGACCTCGTCGTCATCTTTCACCCAGAAGTAGTTGTTTTTGACAGCGATGACGAAGTCGCCCGCCGACAGCTGTTCCTCTCGGTAGAGGATGCGGTGCCGTATCTCCTGATTATAGACGTAAGCCCGTTTGTTCGAGTAGGTTACGGTGACGATTTCGTCCGATTCGTAACGCCCGTACAGTGTGTTCAGGAGGTCTTCGAGGTCTTCGCCGTTCACCCGCTGGCAATCGGGGAAAACGGGCGCGGCAAAGATGGGGAAGGAGAAGTCCTCGTCCATCATCTTGTTGCGGAGGAGGGAGGCGTTATGGAGTATGCCGGAGTCCTGCGTCTGGCGCGTGACGTCCGTCAGGGTGGCGCTGTGGACCGTCAGGTTGAAATTGCGCCGGATGTAGTCGATGTCTAACGCTGGACTTTCGTCGAAATTGACGGGCGGCAGCTGCGCATCGTCGCCGACCAGCAGCAGCTGGCAGTCCTGCCCCTCGAAGACGAAGGAGAAAAGGTCGTCCATCAAACTACGGCTGCCGAACAGCGGGGACTCGCCAGCACCGTCACCAATCATAGAAGCTTCATCCACAATGAAAACCGTATGGCTGTTCTTGTTCGGGCGGCGGGTGAACTCCCGTAGTCCATCTTTCTCCCGTACCCAATAGAGGCACTTGTGGATGGTGTACGCCTTCTGGCCCGAATAGACCGAAAACACTTTCGCCGACCGCCCCGTCGGCGCCAGCAGCACGCACTTTTTACGCACCATCTTGAGGGTTTTCACCAAGGCGCTCACCATCGTCGTCTTGCCCGTTCCTGCATAACCGTTAAGTATAAACACTTGGTTTTCTGATGGATTGCAGATAAAATTGGTCAAGTCCCGCCCCGCCGTCCGCTGGCTCTCCGTCAGCTCAAACGGAATCTGGTCCCGAAACAATCGTGCAAAATCCAACGGCGTCATCGTAGTTAAGAAATTAAGAAATTAAGAAATTAAGGAGTTAAGAAGTTAAGAAGTGAAGTGGTTAAATGTCATAATTGGTAATTCTTAGTTTCTTTGTTTCTTATCTTCTTAGTTTTCAACTTTTAATTTTCAGTTTTCAGTTAATTAGAAAGCGTGTCCGATACCGAAGGTGAAGTTGATGGATTTGTTGAGGCTGGTTTTTCCGTTCACGGTTTCGGTGCCGATCCAGCGGCGGGCAGGCGGTTGGCTGGGGTCGTAGATGGGGAGGGCAGCGTCGAGGCGGATGATGAAGAAGCCGAAATCGAGGCGTAGGCCCACACCCGTGCCAAAGCCAATCTCCTTGTAGAAACGGTTGAACTTGAATTCGGCATTGGGCATATCCGCGTCATCGTGGCTCAGCCAGATATTGCCGGCATCCACGAAAATCCCGTATTTGATGAACTTGTAAATCGTGCCTCGGTATTCCAGGTTCATCTCCAATTTGATGTCGCCGGTTCGGATGTCGTTCTCCACTACCTCCTCCGTGTAGTAGGAGCCGGGACCGAGGGAACGGTAGTTCCATGCACGCATACTATTGGAACCGCCGACGTAAAAGCTCTTTTCGAATGGCAGCGTGGTGGCGTTCCACAACGGAATGCCGACTCCGAGGTCGAAGCGGGTGGCGATGGAGTTGTTCTTGTTGATGGTATAATAATAGCGGAGGTCAAGTTCCGCCCGCTCAAAATTACCGTAGTTGATGCCGCCGATGGTGTATTGTCCTTGTTCGTTCTTCGGCGCCTTTGCCAACGCGCAGATGGCACTGAGGAACATACCCGATGATTCAGCACGCAGGCGGATGACGAAGGAGTTGCGCGGGTCTTTCACCGGCTGGATGTAGGTGAGGCCGTATTTGAACGAAAGCAGGAAGTTGTCCTGATATTTTTGACGGAAATCCTTGGAATAGAGGGACAAAACCTGATAGAATTCATCCCCTTTAGGCGTGATGTTGATGACAGAAAGGTCAATAGGAGAGATGAGGTGGGTCAGGTTGGAAGTGTAAGCGAGGGTATAGACGAGAGCACCGTTGTACAATCCTCTCTGATAGAGTGAGTTGTTTTGAAAATGGACACCGATTTTTGCCAGTGTGCCATAATTGCTGGCTTCAATCTTTTGCGTTTTTCTGAAAAATAGCAGACGACGGAAGTCCATCGAGATTTCGCCACCGACCTCCTCGCTTTCGAGAATGAACCGCGCTTTTTCCTCCGCCGTTTTGGACTTGATATAAAAACCGAGACTTCCGTAAACGTTGATGTTGAAGTACTCCGCGCTACGGAACAGGTTCTTGTTGGAGTAGGTGAGCGATAGGCTCGCCTTGTCGCTGCGTGCCTCCAACTGCACCGCTAATGAGTGCAACTTGTTGCGTGACAGCCGGTAAATGGTGTTCAGAGTTCCCGTCTTGTTGACGGTGTCGCGCCCGCTGACCGATTCAACCACTTCAATGTCAATGTAATTGAAGTTTTTCAGTCCGTTCAGTTTGGAACGTGAACGGGAAATCAATGACTGGGAGTAGGGAAGACCACTTTTGCTTAAAATATTGTCCGTCAATATTCTGGGACGGATGTCGGCAATGCGTTTGTTCTTGCGGGTGGTGTTGGAGTCGGGCGGGGTGGTGATGATATAATAGCGGGTGTCGTCCTTGCGTTTGCGGTACGTCATACGCGATGCGCTCTGGTTGTAATTGTGGGTGATGTCGTAGTTCGGATAAATATAGACGTTGTTGAAGTAGAACTTGTAGGCGTGCCGTTCGCGGATGTCTTTGTCCTTGATTTTTGAAAAGTTAACTAGAATTCGGACACTGAGTGTCTTATTCCCTTTTGCGTCTAGGTGGTTTTCCGCATCCAAGGTGTCAATTTCGAAAGAAACGATGTCGTTGGAAACATAGTAGTACCCGTTGTCTCGGATGTGGTCAACAATGCGGCTCTGCTCGGCGATGAGGTTGTCGGCGTCGTACCGGTCGCCCACTTTGAAGAGGCGGTTCATCGTATCTTTCAGAATGATACGTTTGTATTCGAAAATGTCGATGGAGTAACGGACATCACGGATGTAGAAAGCTTCGTTGGCAGTGACGTGATAAGTCACTTCGGCCTTGTGCCTCTTCGGATGTAACTTGTTGGGATTCTTGTATTTGATTGTTGCATACGACTCGGCATTGAAGTAGCCGCGGTTCTTCATCGCAATCCGGAGCTGGTTAAGCGAGTAGGAGATGAGCGTAGTGTCCAGCAGTACCGGCTCCTCGCCAGCAGCACGCATCTTTTTCATCCACTTGGTGTCCTTGATGACGTTCCCTAACGAATCAGTCTTGGGTAGATTATTGACGTACAAGCTCGCCTTTATCGGAAATACATCCACAAATTTCTTGTTTGTGATGGGGCGCACTGTGTAAATCAGATTGTCGAACTCAATCCCTTTTTTGTCCTCCACCTTCACCGTGTTTTTGGTGAGCAGATACTCCCCGTCCTTCAGATGCTTGGAAGGGTTGCAGGCAGCAAACATCCAAACAAATGCCGAAAAAACAAGAAGTTGGACAAAAAAACGGCGCATATTATCTCATATCATTGGTCCCGACACCAGGGTGCTTGGCCGCATCGAAAACGAACTGGCTGTCGCTGATAGCCGCGTTGCTGACAAACTTGTCGAAATAGTAGGTATAGATGGTGTTGTCCTTTTCATAGACGGCACAACGGACAATCTCGTTTTTATTTTTGTCTATAAAAAGACGAATCTTGAAGTATGATTGCGTTTTCTTTGGCGTTAAGTCAATGATTTGCAGGGATTTGCCTGCTTCCACTTCCTCTCGGATGAACTTGGCGGTATATCCTTTCTGCCAGTTTCCTAACATCTTGGCGGGATTGAGAATGTCATCGTCCGATTCGTCGTAGGTGTAGATGGAAACCTCGTTGCTGCTTTTCTGGTAGTTCCACATGGTCACGCCATCGCAGTAAAAAGTCTGGTCGTCAAAGGTCATATAGTACTTTTTCCCCTTGATGGCGACTCTTCCCGTCAGCGTGGCGATGGTTTTCTTGTCCTTCACCGCCTTGTAGGTGTAGTCGATGCTCATGGAGGTAAATGCCTGGTATTTCTTGGCAAGGGACTGTAAAATGGGGGTGGCACCGCCGTCGGTGTCCTGTGCCGCCAGTGTGCCGCCAAATAAAAGGAGAATCAGGAAAATATAACGTTTCATTTTGTAACCTTTTTTATTAGAGGATGTTATGTTCGTAATTGTAGATGATTTCAGGAAGCACCTTTGTCAGACTTTCCTTCCAGTCAGGGATGGCAAAGATGGCTTCGGATTCGGTCAGGTTGAGAACCGAAAACGCCGGGCGTGTGGCGGGAGTGGGATAGCTGCTGGTGGGAATGGGGCGTACGGGGCAGCTTTTTCCGGCCTGACGGAGGATTTCGCTGGCGAAGTCGAACCAAGTGATGCGTCCTTTGTTCGTGAAATGGTAGTATTTCAGCCCGTCAGCTGTCCCGTCGTGTGCGATGACGGCCATCAGGAAACGGGCAAGGTCGAGGGCGAGGGTTGGACAGCCGGTCTGGTCGCTGACTACACTGATGGAATTCTTGGTGTCGGCGAGCCGCAGCATCGTCTTCACGAAATTGTTGCCGTAGGGGGAATAGAGCCACGCTGTGCGGACGATGGCGCCCCTGCATCCCGATTTGACGATGGCCGTTTCCCCTGCTAGTTTCGATTTCCCATATATGGAGGTCGGCCCCGTCGGATCCCCAATACGATAGGGAACGGATGACGTCCCGTCGAACACATAGTCGGTGGAGATGTGGATGAAGAAAACGTCGTTTTCTTTCGCCACGGTGGCGAGGTTGGCCACAGCCGTTTCGTTCAGAAGATAGGCGCGTTCGATGTCGCTTTCGGCTTTATCGACTGCCGTGTAGGCCGCCGCATTGATGAGAATGTCCACCTTTTCGGCCGTCACCATGCGGCGCAAGGCCGCAATGTCGGTGATGTCCAAGGTGTCCACATCCGTGAAAAGAAAGCGGAATTGCCCGTCGTAATCAGATGCAATTTGTTGTAAACTCTTGCCTAACTGACCGTTAGCACCAGAGACCAAGATAGTTTTCTGCATTTTTTCCAAAAATAAATCAAGGTTGCAAAGGTACGTCAATTTTTTGACTTACAGCCAATTTTTGAGGTTTTCGGCGATGATGTCGGCGCGTTTCTCAAACGCCTGTGCTGTGGCGAAGGCGACGTGCGGAGTGACGACCGTGTGGGGAAGGTGGGCTAGCTCGTAGTCGGTGGGGATGGGCGGTTCCATATCGAACACGTCGATGCCAGCGCCGGCGATACGGTTCCCGCGTAGTGCCTCCACAAGGGCCTTCGTGTCCACTACGCCGCCGCGGGCCGTGTTGATGAGGAACGCGGTCGGTTTCATCAGCGCAATCTGTTCCTTTCCGATGAGGCCTCGGGTGCTGTCATTCAGCGGCGTGTGCAGCGACACGATGTCGCAGGTGCGGAGCAGCGTCTCCATGTCCGTGAGTGTCACGCCGGGGTAGGGGCGCGGCGTGCGGGTGTAGGCATATACCTCGCAGCCGAAGGCGTTAGCGATATCGGCCACCCGTTTCCCGATGGCACCTAACCCGATGATACCGAACTTCTTGCCCGCCAGTTCGAAGCCGACGAGACCGTTCTTTGTGCCTCCGTTGCGGCAGGCGGTGTCGCAGGCGGGGATGTTGCGGGCCAACGACAGCACCAGTCCGAAGACGAGGTCGGCGACGGCCACGGTGCTGTAACCGGCGCAGTTCTTCACCTCAATGCCCCTTTCGGCACAATAGGCGAGGTCGATGTGGTCCATCCCCGTGAAGGCCACGCAGATCTTCTTCAAATTCGGACATTTCTCGATGACGTTCTTGCGGTACGGGATGTTGGAAAGCACCACGATGTCGGCGCCGGCGGAACGCTCCACGAGGGATGCCTCGTCCTCACGGCGGTCATCGAACAACACCAGCTGGTGACTCGTGCCGATTTTATCCGTTATTTTCTTGATTAAAAGTTCTTTTGAAATGCCAAGCGGCTCTAAAATATGGATGTTCATTGTGGTTGGTTTTTGAGGTTGCAAAGGTACGAAATAGTTCTGATTTTTTCGGGTTTTACCGTTCCTCAAGTTCTCTACATTTTTCTCCTAAAATCCTGCACATTTTGGGCAAAAAATTGTAATTTTGCCATCCTTAAAAATCAAAACCAATGTCTCAAAAAATGAGCGACATGATTACCATTGACGACCGGAAGTTTGTTAAGTATATTTCTGAAAAAGAGATTGATAAGGCCATAGATGCCGTAGCGGAAAAAGTCAATAGGGAGTATGCGGACGATGTTCCTCTTATCCTGATTGTGCTGAATGGCGGCATCGTTTTCGGTTGCGACCTGATGAAGCGGCTGACGGTTCCGTGCCAGCTCGGCTGCATCCGCGTCAAGTCCTACTCCGGCACTAAAACAACAGAAAAGGTTCGTGAAGTGGTTGGTTTGGAGGAAGATGTCGCCGGCCGTCGCGTCCTCATTGTGGATGACATCATTGATACCGGTAACACGATGGAGTATCTGGTGAACCTTTTTATGGACAAAAAGGCGAAGGATGTGAAAATCGCCGCCCTCACCTACAAGCCGGAATCGTACCGCAAGTCCTTCCCGCTGGATTTCATCGGATTGGAAATCCCCAACAAGTTCATCGTCGGACGCGGGATGGATTACAACGAATTGGGAAGAAATCTTCCTGATATTTACCAAGTTACAGAATAATCAAAAAGTAATTAGATATGGAAAAATTCAACATTGTGATGCTGGGTGCTCCCGGCTCAGGCAAAGGCACGCAGGCCAAAATTCTTGCGGAAAAATTCAATCTGGCCCACATCTCCACGGGCGACCTGTTCCGTAAACAGATCTCTTCCGGAAGCCCCCTCGGCTTGGAGGCAAAATCATACATCGACCGCGGCGCCCTCTGTCCCGACTCTTTGACCATTAATATGTTGCATGACTTTCTGAC
Source organism: uncultured Bacteroidales bacterium (assembly GCA_947169105.1). Taxonomy (GTDB): domain Bacteria; phylum Bacteroidota; class Bacteroidia; order Bacteroidales; family WCHB1-69; genus UBA1756. The sequence continues at coordinate 13,237 of CAMVOL010000032.1, read as the reverse complement.
AAAATTGCCCGATGTGAAAGGTCACATCTTTGATGGCGTTCCCCGCACGGTGCAGCAGGCACAGATGCTTGATGGGGTCGGCTTCCCGACGGTGCTTCCGCTCCACCTCGTCCTCAACCTCAACGTGGATGCCGACGAGATTTCCCGCCGCCTTCTGAAACGTGCCGAAATTGAGGGCCGCAGCGACGATACTCCCGAAATCATCGAGAAAAGAATCCAGAACTATTTTGCCCAGACCAAACCGTTGGAAGACTATTACGAGAAAAAAGGTATCCTCCGCCAAATCAACGGAATGGGTACGGTAGAAGGCATTTTTGAAGAACTCTGCAAGGTGGTTTCCGCAGAGATGAAGTAACGGGCTGCCCGTTATTTTTTGCTTTTCTTATAGATTTGTCCGGGCTTGATGTGAGTCCACATCGTCGATTTTACCGTCCCGTCATACAGTTCCTCATCAATTTGAAGGAACTGTTTTTGTTTTATGTATTTGGTAATGAACCAGTCGGTTATGTCGATATTGTGGATCATCATGCCAGCCACTTCGTGACCTAAACCTTCGTAACGGCGGAAGAAGTAGGCGTAGTCGTACTTTTCAAACTGTTTGGCAATCTTGGAACTCCCGAAGAAGCCGAGGTTCGCGAAACGGATGGACTTGTAAGGCACCAACCGGTCGCAGATGCCGTGCATCAGGAAGGTGGGGGCGGGGGTCTCCTTGTACTTTACGCGGCCGTGGTGCGAGTAGATGGCACCGGAGAAGGAGATGACGCCGGCGTAGTGGAAATTGTCGGGAAGGACCTTCGCGATTGCGGTGCTGTTGCACAGTTCATAGTCGGCCTGAAGCACCGTGATGGCGCCGGCGCTGCTCCCGCAAAGGATGATGCGGTCGGGTGAGATGTCGAACTCGTCGGCATTTTTTAGCAGGAAGGCGGTGGCATCGAGGAGGTCTTCCGCAGCCATCTGGACGGCCTTGTCCAACGCCTTGACGATTTTCAACCCGCTGAGATCCACGCCTTTCAGCCCGAGCCGGTAGTCAATGCAGGCCACGCTATAGCCCAGTTCTGTCAGCTGTTTGGCGTACTCCACATGTTCGGGGGAATTGCGCTGCCCCGTGATGAAGCCGCCGCCGAAAACGAAGACGATGCAGTAGCTGTCGGGTTGGGGCGAGGCCGGCCGGTACAGGTCGAGGTAGAGGTTGCACGTGTCACGGTCGGCGAACTTGTAGGTGACGGATTGTGCCGAAAGGTTGAAAATCAACGTGATAGCGATGACGAAAGTAAAGATTCTTTTCATGTACAAACAGTATGGAGATATTTGAACGTCCTATAGATTCTTTTATTATTTCCTGACAACAAGATAGTTTTGAAAAAAGAATTTATTTGCAATTAGAACCGGCATCGTATAGCTATCTTTTTCAGCGTATGTCCGCGAGTTCTTCTGCCGTAAGCCCCGTGACATTAGCGATGGTCTGGAACGGTATGCCGGTATTTTTCATTTTTGCCGCCATCTCAATAACACCTTTTCTTTTTCCGCTCTCCTCACCTTGCATCCACCCCTCGCTCCAACCGTTCTCCCATCCTTGTATCCGTCCGATGGTCAGCCCCTCTTCGCGGCCGTCCTCGCGCCCGTCGATATACTTGGCATCCATCATCGACTCGTTGGAGACGATGCAGTCCATTGTGTATTCATATTCCCGACGTTCCTGTGGGGTCAAGTTATAGAAGTTCAGCTTCTTCAGCGCCTGCTTCAAGCCGGGCGCTTTCGTGTCCTCCCGTATCTTGCCGTCCTTGAAATAGGCGATCCACTCCTCCAAGAAGTTCGTCGCTTCCTTGTTGAACTGGTTGACACGGATGAGGTAGTATTCTGGGAAAATGTCGCTCGGGACGTCATAATGGATGTTGTTGCTCTCCCGTTCCGTCATCTGCAGGATGTCGTTGGTGTTGATACCCCGGAAGACAGTGGTGCCGTGATAGAGGAAGTCATCTCCCTTGCCGAGGTTGAAATACAGGATGTTGATGGAATAAATCTTCTTGACTTTCTGGTAGTTGTCACCAAGTTCCATATACTCCGTGATGGTTTTGGAAACGCCGTACAGCATCCGTTCGTAATAGTCGTACTGCCGTTGCTGTTGGATTTCCACGATGAACAGTTCGCCGCTTTTGTCCTTCGCCATCACGTCCACGCGGTTGTACTTGTCGTTCTTCTCCTTCTGGTTGCTTTCGCTTTCCAGAATATCCACAATTGTTACTTTCCGGTTAAGGAGCACGGTGAGGAGCCCCTCCAGAATAACAAAGTTTGACTTTTCGCGGAGCAGTTGCTTCGCCGCCCAATCGAAACGGACGTAGAAATTATCATAGCGCATAACCGAAAATTTTTCGGCGGCAAAGATATGATTAAATCATAAAATAATAATGTTGTTTATGAAAAATTTAAATTATTTATAATCACAACTACAAGTAGCTCCAAAATAGGTGCATTATGAAAAAATATCTGGCTCTGTCTTTCAATTTTCATTTTTCAATTCTCAATTTATTTGTATTTTTGCCGCCGATTTCAAAAATCGCAAACAAAATATAATTAGTAACGAACGGAATGCCTATGGATTAGAACCGCATAAGATTTTTATGCACATCATAGAATAGGAAAAAGCGAAGTAGCTATACACTGGAATCATTGAAACTTCGACACTTTCAAGATTGACATTCTCAGAGTAAAGCAACGGCGCTCCCGCCAAAAGGCGTGGGCTTTACTCGTTGTAGTTGAGAATGTCAGGTAGTCGAAGACCTCAATGATTCCAATGAAAGCGAAAAGTGCCACGCTTTTTTTATGTGCATAGTTGAGACCCTTCAGGCACAAAATATAATCAAAACGTATTACAAAAACCGACGTGCCGGATGGGATATAACGCGGCAAACTAGGAATGAAAAAAAAGTTTTTCATTACATTGTTTTGTCTATGTTCCATTTGTTATTTATCTGCGCAAGTAACGATTAATAGCGAACCAAGTGGTGCAAAAGTATATCAAGAAGGAAGATATATTGGAGTCACCCCTTGTAAAGCTTCTGTATCAGGGAAGCTTGTTTATGACATAGATGCAAATAAAGTGCGGGATGCTTCCAAACCTCCATATTCTTATGAATTTACCATAACTAAGGATGGTTACGAACCAACAAAAGTTTATTTTGAAGGTCAATATGAATATCATCAAAGTGGCTGGGTTGGTGGTGGCCAAAAATATTATATTGTTAAACCAAAATCATATAAACTCTTTGCTGTTTTGAAAAGGGACAAGTCGTACTCGTCTCAAGAACAAACACCTCGTACAGATGATGAACAACAAAAATACACAACTCCCAATATTAGATGGCATATTGATTCTGATCCTGAGGAGGCAAAAATATTTTGGAAAGTCAAGTCATTTATACCTGATGTAAAAAGTACAGAATTGCTTTATTTAGGAAAAACGCCATTCAATGAGACAAAACCTTTGAATATAAAAGGTTTAAGTAAAGACAATGCAAATAAGGTTGAGATTGAAATAGAAATTGTTAAGAATGGATACATCAAACAGAATAAATCATTCTCTGGAAATGTACTCATTGACCAACAAGAAATTAGCTGGTTTTTTGACTTGATAGAAGAAAAATAGTAAAGTTAGGGCTGGAATCCGATAACTAAATAGCAAATAGATTAACAGAAAGGAGGTTGGAAATATGTAGAAGATAAAATGAAAATCAAGGTGTTATGCAACAACAATTTGCATAACAACACTAAAGCTGGAAAAGTGACTGAAGTAGTAAAGTGAGTTCTTTGTCACTAGATAGTAAAAACATAATATTTTTAATTAAAACCGACGGGCCGATGGTATAGAACGGGCGAAAGTAAAATGAAGAAACTTTTAATGTTGTTAGCAATTTTATCCATTTCCAATATTTTCTGTTTTGCTTCAGAAGGATTTACTTCAAGCAATAAAGGAGATGAAAGCACACAAATTTCACAAGCAAATTTTGAAGTACTTAATGTGAATGTTGTATTTCGGGGAACCCAAAAATTAAGGTCTTCTGCTGGTGTAGAGATTTATTTTTACACAAATGGTATATGTAAATGGTATGATAACGACCGTTATCAATTTTCATGCAAATATAATATTAATGGAGGTGAAGTCTATTTTTATGATACAGATGGTAGTATCGCTTATAAGGGACGTATTTCTTGGAGTAGAGATGGCTCCCCATATTCTATTACCATCGGTGGTGAGGTATTTAAAAAAGTCAGATAGCAATAAAATCTGATACTTAGTGGTAGAATTATATGTTGAAAAAGATTTTTTTTATTATTCTAATACTATTGGGACTATCCGATGGTTATAATACGTATGCCCAAGTTTGCAAGATTTCCAACTCCAACAATGACAATGTGGAGGTCTTCAGCGCATACGTTGTTGATGGCTCACGGGTGGAAGTAACGGTTGGCAATGACAGCCAAAATGTTTCTGCTAATGTTACAGTTGAAGTTGTGGTGACCTATAAAAATAAATATGGTAATGTTAAAACGATGAAGTATGCAGGAAAAGACATTGCAAAACCTAATACGCCTACCGTTATAAATATCCCGATAAATCCAACACATCAGGATTCATCCGATTATAAGGCTGAATCAGTAAAGGTATTGAACATCACAGGTACAAAGTGTATGTGATATTGCAACCTATTCTAACCAAGTAGCGGTTTGTACTTTTGTATGAATCGCTACTTTTTCAATAAGTATTATTTTAGTTATCAGCCCGATGGCCAATGGGATATGAATTCGCGTCCATTTGCGTAATTCGCAGTAGATAACCGGCAGTCAATCTTTTAGCAAAAACGCAACTTTTAAGTTTCGTTATTCAAATTTTGTTGTATATTTGCCGCCGATTTTTAATACAACGTCACTATGACTTTTGACAAAATAATAGAAGACGGGCGTTTGTGGGCGGTGCGCTTTGATAATGACAAAGTCAATGCTTTCCAGAAGGTTTTGTCACAGTGGAGTGATGCCCTTTGGCTGGCGGATTTCTTTACGCAGAATTTTGACGATTTGCTCTCCTATTTCCGCATCACCAATATAGAAGATGCTATTTACCAGACGATGGAAGACCGCGACGAGCTGGCTTGTGTCATCATGGATATTTCGCCGGATGCGAATTTGGACCGCTATTTCCGCCCTCTTGAAAACGACCGCACAAGTGAGATGTTGCTTGGTAGAGAAAAAGCCCGACCCCACCACAATAGCTGGCTGCGCCTTTATGCCATAAAGCTCAATGTGGGTATCTATATCATAACAGGCGGGGCCATTAAACTCACTCGTACAATGCAGGAACGGGAGCATACACTGCAAGAGTTGGGAAAAATGGAGAAAGTCCGAAACTTCCTGATTAGGGAGCACGTTTTTGACGAGGACAGTTTCACCGATTATCAAAAGGAGGTTGCATTATGACAAGAGAGGAAGCCATCATAAGATTAAGCCGTTACCAATCTGACATTCCTTCGGAATGGAGGGATGAGGAGGAAAAACGCCGCTCTGCCAAAAAGCAGGGCTGGTTGCAATATTCCAGAAGAATAGCCATCAAAATTGCGATGGAAATGAAGTGGCAAGGGCTTACCCGACAGGATGTTGCTACTCGTATGGGTTGCTCGCCGCAGTATGTTTCCCGCCTTTTAAAGGGCGAAGAAAATCTCTCATTGGAAACCATTTGTAAATTAGAAGATGCCTTGAATGTGGCAATCTTGCAGTACGAGTTCGCATAAATCGTTGTTAGAACTCTTCCGTCACCAACGTCTTCTTGTACACTTTGTCGCCCCGCCGCACGCTCCGGCTTGTGGCGATGGAACAGACCTGCCCCTTCACCGCACGGGGCACCGGATCCACCTCAAGGCGCAGTTCCGTCACCACCGTCTCGTAAACGCCCGTGGTCGGACCCTCGATGACGAGCGTGTCACCGACGGCAATCTCGTCGGCCAGCACGGTGATTTCCGCCACGCTGAGCTTCCCGAAGAAGTTCGTCACCTTGCCGATGTGCGTCCGGACGGTGGTCGCCTGCGAGCCGTACCGCTCCGACCATTCGCCCATCGTGCGGCCGAGGTAGTAGCCGTCCCAGAAACCGCGGTTGAAGACGCTCCGCAGCCGTTCGGTCCACGCTTCTACCTTCTCCCGTGTGAAGGTGCCTTCTCGCACCGCTTCCACCGCCTCGTGGTAGCACTCGGTCGTCACCTTGACGTACTCCGCCGAACGGCCGCGTCCTTCAATCTTGAGGATGCTGACATCGGCCTTCAACAGCTTGTCCAAAAAACCGATGGTACACAAATCCTTCGGTGACATAATGTACTGATTGTCAACCTCCAATTCGAGGTCGGTCTCCTTGTCCTTTACGATGTAGCCGCGGCGGCAGGGCTGCAGGCACGCCCCGCGGTTGGCGGGGTAGTTGTAGTTGTCAAGACTGATGTAGCACTTCCCGGAAACAGCCATGCACAGCGCCCCGTGTACAAACACCTCGATGCGCACCAGTTCCCCTTTCGGCCCGCGAATGTTTTCTTCTCGGATCTGACGGGTGATTTCCGCCATCTGCACCAGCGGCACCTCGCGCCCGAGAACCATCACGTCGGCGAACTGCGAGAAGAAGCGCACGGCTTCGATGTTGGTGATGTTGCACTGCGTGGAGATGTGGATCTCCAGCCCGATTTGGCGGCAGTAGTTCAGCACGGCGAAGTCGGAGGCGATGATGGCTGACACTTGGCACTCCTTGGCAAGGTCGAGCAGCCGCTTCACCTCCTCAAGCTCATGGTTATAAACGATGGTGTTAACCGTCAGGTACGACTTGACGTTGTGCTGTCGGCAGATGTCGGTGATCTGGCGCAGGTCGTCGAAACTGAAGTTGGCGGCGGAACGCGACCGCATGTTCATCTTGCCCACGCCGAAATAGACAGAACCCGCGCCCGCCTGGATGGCGGCGGCCAACGATTCGTAAGACCCCACCGGGGACATGATTTCGATTTCCATGGTGCTTTTTGGTTAGTTGTCGGAAGAAATAGCTTCTTCGTCAGGTTCAGGCTGTATCAGCTCGAGCGTGAAATCCTTCTCTTCGTCCGAGGCGCTGAGATAGTGCAGGTCGCGGGCAAAATCTTCCATGGTAGATGCGTTTGACAGGATGCTGACAACGCCCGGGCGTGTCAGTGCGAAATGCATCTGCTGCATACGGGAGAACTTTGAGGGTTTCCCTCCATCTTTTTCAACAATAACGATGGCGATATTGTACTCCTTGCAGTATTCGTACAGACGGGTCCGCATGGTGTCGGCGGTGGCGAGAAGTTCCGCAACGACGGTGGAATCCTCCGTGTCGAAGTCGGCCGGAAGCAGGTCTTTGTTCGGATTGACCTGGAACTGGAGCACCTCAATCATCCCGCTCTGAAGGGCCGCGTAAGCTGCATCCACGTTGCTGCAGACGAGGCCGAGCCGCTTGATCTTTCCCTCCTCCTTCAGTTGGTCGAGATACTTCATGTAGGAACTTTTCATGAGTTTTTGCCACTCTGCCTTGCTGTTGATGTTTTCGAGCATTCCCACGTTGAGGTAGCCGGTGCCGAGGCGGGCGAGCAGTTTATCCAAGTCGGCTTGGCAGTCCGCCGCGTTGCGGGCGCGGGTGTGCTTGCTGTCCTTCCAGCAGTTGCCGAGCGGGCCTTGGATCATCATCTGGTTCCGCCGTCCCTTCAGGGCGAGGGCGACATTGTTCAGCGCCGTCGTATCCGCGCCACACAGGTCGATGTAGTTGATGCCCTTGCGCAGGACGGAATCCATGAACTGGCGCGATTCGGTCGAGTCCATCTTCGCGAAGCTGGTTCCCCGGATGCTGATGATGCCCACTTCAAGGTCGCCCATCTTGCGGAACTCCATGTGCTCGTCGATGCTGTCGAAGTTGGTCTTGTCGTTAATGTGGCTCTTGCAGCCGCAAAATGTCAGCAGGAGAGCCAAAAACGGAAGGAGGATTTTCTTCATTGATGATTTTTTTATGAAAAAAGGGGAAATGGTCGGTTCCGATTTCCCCATTATAATAATGTATATGGTCGAAGTTAGTTCTTCATTGCGGCGATGTCGCGGACAGCCTCGATGGCGGTGTTCACCTCCTCTTCGGTGGTGAAGGCGCCGATGCTGAGGCGGACGGTGCCGTGGATGTCGATGGTGCCAATGCCGACGTGTACCTTCGGGGCGCACTGCAGACCGGTGCGGCAGGCGATGTCGTAGTCCACATCGAGCATGGTGCCCACGTCGCCGGCTTCCCAACCGTTGATGTTGAATGAGAGGACGGGGTTCTGGTTCTCCGTGGAGGTGGCGCAATAGATTTTCACGCCCTTGACGTCACGGATGCCGTCACGGAGTTTTTCCCAGAGTGCCATTTCGCGATGGTGGATGTTCATAATGCCTTCCTTGGTGATCCACTTCACGCCGGCGTTCAGACCGGCGATGCCAAGCAGGTTGATAGTACCGGCTTCGAGACGGTAGGGGTACTCTTCCAGATGGCCGGGTACGGCGGAACGCACGCCGGTGCCGCCGAAACGGGTCTGCCCGATTTCGATGCCTTCGCGCACGTAGGAACCGCCGATGCCGGTGGGTCCCATCAGGCATTTGTGCCCGGTAAAACAGTAAACATCAATGTTTTGGGCTTGCATGTCAAGGTCAACAGCACCTGCGCCCTGACTGCCGTCCACCACGAAGATGATGCCGTGCTCGTGGCAGATGCGTCCGAGGTCGGACAGCGGCTGGATGGTGCCGATGACGTTGGAGCAGTGGGTGCACACCGCAAATTTTGTATTGGGGCGGATGGCCTTGCGGAAATCGTCGGGATTGACGTAGCCGCGCTCGTCAAACGGGAGGTAGGTGACGGTGATGAGGCCGCGCTGTTCCATCACGTACAGCGGACGGAGCACGGAGTTGTGCTCCAGCATAGTGGTGATGACGTGCGCTCCCGGGTTGGCGTAGGCCAGACCTTGCAGGATGATGTTCAGGGAGTCAGTGGCATTATAGCTGAAAGTCAGACGGTTGGGATCGCCGCCGCCGTTGAACAGCTTGGTGAGCATTTTGCGGGTATCGGAAACCAGTTCTCCGGTCTCGATGGCGGCGTCGAAGCCCGAACGGCCGGGGTTGACACCGTGGGTGCGGTAGAAATGGTCCATAAAATCGTAAACCTCGGTCGGTTTCGGATAGGATGTTGCGGAATTGTCTAAATAAATCATAGTATTTTCAATTTGTTCGATTTCAAAAATTGAGGCGGCAAAGATACAATAAATTGTCGTATCTTTGCAACCATTAATCCAATGAATATATGAAATGCAAAATCGTTAATAATTCGGCAAATCCGTTACCGGCGTATGCCACGGAGATGTCGGCAGGGATGGACCTGCGTGCCAACTTGGAAATGCCCGTTACCCTCGCTCCGATGGAGCGGCAGCTGATCCCCACGGGAATATTCATCGAACTGCCCCGCGGCTATGAGGGACAGGTGCGTCCGCGCAGCGGCTTGGCCATCAAAAGTGGCATCACGGTCATCAACAGCCCCGGCACCATTGACGCCGACTACCGCGGTGAGGTGAAGGTCGGCCTGATCAACCTCTCCAATGTGCCCGTCACCATCTGTCCTGGTGACCGTATCGCGCAGCTGGTCGTCGCCCGCCACGAAACTGTCGAGTGGGAAGCCGCCGACGAACTCTCCGCCACCGACCGTGCCGCCGGAGGCTTCGGCAGCACCGGAAAACAGTAGGGAATAGTGAATAGGGTACAGGGTACAGGGTACAGGAGGACCCTATATTCCCCTTCTATGTAGAAGGGGTGGCCGAAGGCCGGGGTAGTAGAAGATATAAAACCTTCATCAAACTTTTTAACCTTTAAGAAAGTATCAGAAATATGAAAAAAATCCACTTTATCGCCATCGGGGGTAGCGCCATGCACAACCTCGCCATCGCCCTTCATCTGAAAGGTTATGAAATCACCGGCTCGGACGATGAGATCTTCAATCCGGCGAAGGGCCGTCTGGAAAAGTACGGACTTCTGCCCGACAGCATCGGCTGGAATCCCGACAAAATCACTCCCGACTTGGATGCTGTCATCCTCGGTATGCACGCCCGTGAGGACAATCCCGAACTGCTGAAGGCGAAAGAATTGGGAATCAGGGTTTTCTCGTATCCTGAATTTTTGTACGAGCAGAGCAAGGACAAGCTCCGCATCGTGGTGGGCGGCAGCCACGGCAAGACCACCATCACGGCGATGATCCTGCACGTGCTCCAGCACTGCCACATCGACTGCGACTATATGGTGGGGGCGCAGCTGGAGGGTTTCGAGGTGATGGTGAAACTATCGCACGAAGCCAAAATCATGGTGATGGAGGGCGATGAGTACCTCACCTCACCGATTGACCGCCGCTCTAAGTTTCATCTGTACAAACCTAACGTCGGAATTATCAGCGGGATAGCATGGGACCATATTAACGTTTTCCCGACGTTCCCGCAATACGTCGATACCTTCCGTACTTTCGCCAAAATGATTGACCGCACCTTCATCTATTGCAATGATGACGAGAATGTGCGGATGCTCGGCGAGGAGATTCAAGGGGTGAACAAGGAACCATACACCGTCCATCCGTACGTCATCCGCGACGGCATCACCCACCTGCTCACCGACGGCGGCGAAATCCCGATGTTGATTTTCGGAAAGCACAATATGGCGAACCTCAACGCGGCCCGTTTGGCTTGCCGTGAGGTGGGTGTGAGCGACGCGCAGTTCTATGAGGCCATCCGCACCTTCAAGGGGGCATCGAAGCGTCTGGAACTGGTCTGCCGCGATGAAAATACGGTGATTTACAAAGACTTCGCCCATTCCCCGTCGAAACTGAAGGCCACGATTGGAGCGGTGCGGGAGCAGTATCCAGACTGGCATCTGGTGGCCTGTATGGAGCTGCACACCTTCAGCAGCCTGTCGAAGGAATTTCTGGTGCAGTATGCCCATGTGATGGATGCGGCCGATGAGGCGATGATTTTCTTCGACCACCATGCGGTGGCGCACAAGAAGCTGCCGCCCATCACTTCTGAAATGGTCTATGATGCGTTCGCTCGACGCGACCTGCACATCTTCAACGAGACGGAGCCGTTGCAGGCATCTCTGCTTGCCATCTGTCAGCCCAAGACGGTCTTCCTGCTGATGAGTTCCGGCAACTTCGGCGGCATCGTCTTCGAGGATTTGGGAAAGAAGCTGTTAGAAAGATAGTTCTGAAAAATCAAAAATTAAAATATATGACTTATTTGAACAAACCTGTTGCCGACAATATTTATTATGTGGGCGTGAATGATTGCCAGAAACATCTTTTTGAGAATTATTTGCCACTTCCAAATGGGGTGAGTTACAACTCTTATCTTATTGTGGATGAGAAAGTCGCCCTCGTGGATACCGTGGATGTCGCTTTTGCCGACCTCTTCTTTCGCCAGATTGACGAGGTGCTGAAAGGTCGTACCATTGACTATCTCATTGTAGATCACATGGAACCCGACCACGCTGGCTCTATCGGTCTTCTCGTGAATAGATATCCTGATATTCAAATTGTTGGAAACAAGAAAACTTTCGATTTCCTGAAAGGTTACTTCACGGTGAATTGTCCTCTTGTGGAGGTGGCGGAAGGCGGCGAACTGAGCCTCGGGAAGACGAAACTCAATTTCTATATGGCTCCGATGGTGCACTGGCCGGAAGTGATGGTCACCTACGACCCTGAACGGCAGCTTCTTTTCTCCGCCGACGCGTTCGGCACCTTCGGCGCACTCAACGGCAGCTTCTGCGACGACGAACTCGACCTCACCCCCTTCTGGGACGACATGCGCCGCTACTACGCCTGCATCGTCGGCAAGTACGGGATGCAGGTGCAAGGTGCCCTGAAGAAGCTGGGCGGTCTGCCGCTCCAAACCATCTGCCCCACCCACGGCCCCGTCTGGAAGACGCAGTTGCCGAAGGTCGTCGGCCTGTACGACCAGTGGAGCAAGTACGAAACTGAGCCAGGGTGCGTCATCGCTTACGGCTCGATGTACGGCAACACGCAGCAGCTGGCCGAAGCCGTTGCCCAAGGCCTTGTGGACGGCGGCGTGCGCAACGTCGTGATGCACAACGTCTCCAAATCCGATGCCTCCTACATCTTAGCCGACATCTTCAAATACAAAGGTCTCATCATCGGCTCCCCGACCTATATGAACGGCCTCTACCCGTTGATTGACAGTTTGTTGCATAAGATCGAGGAACGCGGCATCAAGAACCACGTTTATGGCTGCTTTGGCTCCCACACATGGGCCGGCACTGCCTGCAAGCGGCTGACGGAATTCGCTGAAACAATGAAATGGCCTCTCGTCGGCACACCCGTCGATAACAAACAGGGCGCGGATACCGAAACGCTCAACCTATGTTACGAATTGGGTAAGGCAATGGCCGCACAGATACAGATGTAATGCATGGTAGAGACGATGTGCACATCGTCTCTGCCAAATTGATATATAACAAAAACAATGGATATCAAATCGTTATACGAAATCTACCTGCGTCATCCGCAGATTTGTACGGACACGCGCAAGATTACGGACGGATGCCTTTTCGTTTGTCTGAAAGGCGAGAATTTCGATGGCAACACTTTTGCCCGTCAGGCTGCGGAGGCCGGTGCCGCCTGTGTGGTGACGAATGACACGTCGTTGTCGGGCGACAACCGCTTTTTCGTGGTGGATGACACGCTGGAAGCCCTCCAGCAGCTGGCGTTGTACCACAGGAAACAGCTGTCGATACCTGTTATCGGTATTACTGGAACTAACGGGAAAACAACGACCAAAGAGCTGGTATCCACGGTGTTGCAGACAAAGTACCGCATTACGTTCACCCAAGGGAACCTGAACAACCATATCGGAGTGCCGCTTACGCTGCTTTCCATCCCGTCCGATACGGAAATTGCTATTGTGGAGACGGGCGCGAACCACCCGGGTGAAATTGCCGACCTATGCCGGATGGTGCTGCCCACCTACGGCATCATCACCAACATAGGGACGGCCCACATTGAGGGCTTCGGTTCACGGGAGAACATCGTCGCGACCAAGCGGGCGATGTACGACGCGGTGATGTCCAACGGCGGCACGCTGTTCGTGAACGGGACGGACGAGACCCTGTGCGAATGCGCTGGCGACTACGACCAGCAGATTTTGTA
>CAMVOL010000031.1 GCA_947169105.1 uncultured Bacteroidales bacterium | reverse complement strand
TTACCGCACTGTGCCACCATCGGGCGCATCACCTTGTTGATGAATTCGGGATCGTTCGGGTTGCTCTCGAACACGAAGTCGGTAGTGCAATCCAACTTAGCCCATTCAGCGGGGATTTCCACTTTGGTGATCTCACCGCCGCGGTCAACAGCTGCATAGTTCATCTTCACAATATCCTCACCCTTCTTGCCGTAGCTCTTCACGATGAATTTCTTCATCTGCTCCACAGCGAGGTCGTAAGGAATAACGCCGGAGATCTTGAAGAATGCGCTCTGGAGGATGGTGTTGGTACGGTTGCCCAAACCAATCTCAGCGGCAATCTTGGTGGCGTCGATGATGTACATGTTGATGTTGTTGAGGGCCAAGTATTTCTTCACGAAGTCGGGAAGATGTTTCTTGGTGTCGGCCACGCTCCACGGAGAGTTGTAGAGGAACGTACCGTTTTTCTTCAGACCACGGAGGCAGTCATATTTCTTCAGATAGGAAGGAACGTGAACGGCCACGAAGTCGGGCGTACCCACGAGGTAGGGGGCCAGGATGGGCTGATCACCGAAACGGAGGTGTGAGCAGGTGTAACCGCCGGACTTCTTGGAGTCGTAGTCGAAGTAAGCCTGGCTGTATTTGTTGGTGTTGTCACCAATGATCTTGATGGAGTTCTTGTTAGCACCCACGGTACCATCAGCACCGAGGCCGTAGAACTTAGCTTCGAACGTGCCCTTAGGAAGGATGGAGATCTCCTTGCCAACCTTGAGGGATTTGTGTGTAACATCGTCGTTGATACCCACCGTGAACTGGTTCATCGGCTTGGCAGCGGCGAGGTTCTTGTAAACGGCCAGAATCTGGGCCGGGGTGGTGTCCTTGGAGGAGAGACCGAAACGGCCGCCGATGATCATCGGGGCTTTCTTGTCGTCCTTGAAAGCTTCCACCACGTCGAGGTACAACGGATCTCCGTTGGCGCCGGGTTCTTTCGTGCGGTCGAGCACGCAGATTCTCTCCACGCTCTTCGGCATCACAGCCATGAGGTATTTCACGCTGAAGGGACGATAGAGGTGTACGCTCACGAGACCGAGTTTCTTGCCGGCCTTGTTCTCCTTGTCGATAACGGTCTTGATGACGTCGGTGATGGAGCCCATGGCGACGATGACGTCGGTGGCATCGGCAGCGCCGTAGAAGGTGAAGGGAGCGTATTCACGGCCGGTGATCTTGCTCATCTTCTTCATGTATTTGGCCACGATGTCCGGAAGAGCGTCGTAGTATTTGTTCTGCAACTCTCTGGTCTGGAAGTAGATGTCGGGGTTCTGTGCGGTACCGCGGGTCACGGGATGTTCCGGGTTGAGGGCGCGGTCGCGATACTCCTTGAGGGCTTTCCAGTTGACGAGTTTTTCAACCTTGGCCTGGTCGGTGGCTTCCACTTTCTGGATTTCGTGGGAGGTACGGAAACCGTCAAAGAAGTGGAGGAACGGCACGCGGCCTTCGATGGCGGCGAGGTGTGCTACGGGAGCGAGGTCCATGATTTCCTGCACGGAGCCGGTAGCCAGCATGGCGAAACCGGTCTGGCGGGCGCTCATCACGTCGGCGTGGTCACCGAAGATGGACAAAGCCTGTGCGGCGAGGGCACGTGCGGAGACGTGGAACACGCCGGGGAGGAGCTCACCGGCGATCTTGTACATGTTGGGGATCATCAGCAGGAGGCCCTGTGATGCGGTGTAGGTGGTGGTGAGGGCACCGGCCTGGAGGGAACCGTGAACGGCACCGGCGGCACCAGCCTCGGACTGCATCTCGACAACCTTGACGGTTTCACCAAAAATGTTCTTTCTTCCACCGGCACTCCACTCGTCGATATACTCAGCCATCGGGCTTGACGGGGTGATGGGGTAGATGGCGGCCACTTCGCTGAACATGTAGGCTACGTGAGCAGCAGCGCAGTTACCGTCGCAAGTCATAAATTTCTTTTCTGCCATAATTGATTGTTATTTAAATGGTTGATTGAAAAATTTGCTATTTTGATAAAGCGTGCAAAGATAAAAATTTTTCTGGGAAAACAAACAAAAAAAGGGGCCGAATCCGACCCCTTTTAACTTATTAGATTCATGCGGTTATTTCACCAGCACCTTTTCCGTGCGGGTCAGGCCGTTGGCCGTCACCTTCAGGAAATAGACGCCTTCGGAAAGGGTTGAAACATCCACCTTGGTGGCACCCTGCAGCGACTGGCCTGCCCAAACCTCACGTCCGTTCATGTCGAACATAATGGCTTGGTAGCTGCCTGCCACCGTGGGAGTGATGGTGATGAGGTCGTGAGTCGGGTTCGGATAGGCAGAGAAAATGACATTAATGGGCTCTTCAATGGCTTCCGGCTCCTCAGGATCTGTGCCGCCGCCGTCCATAACCAATTCAATATCATCAACATGCAGGTAGGTACCTTCCTGATTGCCGCAGTTAAGGATGATGTTCAACTGGTCGGGGGTAGTGTTGGAAGTTGCCGTCACGGGAATAGTGATCTGCGTGAAACTATTGGAGGCAGTGGTTTGGTTGTAAACGCCTTCAGCAACTTTTTCACCGTTGCTGTAGCAACGCACGGTGATGCTCATCGCGTCATCGGCATTGGCGGGCACGTAGCGGATCCATGCCTTCACGCTCTGCGGCACGCGGTTGCACGCGATACCACCCTGAACCATACCTTCGATGAAACTGCTGGCATTAATGCTGCCACCGCCACCCAACATTCCGGTCATCAAGGACTCTAAATCAAAACCCAGATTGAAAGTTCCCAGATGTGCGATACCGGGCAGTGTGTACAAGGAACCCATCCCCGGTATAGGAATAGGAAGGGAGCTGATGTCGAGACTGATCGGAACAGCATGCAAGCCCATCGCAAAACCAGTATGCGAGTTCGACGACTTCTCCGCAGATGCGTAGTCAATGGTGAACATGTCCATCAGGGGCATCGAGAAGTTGCTGGCCCAGCCGGTGGCTTCGGTTTCAGAGGTCCACTGCTCAAAACCCGCGTTGGGGATGGTCTGCGCAGAAAGAGCACTTACAAAAAAGCAGATGCTCAAAAGGGTAAAGATTTTTTTCATAATTTTTTTGTTTAAAGGGTTAATAATAAATGTATTGAAGTTGTTTTCACTTTTCACTTCTTGTTTCCTTGATTGGCCACTGCGTCCATCAGCTTTTTCACCGTCTCCTCGTCGGCAAGGAAATAGTCCTTCTGGAGGTTCATATTATCATCAAATTCAAACACATACGGAATACCCGTAGGCAGGTTGAGGTTGATGATGTCGTCGTTGGAGATGTTTTTGAGCACCTTGATGATGCCGCGGAGACTGTTGCCGTGGGCGGCGATAATGATGTCACCTTCGGATTTGGCCACGCGCGGGCGTATAACGTTCTCCCAGTAGGGGACGATGCGGGCGATGGTGTCGCATAACGCTTCGGTGTGCGGACGCGCCATCGGGTCGTCAATGTTGCGGTAGCGGGGGTCGAGGGCGGGGTTGCGCTCGTCGTCATCGCTCAAGCTCTCGGGACGGATGTCATAGCTACGGCGCCACATTTTAATCTTTTCCGGGCCGTATTTCTCGGTCATCTCAGCCTTGTTGAAACCTTGCAAAGCACCGTAGTGTTTCTCGTTCAGACGCCAGCTCTTCTCCACCGGAATCCACAGCTGGTCCATCTTCTCAAGAGCAATATTCAGGGTTTTGATGGCCCGTTTCAAAAAAGAGGTATAGGCATATTCGAAGCAGAAACCGGCCTCCTTCATGGCCACGCCAGCCTCCGCGGCCTCCTGCATCCCTTTTTCCGACAAATCAACATCCGTCCAACCCGTGAAAAGGTTGGCCTTGTTCCATTCGCTCTCGCCATGGCGAATCAATACTAATCTGTGCATCGTAGTTATAAAGTTTGAAGGTTTATAAAGTAGGGACGCGATGCTCGCATCCGATTATCATATTTTATTGTTTTTGGGGAAGATGATGGTGGGTTTGAATGTTTTGGCTTCCTCGAAATCCATTGAGCAGTAGGAGATGATGACCACGGTGTCGCCGACGGCGGCCTTGCGGGCGGCAGGGCCATTGAGGCAGATGACACCCGAATCGCGTTTCCCCTTGATGACGTAGGTTTCAAGGCGTTCGCCATTGTTGATGTTCAGCACCTGCACCTTCTCATTCTCAATGAGGTTCGCCGCCTCCATCAGGGTCTCGTCAATGGTAATACTCCCCACATAGTTCAGATTCGCCTCTGTAACAACAACTTGGTGTATTTTAGATTTTAAAAGTTCGATTTGCATCGTTATCGTTTGATTTGAAAAAATAGTTTATTTGTAGCGGATATTGTCGATAAGCCGCACTTCGCCGCAATAGACGGTGATGCAGCCCACAACGGAATCTGTGTCGTTCAAATTTTGGATAGGTTGTAACGTCTCTCCATCCACAATTTCGTAATATTCAAGACGGAAAGTATCCACCTTGGCGATTTCGTCGGCGACGAACTGGCGGATCTTGGCCACATCGGTGGTCTCGAGGTGGGTGCTTTCCTGCAAGATACGGTAGATGTTGGCGGCCTGCTTGTGCTCGTATTCCGACAGACGTTTGTTGCGGGAACTGAGAGCCAGTCCGCTGTCTTCACGCACAATAGGACAAGGAATCACCTCAATGTCAAGATGGTACTGTTTGACCAAGCTTTTGATGATGGCAAGCTGTTGGAAGTCCTTCTCGCCGAAATAGGCACGTTCGGGCTTCACCCAGTCGAAAAGGCGTTTTACGATGATGGCGACGCCGTTGAAATGGCCAGGGCGCATCGGACCTTCCATCACCTTTTCGAGGTCGCCGAAATCGTAATGCTCAGTGGCGGGCTCCTTATAGACCTCCTCGGCGGTCGGCGCGAAGACGAAGTCCACGTAATCTTCAATCATTTTCAGATCATCGTCAAGGGTGCGGGGGTACTTCTCCAAATCCTCCTTGTTGTTGAACTGGGTGGGATTGACGAAGATAGAGCAGACCGTGGCCTGGTTCTCGCGGCGGGCCCGCTTGATAAGCGACAGATGCCCGTCGTGCAACGCACCCATCGTGGGCACCAGTCCCACTGATTTCCCTGAACTATGTACGCGGAAAAGAACTTCTTGCAGATCTTCCACTGTTTTTATCACCATCATAATTTTATCCTCCTTTTGTATTTGTCAAAATATCAAAAAGTTATACAAAAGCCCAACCTATAGGCATAAAGCGGGCAAATGTACAAAAATAGTTTGGAAAGTTTATAAAGTTTATAAAGTTTATCAGGTTTAAAGTTTATTAAATTACACATCCTCTTTCGCTTTGCTGGTGGTTACCAGATAGACGCCGGCGAGAATCAGAGCCAACGCCACCGGCTTGTTCCACGTGAAGATGTCCTGGCCAAGGGCAATGGCTACCGTCGCCGTCACTACGGGCTGTAAGTTGCTGTACATGCTTACCGTCGTCGGTCGCAGCAGCCGCAGCGACAGCGGCAGCAGGAAGTAGGAGACCACCGTGGCGAAAACCAGCACGACAAGCAGGTTGATGTAGGCCGACGCCGGCACTGCATGGAACAGCATCGGACTGGTGTCGGGCGACAGTAACGGGATCGCTATCGGCACGCAGATGATGCTGCCGTACAGGAACATCCACTTCATCATCGTAACAGCCGTGTAACGCTTGGAGATGGTGCGCGTCAGAAGGAGGTAGCCCGCATAAAACAGGATATTCACGAAACAGAGGAACAGCCCCAGCGGACTGGCATTGGCATCAATCTTCCACGAGAACAACACGATAAACATCGCGCCGCAGATGCCGATCAACACCCCCGCCGACTTGCGCCACGAAATCGGCTCCTTCAGGAAAACCGCAGCCATCAACATCACAATGAGCGGGCTGGTGGCGGAAATCAGCGATACGTAACAAGGCGAAGTATAGCAGAAGGCCCGTCCGAAAGCCAACAGCGTGCCCGCCATAATCACCCCGCCGCCCATCAACACCTTGTGGTCCGCCCACGGCACCCTCTCCTTCTTGGTGAACAGCGCCAACAGCCAAAAACCGACGCAGCCGAACAGCATCCGCACCGCCGTATAGACCTCCGGTGCGATGTACTCCGGCACCACCGCCTTCGAACAGTTCGGGTTGATGCCGAAAATGATATAAACGGCCAACGCCGCCAAATGTCCGCCCCATTGCCGTTTTTCCGAACTCATTCTTGCCTTGTATTGTAAATCAATGATTTATAATATTATGAAAACGGGGACAAATGTACGAAAATGTTGCATTTGCCACCCGATAAGTTTTGTAATTTTGCCCTTCAATTTTTATAGTAAAAGATGAAACGCAACACGCTCATTCTCACAGAAATACGCCACACGCTCCACCGGCTGGCGGAACCGTCGGGATGCGAAGTACGCACCCAGCAGTTCCTGCTGGACACGCTCCGCACCCTCCAGCCGACCGAAATCCGCACCTTCAACAACAGTCGCAACTTCCTTGCCGTCTTCGACAGCGGCCACGACGGCCCCACCACCCTCTTCCGCGCCGACTTCGACGCTGTGCGGGTGGACGAGACCCTCGACCTCCCCTACCCTTCCGAAACGCCCGGCGTGGCCCACAAGTGCGGACACGACGGCCATTCCACCATCCTGCTGGGACTGGCCGAGCAGCTGCACCTCCACCCGCTGGAAAAAGGGCGAACCCTCCTGTTTTTCCAAGCCGCCGAAGAGACGGGCGAAGGAGCCGGACAACTGCTCCAAACCGGCATCCTCGACACCTACCGTCCCGACCGGGTCTATGCCCTCCACAACATCCCTGGCGAACCGCTCGGCACGGTGCTATGCAAAACCGGCAGTTTCACCTGCTCCGTCGTCAGCTGCGACATCACACTGCACGGACGCACGTCGCACGCGGCGGAACCGCTGAAAGCCCTCAGCCCCTACCCCGCCGCCAAAGCCATCACCGACCAGCTGCTGGCCCTCAACCAGTACGAAATGGATCAGGCCGATTTCCGTCTGCTCACGTTGGTGGAGTTCCGTGTCGGCGAACCGGCGTACGGGGTGACCGCCGGCCACGGCGTGCTCCGCTTCACCCTGCGGGTAAAGGACGATAATCTTCTGCAAAAGACGAAGTTGCAGTTAGAAGAAATCGTAAGCCGTGAGGCGGCAACCGACGGTTTGCAAACTTCTGTGAGTTGGAAGGAGTACTTCGCGGCTTCGTCCAACGCGGCAGACGCGGTGACGCAGATACGGGAGGCCGCCCAAGCCTGCGGACTGGCCTACAAGGAGAAACCGCAGCCCTTCTCGTGGGGCGAGGATTTCGGCCTGCTCACCCAGCACTATGACGGTGCACTTTTCGGACTCGGCTCTGGCGAGCACCAGCCGTCTCTGCACCACCAGCACTTCGACTTTCCCGACGAACTGGTGCCCATAGGGGTAAGGTTGTTTTACGAATTGGCGGGAAGAGGGTAAACCTAATTCATCATCCCCATCCATTTGTCAATCCAGCCGGCCAAAGGAGCCGGGCAACTGAGCAATCCACCGTTGTATTGAAGGTTGAGCATTGAGAAACGCATACGATAGTGGGGGGTGTACTTTTTTGTATAAACGGCAAGACTGCTACCGCTGATGTTGTCTTCGGCTTTGACCTCTATGGGAATAATTTCATCGTCCCATTGGATGACGAACTCCACTTCGGCTGTTCCGGGCGATGTCCAATAATAGGGTTTTTGGTCGTCCAAGAGAGGAATGACGGACTGTAGAACTGCATTTTCAGCCATTGCACCCTTGAATTCAGTATAGTTGGCAATCGGGTCTGTTACAACCGTTGCGGGCAGATGGGCCAGACGGCGAAGCAGACCACAGTCGCAGGCATAAACCTTGAAAGCATCCGTCTCCTCGTATGCCGATACAGGCATTCCTGGCTTGCTGATACAAAATATGCGATGAATCATTCCCGCATCTTCAAGCCACAACAGGGCATCTTCATAGTCCTTGGACCGTGCACCAGATTTTATAACCTTCCATACAAATTTCCGGTTCTCCTTCGACAATTGGGCGGGCAGCGAATGCCAAATGGCATGAATGCGAGGGATCTCTCGCGGCTCGGCATATTTTGCGAAGTCCAGTTCATAGAGATCGAGAATGCCCTGCAAGATTGACTCTACTTCAGCAATGCCCTTGTCTTCGAGTAGCGCCACGATGGATTCCGGCATCCCGCCAGATACTTGATAACGTCTGTATTCGGTGCGCAACTTGTTCAAGATGATGGCGGGCAGATGGCTGATCTCATCCAAAGATTCTATATACTCGTATGTTTGTGCATCACTGGCTCGCAGAAACTCTTTGAAAGTGATTGGGAACATATTGATGATTCTCACTTTCCCGACAGGAACAGTCATTTTGCGTTTCTTCACCGCCACACCCAGCAAAGAGCCCGCTGCAATGATATGGTACTGAGGAGCTTCATCACAAAAATATTTCAGACTATTCAAAGCTTCTTCGCACTCCTGTATCTCGTCGAAGATCATCAGCGTTTCGCCAGCGACGATGGGCTTATCGCAATAGAGCGTCAGCTCCTTGATCAGACGCTTGGGGTCTTTGGTGGTCTGAAACACCGACTTCAATTCAGGTTGCCTGTCAAAATCAAATTTGACACAATACTTGAAATACTCTTTGCCGAATGTCTCCATCGCCCATGTTTTACCAATCTGACGTGCGCCTTTCAGCAGAATAGGCTTTCTGTCAGCCGCCTCTTTCCATACCTTGAATTGGTTGATAATATCTCTCTCTATTCTCATAATATACATCAAAAAGTTCGATTTTATGTGTACAATCTACACTTTTTCTAACTTTCGGCTGCAAAAGTACAAAAATATTTCAAATAAAAAACAAAAATAATATTCCATTTCACACCTCACAGAAGCACGCAATAAACATTTTGCCATTTTATGATAATCATTTTATGGCAATAAGCGTTTTTACTTATAAATTGCTTCTAAAGAAATTCTGCGTAAGTCTGCGAGATCTGCGGGAGAAAAAGCCCTACCGCAGCATCGCCACCGCCTTCTTCACCGCCTCCACCATACGGTCGACTTCTTCCTTGGTGTTATAGAACGCAAAGGAGGCGCGGATGGTGCCGGGAATGCCGTAGTGCGTCATCACCGGCTGGGTGCAGTGGTGACCCGTGCGAACGGCAATGCCCATCTGGTCAATCAGCGTGCCGACATCAAACGGATGCAAACCGTTGATGTTGAAGGAGATGATGGCGGACTTGTGCGGCGCGGTGCCGTAAATGCGGAGACCTTCCATCGTGCCGAGTTGTTCCGTACCGTACTGCAACAGCTCTTGTTCCCGTGCCGCAATCGCGTCACAACCCAGCCCCTCGATGTACTCGATGGCGGTCTTCAGCCCGATGACGTCACCGACGGACGGGGTACCCGCCTCAAACTTGAACGGCAGCTCGTTGTAGGTCGTCTTCTCGAACGTCACGTTCTTGATCATCTCGCCGCCGCCCTGATACGGGGGCATCTCGTTGAGCCACTTCTCCTTGCCGTAAAGGACGCCGATGCCCATCGGAGCGTACATCTTGTGGCCGGAAAAGCAGTAGAAGTCGCAGTCAAGTTGCTGGACATCCACGGGAATGTGGGACACGGCCTGCGCGCCGTCCACCAGCACGGGGATGTTGCGGGCGTGTGCCGCACGGATGATCTCCTCCACGGGGTTGACCGTCCCGAGTGAGTTGGAGACGTGGCAGACGGCCACGATGCGGGTGCGGTCGGTGAGGAGGTTGTCGAGCTGTTCGAGCGCGAGGGTGCCGTCGTCGTGGAAGGGGAGGACGCGGAGGGTAGCGCTGTGGCGTTCGCAGGCCAGCTGCCACGGCACGAGGTCGGCGTGGTGTTCCATCTCGGTGATGAGCACTTCGTCACCGGCGTGGATGAAGCGCTGGCTGAAGGAGGTGGCGATGAGGTTCACCGACTCGGTGGTGCCGCGGGTGAAGATAACCTCCTGTGGTTTCGGGGCGTGGATGAAGCGCTGGACGGTGCGGCGGGCGGCCTCGAACTCCTCGGTAGCAAGCTGGCTCAGATGGTGCACGCCACGGTGGATGTTGCTGTTGATGGTGAGGTAGTAGCGGGTGAGCGCTTCGATGACCGCCATCGGCTTCTGCGTGGTGGCGGCATTGTCGAAATAGACGAGCGGGCGGCCGTTGACCGTCTGCTCCAATATTGGGAAATCCTTACGGTAGTCCATAGTTTGTCGGTATTGTGCCCCATGGTTTTCGGGGGTGCAAAGGTACGATTTTTCTCCGAAGTGAAAAAAGAAGGCCGCTCCGAAAAGCGGCCCTATTGCAAAAACTCATTACTATTGTTCTGACTTCGGTTATTTTACGAGGTCAACGATGGCCTTGAATGCCTCAGGATTGTTCATTGCGAGGTCGGCGAGGGCTTTGCGGTTAAGCTCGACACCCTTCTTTGCTAAACTGCCCATGAAGACAGAATAGGACATGCCATATTCGCGAACGCCCGCGTTGATACGGGTAATCCACAAACTTCTGAATGCTCTTTTTTTCGCCTTTCTGTCGCGATAAGCATACTGCTGGCCTTTTTCCCAGGTATTTTTCGCTACTGTCCAGACGTTTTTCCGTTTTCCAAAGTAACCTTTGGTACGGTTCAAAATCTTTTTTCTTCTTGCTTTGGAAGCAACATGGTTAACTGATCTTGACATTTTTTCTCCTTTCTTTTTACGTCAGCGGTTTTAACTATTAAAACTCTTAATTGGCTGATGGTAAAGTTAATAAATAAAAATTGATTAGCAGCCGATCATCTGCTTTACGGTGTGCTCGAGGGTTTTGTCCACGAGGGCGCTGTAGGCGAGATTACGTTTTCTCTTTTTGGTTTTTTTGGTGAGAATGTGGCTGTGATAGGCGTGGTGTCTTTTCACCTTGCCGGTGCCGGTGAGCGTGAATCTCTTCTTCGCTGCGGCTTTAGTTTTCATTTTTGGCATTTCTAAGTGTTTTTAAGATTAATATA
This sequence comes from uncultured Bacteroidales bacterium, assembly GCA_947169105.1. Classification (GTDB taxonomy): domain Bacteria; phylum Bacteroidota; class Bacteroidia; order Bacteroidales; family WCHB1-69; genus UBA1756. Next base: position 16,270 of record CAMVOL010000031.1, on the reverse strand, counting down.
TGTGAGTTGTTTGCAATTTCTATTTTTTGGGGCTGATGACAATCATCATGCGCTTGCCTTCGAGTTTGGGCAGCTGTTCGAGCTTGCCGGCCTCTTCGCACGCTTGGGCGAATTTCAGCAGCATCAGCTCGCCCTGGTCTTTATAGACGATGGAGCGGCCCTTGAAGAAAACCTCGACCTTCACCTTGTTGCCTTCCTTGAGGAAGCGGATGGCGTGGTTGGTCTTGAACTCGAAGTCGTGCTCGTCGGTCTGGGGTCCGAGGCGGATTTCCTTGATGACGACCTTCGCGGATTTGGCCTTGATGTCCTTCTGTTTCTTCTTCTGTTCGTAGAGGAACTTCTGGTAGTCCATCACTTTGCACACGGGCGGGGTGGCTTGGGGGGAGATTTCCACCAAGTCGAGGCCGAACTGGTCGGCGAGGGCGAGTGCCTCGCGCAGGGAGACGATTTTCGGCTCAAAATTCTCACCGACGACCCTCACGGTCGGTGCTGTAATGAACTCATTGATCTTATGAGGGTTCTCTTTTTTCTGGGGACCTCCGCGACGGATGCCGCCTCTGTTGGGTTGTGTTGCGATTGTAACCTCCTTTTTCTTACTGATTTATACTATTTTAGTGCCTTAAAATTTAAGCGGGCAAAAGTACAATAATTTTTCAATGTTACGGAAAAGTTTCTCCTATTTTTTTCTAAAAAAATAAAAAAGCAAAAAAATGTTCTGGAAAGCCGCTCTGTGTCGCAATTTTTCGTACTTTTGCCACCCGAAAAAATTGGGAGAGATGGCCGAGTGGTCGAAGGCGCACGCCTGGAAAGTGTGTAAGCGCCGAAAGCGCTTCTAGGGTTCGAATCCCTATCTCTCCGCAGCCCATCAAAAGGAGTGAAGTGAACTTCACTCCTTTTTGATTTTCAGGACATTCTGAGACAGCTCGCTGTCGCATGAATGGCCTGGAAAACAAAAGAAAGTCCTGAACGCAGGACTTTCTTTTGATGGGCTGCACGGCCGCCCGCGGCAGCGAAAGGGATCTGCAATCCCGCTCGCACTCCTACGGTGTCCCGCTATTCGCTCATCGGGGCCAGGTGCCGGATGCTGTCCTTGTACTCGGTGGTTTGTCCGTCAGGGATGGCGACGGGCTCGCCCCAATAGCGGGGATTCTTGTTAGTGGCCACGTCCCAGACGACCTTCACTTTGGCGAGAGATTCGCGGGCGTGGTTCTTCAGATACGACCGCCTATAACTGACGTCCTGCGCATTGAAAGCGACGGCATCCATCCCCTTCTGCCGTGCGATATAGACTGCCCTTTCATTGTGCCAGTATTGCGAGATGACGGTGAACGAACGCTGTCCGAACACCTTGCCCGCCCGAACCATGGAGTCGTAGGTGCGGAAGCCCGCGTAGTCGAGGGTGATGACCGAGTCGGGAACGCCCAGCGCTATCAGCGACTGCCGCATCTCTTCGGGTTCGTTGTATCCGTGACGGTGGTTGTCGCCGCTGATGAGGATGTACGAGATCTTGTTGGCGAAGTACAGACTGGCGGCGGCACTGATGCGATGGTGATAGTATCGGTTGGGATTCCCGTTGGCCATAGTGGGCGAGGTGCCTAACAGCAGCCCCACATGGCGGTATGGAATCTCCTGCACGTTGCTGTACAGATGTCCTTTTGCGCTATGTTTTACAATGGCATTGCAGATGCCGACAACAGCAGAGACTGCCGCCAAGCATATCAATCCTCCCCAAAGGAGACGGCGCACCACCTTGCGCCAACCGGTTGCTTTTTTCATGGGATTAAATAACGATACTTTTGCGAAAAAAAATTGCGGGGACGCCACACCTATTACCTTCTACCTATTACCTTTCACTTAAAAAACTAATCCTCTGTTTGGTGCAATTTACGTCACCGAGGGGTTGCTTATTGGCACAATCTCCCGATAATCTCGGCGTGCTGGGGGTACTGGCGCAGAAGCTCGCCTTTTCGGCCAAGCTCGAAATTCTCAAATGTGAAAGCGGGGGCCACTGCACAGCCGACCAGACAGAATCCTTTTTCCGACGGGATTTCGGCGGCGAACCATTGCTCCGGCCCTATCACCACCTGCATCTCGCCTTCGGACGACAAATTGTGAATTGTCAGTTCCCCGTCAGTGTCAATGACGTAAATGGCAAGCGGTTCACCCGCATGGTAGTACCAAATCTCCGTCATACCATGCAGCCGGTGGAAGGCCGATCGGTCGCGGCCGGTCAGCATATAATAAATGGTGGAGATGTCCTTCTTTCCGGTGGCATCGTTACCGAAAAGCTGCCGGTAGTAACCGCCCTCGGGATGGGGCTCCAAGTGGAGTTTTTCGATGTATCCTTGTGCTTTTGTTTCCATATCTACTTGATTTTAGAGCCCTTTGTAATCGGCAAAAAACAAAATCGCCATTATCTGCTGGATGTTCCGTCCACAGGGAAAATCTTGTCCAGAAGTTGCAGATATTCTTCGTATGGGGGGGTGCCAGCCAATTCGCACAAGGACTTGGCCAAAGTGCGGTAGTACCATGCCATGTCCTCCTTTCCGTTCGGGGCCTTGAACCTTTGCCACAGCTGGTCGCCAATCTGGTCGTAGTCACCGGAGATGGTGCGGAGGTTGGAGAGCTTGTCGCCGAGGGCCACGATTTTGCTTTCGCGCGGGGCATGGGCAATAAGGTCTGCTTGTGCCTGCTTCCGGTCACGCCACGGGGCGCTTTTGGGAAGAGGACAGGTCTCATATTGCACGAGCCGGGCCACCCGTTCACCGAACTCTTCGCGGATCTGACCAATGGTCGCGTCGGTGTCCTCCACGGTGTCGTGCAGGATGGCGGCGGCGATCATCTCAAGGTCAGTGGTGATGGAGGCAACGATGCCAGCCACCTCCATCGGATGGAGGATATAGGGATAGCCCTTCCCTCTCCGTTCAGCTCCGCGGTGGGCATCAATGGCAAATTTGGCAGCCCTGTCAAATAATTCTGTATCCATAACTATTGTATCTCAAATATGTTGAGAAAACCGGTCATCATAAAGACCTGACGGATGCTGTCACTGATGTTTTTGACAATGACCTTGCCGTTCTTGGATATGGCAACTTTGCGCAAAGCGAGGAACAGGCGAAGTCCAGAGCTCGCAATGTAGGTAAGGTCAGTACAGTCGAGCACTACGATGCCGTCGGCATGCTCTTGGAGCTGGTCGAAATAGGGGGTGACCTGAGCTGAAGCAAGGGTATCAAGGCGACCTTCGAGGTGGGCGGTCGTCGTACCGTTGGCAGTTTCTATGGTGATGTTCATGGTTAAATAGGGTTATGAACTATTGGATTAAATATTTTTAATTAGTGTCAGTACATTCTTATTATCAAGACGTTGGTATCGCACCTCATCCATTATTTGCCGCACAAGGTGGATGCCAAGACCGCCGATGGAGCGTTCATCAGCCAAGAGGGTGATGTCAACTTCGGGCACGGCAGTGGGATCGAAGGGAAAACCACTATCGGTGATGGTAAACTCAATCGAGTGCTCGCGGAGCACCGCCTCGATGTCCACCAGCCCGTCGGAGCCGTCGGGATAAGCGTAAAGGATGACGTTGGTGACGGCCTCCTCAAGAGCAAGGTTGAGACTCATCGTGTCGTTCTGGTTGAGGTGCTTTTCCTCGGCAATGGTCTCCATAAAGTCGGCCAGCTGTGGAATTTGCTGTATGTCGTTGTGGAGGATGAGATGGCGTTCCTGCTTGACGGGGGTGTTGAGGTAGCGGATGACGAGGACGGTGATGTCATCGTTCTGTGGAGTGTCCCCAACGAATTCGTTCACAGCGACCCGCGTAGCGTCAAGGTACCCCTGTGCATCGCACTTGGTTCCGAGGGCGGCACTCAGCCGTTCCTCGCCGAAGAGATTGAAAGTGGCGTTCTCGGCCTCGGTGACACCGTCGGTATATAGGAAGATGGTATCGTCGTAGCTGAGGTTGGTCTCCTGCTCCTGGAATGGGTAACCCGTGTCAAGTCCCAACGGTATATTGGAAATCACGGGCAGGACTCTCACCGTAGTGCCGTTGTCCGCCGCCGACTCGCCGCCGCCCACCATCAGCGCGGGATTGTGCCCTGCATTGCAGTAGCGCAAGTGACCGGTGTCAAGGTCAAGCACGCCGCAGAAGAAGGTAACGAACATACTGCTCTCGTTCTTTTCAGCCATCAGGTCGTTCATGCTGCCGACAATCTTGGAGGGGCTGTTCTCACGACTTGAGATGGCGCGGAAGAGACTCTGCGTCACCGTCATCACCAGCGAAGCCGGCACACCTTTGCCACTCACGTCGCCAATGCAAAAGAAGAGCTTCTCGTCCCGGATATAGAAATCATAAAGGTCACCTCCCACCTCCTTGGCCGGCACGATGCAGGCGGCAATATCAAGGTCGGTACGCTTTGGAAAAGCCGGAAAAGTCTTCGGGACCATCGCCATCTGGATGTTATGTCCGATGCGAAGTTCACTCTCCATCACCTCCTTTTGAGCAGTGAGATTCTTGTACTTCATCTGGTTACGCTTCATCATACGCAGAATGAAGATAATCAACACAATCCCCAGTATCTGTAGAAGTTTCACCACCGCGCCCACCTTACGGACACCGGCATAGATGTCTTTCTTAGGAATGACGATGGAGAGTTCCCAGCCCGTGCGATCCACAATAGTACTGTAAACCAGAGTACGAGAGCCCTCTATCCCCTGGTTGCCAGCGTCTGTGCTGAGCATAGGTTTTCCGCTACGGCTGACGACAGTATTGTAGGAATTTTGATAGGGTTGGGTATGCTCCATAAGGTCGGTAAGCCACTCCAGCGAGATGTCAGCGGTAAGGACGGCGGCCACCTTGCCCTCCCTATCCGTCACTGGCACGGAGAAGGTGGTCATCAGCATCTCGCCGCCCCCCTCGTCAAAATAGGGTTCCGACCAGTATCCTTTACCAAGAGCCACGGGCTGGGTGAACCACTCCTGTGAGGGGTAGTCGTAGTTCTCAGTAGCCAGAGAGAGCGTCTCTATCTCTCCCGTCTCCAGATTACGGACGGCATAAGGCGAATAGAGCGGGTACTTTTTGCTGTAATCAGGCACTAGAGCGATGGTGGAACCCACCACCACGGGATTCAGCTCCACCACACGCTGCGGCACCCTCATCAGACTGTCAGGATTTTCCAGGCACCACTCGGCCACCCATACGCTGTTGATCACAGCCCCTTCTGCCTGGTTGACAACATCCATAATCTTGTTTGTGACAGAATTCAGTTCGCTTTGCGCCCGCAGCGAGGCCTCTTGCTTGATAGCCCGCTGCAAATAGACAAATTGGATGATGCCCGTGGCCTCAAGAGTGAGAATGAACACCACCACCAATAGCACGCTAGTGCGAGCAGACAATCCGAAGACTTTCTTTTCAGTTTTGTCTGTCTTGCTCATCTTCCTTATTGTTTGATTGCTGACTGACTTAATACCCTAATTGAATAGACCCTATCAATCGTTCACTTTCTTTGCAGGAACTTTTTTTCTGGCTTTGGCCCGAGCCATATAGGCGGCAAGGAAGATAACCAGATAGACACAAGAGTGAATAACTTCAATGAAGAGCGCCATAGAGGCGGCTGTGCCCAAAAGGAAGATAATGCCAATGAGCAATGCCCAGAAGAAATTGCCGCAGTTGATGGCGTCACGCACAATCTTAAAGATGGTGAAGGCCACGGTAAGTATAGCGGTGACCAGCAGTGCCCATCCTGCAAAAGTGTAATTGACCGCATAGCCGATGCCCGAGACTGAAACGCCCAACAGGACGATAGCGAGACCCCACTTCCATTCCTTCCAGAGCTTCTCTTCCAGCGACATACCGGCCTCCACCGAGACTTGGGCAACAATCTGCATAGTGGCAATGAAGATTCCAAAGGAGACCATAGTGGTCAGGATCATGCCGACGATAGCCCACGAAAGGCTTCCCACGATCTCAGAGCGGCAATACCAACCGATACATGGCGTACCGTCTGCCATTGGCAGGTCAGCCTGGAAGACATAATAGAAGACTGCCAGCAACGACAAGCCGAAGAGCGTGTAGAGGGTCGGATAGAAGCGGCCTCCGTCACGGAAGCGGATCTGATGGTTGAACACCGTCATGACAAATACCAGGACGAGGATGATAACAAGCATCACAATAGAATTTAAACCGAGCGGGTTGCCGATGTGGAGACCTAAAAGGTCAGGAAGGTTGGTTAATTTATCCATTTCTTTGTTAATTAATTGGTTAATAATTATTTATTGATTAATATTGTTCACTGTATCGGGTTTGGATTCAGCGGTGTTTGTTTCCGCTTCGTGGTGCATAAACGGGAAACTGGCCGACTGCTCGACGAGGAGGGCGGCCATCATGTCGTTGCCCTCCGAAGGGCCGAGAAGGTGGTCGAAGAGACGACAAAGCCCCGTGCGACCGCCGCCGTTCTTGAGGATGAAGGCGATACAGAGGTTCTGCGGACCGACTGTCGAGGATACGATGTCAAGGTCGGTGAGTCCCATCTGGTAGCAGGCTATTTGGTAGGCGCCCTCGGAGTACTCCTTCACAATGTTCTGCACATCACCCAACGTCTGGCAACCGATGTCTTTGAAGGCAACAAGGAAAGGTATCAGCGACACTTCCTGAATTTCTGCCTGATTGATGGCAGCAATGCGACGGTTAAGGGGGTTGAAGGGGGCGAGGTTGAGGTAGTTGCGGAAGGTGTCGCCGTCAAGCGGCACTTCATCCAGATTGCCCGAGGCCACCAGCGCCTGCATCCTCCGCCGGTAGTCGGTCAGCTCTGCACGGATACGGCTAAACTGTTCGTCAGCCAGCTCCAACATTCCCGCTATGCGGCTGAGGTTACGGATATATTCGCGCGGGATTTCCACACCCGACTTGTAGCCAGTGTCGTGATTTATGTTGGACCATGCGTGCTGCAAAAGTGTCCGCATCTGTACTTCGAAGCGGTACAGCTTAACGTCGGAAGAGGATCCTGCCGTTTCGCATGGCATATCGGGCATGCGGCAGATGTAATGCAGCGACTGGTATCCAAAACTGTTAAGGGCATGCAGGCGGCGCTTGTCAACGGTGTTCTGCCAATCCACCTCGAAGAGGCGTTCTACAGCCGAGGCCACTACGTCCACATCGTCAAGGTAGAAGGTGATGATGCGCACACCGACGAGGTCGGTGATGTCAGCCAGAGTTTTGTACTTTGAGCCCTTGCGTTCCAGCTTGCCGGCCAGCGACTCCTCCGTTTTCACCCTCGATTCCACCGCAGCCACCACGACGTCGGTCGCGTCCAAGTACTCATGAAGCATCTTTGTTATCTTGCTCTCAACCTCGAGCATCAGCGGCCGCTGCCGTCTGTACTCCTCCATAATGGCTTCCGAGTGTGGATCTAAAACGTACATGATTTATCCGTTAAATTGCTAATAACGTAATATATGTTTATTTATTGTAGGGTTCCCGTTTTATACATCTTCTCTTTAAATCCCAACATGGCAGATGCAATAGGGGGTAAAATCATACGAAAAAACGCGCATCAAATGATACGCGTTTTTCGTTGGAGCGGTAGACGGGTCTCGAACCCGCTACCTGCAGCTTGGAAGGCTGCCGCTCTACCAAATGAGCTACTACCGCAGGTTTAGACCATTCCGCAATCTTTGTGGGGGAGGGTGGACTCGAACCACCGAACTCCGAAGAGGACAGATTTACAGTCTGTTGCAATTGCCGCTATGCGACTCCCCCAGGAAAAATTTCGAGCCGATAGACGGACTCGAACCGCCGACCGGCTGATTACAAATCAGCTGCTCTACCAACTGAGCTATATCGGCTTGGGATTGCGTTTGTCTTTCAAATAACGTTCCTCGTTTTTGAGGCTGCAAAAATACACTTTTTTCATATACCGCACGGCCTCTCTGAAATTTTTTTTCTAACAATTTTAAAACATTGATTTGAAAAGAATTATTTTCAAAAAAACAAAAACGCGCAATGTCTTTTTCGGGTTAATGACATCGTATTGTGCATAAAATTTCGGAAGATTTTTCTGAAAAGGGGAAAAAAGCAAGTATCTTTGCCCGTTTTAATCAGACAGCATGGGAAAACTTATCTTGATATGTTTCAGCGCCTACACGCTGCTCCTTTTTGTGATTATGTGGTTCACGGCGCGAAAAGCCACCAACGCCACCTACTTCACCGGCAACCGCAAGTCGCCGTGGTTCGTCGTGGCCTACGGCATGATCGGGGCCTCGCTCTCGGGCGTCACCTTCATGTCGGTGCCGGGCGACGTGGCCAACATCCAGTTCACCTACTTCGGCATCGTCATCGGCTACATCCTCGGCTACCTCACCATCGCGAAGGTGCTGCTGCCGCTCTACTACCGCGAAAATGTCACCTCGGTGTATGAGGTGCTTGACCGGCGGATGGGTCCGGACGCGCACCGCACCGGCGCCCTCTTCTTCATCCTGTCGCGCCTGCTCGGCTCCGCCCTGCGGATGTACCTCGTCATCTACGTCCTGCAAACCTTCGTCTTCGACGGCCTCGGCATCCCCATCTGGGTCACCTCCACCCTGATGATTATCATCATCCTGCTTTACACCTACCGCGGCGGCATCAAGACCATCGTGTGGACCGACACCCTCCAGACTACCTTCATGCTCACCGCCCTTATCCTCACTATCGTTTTCATTATCAAAGAATTGAATATACCTTTTGCCGACATCTTCCAGCAAATGAAGGATGCCGGCCATACCAAGGTTTTCGAGACCGACTGGCAGAAACCCAACTATTTCCTGAAGCAGATTGTGAGCGGCATGTTCATCACCATCGTGATGACAGGCTTGGATCAGGACATGATGCAGAAGAACCTCACCTGCCGCAACCTCAAGGACGCCCAGCGCAATATGCTGAGCTTTTCGGGCATCCTCGTGATTGTCAATGCGTTGTTCCTGCTGCTCGGAGGGATGCTGCTCGTGTATGCCCAGAACAAGGGCATCGACCTCAGCGGCTTCATCGCGGAGCACAAGACCGACCGCATCTATCCCGAAGTCGTCTTCAACTCGCTCGGTGCCGTCACCTCCGTCGTGTTCGTCATCGGCCTGATTTCCGCCGGCTACTCCAGCGCCGACGGCACCCTCACCGCCATCACCACCTCCATCTGCTACGACTTGGTCGGTCTGGAACACATCACTTCCGACGAGAAACGGCAGGTGCTGATTCGCCGCCTCATCCACGTTGCCGTGGCCATCGCCTTCCTCGCCACCATCATCATCTTTTCGAACTATCACAATAACTCCCTGATAACCATCATCTTCAAGGTGGCGGGCTACACCTATGGCCCCATCCTCGGCATGTTCGTCTTCAGCATCTACACGAAACGGACCATCACCCACGCCCGCTGGGTGCCCGTCATTGCCGTCGCCTCCCCCCTGCTCTGCTACTTCCTTGACACCTACTCCAAACAGCTGCTTGGCGGCTACACTTTCGGCTTCGAACTGCTGATTGTCAACGGGCTCATCACCCTCGGCGGCCTGATGCTCATTTCATCGAAACAGAACAAAACAGATTCCGCCGCCCTAACGGCCGGCGGCAATTCCAACAAATAACGACCCATGACCCTCAAAGAGAAATACCAGTTTTTAATCCATTACTTTTCGGAGCACAACCCGAACGCCGCTTCGGAGCTGGAGTTCAACAACCCCTTCGAGCTGATTGTAGCGGTGGTGCTTTCGGCGCAGTGCACCGACAAGCGCGTCAACATCGTGACCAAAGGGCTTTTCGCAAAATACCCGACCCCCGAGGCGATGGCGAAAGCGGAAGTTTCTGAAATCTATGAACTCATCAAGTCGGTGTCGTACCCCAACAACAAGGCGGCGCACCTGAGCGGCCTGGCGAAGATGCTGGTTTCCGACTTCAGCGGCGAGGTACCCTCGACGATGGAGGAGCTGACCAAGCTGCCCGGCGTTGGACGCAAGACCGCCAACGTCATCCTCGCCATCGTCTATGACCAGCCCGCAATGGCCGTCGATACCCACGTCTTCCGCGTGTCGCACCGGCTGGGCATCGTCCGAAACGCCGAAACGCCGTATGAGGTGGAAAAGCAGCTGACCAAGCACTTCCCCGCCGAAACAATTCCCGTCGCCCACCACTGGCTCATCCTGCACGGCCGGTACGTTTGCACGGCGCGCAACCCCAAGTGCGAACAGTGCGGCATCTGCTGCGTGTGCGATTTTTTCAAAAATAATGGTGAACAAAAACAATAAAAAAACGTTCCAACGTTACAAGTAATATATCGCGTGCGAAAACGCCCAAAACCGAAACAAACCCACACAAAATGAGCATCTATATTCCTAACGCCGAATTAGAACGCAAAACCATCCTCCACAAATACCGCGAAATTCTGGAGCTGCTGTACGACAAGACCACGCCGGAACAACGCGAACAGATTCATAAAGCGATGGCACTGGCGGCCAAGGCCCACAAGGATATGCGCCGGAAAAGCGGCGAACCGTACATCTACCATCCGTTGGCGGTCGCCAAAATCGTAGTGCAGGAGATTAACCTCGGCACCACCTCCGTCGTATGCGCCCTGCTGCACGACGTGGTGGAGGACACCGAATACACCCTCGACGACATCCGCGACATGTTCGGCGACAAGGTGGCCAAAATCACCGACGGGCTGACCAAAATCGAGAACCTGGCCCTCAGTCCGGATGAGTCCATTCAAGCGGAAAACTTCCGCAAAATCTTCCTTTCGATGTCGGAAGACATTCGCGTCATCCTTATCAAACTGGCTGATCGTCTGCACAATATGCGGACATTGGAGTCGATGCCGCCCGAAAAGCAGTGGAAGATTTCGTCTGAAACCGCCTATTTCTACGTTCCCATCGCCCACCGCCTCGGTCTGTACAAGATCAAGAGCGAGTTGGAGGACTACGCGATGCAGTACACCGACCCCATCAACTACCGTCTGATTGCGGGAAAGCTGAAAGACACGGAACAGACCCGTGAGACGATGATCAAGGAGTTCGTCGCACCTATCGTCCAGCAAATCAAGGAGGAAGGGATTGTGGCAGAAGTGTCGGGACGCACCAAGTCAGTGAGTTCCATTTTCCAAAAGATGCAGCGCCAGAAGGTTGATTTCGAAGATGTTTATGACGTGTTCGCCGTACGCTTCGTCTTCGAGGCGGAACCGCAGGACGAAATCAAGCGGTGCTGGGACATCTACCGCATTGTCAGCAACATATACCCGCACAACAAGCCCGACCGTATCCGTGACTTCCTCTCCAATCCGAAACCAAACGGATACCAGGCCCTCCACACCACCGTGATGAGCAAGAGCGGCAAGTGGATCGAGGTGCAAATACGCTCCCGCCGCATGGACGAAATTGCGGAGAAGGGTTTTGCCGCACACTACAAGTACAAGGAGGGCGGCCGCACCCCGAAGGAGTACGAAAACCGTGTGGAGGAATGGCTCGTCAAGATCCGCGAGATCCTGAAGAGCGACGACAGCAGCGCCCTCGACTTCCTCAACGAGATCAAGCTCAACCTCGGGCTCAAGGAGGTGTACGTCTTCACGCCGAAAGGCGAGATGCGCACCCTGCCCGCCGGTGCCACCGTCCTCGACTTCGCTTACGCCCTGCACTCCAAACTCGGCAACAAGTGCCTCGGCGGCAAGGTCAACTCCAACATCGTACCCCGCAACTACGTCCTCAAAAACGGCGACCAGGTGGAAGTCATCACCTCCAAGAACCAGCAACCCACCTCAGAATGGTTCGACTTCGTGAAGACCTCACACGCCAGAGAGTGCATCAAAGAGGCCATCAAAATGGAGCAGAAGAAATACTCCCAAGAGGGCATGAAGATTTTGGAGGATATTTTCAATGAATTGGGTGTGGAATTCACCCCGCAGAATTACGGAAAGATTCAAGCCGCCACCAAAATAAAATCGCCCATCGAGTTCTGGAACTATGTAGCCGAGAACAAACTGACGAAGGAGAAAGTCTCCAAGATTTTGGCCAACAAGAAAAACAAGAACTGGGAGGCCTTCCAGAAGAATATCACCAACGAGCTGTCCGACAAATCGTTGGATGACCTTCTGAATGAGCAGTTGGAGAAGAATCCGGAAATCTTTATGCTGAACGACGCCTCGTCGGAAAAAATCCGGCACGTCATCGCGCCGTGCTGCAAGCCGATTCCGGGCGACCAGGTGGTGGGCTTCCAAGTTTCCAGCGACGAGATCATCGTGCACCGCACCAACTGCCCCGAGGCCATTGAGCAGATGTCGAAGTTCGGCAACCGCATCATCAAGGCGAAATGGCGGAAGGAGCAGGAAATCGCCTTCTTGTCCGGCATCCGTATGGAGGGGTTCGACAAGAAGGGGATGATCAAGGACATCATTGACATCATCACCTCGCAGCACAACCTCAACATCCGTTCGCTCAACATCGCCACCAAGAACGGCGTGTTCACCGGAGAAGTGATGCTCTACATCGAAAACGTCATGGCACTCAACGAGTTAATCGAGCAGCTGCACAAAATCGACAATATCGAAAAAATCGAGCGTATCGGTTTTGACATCGTTTAATCTTTGATTTCCAGAAAGATGAAAAAAATCCACCGGTACCTCCTCAGCATCCTGTCTGGCATCCTGCTCATTCTTTCGTGGCCGCCGCACGGTTTCCCACTGCTGGCGTTCTTCGCCTTCGTGCCGCTCTTTTTCGTCAGCGACGACCTCTTGGAAAAGGAGCCGAAGTTCCCTTTCTGGAACGGACTGTGGCACGCCTACATTGCGGTGCTGATCTGGAACATCGGCACGACGTGGTGGATTTGGAACATCACGCCTGTCGGCTCCGTCGCCGCCTTCGCACTGAACGGGTTCTTTATGGCCATCGTGTTCGGCTGTTGGCAGCGGTTCCGCAGTCTGAAGCTGCCGCCCATGGCCGCACCGGTCGCCCTCATCGCTTTCTGGTGCACGTGGGAGTACCTACACCTCAACTGGGACCTCACGTGGCCGTGGCTCAACCTCGGTAACGTATTCAGCAACAGCACCGAATTTGTGCAATGGTACGAAATCACCGGCACATTCGGTGGCACTATCTGGGTTTTAGCCAGCAACTTTTTCTGCTATTTTCTCTTGAAAAATATCAGAAAAAACCGAAAAGCCGCCCTCATTCACGGCATCGCCCTCATCCTGTGGATTGTCCTGCCCGCCGCCGGTTCGCTCATCCGATACAAGACCTACCAACTCCCCTCCCCCACTGCCGAAAATAGTATGGAAGTGGTTATTGTCCAGCAGAATACGGATCCCGTGGAGGAGCAGTACCACATGAACAACGTCCAGCATTTCCACCGGCTGATGGAGGTGGGCGTTCCGAAACTGACGCAGAACACGCGGCTGCTGCTCTGCGCCGAAACCGCCATCCCGTGGAGCATCGCTTCGGCAGCCATCGGTGCCGACGACTGCCCCACGTTCAACTCGTCGTATGCATGGCTGCCGATAGTGGATACGCTGATGCACTACTATCCTGACCTGAATTTCATTGTCGGGCTTTCCACCTACGAGATTTTCGACCACAAGGCCACGCTCACGGCACAGGAGACCCATCCTGGTACCTTCGTGGACGACTACAACACGGCGGCCTGCTTCAACCGCGACGGCCTCGCCGGACTTTACTACAAGAGCAAATTGGTGCCGGGGGTGGAGAAGATGCCGTACCCGCAGGTTTTCGGCTTCCTCGAAAAACTCGCCATTGATCTCGGCGGCACCAGCGGCTCGCTCGGCAAAGACACCGAACAGCGCACCTTCCCGTTGCAATCCGTCCCCTTCCGTATCGGCACCGCCATCTGCTACGAATCGGCCTACGGGGAGCATTTTGGCCAATTCGTGAAGAACGGCGCGCAGATGATGTCGGTCATCACCAATGACGGCTGGTGGGGCAACACGCCCGGGCACCAGCAACACTTCATGATGTCGAAGATGCGGGCGGTGGAGACGCGCCGCACCGTCCTGCGTTCGGCTAACACCGGCATTTCCGCCATCATCGACGAGCGCGGTGACGCGCACCAGCAGACGAAGTACGACACCCGCCTCGCCCTCCGCGACAACGTCGTGCCCAACGACACCCTCACCTTCTATGTGCGCCACGGCGACTATCTCGCCCGCCTCTGCGTCGCACTCACCGTTCTCATTGCGCTGTTATCCATCACCTTGAGAATCAGAAAGAAATACCAACAAATCAAGACAAAATGAAAGTCATCCACGCCGCCCGCTTCACCATCAACGAGGAAATCTACCAGCAGGAGGACAACGTGTTCGTCTTCGACAAGCCGTACCAGTGCACCTCTTTCGACTTGGTGGCGAAGGTGAAATACGCGATGAAACGTAAGTTCGGCAAGAAGCTGAAAGTGGGGCACGCGGGCACGCTCGACCCATTGGCTACCGGCGTAATGATCATCTGTACAGGAAAATACACCAAACAAATCGACTCTTTCCAAGCGGCGGAAAAAGAGTACACCGGCACGTTCCGGTTGGGCGAGACCACCCCGAGCTACGATATGGAGAAGCCGGTGGATGCCACCTACCCCACCGACCACATCACCGAGGAGGCGGTGCGCCAAGCCGCTGCCGACTTCATCGGGGAGCAGGAGCAGATACCCCCGCAGTTCTCGGCCGTGCGCATCGCGGGCAAACGGGCCTTCTCTTACGCCCGTCAAGGCGAGGGTGTGGAGATCAAGCCGCGGACCATCACCATCAGCGAATTTGAAATCACCCGTTGCGAGCTGCCAGAGGTCGATTTCCGGATTGTCTGCTCCAAAGGCACTTACATCCGTTCCATCGCCCGCGACTTCGGGCTGATGCTCAACAGCGGCGCCCATCTCACCACCCTGCGCCGCACCCGCGTCGGCGACTTCCGGGTGGAGGAGGCGATACGGCCGGAAATCATCAACGAGGAATAATCCCTTCATCCCCGTATCCTCCCAAATTTTCAGTTTTCATTTTTCAATTTTCAGATTAATTCGTACTTTTGCCGCGGTTTATTGAAAACGTCACTATGAATGACCACTACACGATGACAGGCTTGATGTCAGACAATGGGTTTCCTGCGCCGGGCGAAGCGGAATTGCGCAACATTTTCGCCGCTTCATGTGTGGAATCTGCGGCGGTAGCTGAGGGGGTGAGTGCGGCAGAGATGTTTGAGCGGATGGCGGCCGTGAATCTGTTTGCCGAACTGATATATCCGTGTTACGACACCCTGCACACCCAAAGCCGTCGCATTGTCACCGAGGATGTTTTGGAGGCGCTGCACCGGCGCGAAGCGATGAAAGGAGCTGCAAAATGAGAATATATCACGGCGGAACGGAAATAATCGAACTCCCCGATGTAAGCAAGGGGCGCCCAGGACTTGATTTCGGGCAAGGGTTTTATGTTACTGACAACTTTTTGAAATTTATAGAAAATTATCAATTATAAAATGCTGAGTCCTTTACTATTATGGAATAAAATAGGCCGAGTGGTAACATTGATTGCAACCGATATGGACATCAGTCCTGAAAAGGCGCTGACACTCTTTTACCGCTCCCGCACCAACACCCTGATGCGAGACCCTTCCACAATGTTATATACATTGGGCGACCGCTACCTCGCTGACGAAGTGATGCGGGAGTATAAAGCTTGATCGCTATCTTTGCAAACGAAAAACAGACAACATAAACTGTATAGGGTTCAGTGAATAGGGTATAGTAGAGACGCACGGCCGTGCGTCTCTACTATACCCCCATAAATAAGGAGCATCCGCAAAACATTCACCCAATTTTGGTATTTGGGCACTTTTGAAGCGCCCGTATTTTTGCCGCCGTAAAAAACGTATGGCATGGCAAAGAAAATCCAACTCCTTCTACTGGTTGTTACAATCCTCCTCGCAAGTCAGCTAAACGCCCAATTCACAGTCAGTTCCACCCCCGACAATACGGCCGTCTCCGACAGCATCAAGCCCAAAAGCCGTCTCACCATTGGTGGGTATGGCGAGGCGGTTTACAAATACAATTTTTACAGCGACAATATGTTCCGCTATTCGCATGCCGAAAAGTACGCGGATGCAAAAGGGCATGGCCGTGTGGATCTGCCGCACGCCGTCTTCATGATTGCTTACGACTTCGGCAAGGGTTGGACCTTCAATGCGGAAATCGAGTTCGAGCACGGCGGCACCGAAGCGGCGGTGGAGGTGGAGGCGGAAGAGACCGGCGAGTTCGAGAAGGAGATTGAAC